>JAISVR010000001.1 GCA_031271465.1 Prevotellaceae bacterium | reverse complement strand
GCTGATTTTATCTACCGAAATGAAAATAACTTTATTGAATATACCGTGTTTGTGCCTATATCAAGAAAAATGGATGAATAATGAATTGCAATATAATGGTTTATATGAGGCACAAGTTGCAAACTTGCGCCAAATGGGGAGACGCTTCGCCGAGTGGAGTTCTAAACTCGAAACCCCTCCGCTTCGCTCGTCCCCTTTCAAAAAGGGGACAGTGTTGCACAAGCATTGTTTTTTTGTATAACGGGGCAGTTTGTGCATAATTCTCCCCTTATTTTAAGGGGAGTACTCCGAAGGAGGGAGGGGTTGTAAAGAATATTCTCCATTCTTTCGATTTTTGTAATTATTGATATCGTATTTAAATGCTAATATTCTTAACTGTCGAATTACAAATTCGACAGGACTGAGGTGGAAATCAGTTATATTTCTTACAAAATAATTTCTCTGATATTGAAATAATAGAAAAATTCATCAATCCACTAAGATAAACAGATATATATATTCCTAATGTAAAATCAAAAGAAGAATTTTGGATAAGATTTGTAAACTTATACAATTCTTTGAATGAAAAAAAATAAATCTACTGCAGAGAAAGCACTTCAAAGACATTTGGGGGTTGTGAAGGATTATATAGAAAAGTATATTCCTATCATTGGTGATAAAAGTAAACTTAGCAATGTATTACCTTATTTTGAATTAGGAGGAGGTTGGGAAATGATGAAATCTGATGTAGGTAAAGAAGCAAAGGATTTGTTACAGTATTTTGTACAGAATTATTAAAACCCGTCCTCCCTTGGCTCAAGTTTGTCGAATCGTACCTTGTGCCAGCAATGCAAAAGAAATGGAACAAATAAATAGAAATAATATATGGGTAAATGGATTGAAAGGCACAAGTTACGCTATCGCTAAACTTGCGCCAAATGGGGGACCGCTGCTTCGGAAGTAGCAAGTATAAGCATTTATACTGCAATAACGATAACTAAATTTTAGCACTTTTAATCCTAAAACTGTTAAATAACATTAATTACAGACAGCAAAAAACACCCTCTATCCTTCGACTATCCTTCGGCAATCCTTCGACCAAGCTTCGACGAACTCCAACTCTTAATAATCCTTAAAACCTATCATCACATCACATCTTTGGCACAGCCCAATATCCTCAGAATATTTGTTCAACCCTTGCCGGTTTGCTCAAAAACATTTTGTGCATTTAATAAACCGATAGTAGTTTGCTCAAAGTATTTTATACTTTTGTAAAAAAATTATGGAACTATCCCTTTGAGGCTTGTAAAGCAAATGTTATCCGTCATTGCGAGGAGGAACGACGAAGCAATCTCCAACCGGGTGTTACTCTAAGATTGCTTCGTTCCTCGCAATGACGAAGCACGCCTCAAAAGGATAATTCCAAAAAAAAATATACTATTCTTTATCTTCAATTTATAATCTTCTGCTCGGCATAGACATTGCCCAATAAAAAACCAAAAAGAATGAAAGCAAAAATAAAAACCCTTTCCAACGAAGCCTTCCCCTTTGTGTGCGAAGCTTACAAACACCTGCATGCACATCCCGAATTATCGTTCGAAGAAGTAGAAACCGCAAAGTTTATCCAGGCAAAACTCGCCGAAATGAATATTCCCTTTCGAGCAAATATTGGCGGAACGGGCGTTTTAGGCGTATTGAAAGGACGAAACCCTGAAAAAAAGATTATTGCCCTGCGCGCCGACATGGACGCGTTGCCCGTGGACGAAGAAACGGATTTGTCCTATAAATCGACTTGCCGGCATCGAATGCATGCTTGCGGACACGATGCTCATGTAGCTTCGCTGCTCGGAACGGCAAAGATTCTTTCCGCGTTGAAAAACGAATGGGAGGGAACGGTGCTGCTCGTTTTCCAGCCCGGCGAAGAAAAGCATCCGGGCGGCGCGCGACTGATGCTCGAAGACGGCGTTTTTGCCGAATACAAGCCCGAATTGATTATCGGGCAGCATGCCTCGGTCGATTATCCCGTGGGCACGGTGGCGTTTCGAGGCGGCACGATTATGGCTTCGGCAGACGAAATTTACCTCAATATTCACGGCAAGGGCGGGCATGCAGCTTTGCCGCATTTGTTTAACGACACGGTGCTTTGCGCGGCGCAAATTCTTGTTTCGCTGCAACAAATCAAATCTCGCTTGAACAATCCGTTTTCGCCCATGGTGTTGAGTTTCGGGCGATTTATTGCCGACAGCGCCTGCAATGTTATCCCCAACACGGTGCAACTTTCGGGCACCCTGCGCACCATGAACGAACAATGGCGCGCCGAAGCCAAAGAGCATATCCGCCGCATTGCCACCGAAACGGCAAAGGCTTACGGCTGCAGTTGCGATGTGCAACCGCAAGACGGCTATCCAACCGTGGATAATGACCCGCAACTCACCGAACAGCTTGCCGCTTATGCCGCCGAATTTCTCGGCAGCGACCGCGTTAGAACGCTCGAAGTGCGCATGACGGGTGAAGATTTCGGATTTTTCACACAGCAATACCCCGCTTCATTTTACCGTTTTGGTATTCGCGGGGCATCAAATCTCCACTGCGGCGGGTTGCATACCTCCACTTTCGTGGTCGATTTGGAGGCGTTTCGCACCTCGGCGGGTACCATGGCATGGCTGGCTTGGAAAAGTTTGTTGTAGAAATAAAAAAAGTACATGATACCGTAATCTTGTTTTTGGGTATTTTTGCGGATAAGCATATCTTTTTAATTTATAAACGAAACTCGGAAATAGAGATAATATTTATTTCGTGAGATATTTTTTGAACAAAAAAATGCTACTTTTGTGTGGAAAAATAAACGCGACTATTCCTTTGAAGCTTGTAACGCAAACACTATCCATCATTACTTCCGTTGGTCGTGATTGCTAATTGCGAGGAACGAAGCAATCTCAGCACAGGAATAGATTACTTCGTTTCTGCAATGACGAAGCAAGCCCAAAAAGGATAATTCCAAAAATAAATAAAGACCATGGCACATCATCAATTAGACAAATTAGATAAAAAGATACTGGAAATGGTGGCGACAAACGCCCGGATTCCGTATTTAGAAATAGCGCGCGAATGCAATGTGTCGGGTGCGGCAATTCATCAGCGGATGCAGAAACTGATGAACCTCGGGGTGATAAAAGGCTCTGAATTTGTGATTGACACCTACAAAATAGGTTATCAAACCTGCGCTTTTTTGGGCGTGGTACTCAAAGATTTGAGCCACTTTGCCGAGGTGGTAGAGCAAATCAAACTGATACCCGAAGTGGTAGAATGCCATTATGCTACGGGAAAATACGCCATGTTTGTAAAAATTTATGCCCGCGACAATCGGCATTTGTTGCACATTATTCTGGAAAAACTTACCGTTATACAGGGCGTGCTCACCACGGAAACCTTTCAGATTTCGCTCGACGAAATTTTTAAACGCCCGCTTGCGGTTTTCGACTCTATCGATGCCAATGAATAAAAAAACGCTTGGAAATTCTTACGATATTTCCAAGCGTTTTCCACTAAAAAACATTATTACTAATCTTTACTTAAACCGCTTTTTAAACAGAGGAAGAAACAATTATTTTGTAGTTACTTGCTGCTCAACAGCGGCAGCTTTTTTGTGATGTTTCTTTCCTTCCTTTTTTCCGTGCTTGCAATCTTTTTTCTTATTCTTTAATTCTTTCAACTGTGCATACTGCTCGGCTGTGAGCACTTGTTGCATTTCGGCATCTTTGGCAGCGCGATTGGCTTTGAATTTTTCTTTCGCAGCCTTACGGTCGGCAACATTCTCTTGAGCATATTTCAAGTTGATAGCTTCCACCTTTTGTTTTTGCTCGTCGTTCAGTTTAAGTTCCTGATTCAACCATTCGGTTTGTTTTTTCGCGCGCTCTTCGGGCGATTTTTTTGTTTTGATACAAACGGCTTCGTTTTGAGCCATTACTCCTGCGCTGAAGAAAAATCCAAGCGCAATTGCTACTAATTTGTTCGTTTTCATAATTCTAAAATTTTAAAGTTAGTATTTCAAATTTGCTCCTTTAAGACTACAAAGAAAAAGAAAGGTTTAATCGGATGAGTGATTTTTTTTTATTTTTTCTACCAAGTGCTGTAAAATAGCTACTTTTGCGCCTTTAAATTATTTATGATATGAATATGCATTTTATTTTTCGCCCTCGCTTTTTTGACCTTATAAAATCGTACAACAAAGAAAAGTTCTTTGCCGACCTGATGTCGGGCGTTATTGTAGGGGTGGTAGCTTTGCCGTTGGCAATAGCTTTTGGTATTGGTTCGGGCGTATCCCCCAAAGAGGGGTTGATTACGGCAATTATAGCAGGGTTTATTATTTCTTTTTTAGGAGGAAGCAATGTTCAGATAGGCGGTCCGACAGGTGCGTTTATGATTGTAGTGGCAAATACAATAAGAGAACATGGTCCTGACGGCTTACTGTTAGCAACACTATTGGCAGGAATAATGCTTGTTTTAATGGGAGCTTTCCGCTTGGGAACGGTAATTAAATTTATTCCTTTTCCTGTCATTATCGGATTTACTTCGGGTATTGCCGTAACTATTTTCAGCGAACAAATAAAAAATTTCTTTGGTTTGCAAATAGCCGAAACACCCTCCGAATTTATAGGCAAATGGACTGTTTATTTCGAAAATTTTGATACAACTAACCTCTGGGCGTTGGGGGTTGGGTTATTGAGCATATTGCTTATTATCTTTTCGGGAAAAATTATCAAAAAAATACCCGGTTCGCTGATTGCCATTATAGTAATGACCGTTGGCGTATTTTTGCTTCGCGAATACGGAGGCGTTACCTCTGTTAAAACCATTGGCGACCTTTTTACAATAGACGCTTCGTTGCCGGCATTCCGTGGCTTTTCGTTGGATTTCGAAACCATTACCCGCTTGCTGCCGTCTGCATTTACCATTGCCTTGTTAGGTGCGATAGAATCGCTGCTTTCGGCTACGGTTGCCGACGGTGTTACAGGCAGTCGCCACCATTCCAATACGGAATTGATAGCGCAAGGAGCGGCTAATATTGTAGTCCCGTTTTTTGGCGGAATACCTGCTACCGGCGCAATTGCCCGCACTATGACCAACATCAATAACGGCGGACGCACGCCTGTAGCGGGAATGATTCATGCAGTCGTTTTATTGTTGATACTGTTGTTTTTAAGTCCATTAACGAAATTTATCCCGATGGCTTGCCTGGCAGGGGTATTGGTAATTGTTGCGTACAACATGAGCGAATGGCGAACCTTCAAATCACTGCTTAAAAGTCCGAAATCAGATGTAGCAGTTCTTTTAACTACATTCTTGCTCACTGTTTTGTTCGATTTGACAATTGCTATCGAAATCGGCTTGCTGTTGGCAATCCTGCTGCTTCTCAAACGATTGTCCGAAACATCAACCATTTCTATTTTCAAAGACGATGTCCCTGTGATGGATAGGGAAGAAGGGCAGGAGTCGAACGAACAACTCAAACTGCCTGCCGGCGTGGAAGTATATGAAATTGAAGGACCATTCTTTTTCGGTATTGCGAGCAAGTTTGACGAAGTAATGCAAACGCTTGGCGATAAATCCAAAGTACGAATTATTCGTATGCGCAAAGTGCCGTTTATCGATTCGTCGGGCATTCACAACCTCGAAGTATTGTTGCGCAAAGCAGTTGAAGAAGATATTCAAATGGTGCTTTCGGGAGTAAATCCTGCCGTGAAAGCTACGCTCGACAAAGCCGGTATTACTGCAAAACTTGGTAAGCAAAATGTGTGTAGCAATATCAATTTGGCGGTAGCCCGGGCGCAGCAAATTGTGGAGAATTAATTTGCTCATAGCATTTAAATACGACGATAGACAAGTTTTGTTATTAAATCCTGGTATGCCTAAAATGCTGACTTTCACCTGTTAAGCTTATTGTAACGGAAAGAATCTGTAACGACAGCAATTAAAGCAAGAATAAACTTAGTTTTTTATTGTTATTCTTCTATCTTTGTTGCCAAAATTTAACTTTAAAAATATATAATAGTAACTATGGGAGCAAAGAAGAATTTTGTGTTAGATACCAATGTTATCTTACACGATCACAAGTGTATCTACAATTTTGAAGAAAACGATATTTATATCCCCATTGTAGTGCTCGAAGAGCTTGATAAATTTAAAAAAGGCAATGAGCAAATCAATTTTAATGCCCGCGAATTTGTCCGCGATATGGATAACATTGCCGACAACGACCTTTTTGTGAAAGGAGCTTCATTGGGAGCAGGTTTGGGCAAACTGTTTGTTGTTACAAATGAAGAATATCCGCCCGAAATTGAAAAATCTTTTTCCGAGCGTATACCCGACCATCGCATTCTTGCTGCTGCATTTTGCTTGAAACAGCGATCGAAACTGAAAACCATTCTTGTTACAAAAGACATCAACTTACGCTTGAAAGCCAAATCGTTAGGTGTTTTTACCGAAGATTATATCAACGACAAGGTAACCAATATGGATATTTTCGAAAAGGCGTTTAATACTTTCGATAATGTAGCTCCCGAAATTATCGACCGCCTTTATGCTTCGCAAGAAGGTGTCCCGATTAATGAATTCGATTTTTCTTCCGACATTGAGTCGAACGAATGTTTTCTGCTCAAAAGCAATCGTGCCAGTGTGATGTGTCGCTACAATCCCTTCGACAATAAGGTTTACAGGGTAGAAAAAGAAAAGATTTTCGGTATCGAGCCGCGCAATGCCGAACAGGCTTTTGCAGTTAATGTCTTGCTCGACGAAAATGTTAAGCTTGTAGCTCTCACCGGTCGTTCGGGTACGGGTAAAACCCTCCTTGCGTTTGCATCTGCCTTGCAGCAGCATGAAAACTATAAACAAGTACTCCTTGCGCGTCCCATTGTTGCGTTGGGCAACAAAGACCTCGGCTACCTGCCCGGCGATGCCATGGATAAAGTGTCGCCCTATATGCAGCCGCTTTTCGACAATTTGAATGTTATAAAACACAACCTCAACTATCAGGGCAAAGAAGTACGCATTATAGATGAAATGCAAAAGAGCAACCAGCTCGTTATCGAGGCTCTTGCCTACATTCGTGGGCGTAGCTTGAGCGAAACATATTTTATTGTTGATGAGGCTCAAAACCTTACTCCACACGAGGTGAAAACTATTATTACCCGTGCGGGTGAGGGTACGAAAATTATTTTTACGGGCGATATTCAACAAATCGACTCGCCTTATTTGGATAATCAATCCAACGGACTTGTATACATGATAGACCGAATGAAAGGGCAAGATATTTTTGCTCATGTAAACCTTGTAAAAGGCGAGCGCAGTTATCTTTCGGAACTGGCAGCAAATTTATTGTAAAAACAGAATTATCGGATTTATAAAAAAGAATCGTCGTACTGTGTGTTGTGTGCAGTACGACGATTCTTTTTACAAGTTAAAGAATAATTATTCGTATTAATCCAGAATTTCATCACGGGCAGCACTGTCGGGCAATTCTTGCAGGCAACCGTCAATTACTTTGAAGTAGTTTGGCACTTCAAATTTTTCGCTTGGCAAATAACCCAATTCGGGATTTGCATATACCTTTTGCATATACAGAGCCCAAATCGGCAAAGCCATAGCAGCTCCTTGTCCGTCTGCCATAGAGTCGAAATGAATGCCCCGGTCTTCACCACCTACCCATGCGCCGCTCACAAGGCTGGGAGTGAAGCCCATAAACCAGCCGTCGGAATTATTTTGCGTAGTACCCGTTTTGCCGCAAATTTCACCCGTCAAACCGTAGCGATAGCGTACGCGAGCACCTGTACCCTGTGTAATTACTGCTTGCAGCATGTAAATCATTTTGTAGGCAGTACTTTCGTTTATCACATCGTGTATTTGGGGAATAAAAGAGGCTATAACATTGCCGTTGCTGTCTTCAATGCGGGTAACATAAAGCGGGTCGACCCGCATACCTTTGTTGGGGAAAACCGTATAAGCATCAACCATTTCGGCAAGTTTCACTTCGGCAGGTCCGAGACAGAGCGATACCACCGGTTCGATATGCCCCGTAATGCCAAACGAGTGCATCAAATTTACCAATGCTTGCGGCGCAAGTTGCCCCATAAGGTATGCCGAAATCCAGTTGTTAGAGTTTGCTAATCCCCAGCGGAGAGTTACCATTTCGCCCATGCGAGTTTTCGATGAATTACGCGGAGTCCATGTCTGCCCGGTTGGGAGAGTAAAGGTATAAGGCTGGTTAGGCACAAGGTCGCAAGGAGTCCAGCCCTCATTCATTGCCAGCGAATAAAGATAAGGTTTTATGGTAGAGCCTACTTGCCGGCGACCTTTTCCTGCCATATCGTATTGAAACTGTGCAAAATTCGGTCCGCCTACATACGCTTTCACATGTCCGTTAAGCGGACTCATCGACATGAAAGCACAGCGAAGAAAATATTTCTGATACCGGATAGAATCCATTGGGCTAAGTATCGTATCCTTCATCCCTTTGTACGAAAACACCTGCATCGGAATCTTAGTGTTGAATGCTTGGGTTATTTCCTCTTCCGAAGCACCGTTTTCTTTCATCAGGCGGTAGCGTTCGCTTAGGCGCATTGCCTTGTCCATGCTTGCTTGTATTTGTTTGGGAGTGAGCAAGCGCGAAAACGGCGCGTATTTCTTATTCTTTTTCTCTTCAAAAAATCTTCCCTGCAAATATTGAATATGCTCGTCCACGGCTTCTTCGGCATAGCGTTGCATGCGCGAATCGATGGTGGTGTAAATTTTCAATCCGTCGGTGTAAATGTTGTATTGACTGCCGTCGGGCTTACGATTCTTTTCACAAAAGCCGTAGAGCGGATTGTTTGCCCATGCCAGCGAATCGTCGCTGTATTCCTGCATTGCCCACTCGGCATAATTGCTGCGTTTTGGCTCTTTGGCGGTGAGCATCATACGGAGATATTCGCGAAAATAAGGCGCAAGTCCCGATTTGTGGTCAACAGTTTGGTATTTTATGGTGAGAGGAGTTTGCTTCAGCGAATCATATTCGGCACGAGTAATATAATCGTATTTGCGCATTTGGTTGAGTACAACATTGCGCCGTTCGAGCGCGCGATCCTTAAAACGAATGGGATTAAAATACGAAGGATTTTTACACATACCCACCAGCATGGCTGCTTCTTCAATTTTCAATTTGTCGGGCGTAGTACTGAAATACACCTGTGCTGCCGATTTAATACCTACCGCATTGTGCAGAAAATCAAATTGATTGAGGTACATCGTCAAGATTTCCTCTTTGGTATAAAGTCGTTCCAATTCTACGGCAATTACCCATTCGTTTATTTTCTCGAATATGCGGTTACGACGATTTTCATTATCGCCTATTGTAATGAGCAATTTAGCAAGCTGTTGCGACAGCGTGCTGCCACCGCCTGCCTTCCCCATTTTTACCACGGCGCGCGTAATAGCCATTCCATCAATGCCCGAATGGCTTTCGAAACGAGCGTCTTCGGTAGCGATCAGGGCGTTTATCATATTGGGCGAAATTTCGTTGTAGTTTACACTCACCCGGTTTGCCTTGCTTTGGAAATATCGACCAAGCAGCTGGTTATCTGCCGAATAAATTTCGGTAGCAAATTTGTTGTGCGGGTTTTTCAGTTCTTCAATATCGGGCATATAGCCTATATATCCCTTAGCTATCAGAACAAACAGCAAGGTAATAAGCAGTAATAAGCCAATAAAGGAGAGCCAAAAGATACGGAGATATTTTCCTGAGGACGGGTTGGATTTTTTTGCAGTCATAATTTTTGTAACAAAAATGTTGATGCCGCAAAGATAATGAAAAAGATTTTCTTAAAATATCGAATACTAAAGTTGCTTTTGCTTATTTGCCGATGAATGAAATTAGTTGTCTTGAACCATTTTTTTTTCTTTACAAAAAACCCAAAAATGCTGCATCGAATAAGTATAGCATATCGATACAATGCCATCGGCAATAAGGCGGCTAAGCCAATAATATTTGTCGTTTCCAAATACGAATTCGGTAATAAAATAAGTCCCCGATATTTTGAGCAAAATGCTGCTCACTACCACGAAGCCGAAACGCCAAAATTGTTTTGCCGGCGAATGCCGATAAGGTTGAGTTTTGGAACGAAATGCCCAGGTTTTATTGAGAGAAAAATTGATAACCGCGCCCAGCACACACCCGATAGTGGTAGAGATAATATAATCCAGCCCACAAAAACGAGTGAGGAGAATCATCGTAAGGTAGTCGAGAATACCACCTGCACAAGCCGATGATTGCGCTTTGAAGAAAGTCGTTAAACGACTTAAAAATGACAAATTACGATTGAGCATTTTCTCGTTCTGATTTATCTTTTTCGTCGGCAATACAAAGTAATTTTCGGAAGTCGATAATATTTACCACCAATAAAAATACACATACAAGAGCTGCCGAATACAAAATTGAATTGTGGAACAAGCATTCAAGTACTAATACCGCCCCGATAATTACCCGCACTTCGGTAGGTCCGAATAAACCCGAATCTATCGTATATTTTCCTGTAAGCTTGTAGCGTAGTAGGGCGGTTATCATTGCCCAGGCATAGAATACGGCAAAACCGAACCCAAGAAACTTTAATTGTCCTTCGGCATAAATTATAAAACCGAAGCTGATGAGGATAATCGTAAGCCAATCTACTGAGAAATCGAGCGAAAAACCATACCATTTACGGGGTTTATTGCGATAATAAGCCAGCCTGCCATCAAGCGAATCGCCAAACCAATTGAGCAGCAATCCAAATAAACCCAATAGCAGCAGGTATTTATTAATGTAAGCTGCCAGGACAAAACTGCCTGCCGTGATAATACTTCCTACAAAGCCTATTGCTGTGAGATTGTTGGAACTTATCCAGTTCGGCATTCTTTCTACCAAAAAAGCTATCAAAGCTTGTTCGTGCCGGCGAAACAAATTAGTTCGCTGTCTGTCCTTTTGTATTTTCGATATAGTATCGTCTGATGCTTGCATAGAAAAATGCCCGTTAGTTTAAAAACGCGGCGAAATTAGTAATAAATATTAACATATGGTAGAAAAAAACCATACAAGTAGAAAAAATAACTTCAAGCAACCCAAACAGGCGATGAAATGTTATTAATTTCGGGCGCGTCGCGTTAAATTACCGTAAGCATCAATGCGTCGGTCGCGTAAAAAGGGCCACCAGCGGCGCACCGTTTCCGTGCGTTGCAAATCAATCTCTACAAGAATATTTTCTTCTTCGCCTGTTGAAGCTTGAGTAATAATTTCACCCTGCTGTCCTGCCACGAAGCTGCTTCCCCAAAACTGTATGCCGTTCGTAACACCCGAAGAATCTGCCTCATAGCCCGTTCGGTTTACACTCAGCACAGGCACGCCGTTGGCAATGGCATGTGCTCGCTGGATAGTTATCCATGCTTCACGCTGACGGGCTTTTTCGCTTTCACTATCATTACTTTCCCAACCGATGGCAGTGGGATAAATAAGAATTTCCGCGCCGGCAAGAACCATCAGTCGCGCTGCTTCGGGAAACCATTGGTCCCAACATACAAGCACACCAAGCTTACCCACCGAAGTCTGTATTGGTTCGAAACCGAGGTCGCCGGGAGTAAAATAGAATTTCTCATAATATGCCGGGTCGTCCGGTATGTGCATTTTACGATATTTACCCGCAATTGTTCCATCGCGCTCAATCACCACCGCCGTGTTGTGATACAAGCCTGCCATTCGTCGTTCAAAAAGCGAAAGCACGATAACAACGCCCAATCGCTGTGCCAATGCGCCAAACTCTTCGGTCGATGCACCGGGAATACTCTCGGCAAGGTCGAAATTCGATGGATTTTCCGTTTGACAAAAATACAAGCCGTTGTGTAGTTCTTGCAGCACGATTAACTCTGCACCCTGCGCGGCACAATCTTCAATATTTCGTTTCAATTTGTCGATATTTGAACGAATATCACTCGTATTTTTCTGCTGAATAAGGGCTATTTTCATTTGTCTAAAATGAGGTAAAAAAATAATGCATTGAAGAGTGAAAAACGCCACAAAGATAAATAAATTTCTCATTATCATATTCTCAAAATTTCTCATTATTTTTGTTGCCACGATGTTGAGCAAAAACAAAATAAAAGACCTCACTCGCCTGTCGCAAAAAAAATACCGCGATGAGGCGGGTGTTTTTGTAGCAGAAGGCAACAAGCTGGTAGAAGAATTGCTTGCTGTGTTTCGTTGCCAATTGCTGGCGGCTACGCCGGAGTGGTTGCGGCAAAACACCGAAAAGATTAAAAAAAACACTGAAATAGTTGAAGTAAGTCCCGACGAACTGAAGCGTATTTCGCAACATCCTGCTCCGCAACAAGTGTTTGCCGTGTTTGAAAAACCCGACTATCGGCTCGACGATGAAAATTTCACTCAAAAACTTACGCTTGCTCTCGACGATATTCAAGACCCGGGTAACCTCGGTACCATTCTCCGTATTGCCGACTGGTTTGGTATCGACAGTGTGATTTGCTCCCTGCATTGTGCCGATGTATTCAATTCCAAAACTATTCAGGCAAGCATGGGAGCCATAGCTCGGGTAAAGGTTTTTGTAGTCGATTTGCCCGAATTCCTTTCCCGGCAAAAAAATGATTTGGCAATTATCGGCACTTTTCTCGATGGAGATAATATTTATACCGAAACTCTTCCTGCAAACGGCATTATTGTGATGGGCAATGAAGGCAAGGGCATCAGTCCCGAGGTGGAGCAACACATTAACAGGCGGCTGTTTATCCCGAGCTTTCCACCTGAGCGACCTACTTCCGAATCGCTCAATGTAGCAGTAGCTACGGCGGTGGTGTGTGCGGAATTTCGGCGACCGAAATAACAATGAAATTTTGGAATATTGAGTAAATAGAACCTTAAACATATCAATGTATGAAAAAAACAATCCTAACCTTCGTTATCCTCTTCGTTTGTGTATTTGCAAGTTTTGCACAAACGCCTGTGCCGATGGATACCGCCATTCGCTACGGAAAATTGCCCAACGGTTTAACTTACTACATTCGCCACAATGCTTTGCCTGCCGAGCGGGCAAATTTCTATATCGTGCAGCGAGTGGGTGCAATTCTTGAAGAAGATAGCCAGAACGGACTGGCACATTTTCTTGAACACATCGCTTTCAACGGAACCAAGAATTTTCCCGGCAAAGGGATAATCGAATACATGGAAAGCATCGGTGCACAGTTTGGTGCGAATGTGAATGCCTACACTTCTCTCGACGAAACAGTGTACATGTTGCGCAATATCCCCGTGCCGAGGCAAGGCGTGGCAGACAGCGCGTTGCTTATATTGCACGATTGGTCGAGTTTTATTTCGCTCGAAGATGATGAAATAAACAAAGAACGCGGCGTGATACGCGAAGAGTGGCGCACCGGAGCTACCGCCGACCGCCGAATGTGGAAAGAAGGTAACCGGCTGAAATTCCCCGGTTCGCAATACGCCAAGCGCGATGTCATAGGCGATACGGCGGTGATAAACAATTTTCTCCCCGATACGCTACGCGCGTATTACCGCAAGTGGTATCGTCCCGATTTGCAGGCAATCGTCATCGTGGGCGATATTGACGCAGCAAAAGTAGAGGCATCGATGCATCGCATTTTTGCCGATATTCCTGCACCGGTAAATCCTGCCAAGCGGATTATTTACACCATTCCCGATAATCGCGAACCAATCGTGAGCATCGTTACCGATCCCGAGGCAGCAATATCGAGTTTCGATGTGATGTACAAACACAAGCCCTTGCCCGAGAAATTGCGCCTGTCGGAAGAAGGTTACGATTTGAGTCTTGCCAACGGTTTGATTTCTATGATGATAAGCGAGCGGTTTTCGCAGCTTTCGCGTAATCCGACCCTGCCTTTTACAAACGGCTATGGTTTTTACGGAAACTATGTGCTCTCGTGCGATGTATTTGCCATGGGCTTACAGGCAAAAGAAGGGCAGGAGAAACTTGCTCTTCCGGCATTGTTCACTGAGGTGGAACGCCTTAAACGCTACGGATTTACACAATCGGAACTCGATCTTGCAAAGCGGAAACTCCTCACCGGCTATGAAAAACTCTACAACGAGCGCGACAAAATTAAAAGTAGCGATTTGGTGGAAGAGTATACCCGCAATTTTCTCGAAGCCGAGCCTGTTCCGGGCATCGAATGGGAATATCATTACGCAGAAAAAACCCTCGGACAAAAAATTAATTTGCAGTTTATCAACGATTTAATAAAAACTTACATTAGCGATACCAATTTAATTGTCGATATTTCGGCTCCACAAAAAGAAAGTGTGAAACTGCCTACCGAAGCCGAAGTGCTTGCTGCGATACAAACTGCACATACTAATTTTGTTGCGGCATACGAAGATAAAACAATAGATAAACCGTTGCTTGATAAAAAACCGAAAGCAGGCAACATAGTGACAGAACATAAAAATGATACGATTGGAACACAGGAATGGTTGTTGAGCAACGGCGTTCGTGTAATTTTTATGCCTACCGAGCACAAAAACGACGAAATTCTATTCTCTGCATACAGTGAGGGAGGTATTTCGCTTGTGCAAAAAATAGAGGATTTACCTTCGGCGTATGTTGCCGAAAAAATAGTGAGTAATAATGGTTTGGGAAAATTCAATAAAAACGAATTGAGACAAATCCTTGCAGGAAAGCGCGTATCGCTATCCTCGTCGATTGATGCTTACAGTGAAGGGATGAACGGCTCGTCGTCGGTGCGTGATTTTGAAACCCTCTTGCAACTCGTTTACCTGAATTTTACCGCTACGCGCAAGGATGGAGACGCATTTGACGCATTTATGCAAAAAATGAAAACCGATTTGGCTAATGCCGACGCCGACCCGCGCAAGGCTTTTAACGACACTTTAAGTATGGTGCTTTCCAGCTACAGCCCGCGTACAGTGCTTGCTAACCTCGATACATGGGGGAAAATTAAGCAGCAAAAAGCATTGCAAGAATACAAAAAGCGTTTTGCCAATCCTGCCGATTTTACATTTATTTTTGTAGGAAATATCAATCTCGACAGTGTGAAACCGCTTATAGAAAGCTATTTGGGCGGAATGAAAACCACCAACAAGCGCGAAACTTGGTGCGATAGGGGTATACGCTACCCAGGCGGAGAGCAAACAAAATTCTTCGATGCCAAAATGGAAGTAGCTCGCTCGTCGGTATATCTTTTTCAATGGGCAAAAATGCCTTACACTTTTGAAAATAAGTTGAATATGCTTGCTTTGGGCGATATTCTCGATATTCGTTATACCGCCAGCATTCGCGAAGACGAGGGTGGCACCTACGGTGTGCGTGTTGCTGCTCAACTCGGTAAACAGCCGCAGGAACAGGCTTCGCTCGCTATCCGTTTCGATACAAACCCTGTGCAGGCAAACAAACTTATCGGTATTGCTACCGCTGAGCTCGACAGCATTGTCCGCAACGGCGTGCGTCCCGACGACTTGGATAAGGTAAAGAAAAACCTGCTGAAACGCCACGCCGAAAACCTGAAAGAAAACGGCTGGTGGCGGCAGGCAATTCTTAGTTACGAAAAAGACGGTTTTAACCTTGCTGCCGATTACGAAAAAACGGTCAATGCCCTCACGAGCGAGAGTATTCGGGCTGTGCTCAAAACCCTGCTCGATGCGGATAACCGAATTGTGTTTAAAATGAACCCGCAAGAGAAATAAACGCAAAAAAATAGAGGTAAATCCCATCGGATTTACCTCTATTTTTTTGCGTTTGACAAAAATTATTTGCCGTGAATTTCGTCAGAAACAGTAAGTTTTGCTCTGCCTTTTGCGCGGCGTGCAGCTAACACGCGGCGACCGTTTGCCGAAGCCATTCTTTCACGGAAGCCGTGTTTGTTTTTCCGTTTTCTGTTCGAGGGTTGAAATGTTCTTTTCATAGCCGTCTATATTTTTTCGTTTATATATTCCTTATTTTTTGGGCTTGCAAAGATAGATAAAGTTTTTTATCTGCCAAATTATTTTTGTTGAAAAATTTTGAAAGAGAAATTTCCCCTTTTATTTCTTCACAATCTCCCCTTGTTTGTCAATATAAAATTGTGTATCGCCGAGTCGAACAAGAGCGGTTCCGTTTTCAAAATTTGCGGCATAGTCGTACATAAAAGGCACTGCTATTTTTCCTGTGCGGTCTAAAAAACCGTATTTTTCATCAAAAGAAAGAGCTATAAGATTTTCTCGAATAATGGGCAATGTGCCTGCAGTTTCGTATTGAAGAGGAATAATTTCCTTGCCCGCTCGGTTTACAAAACCCCATTTGCCGTCTTTTTGCACGGCGGCAATATCGCCGTCGAAAGGCAAGGTATAGTCGTATTGAAAAGCAATTGCGATTTTTCCGTTACGGTCGATATAACCCCAAAAATCGCGAAATTTCACATTAGCCAGTCCGCCGCGAAACACAGGATACACATTTTCGTCGTAACCAAAAATCGCTTCAATGCCTTCTTTCCCCAACTGATTGATAAAACCCCAAAAACCATCGTGAAAAACTGCCGCCCGGTCTTCGCTGAAAGGCGTTGCGAGGTCGTATTGATGAGCGATAACGGTTTGTCCGCTTCGATTGATATAACCCCATTTCCCGCCGAGTTTCACTGCGGCAAGGCTGTCGGTCATATTAAGAGCATCTTCGTAAATCGGCGGCGTAATTTCTTTGCCCGAAAAAGCAATGAAACCCCATTTCCCGTCGAGCATTACTCGCGCTATGCCACACGAATAGCGGTCGGCAAAGCCGTATTTGGCAGGAATGGCAATCATATTGAGTGCCGAATCGCGATAGCCGTAAAGGTCGGTTGCGCGGTCGTAGTAGGGCACGATTATTTGCCGTTGCGCCCAACTTGCCGTTACGAGCAACAGAAAAACTACGATTATTACGCCCTGTTTTTTCATTTTATCAAAGAGATTTAAACCCCATTATTTCGCGCACTTCGCGCAGAGTTTTACCTGCACTTTCTCGGGCTTTTTCCGCGCCCATTTGGGTTATTTTATGAAGGTAAACCTCATCGTTTTTAATGTCGTTGATGCGTTCGCGAATGGGTGTTGTAAGGTTAATAATATCTTCTGCTAATTGTTTTTTCAGATTGCCGTACCATTTTTGCTCGCCTGTGTTCCACAAATTATCGTAATGCGCTACCACATCGGGTGTAGAAACCACTTTTAAGATGGTAAAAAGATTTTCGATATAATCGGGTTTTGGTGTATTTTCACCTTCGGGACCGTTGTCGGTCAGTGCGCCTTTTACCTTTTTTTCTATCATTTTTGGGTCGTCAGTCAGGTAAATGCAGTTGCCCTCCGATTTTCCCATTTTGCCGCTGCCGTCGAGTCCGGGAATTTTTATCATTGGCTGGTCGTTAGCAAAAGCTTTCGGTTCTTTGAAATAATCTACACCGTAACGGTTGTTAAATCGCTTGGCATAATTGCGCGTCATTTCCAAGTGTTGTTCCTGATCTTTGCCAACAGGTACATAATCGGCATTGTGAATCAAAATATCCGTTGCCATCAATACCGGATAAGTGAGCAATCCGGCATTGATATTATTCGGATTTTTCCGCGCTTTTTCTTTGAATGAAACGGTTTTTTCCAGTTCGCCCAAATAGGCTTGCATATTGAGCAGCAGATAAAGTTCGGCAATTTCGGGCACATCGCTTTGCACATAAAGCGTTGCTTTTTCGGGGTTGAGACCGCAAGCAAGATATTCTGCAAGGATATTTTTTACATTGGCATTCAAAGTTTTAGGGTCGGGATGCGTGGTTAGTGCGTGCCAATCGGCAACGAAAAAAAAGCATTTATACTCTTCCTGCATTTTCAAGAAATTAACCATTGCACCAAAATAATTTCCCAAATGAAGATTGCCTGTGGGACGGATTCCGCTTAAAACTGTTTCCATCGATGTTTTTTAGAATGTAGAGGTTAGAATTCAATTTTTAAGAGTGCAAAGATAGGATTATTTTTTGTATCTTCGCAAGCCGAAAATATGCCATGTTAGACCCCTCCACTATAGACCGGATATTCGAGGCTGCTAAAATTGAAGAAGTAGTTGCCGATTATGTTACCCTGCGTCGTCGCGGGGTAAACCTGATTGGCTTGTGCCCGTTTCATAATGAAAAAACGCCGTCGTTTACCGTGTCGCCTGCCAAAAATATCTGCAAATGTTTCGGTTGCGGCAAGGGCGGCAATCCGGTTAATTTCATCATGGAGTTGGAGCAACTCAGCTATCCCGATGCTTTGCGGCATTTGGCAAAAAAATACAACATCGAAATTGTAGAAAAAGAACTTTCGCCCGAAGAGATTTCGCAACGCAACGACCGAGAGAGCATGCTTGTGCTCAACGATTTTGCCCGTAATTATTTTTCCACCACGCTGCACGAACATATTGACGGAAAGTCTATTGGTATGAGTTATTTTCGTGAACGAGGTTTTAACGAAGACATTGTGCGTAAATTCCAGCTCGGATATAGTCTCGACCAATGGAATGCTTTTGCCGACGAAGCGTTGCGCAAGGGCTACAAAAAGGAATATCTCCTGAAAACAGGTTTGTGTTTCGACAACGACCAGGGCAAGCTTACCGACCGTTTTCGCGGGCGGGTGATGTTTCCCGTGCATTCGCTTTCGGGTAAGGTGGTAGCTTTCGGCGGGCGCATTTTGAAAAAAGACGATAAATCGGCGAAATATGTCAATTCGCCCGAAAGTGAAATTTACCACAAAAGCAACGAACTGTACGGCATTTTCTTTGCCAAGCAGGCAATTGTGAAGCACGACCGCTGTTTCTTGGTTGAAGGTTATACCGATGTAATTTCGATGCATCAGGCGGGGATAGAAAATGTGGTGTCGTCGTCGGGTACATCGCTTACGCAGGGGCAAATTCGACTTATTCATCGTTTTACGCCCAATATAACAATGATTTACGACGGCGATGCAGCAGGTATCAAAGCTTCCGTGCGCGGTATTGATATGTTGCTCGAAGAAGGCATGAATATCAAAGTGGTACTTTTACCTGAGGGCGAAGACCCCGATAGTTTTGCTAAAAAGCAAAATGCTTCTGATTTTATTGCCTACATCGAACAAAATGCGGTGGATTTTATCCGTTTCAAAACAAATCTCTTGCTCGAAGATGCGGGCAACGACCCGATAAAACGCGCTGCTCTGATTTCGGACATTGTACGCAGCATTGCCGTGATACCCGATAATATTGTGCGCTCGGTGTATATCAAAGAGTGTAGCGGCATGATGGCGATTGACGAAAAGGTGCTCGTTAGCGAAGTGGCAAAAATTCGCACTACAAAACTTGGCAAGGAATACGAACTTCGTCGGGCAGGACAAACAACGCCCAACAGTTTTTCGCAGCCGTCGCCGGTTGATATTCCCGAAGAAACAACAGAATCGTCGCCGGTCGTTTCGCAGGAAACGGTTTTTGGCGAAGAGGAGCGACATATTCTCCGCTATGTGGTGCGCTACGGCGAGCGGGTGTTATTTAGCGAGCAGGCGGAAAACGGCGAAACACTGAATGTAAAAATCATCGATTTTGTTTGTCAGGATTTGGAGGCTGACGAGCTGTATTTTTCCGATGCGCTCAATGCGCTTGTGTTGTCGGAAGCAAAGGGGCAGGCACAAAACCCGCATTTTATAGCCGAGCGGTTTTTTCTCAACCATCCCAACCCTGCCGTGAGTCGCCTTGCGCTCGATTTGGTGGAAGACAAGCATACCCTCAGTCGCTCGAATGCCGAGCAAATTGAAAAGGAAACCGACCGCCTGCACGAACTTGTGCCCCGCGCTCTTTACGAGTTTAAAAACAAAGTATTGCTGCAACGCATCAAAGACAAAATCCTCGAAATGAAAACCGCTGAGCCCGAGCGTATTGCCGAACTGATGACCGAAATTTCCGACCTTAACCGCGTGAAAGCTCAGTTGTCGAAAACCCTGGGCGAACGGATAATTATTCGATTGTAACAACTGTTTTTTTGTCGATGAAAGATTTTAAACAGTATATCTACAAGCAATTAGCCGGCATTTATCCCGAGGGCGAAATTCGGCAACTGTTTTTTATCTTGATGGAAAAAGTTACAGGGCTTTCGCAGGCAAAGATATTGGCAGAAAGCGATGTTGTTTTAAATGAAAAACAAAACGAAAACTTGCGCGAAATTGTTGCCCGCCTCAAAAACTCGGAACCGATACAGCACATTGTAGGCGAAACGCAATTTTGCGGCTTGCCTTTTTCGGTAAGCGGCGATGTGCTTATTCCCCGTCCCGAAACCGAGGAATTGGTCGCATGGATTTTGAACGAAACACCCGCCGATGCTCCCGTTTCTATTCTCGATATCGGTACAGGCAGTGGTTGCATTGCCGTGAGTTTGGCGAAACGCCTGTCCAACGCTGCGATTACAGCCCTCGATGTTTCGCCTGAAGCATTGAATATTGCCCAACAAAATGCAGAAAGAAACAATGTGCAGCTAAATCTCATCGAGCACGATATTCTTCATTCCTCATCTCTCGTTCCTCATACCTCGTTCGATGTAATCGTAAGCAATCCGCCCTACATTTGCGAGTGCGAGAAAGCCGGAATGGAGCGTAATGTACTCAACTACGAACCATCGCTCGCGCTGTTTGTGCCCGACAACGACCCGCTCGTTTTTTACCGCGCCATTGTCCGTTTTGCCAAAAAGAAGTTGCACGCAGGCGGAAAACTTTTTTTCGAGATAAACCGCGCTTACGGAACCGAGGCTATTAATTTGCTGCAATCGTTCGGATTTGCCGACATCGAACTGCGCAGGGATTTCTTTGGTAACGACCGCATGCTGCGCGCTGTGAAGCGATAGGAATTGTAAATAGGGTAACTTGTGCGATTTCCTTGCTAACCCTTCGCCTTTCGGGCACTTCCCTTATTTTTAAGAGGAGTACTCTGAGGGAGGGAGGGCTTAATATAAGAGGGGTTACATGGTTAATACTAATACAAAAATTCCCCTCGGCATAGGTTTAGCGATCGCGAAATCTGACTAATAGGATATAAAATAGCCGAAGACATCTGTCATCGGCTATTTTGTTGTGTTTGGAGAAAAGGTTTATCTTCGCAATCTAAATAAATGGTTGTCCGTATGTTTTTTACCGTCTTTGTCGTAGCAATAACTCTTACCTATTGTTTCCTGATACTTCATTTTGTATCCGGCTGGGATGGCTTGCCTGAGGAAAAAACCAACGATGAAACCGGTAATTTATTCGTCTCGGTGGTTATTCCTTTTCGCAACGAAGCGGAAAACCTGCCGCATTTGCTCGAAAAAATCGCCGCGCAAACTTACCGCAATTTTGAACTTATCTTGGTGAACGACCATTCTTCGGACGAATTTAAAATTCAAGATTCAACATGCAAATTGATTAATGCGCAGGGTTTTGGTAAAAAATCCGCATTGAAAGAAGGCATTGCGCAGGCTCGCGGCGAGTTGATTGTATGTACCGATGCCGATTGCCTTCCCTCGGCAAACTGGCTGAAAAGCATTGTACAATTTGCAGAAAAATCGCAAGCCGGTTTGATTATTTGCCCTGTAAGACTTGCTTCGCCACACTCCGTTTTCGAGAAACTGCAAACATTGGAATTTGTAAGCCTTATAGTATCGGGCGCGGGTGCGGCGGCTGTCGGTATGCCCATTTTGTGTAATGGGGCAAATCTCGCTTTTCGTCCCGAAACATGGCAAAAAAGCCTCGATGAACTCGCAGAAAATGAAGTATCGGGCGATGATATGTTCCTGCTCATAAGTACAAAACGGCGCGGCGAAAAAATTGCATTCCTCAAATCGCGTGATGCTATGCTTGAAACTTCGCCCTGCAAAACACTGTCGGATTTTTTCAATCAGCGCAAACGCTGGGCAGGTAAAGCAAAATCGTATACCGACTGGCAAATTTTATCGGTTTCATCGTTGGTTTTTGCTCTATCTGCGTTGCAGGTAGGCTTTTTTGCGGCAGGCTTTTTCTCCCCCAACCTGTGGAAAACTGCTGCAGCAATTTGGCTTATAAAAACAGCAGCCGATACTTGCTTGCTATTTCGGGCGCGTAGATTTTTTGCTATCACACCGCTGTTGAAATTTATTCCTGTGCTATCGGTAGTTTATCCCTTTTATGTGTTATGGGCAGCTGTGGGCGGGTTGTTTGGACATTTTCGTTGGAAAGAGCGTTAATTTTGGAACTATTCCTTTCAGGCTTGTAAAGCAAAATCACTGCCTTCATTGCGAGAAACGAAGCAATCCATTCCTATCCTGAGATTGCTTCGTCGTTCCTCCTCGCAATGACGAACACGCCTCAAAGGGATAGTTTTTTAATTATTCACCTGCAATATATCGCCTTGAGTACTTGCCTGCACCGATACCCGAAAGCGCCGCAAGGCTTCCTTTGCCTCGCCCGAAACGCAATTGCCGCTGCCATAGCCGATGTTGAACACCGAGCCGCATTGCTCACACACAGCTTGTCCTGCGCCATTGGGTTGCACCCGTACCGTTCGTTTTTTTTCTTTCGGGCAAGCCATGTCGAAAGCATAATAATTATCGTCGTAGCCGTGAATTACCAATACGCCGCCATAACCTATTGCCGCCACTCCTTCGTTCCATATTACTTCCGTATAAGTCTTGCTGCCGCCCATTGTACGCAGTTCGATGGCATATTGATTGAGATTTTGATTAATATAAACGCGATAACTCTGTATCGACGAGTTTGAATTGACATCTTCGCATGCGGTAAAAAACAGTAAGCCAAGCAAACCGATAAAGATGTTATTCCGGATTAAAAATATCGTTTTCATACATTTATCGTTTTAAAAAATCTTCGTGTAAATACTGTGTATAAGCTTTGGCGCGTTCTACCTCCAAAGGCGTTTCGGCACGATTTTCCCCGTAATAAAACTGCATGTTGTTCGATTCCGTATCAACAAAAAATCCTGTTTCGGGCGCAACATATCCCCAGCCGTCGATGTTGTAAAAAAACGCATAGCTCCTCGAGCCAAACAGGTTTTTGGCAAATACCGAAGGCACAGTTTTCCAGCCCATTTGTTGTACGAGCGTTGTGCCGAAGTCGGTTTGCGAACCGATTGTTTCTACCTGCATTGCGCTGTCTACAACGCCACCTGTCCAAATAAGCGGCAGGCGGAAACTCGCCGGTTCGTCAACGCGGGTCGGTTCGGGCAAAAGCGTAGCGTGGTCGGAAGTAATTATCACCAGTGTGTTATCCCATTGTGGCGATTGGCGTATTTTTTCGATAAAAACACCCAGACAACTGTCGGCGTAAGCCATGGCATTAAGGTATTTATCCTCGTTACTGTTGCCTTTTATGCGTTGAAAAGAGTCGGGAATGTCAAACGGTTCGTGGCTGCTCACGGTATACACCATGCCGAAAAAAGCTTCGGTTTTACCGAGAAAATCGCCGGCAACCCGTTCGAAAAGATATTCGTCGGAAACACCCCATTTTTGTTTGTTTTGCTTGGCAGGAAAATCCGATTTGGAAATAATCTGTTCGACGCCCGCCTTCATCAACATCATGCGCAGGTTGTAAAAATCTACATCGCCACCGTAATAAAACGAAGTTTTGTAGCCCCGATTGCGAAAATATCGCGGCAAATAATCCAAACTATCGAGCTTTTGAGGGAAATTTGCAATCGCAGAAGCCTTCACCAAAGCGGGATAGGAAGCAAGTAAAGCCGAAATGCCCCGGTCACTTCGTAGTCCCGTGGCATAGAAATTATTGAAAGAAATTCCCTCACGACAATAACGATTTAAATTCGGGGTTAAACCTGCTTTTCCTCCGAGGCTTTCTATCACTTTGGCAGAGAAAGATTCGAGTATAACCATCACTACATTTATTGCTTTCCCGTTGCGGCTTTTAAGGTAAACGGGTATTTCTTCTTCCGCGGGAGAAAAACTGTTTTTCACGATTTCATCGCATTTTTCCTGCGACATGTAGTGCACCGGATTGCTCGTAGCTTTGTTGTGCGACAATGCGTAGGCAAACGACCAGAAATAGTTGTACGCGGCATGGTTTGCGTAACGGCTTTCGCTGAAATATACACTGCTGTAATTAAGCGGTGCACGGTCGAAACCGCCGCGAATGGGAATAATCAATACCGCTGTGAAGAAAATAATAACAGGTGCAACATACCATTTTTCTACCCGTTGGTTATTGCCGGTGTAGGGAATAATTCGAAGATATCTTTTGTAAAAAACAGAGCAAATAACAATTTCGACAAGCAATGCCAGCAACCATTGCCACCAGTCGAGCGAAGCCCACATTCCACCCGGATTTTCGAGGTAAGGCAAAATTTGCGTGTTGAGTCGCACACCCCAGGGAGCATAAAGTGCGCTGTCCATCAGTCCGGCGGCGGTGAGTAATATCAGCAAAAGCACAGTGTAGTAACGAATAATTTTCTCAACAAAACGAAATTTTATTACTGCCGACAAAGCCAGCACCAATCCGGCAAACAAAGTAGTATAGCCTGCTGCCGATAAATCCATTACCAAGCCGTGGCGAAAAACTCCAAAAATTTCACTCCATGCAAGACCACTCGTTTTTTCGTGGTTAAAAACAAGAAAAAACAGTTTGAAAAACAGGAAGTAAATCAGCCAGAAGAAATAATATTTTACGAAAAACCCAAAAATTCGTTTCATACCTAAGATTGTTTTTAAGCCCCAAAAGTAGTAAAATTTTTGCTTAGCCTGAATCTACGATGCGTAGAGTTTATACGAAACGGTATATTGCATATAATTCGGCGCATTATTTGTAGGACTGAACCGAAGCTCCGCAAAAAAATATTTCTTAATTAATGAAAAAAATAAAAATAATATATCGATTTATTACAAAATTAGTTATATTTGTCGCGCATTTAACTAAAAATAACTAAAATCATGGTTACATCAAAAGAGAAAATCACCAAAGTAGCAGCAAAAATGTTTATGCAACATGGCTACGCAGGCAGTCAAACCACAGCTCTTGCAGTAACGGCAGGGCTAAGTAACAATTCCGGTTTGTTTAGGCATTTCGATTCGAAAGAAGCAATCTATGATGCCGTAGTTGATAAATATTTATTACAACTACAGGACCATAAAATCAATGCTCATTATGAAAATGGATTATCATTGCGCGAATTTATCGATGTGTATGTCGATAGAATTGATATGATGATGGAATATTTGCATAATGAATTAGATGTACATTACAACGCAGATAAGCCTCTGACTTCGGAAAATTATCTCATTTTTGTACAGGAAGCATGCGAAAGAAAAAAAACTTGCAAAGAGCAGTACTACAACGCAACTCGGAAAAATGTAGAAAAATGGAAGCAAGTTATACGCAGAGCAATAGACAATGGCGAAATCAGACCGGACACGGATATCAACCTGAACGCCGAATTGTTTGAAATGGCATTTTTCGGGGCTTCGTATCTGTTCGCTACGATACAAAGCGGATTACAACCCAAAAAGCTGAAAGAACTGTATTATTGTATGTATAATAATATCAAAAAGAAATAAGCACCCTCCCCTCAAAGAGGCTGTCTAAAAAGTTCGTCATTACTCCTGTTAGTCGTGATTTTCAATTCCGTGCTTAACACGGAATCGCATAAAAACTTCCTGTTGATTTATAGGAAATTGTGGGTCAAGATCGCAATGACAATAGGCTTAAAAAGAACTTTTTAGACAGCCTCTTTACTTTTTATATAGTTTTTATATCGCGATAGCAATTTTTCGTATCTTTGTCCGCATTAAAAATTTTAGCATGAAAATAGCATTAATCGGTTACGGAAAAATGGGGCAGTTTATCGAACGAATTGCCAAAGAACGCGGACATGAAATTGTGTCTATCATTGATATTAACAACAAAGAAGATTTCGATTCGGATGCTTTTCGCAGTGCCGATGTAGCAATAGAATTTACCCGCCCCGAAAGTGCTGTCGGTAATATTCGCCAATGTTTTGCACAAGGCGTTCCGGTGGTTTGCGGAACCACAGGTTGGGTTTCCGAAAAGAAAACCATCAAAAAAGAAATGGAAGCCGCCAATGCTACGCTCTTTTGGGCATCGAATTTCAGTATCGGCGTCAATATATTTTTCGAGCTGAATAAACAGCTGGCAAAAATGATGGACAAGTTTGCCGAGTATAATGTAGAAATGACCGAAATACACCACATTCATAAACTCGATGCACCAAGCGGAACGGCTATTACTCTTGCCGAAGGAATGTTGGAAAACCTGTCGCGCAAAACGCAATGGACAAACGAGGTGGAAAATGCTTCGACCGATATTGCCATAAAAGCCGTGCGCGAAGGCGAAGTGCCCGGTACGCATATTGTAAAATACGAAAGCGCGGTGGATAATATCACTATCAGCCACGAAGCTTACACCCGCCAGGGTCTTGCTCTCGGTGCAGTAGTTGCCGCCGAATTTACTGCCGGCAAAAAGGGATTTTTGACTATGGCGGATTTGATGAAATTTTAACGAATTATTAGACAGAATTTACAGAATGAACAGATTGTTTTTTTCCTAACTTATTTTGTAAATACTGTAAATACTGTCAAAAACAAAGATGACAATGAAAAATCGATTAAAAGCGCCCCTCAAACAATGGATTAAATTTGCTGTTGTAGCATTAATAATTATCCTGTTTGCCGTTTGGCTGTGGAATTTCTGGGTGTTGCTGTTGCTGCCCGTTGCGTTCGACCTTTACATCACAAAATTTGTGAAATGGGATTGGTGGAAAAAAATCAAAAATCCGCACCTGCGCACGGTTTTTGAGTGGGGCGATGCAATTATTTTTGCATTGGTGGCAGTGTATTTCATCAATTTATATTTGTTTCAAAACTATAAAATTCCAAGTTCTTCGCTGGAAAAAACTTTACTCGTGGGCGACCATCTCTTTGTAAGTAAAGTGGCTTACGGACCGCGTACGCCTGTTACCCCGCTGTCATTCCCGCTTGTGCAACACACTTTCCCGATTATTAATACCAAATCGTACATCGAAAGTGTGCAGTGGAAATCTCGCCGCCTGGCAGGCTTGGGTGAAGTGCAGCGAAACGATATTGTGGTGTTTAATTTTCCTGCGGGCGATACCGTAGCACTCAACAAACAGGCTGCTGATTACGAAGGACTTTGCTACGAAGCAGGTCGTGCCGCGTTGCCTGCATTTGATAGTATTTTTCCTGCGTGGAAAATCCGCGAAATGAGCTTCAACGAAGGCAGAAAGATTTTGAAAGAAAATCCCGAAATTTATGGAAAAATCATATATCGTCCTGTTGACCGTCGCGAGAATTATGTAAAACGCTGTGTGGGTTTGCCCGGCGATACACTCGAAATACGCGAACGCGAAATTTTTATTGACGGCAAAAAACAGCCTCGTCCTGCAGGTGTGCAAAACTATTGCGAAATTGTGTCGAGCCAAGCGCTCACGCAAACTATTTACGACAATCTCGAAATCAGTCGCGAAAATTATGCGAATGCACTGAAAGGTATCGATTCCGCAAACGATTATCATTATGTTATTCCGCTTACGCTTCAAAATCAAGCAGATTTACGCCGTGTACCTTTTATAAAATCGGTTACCGAATTAACTGCCCAGGGCGAACAAACTACTTTTCCGGCAGGTTACAATCCGAAATGGACGGTCGATAATTACGGACCGATTTACATACCTAAAGCGGGTGCAACGGTAAAAATTTCGGTTGAAAACCTGCCGCTTTACGAGCGTATTATCCGTAATTATGAAGGAAATAAATTGGAAGTAAAAGACGATAAAGTTTTTGTAAACGATAAGGAAACAAACTCGTATACTTTCCGTATGAATTATTATTGGATGATGGGCGACAACCGCCACAATTCCGCCGATTCGCGTTCGTGGGGCTTTGTGCCCGAAGACCATATTGTGGGCAAGCCGATTTTTGTGTGGCTCTCGCTCAATCCCGATAAAGGATTGTTTAGTGGAGGTATCCGCTGGAATCGTTTTTTCAAATATGCGGGGAAATAAATAAAAAAAGTAGGGGTGCGATTAATCGTGCCCCTACTTTTTTATTCCTACTTTGCTAACTGCTCCACAGCCTCAACCAATCGTACAAACTCCCGTCGGTAGCCGTGCTTGTCTTCACCTAAGGCTTGGCGAGCGCGTTCGGCAACATCGGCATACGAAGCATCGCCTTTGAAATCCGAATCGCGAAGCAATTGCGCAAACATCGCTACGGAAGAGGCAAAAATGAAATCTTCGCTTTCGGTTTTATCCATGGTGGCAGAAACGGGTATTTCCATTTTTAAACTCACATCGCTATCAAGCGGTTTGTAGCGGAGTTTTACGGTCATTAATTCGTTTGTTGCGTTTTCCGTTTTTATTTTTTCAACTTGCTGATATTTCAATGCATCTACTCCGCCGAAACGATTTTCTACACCAACGGGAATTATTTCGTAAAAAGCCGTAACGGTATGTCCTGCGCCAAGTTCGCCGGCATCTTTTGTATCGTCGTTAAAATCTTCTTTATTCAATAGACGGCTTTCGTATCCAATTAAACGATACGCACTTACCTGTGCCGGATTAAATTCTACCTGAATTTTTACATCTTTTGCTACGGCATACATCGTTGAGCCAAATTCGTTGACCAACACTTTATTTGCCTCCTGAATATTGTCGATATAAGCGTGATTGCCGTTTCCTTTTTCCGAAAGCGTTTGCAAGCGATTGTCCTTATAATTACCCATTCCATAACCCAAAACGGTGAGATAAACGCCCGATTTCCGTTTTGTTTCTATCAATTCTTCCAAATCTTTTGGATTTGAAATGCCGATATTGAAATCGCCGTCGGTACAAAGCACGATGCGATTATTGCCGCCTTTGATAAAATTCTTTTCTGCAATGCGGTAAGCTCGCTGAATACCATCACCGCCGGCAGTTCCGCCTGAAGCATAGAGCGCGTCAATTGCCTCCATTATTTTTTGCTTGTCGCTCGCAGGGGTGGATTGCAGCACTTCGTTTGTATTGTTGGCATAAGTTACGATAGCAACGCGGTCTTCATCGCGCAAATTGTTCAACAACAATTTCATCGACGATTTTACCAAAGGTAGTTTGCGTGGCGAATCCATCGAACCCGAAACATCAATCAAAAATACAAAGTTCGATGCCGGAAAATTATCCGAAGGAATTTCTTTTGCCTTTACGCCGATTTGCACTAAACGATGTTCCTTGTTCCAAGGGCAAGCGTGCATTTCGGTAACGATTTTTACAGGATGATTGCCGGTTGGCTGCGGATAATCGTACGAGAAATAATTGATAAATTCTTCCACACGAATCGTGTTTTTCTTAGGCATCTGTCCGTTGTTGATAATT
Organism: Prevotellaceae bacterium; assembly: GCA_031271465.1. Classification (GTDB taxonomy): domain Bacteria; phylum Bacteroidota; class Bacteroidia; order Bacteroidales; family Paludibacteraceae; genus JAFGVL01. The sequence goes on along the minus strand of JAISVR010000001.1, from coordinate 182,429 downwards.
CGGCGCACATTGCTGTACGAAGCTGCATCAACATCGAGTGAGAAAGTAGAAAGCGGTTCAATTTTTGCATCTTCGAAACGGTTTTCAACCCAAGGATTGTATTCTTCGTTGTTTCTTGACTCGGGGCGAGGGGGAGGTGGTGGTAAATACACAGCTTCTTCCAACTCTACTTTCGTGCCGGGTTTTGTGTTGATAACAATTACACCGTTTGCGCCCCGTGCGCCGTAAATCGCAGTTGCAGAAGCATCTTTCAATACATCAACACTTTTTATTTTGTCCGCAGGAATTTTATCGATGTTTTGTACCGCTTTTCCATCCACAATATACAGCGGTTCGCTCGATTGCGTAATAGAACTTCCGCCACGCACACGAACTTGAACATCGGCATCAGGCGAACCGTTGCTTGTTTTTACCTGTACTCCTGCTATTTTTCCCTGCATCATTTCGCTTGCCGAATTTACAGGACGAGATTTTAGGTTATCTCCCGATACAGAAGCTATAGAACTTGTTACATCTCGTTTGGCAACAGGAGCATAGCCCACCACAACAAACTCGTCGAATTCTACAGTTTCGGCAACTTCGTTGTCGGCATATTCGGCATCGCGTGCTACTGCTGTTACCAGAGGGGTATATTTAACCGTGTTTTGCTGTTTTTCTTGTACGGCAGCTTTTTTCATCACGATGCGCATTTTTTGTGGTCGGATTTTTACTTTTCCCGAAACATATCCGCTTGCTGAAATTTGCAAAAATTGCACTGTGGCAGGGATATTTTTTAAGATAAATTCTCCGTTTGCATTGGTTTTGGTGGCAATCGCTGTGTTTTGCGCCTGCACTTTTGCACCTGCAATTGCTTTCCCGTTTTCTGCTACTACAATGCCTTGCACTGTTAAATTCTCACTTGCCATTGAGGCTGTAAATAGGCTCGAAAGAGCAATCAATAAAGAAAAAATTTTCGTTTTCATAATGTAAAATTTAGATGAATGAATACTGTTTTTCCTATATAGATGCAGGGATTTTCGAAATTCCACACGAGGGAGTAAAATTTTTTCGGATTTATCCTTTTAAGGCGTGTACATCATTGCGGGGAACAAAGCAATGACGGACTGCACTTCAATTGCCGTTATTACGGGCTTGATCCGCAATCGCATGCCCTATCTGCGATACCGCGTCAAGCGCGGCATGACGAATGGTTTTTTCATTTTCCATTCTTTATTTCTACCTTTGCCCGCTGTGAATTTCAAAATAAAAAATATTGAGCAAAGCGACGACGAATTGTTGGCAATTGCCGTTTCGTCGTCCGGTCAAGATGCTATCGGCAAGCTTTACAGCCGGTATATTCCTTTGGTTTATGGGCTTTGCTTGAAATATTTGCAGCAAACGGAGGATGCCGAAGATGCCGTGATGCAGATTTACGAAGAAATTACGCAGAAAATAAAACGATACGACATCGAAAATTTCAAAACCTGGTTGTATTCGGTGTCAAAAAATTATTGTTTGCAACAAATCAGAAAATCAAAACCGGCTTTTTTTGAAGAATTAAAAGACGAAATTGTGGAAAGTGATGCTTTTTTGCATCTAATTGATGAGGAGCAAACGGAAGAAAAATTCAACGCGTTGCATTATTGTATCGGAATTTTGTCGGATGAACAGCAAAAATGCGTGAGCAAATTTTTCCTGGAAGATTGTTCGTATGCCGATATTGTACAGCTTACAGGCTACGCGCTTAATCAGGTAAAAAGCTATATCCAAAACGGTAAACGGAATTTGAAAAGCTGTATACTTAAAGTTTTAGGTAATGAGTAATAAATAATATTCGTCATTGCGAGGAGGAACGACGAAGCAATCTCAGGATTCGAGGGGCTTCTGAGATTGCTTCGTTCCTCGCAATAACGAAACCCAAAAACAATGCATTTTATTGACTACATAAAAGGGAAACGGCACGGCAAGGAAGCAAACAAACTTGAACGCTCCTCGCTCGAAGATGCTTTTCTGCAAGAGGCAATCGACGGATTTGACACCGTTGAGGGTAATCATGCAGAAACGATTGCGCGTTTGCAAGGGCGTTTCGATGCTGCTGTAAAGACACAATGCATTGTGTCTTTACCAGCTACACCGATACAACAGCCAAAACGCTATCGTCTTTTTCCTTTGCTTGCTATTGCTGCTTCGTTGTTGCTGCTTGTGAGCATTAGCATTTATGTTTTCCACGAACGACCTGCCGAGAAGTACATTGTTCAAGAAAAAGATATAGATAAAAAAGATTCGTCAAATTCTCTTCAAATCATCGCTAATCTTCCAAAAAAATCAGATAAAAAAGAAGAAAGAGAATTGATAAGCGGACTTTACGCTGAACCAAAAATTGAGGAAAATTCTGAAGACCTTTCATCTTCCGAAAAAATTACCGTACAAGAAAAACAGCAAAACACGGTTAAATATACCCCTCTGGTAACAGCAGTAGCACGCGATGCCGAATATGCCGACAACGAAGTTGCCGAAACTATAGAATTCGACGAGTTTGTTGTGGTGGGCTATGCTCCTGTTGCCAAACGAGATGTAACAAGTTCTATGGCTTCTGTATCGGGAGATAACCTAAAATCTCGTCCTGTAAATTCGGCAAGCGAAATGATGCAGGGAAAAATAGCAGGAGTACAGGTAAAAACAAGCCAGGCTTCGCCTGATGCCGATGTTCAAGTTCGTGTGCGTGGCGGAAGTTCTATTACGCAATCGAGCGAACCGCTGTATATTGTAGATGGAAAAGCGGTACAAAACATTGATAAAATTCCTGCGGACAAAATCAAAAGTGTTGATGTATTGAAAGATGCTTCTGCAACTGCGATTTACGGTGCACGGGGTGCAAACGGCGTGATAATTGTTGCCACCACTGATGCGAAAAAAGAATTTAATCAACAAATGCTTCAAGATTATTTTACAAAAAACGCTCGAAAATCGCTTTGCAACGAAGACAAAACTTCGGTTGAAATAATATTTGCAATCAACAAAAAAGGCAAAATCACAAATCTGCGCTTCGTGTCGTCGAGTTGTCCGGCAGCCGAGAAAGAAACAAAACGAATCTTGAAATCTTTCCCAACGAAGTTTAACGAAAAAAATAAAATCCAAGCTCATTTAACTTGGTAAAAACATAAAAAAGATGAGTATTTATCTCTCCACAGCATATCTTGCCCCTGTTCAATATTATACCTGTTTGCTACACAGCGAAAAGGTATTCATTGAAGCCCACGAAAATTATGTAAAGCAAAGCTACCGAACTCGCTGCCATATTGCAGCTGCCAATGGAGTGCTTGCACTTTCTATCCCGGTCGATAAAGGCAAAGCAGCAAAATGTCCCATTCGCGATGTGCGAATAGATTACTCGGAAAACTGGCAACAGCAACATTGGCGAAGTATCGAATCGGCGTATCGCAGTTCGCCGTTTTTGGAGTATTACGAAGATGATTTGCGTCCGTTTTACGAAACCCATCGCGAATTTTTGTTCGATTTCAACCTTGAAATTCAGGAACGAATACTATCTTTGTTGGGAATTTCTGTAACAATAAGTCTTACAGACAATTATAAAACCTGTTTTGCGCCCGGTGAAGTAGACTTGCGTAATGCCATTAGTCCGAAAAAAACTGATTCCGAATCGCATTTTGTTACTCAGCCTTATTATCAGGTTTTCGAACAAAAATTTGGTTTTCTGCCCGATTTAAGCATCATCGATTTACTGTTTAATATGGGCAATGAGGCACGGTTAATTTTGAAAAAATAAAAATTTGTACATGAAAAAATTGTTTAACATATTCTGCATTGCGTTTTTTGCTTTTGTTTCGGCAGTTGCTTCCAACGAAAGCAAGAATACAACACAACCCTTCCCATTGTTCGAAAGGGTAGAAATGCCGTCTTTCGATGCTTCCGAAATGCTGCGCGAAGACAGTATCAACGAGCAGCAGGGCAGAATAGGCGGAATGCGTTTTGCCAAAAAATTTTTCGTCAATCTCACACCCGAAAACTCGGGAACCACCGCCACGCTCCCCGACGGACGCCGGGTTTGGACTGTTGGCATTGTATCGCGCGGAGCTTTTTCTATCAATCTTTTTTTCGATAAATTCCAACTGAAAGAAGGCGATACTTTGTTTGTTTACAACACTGCACGAAGCCAAATTTATTCGTTCACGGCAAAAAATAATCTTAAATCGGGCGTACTGCCCATTCCGCCTTTGAATGGAGACGAGATAGTAGTCGAATTCCGGCAATCGATTTTACGCTCCGCCGCCGCTCAAAGTTTACAAATAGGCGAAGTGAATCACGGCTATCGCGGTTTTCAAGCAATGCCGGGCGATCTTGCTTCCGAGAATAAAGACAATTGCAGCCTGTATGCTTCTTGTGTACCCGAAGTTGCCGAAGTCAAACAAAGCGTTTGCCTGCTCATTATCAATGGCAATGAATTTTGTTCTGGCAGTTTGGTAAATAACACTGCGCAAGACGGCAAGCCATATATTCTTACTGCAGCACACTGTTTTGGAAATGAATACAGCAGTGAGGAAGATAAAATATTGATGGCTCCTTCGGTAGTAGCATTTTTCAATTACGAAATACCCGATTGCAATCTTTCAAAACCCGCTCCAACGGATTTTTTTATTAGCGGCTCCGTTATGCGCGCATTGGCATCGGATATTGATATGGCATTGGTAGAATTATCGACGGTACCTCCTGCCGATTTTCGTCCCTATTATGCAGGCTGGAATTTGAATACCGTTTCCTTGCCCCCTCCTTTTCGAGGAATACATCATCCATACAGTGTCGATAAACGGGTAGCAGTACGAAACGGCAATATTAGCCGTTACCCCGGAACCCCTATTACAGGAATGCAGGCAGACAGTCATTGGTTGGTTGCCAGTTGGGATATTGGCACTACGCAGCCCGGTTCTTCGGGTTCACCTCTTTTCGATGCCGATATGCGTGTTGTAGGTGCGCTTACCGGTGGACGATCGCAATGCGACAATTCGTTGAGCGATTTTTATTACCGCTTTAACAAGGCGTGGGATTATTATTCGCAGACAGAAAAGCAACTCAAAGCTTGGCTCGATCCGCTTAATGCAAATATTGGTTTTTGCAATGGTTTCAACCCCTTGGCTTCAGATGCAAATCCTCCTCGAACCACCAAGACTGTAGTATTTCCTAATCCAACAAATGGAGAATTGAGAATTGAAAATGGAGAATTGGAAATGGGAAATATTGAATTGTTCGACTTATCGGGCAGCCGAATTTATAATTTACAGGTTAAAAATCATACTACACAATTAAGAGCCGATATTTCACATTTGCCACAGGGAATTTATTTGCTCAAAATAACCCACACCAACGGTTCGGAAACACATAAAATTATTGTCGACAAAAAATAAGATTGTGTTTTTCACATTTTTTTCACACTTTTGTGCTCAATATTAACAATAGTAATTATCATTTATGTGGCAACTCTTTGTTGGTAGTTTGGTGCTGAGTGTTATTCATGCGGCGATACCCAATCATTGGCTTCCGTTTATTATTGTTGCCAAAGCAGAGCATTGGTCGACTCGAGAATCATTATGGGCATCATTTATTGCAGCGTTTTTTCATCTGCTGAGTAATATTGTGCTGGGAGTAATTGTAGGTTTTGTAGGAATTCAGCTTTTTGCACGCTACGAATCTGCCGCACATATTGTTGCCCCACTCATTCTGATAATTTTAGGGGCAGTATATGTATTTCTCGATGTAAGCAGATTTCGCTCGCAACACAAACATGAATTGCATATCGACCGCAGGAAATCAAAAACGGCAATTATCGTTTCGTTGGCAGCAGGCATGTTTTTCTCCCCCTGTCTCGAACTCGAAGCTTATTATTTGCAGGCAGCAAAATTTGGTGTAGCAGGTATAGCGTCGGTTTCGGCAGTGTATATGCTGGTTACGCTGCCGTTGATACTTGGCTTGGTGTATCTTGGACTGAAAGGGATAAACCGTTTTGATTCAAGATTTATGGAACAGCACGGCAAACTCATTTCAGGATTGGCGCTGATCTTACTTGGAATAATCAGTTTTTTTGTGGAAGTGTAGATTTTATTCCTCCTCGAAACGAATAATGCTTTTGTGCTAAATAACTCAAAATAGTGCAAAATACCGTAATACCCATTTTCGACGGTGTGGGGAAAAAGCCCAACACATCGACCATCAGTTTCAACCCGAAATAATTTAGCAGCAAATTGGTAAGCACTACACTGAAGTAGCGCACGATTTGTATTCGTCCCCGCAATTCGGACGAAGTGAAAGTAACATATTTTTGTAGTAAAAAACCACTCACAAAAGTTACGGGAAATACCATGAGCATTGCCGCAATATGTGGACTGAGCGTAACTACCGTCAAATTAAGATTGCTTTCGTGGAGCGCGCAATGAAACAGCACAAAATACAGCACCCAGTCGAAAGCCATGTTTGCTGCGCCCGTTACCCCATAGCGAAAAAATTGTCGCGACATATAACGCGAAAAAGGCGGATAGAAAAAATCTACCACCGTGCCAATCCATGCTCCAAGAAATTCAAACAGTTTTCGCATTTTTTAGTCCGTAGTTCGTAATTGGCTTGCACCGAACTTTGTTTCGTAAAGTTTAATTCTTATCTTTGTCCGCCGATTTAAAAAATCGCTGCAAAGTTAAATTATTTTTCAATAAAAAACGCCATGACCGACGATTACCATAGTTATGACCAAAGTGCGTGCCAAAAAACATTTGGGGCAGCATTTCCTGTGCGATATGGAAATAGCTTGTCGTATTGCTGCGAGTTTGCCGCCCGAGGCATCTCGGCATGTGCTTGAAGTTGGTCCCGGCACAGGCGTTCTCACTCAATTTCTCCTCAAAAATCCGAAAATAAATCTTACAGCTGTCGAACTCGACGGTGAATCGGTACAATATCTGCGCAAATATTATCCACAGCTTCATGTGCTCGAAACCGATTTTTTGAAGCTTGATTTGACTTTGCTTTTTCCCGATAAATTTGCGGTAATAGGCAATTTTCCATACAATATTTCAAGCCAGATTTTTTTCAAAATTCTCGACTATAAAAACCAGATTCCCTGCTGCGTAGGTATGATACAAAAAGAGGTTGCCGAGCGACTTGCCGAGCCTCCGGGCAGTAAAACTTACGGAATTTTGAGCGTTTTTTTGCAAGCCTACTACGATATTGAATATCTTTTTACGGTGCATGAAAATGTATTTGACCCGCCGCCAAAGGTGAAATCGGCAGTAATACGCCTCACGCGCAACAGTCGTGAACAGCTTGCCTGTAACGAAAAACTTTTTTCTGCCGTAGTGAAAACCGCCTTCAATCAGCGGCGCAAGCAGATGCGCAATTCGCTCAAACAGCTTGCAGGTGCCGATAATACGATACTCGAACTCCCTGTGTTTGCTCTCCGACCGGAGCAACTTTCGGTGGATGATTTTATCAGTTTGACAAATCTCATCGAACAAGGAGAGTGAAAAAATCGTAAGTTGTAAATCTTAAATTGTAAATTACATCATGTCGGAATTAAAATTATTTTATCGTGAAAACGGTAGACTCAAAATATCAAAATCAATCGAAACGCTCAAACGGGTCGATAAACAGGATTTAATTTGGATAGACCTCAACGATGTGCCCGAGGCTACGGAAACCGAACTCGAACAATTCTTGAAAATTTATATTCAGGAAGACGAAGAAATTGAGGAAATAGAAATGTCGTCGCGTTTTATCCAGACCGACGACAGTATTGTGGCAAATGCCGGTTTTTTGCTCGATAATTTTACCCTCGAACCGGTGTCGTTTATCGTGAAAAACAATATTCTGGTGTCGGTGCGTAACACGGGTTTCAAATCGTTTAACGAAACGGTGAAGAAAATTTATGCCAATCCCCGGAATTTTCCCACGGGTTATCATGTGCTTGTTACATTGCTCGAAACCCGCGTGGAATACGACGCCGATGTGATTGAAGAACTCACCGACCAAATTTCGGCACTCAGTAGAACGCTGAATACCGATGCCGACCTCGACCAGGATATCCTGTTGCAAATTAAAGAAATGCAGGAAAAGGTGATGGTGGTTCGGCAAAATATCATGGACAAGCAACGCATGGTATCGAATCTGCTCAAATCAAGCCTTTTCCCGCACGAACTCTTGCAGCGACTTACGATGGTAATAAAAGACATTAACTCGATGTTTGAATACATCCGGTTTGGGTTCGACCGCCTTGATTATCTGCAAGATACCTTTCTCGGTTTGGTAAATTTGCAGCAAAATAAAATTATCAAAATCTTCACCGTGGTGTCGGTTATTTTTATGCCGCCCACGCTCATAGCGAGCCTTTATGGTATGAATTTCCGCTTTATGCCCGAATTGACCTGGCGCTGGGGTTACCCATTCTCTATTGCGTTAATGGTGTTATTTTCGGTTGCCGTATTATATTACTTTCGCAAGCGGAAATGGCTCTGAAAAACAGTGATTTTAGCAAGTTAGAAAAGCTTTTTTTGTTAAAAAGCTTTTTTCTTTTAAATGATTTAGCTTATCTTTGGCGAAAAATTAAGAGTTTTTTTAATTTGTATATTTTTATAAACAACTGATTATTAGCGTTTTTTACATGGGTTTTCGCATTAAAAATCAATGTTTTTGCTACTCAAATTAAAATAGAAATGATTATTAAAAGGAGATGAAAAGCACGACCGTAAAATATTTTTTTGTGTTTGGAGTGATTTTTTTAACGGCTTGTTCGGCGGGGAAGAAAATTCCCTATTTGAAAGATGCAGGCAATGACACCGTGAGTAGCGCAGGTATACCTGAACCGCGCATTTATAAAGGAGATCAACTTACTATTGTGGTAAACACTACTACGCCCGAAGCCGCAGCAAGTTTCAATATGATGCTTACGCCGCAGCAATTTTCGGGCACCAATATACAATCTGCCCAATCGTCGTTACAAACCTATTTTGTTGATGCCGACGGAAGTGTTTTTTTCCCTGTTATTGGTAAAATTTTCGTAAATGGAAAAACCAAGCGAGAGGTGGAAGAAGAAATCAAAAATAAAATTTATCCTGCTTATCTCAAAGAAGAACCTATTGTGGTGATTCGCTATATAAATTTCAAAATCTCAGTATTAGGTGAAGTTACCCATCCGGGCACTTATACTATTGCAAGCGAAAAAGTTTCGTTATTCGAAGCCTTGGCTATGGCAGGCGATATGTCGCTCTACGGACGACGCGATAATGTATTGCTTATTCGCGAAGACGAAAACGGCAAAAAAGAAACCGTGCGTATCGACCTGCAGGACAAAAACTTGCTGTCGTCGCCTTACTACTACCTCAAACAAAACGATGTGCTGTATGTACAGGTAAACAACGCGCGTGCTCGTTCTGCGGGTATCGGTGCAGCCGAAACAATGTCGGTTTCGGTTACCTCTATTTTAATCAGCTTAACATCTCTGATAGTCAATATTTTAAAATAACTTGAAAAAAGAGTATGAGTGCCAACCAGAATAACAACTCTGATGAAATTAATATTAAAAAACTGATTCGGCAATACCTGCCTTATTGGAAACTAATTTGTCTTACTGCTCTTGTTTTTGTGGCAATAGCTTGTGCATATATAGCTTGTACGAATAAGCAATACACAATAGGCACTTCGGTTCTTATCAAAGACGAAGAGCAAGGGGTAGGTGATTTTTCCGTTTTAAGTAACCTCGGATTGGGTAATGGTAAGAATAATGTCAGCAATGAAATTGAAGTATTCAAATCGGCAGATTTAATAAAAACAGCTATCATTTTCACAAAATATAATGTGGAATTCCGTGCTGCCGACAAATTGCAGAAACCCATACTTTATCCAGCCCCGTTTTTTGTCGAAATAAAAAATATTGATCTCGACACTTTGCATAAGGCAATTGAAATCAAAATTACCAAGGAAGAAAATAATAGCTACTCGTTTACTGCCGAATGTGAAGATACACACTATCAAAGCATTACCGTTAGCAGTTTCCCTGCCACTCTTCGCTATCCATTTGGTACAGTAGTTTTACAACCTGTGTTGCCGCTTGCCGAAATTCCCGATAAACTTGCACTGAGCATTTACAATCCTGAAAAAATGGCGGTAAATTACTCCAAAACTTTCAACATTGTGCCCGCTACTAAGACTTCGAGTGTGCTCAATATTTCGTTTATTGACGAAAATACGGAGCGCGGGAAAGATTTTCTAAACAGTTTTGTAGATCTGTACAATAAACAAGCAGTTGATGACAAAAACCAGATAACCATTAACACTTCGTCGTTCATTGATGAGCGATTAAAATCGCTTACCGGTGAACTTTCAAATGTGGAAAAAGATGTGGAAACATTTAAAACTCGTAATAAAATTACCGATATTTCGAGTGAAGCCCAGTTGTTTATCAGCCAAAGCGGACACAATGAAAGTAAACTTTATGAAGTGGAAACACAACTCAACATCATTCAGTTTGTGGAGCAATTTATTAACGACAATCAAAATCGCGACCGATTAATACCAAATCTTGGCATCACTGACCCCGGACTTGCTGAGCTTATTAACCGATACAACGAAATGTCGCTTGATAAAGAGCGCATTCAGCGGGCTTCGACAGCCTCAAATCCGGTACTCGAAAATAAAGTTAATCAACTAGAAACGATGCGCCAGGGAATAAAGTCGAATATTGTCAATGTGCGCAAAACGCTGGCTATTGCTAAAAAAGACCTCGGCTTGGAAAGCACACAAACGGTGGGTAAAATTCAGCAAATTCCCCGAATTGAGCGTGAATTTTTAGAAATAAAACGCCAACAGCAAATTAAAGAATCACTTTACCTTTTCCTGCTGCAAAAGCGTGAAGAATCAAGTCTTGCCCTTGCAGCTACATCACCAAAAGCCAAAGTGGTGTCCTATGCCCGCGCAGATGCCGACCCTGTTTCACCAAAAACGGGTATCATCCTGGTTGCTGCATTTCTACTCGGGTTGCTGTTGCCGATAGGCATTATTTATCTCAAAAATCTGTTAACCTTCGAGATAAGCAGCAGTGAAGAATTGACAGAACTCTCTAAAGCTCCTGTTTTAGGTGAATTATCTACTAATAAAACTAACAAGAGAATTGTTGTTACAGCTAATGACAATTCGAGCGACACAGAATTATTCCGTCTGTTGCGTAATAATTTGCAATTTATTCTCGGCTCGGAAGACAAAAAAGTAATCACCGTTACTTCCACTATGAGTAACGAAGGCAAGAGTTTTGTAAGTGCTAATTTGGCTTATACTTTTGCTCTTATCGACAAAAAGGTGCTTCTTGTTGGGCTTGATATTCGCAATCCAAGTGTAGCAAATTATTTGGATATTAAAGCACAACATGGTATTACAAGTTATTTGGCAATGGGGCATCCGCTTGACGAATTGATAGTGAAAGCTCCAAATAGCGACAATCTGGATGTGTTGCCCGGAGGAATTATTCCGCCAAATCCTAATGAACTGCTTGGAAAACCCGAATTGGATAAATTGTTTGAAAAATTACGCAAACGATACGATTATATTATTGTAGACACTGCGCCGGTAGGCATTGTTTCGGATACATTCCTTGTAAACCGTGTATCTGACCTCACACTCTATGTTGTGCGTGAAAAACAATCGGATAAAGACAGTGTGCAGTTTATAAACGAACTCTACGAAAACAAAAAACTGTCCGATATCTATTTGGTGCTTAACGATTCGAGCGTAAAGAAAAATCGAGGTTACCGTGCCGGATATCATTACGGATATTATTCGAAAGAAGAAGATGTAAAAAGAAAGGGAATACAGCGATTGTTGCAGTGTCTTATAAAAAAATAAATAAGAGGAAAGAATTGATAGAATGCATTCAGAGAAAAATTATTCACACATTAAATGGTTGGTGATGATAGGCGAATTGCTTATTATAAACGCCTCTTTCTTGTTAGCATATTGGCTTAACAAAACGCATCTTTCTTCCGATTTTTTTCTCCACGATAAACATGTTTATATCTATCTCAATGTAGCCTATTTGTGGAGTTTCTCTGTATGGGGAATTGTGTTTCATCGACGCAATGTGCGTATGGAAGAGATCCTTGACAGAGTGAGCAAGATACTTCTTACACAATTTTTGATGCTGTTTGTTGTAGTAGTGTTTACTGAGAAATTACACGAATTTACATTCCGTTATGTAATTACACTGTTCTTGCTTGAATTTCTATTTATTGTAGGTTATCGTCGTGCTTTGAGCAAAATTATCAAATTAATTCGCCAACGGCGCAGCAACATACACAATGTAATTGTACTTGGAACGGGTAATATGGCAGTTGCCGTGCAAGAACAAATAATAGGCAATGCCTATAACAGCTACCGATTAAAGGGATTTTTTGACAATCGGGAACATAAAAACATAGTGGTTGAAAAATCTTTGTTGCTGGGGAAGCTCGACGATGTGTTGCCTTACCTGCAAGCCAACAAAATAGACGAAATTTTTTGTGCCTTGCCTGCGGGCGACGACCGAAGAGCTCTACCAATACTTGATTATGCCGAAAAATCATTCATTACATTTTATTTCGTGCCCGATTTTTCGCGTTTTTTAACCCGAAAAGTCAATTTACAATTTGTCGACGATTTGCCGCTCATTTCCCTGCGCTCCGAGCCGCTCGAAAGCTATGTAGCCCGATTTATAAAGCGAACCTTCGATGTCGTAGTATCTTTTCTTTTCCTGCTTTTGCTCTTTCCGCTATTGTTTCTTATTTTTGGAAGCTTGATAAAATTATCGTCGAAAGGAGATATTTTCTTCAAACAAAAGCGCACCGGCAAAAAAGGCAAAAGTTTTGTATGTTATAAATTTCGCTCAATGAAACAAAATATAGAAAGCGACGAAAAACAGGCTACGCGAGGCGATGAGCGTGTAACCGGAATCGGAGCTTTTCTACGACATAGTAATTTAGACGAATTACCCCAGTTTTGGAATGTACTCAAAGGCGATATGAGTATCATAGGTCCTCGTCCGCATATGTTGAACCACACCGAGCAGTATTCCAAACTGATAGACAAGTACATGCTTCGACACTGGGCAAAGCCCGGTATTACCGGTTGGGCACAGGTAAATGGCTATCGGGGAGAAACTCGAAATTTGAGTGAAATGAAGATTCGTGTAGAGTACGATGTATGGTATTTAGAGAACTGGACATTCTGGCTCGACATAAAAATTATCTTTAAAACAATAATTTTGATGATAAAAGGTGATAAAAATGCATATTAATTATATCTTTGCAAAAAAATAATTACTGTTTCGAAATTTTTATTAATTTTTTTAATTTTACAAAACAATGAAAAAGTTTATTACAATGTTAGCCGTGGGTGTTGCTTGTATTGGCAACATGGCTGCGCAGTCTGCTGACTATGCCCATTGGTCGGTAGCAGTCAAAGGTGGTATTGATTACTACCGAGTAAAACCCGACGCAGGTCAATCTGACTGGAGCAAAGGGGAAAAGTATCTTAACAATGCCGGTTGGGCTGCTCCAATCGTCAGAATCGATTACACCGTGAACCCTTACTATGGTTTTGGTATTGAAGGTGGTTGGTTTACTTACAATCGCAAAGGTTTGGAAGCAAGCACTATTGACATCGTGTTCAATAACGAAGTGAACCTGTCGAATTTGCTGGCTCCTACTCGTAAAGGATTTTGGAAAAAAGGTACCTTCTACGGTAATGCCGGAATCGGAGCTGCATTTTTCAGCAAAGAGCCTTGGGGAGAACTCGGTGGCGGAGCTAAAAAAGAAGAAAATCAATTCTCGCCGGTAGCTGTAGCAAGTTTGGCATACAACTACAACTTTAGCTCTAGCTTCGCGCTCGTACTCGAAGGACAATATCGCAGCTATGTAGTTGATGCTTTGGGTACAGGAGAACAAGGGCTTTGGAACAATGATGGCGTTTCGGCAAACATTGGTTTCCGCTTCAAATTCCATGGCAAAGGCAAAGCTCATGTGCGTGATGCCAGCGTGAAAGAATACTATGCTGACCTTTACAATGCTGAAAAAATAGATTTGAGTCCATACGACCGAAAAATTCAAGGCATTGAAAATCAACTTGGCGAATTGAATAACAAAGTAGACGAAGTAGAACAAAAAGCGAACCATGTTGCTTCAAAATCAGATATCGCCCGTTTGGACGATAAAGTAAAACAACTCGAAAGAGATTTGAACAACTTGAAAAATCATCCTGTTACAGCTTCGTTTGGTGAATCAGACGGTATTAAATTTAATACAGGTTCGGCTCATTTTACCGGCGATTCGCAACATGCACTTGCTAAAATTGTACAAACACTCAAAGACGGTGCAGGTAATAAGAAAATCAAAATTTACGGTTATACCGACAATGTAGGCTCGGAAGCATACAACCTCAAACTGTCGCAACAACGCGCCGAATCGGTGAAAAACTTCCTCGTTTCGCGTGGTGTATCTGCTGAAAGCATTACTGAAGTAAAAGGTATGGGAGAAGCAAATCCTGTTGCCGATAACGGTACTGCTGCCGGTCGCAGTGAAAATCGTCGCGTAAGTTTTGTAATTCACTAAGTCGCGAAAATATTAATTTAACAATAAAAAACGGGGAGATAATCATTTTTATCTCTCCGTTTTTTTATTTTTGCAAAATCCCATTAATAATAATCTTTATGCTTACTACAATTCTTCTTGCCTTGCTGATATTGCTTAGCATTGCCAATTTATTTGTCATTTTTACAAATAAAAATGATATAAAAAGAGACGAATTAACCCGTATTGGAAGCGATCTCACACGACTTGATCCTCTTATTCGTGAAGAGTTTCGCAGCAATCGTGGCGAAACGCAAACGGCTCTCAAAGATAATCGAGAAGAACTGAATAGCGCGCTCAAAAATCGTTTCGATTTTTTTGCACAACAACTCAAAGATTTTAGCGAAGGGCAACGACAAAAGTTTGACGACTTATCTATTCGAAACGAAATGACTCGAAAAGCTACCGAAGACAAGCTGCGCGAAATTCGTGAAACGATAGAAGTGAAACTTGCTAAAATTCAAGAAGATAACAATGCCAAGCTGGAAGAAATGCGTCACACAGTAGACGAAAAATTGCAGGCAAGCGTAGAAAAACGCTTCAACGAATCGTTTCGCCTCATCAACGAGCGGCTTGAAGCAGTACACAAAGGTTTGGGCGAAATGCAAAGCCTTGCCACAGGTGTGGGCGACCTTAAAAAAGTGCTCACTAATGTAAAATCGCGTGGTTCGTTTGGAGAGATTCAGCTCGGTGCAATTCTTGAACAGGTTCTTTCGCCCGAGCAATATATCAAAAACGACCATCCTGCCGGTGATCGGCGCGTGGTAGAATACGCCATCAAGTTGCCGGGCAAAAATGCAGATGGCGAGCCGGTACTCCTACCCGTAGATTCCAAATTTCCACTTGAAGATTACCAACGCCTCCTCGATGCCTACGATAACGCACCCGAAATGGTAGAAAGCTTCGGAAAGCAATTTGAAAACTCGGTAAAGCTTTGTGCCAAAGATATTTATGAAAAATACATCAATCCGCCTCGTACAACAGATTTCGCCATTTTGTTTGTCCCTACCGAAGGTTTATATGCCGAAATTCTCCGTCGTCCGGGCTTTTTCGAATTGTTGCAACGGCAGTATCGTGTTACCGTGGTAGGTCCAACAAATCTTGTCGCTTTTCTCAGCAGTTTGCAAATGGGCTTTCGCACGCTGGCTATTGAAAAACGCTCTAGTGAAGTGTGGGAAATTCTCGGTGCAGTAAAAACCGAGTTTGGCAAGTTTAACGAAGTGCTTGAAAGAGTGAAGCGCAATCTCGAAGGCGGTATAAAAAACCTCGACGAAGTGGTAGGTACCCGTTCGCGAGCCATTGAACGAAAGCTAAAAACCGTTCAACAACTTCCGCAAGACCAATCTGTCGCCATGCTCGGCGAAGCAGCAGAAACCGAAATTGATGAAGAATAACCCGATTTTATGCCATTGCCAGCGTTACAACGCTTAACCGAATATTCGGAATGGTAAGTATAGCTTGTCCGCAAGCTTCGAGGGTGGAGCCCGTGGTCAGGACATCGTCCACAAGCAAAATATGCTTATCCGAAAGAGTGGCAATATCATTTACAACAAAAATTCCGGTTGTGTTTTCCCAGCGTTCAAACACACCTTTTTTAGTCTGTGTAGGATTTTCGATAGCACGCGTAATGATTTGTGTATCAACAGGTTTTTTGAGCGCAACAGCTATGCCTTTGGCTATTTCTTCGCTTTGGTTGTAACCCCGTTTGTGATAACGATTTTTGTGCAGCGGAACGGGCAGTATTACATCAATATCCTGATAAAAAGATGATTCTGCTAAATCCATTCCAAAATGTTTACCGAGAATTTCACCAATTTCTCTATTGTCGCGATATTTGAGTTCGTGCATCAATTTTTGTATCATTGCGCCTTTCTCGAAAAAACAAAAAGAAGAGGCATGCTCCACACGGATTTTTCCCCAAAAGCGTTTTTCTACCGGATTATCAAGTTGTAGGTGGTAATTTGTTTTAGGCAACTGTATAAGGCAAGAAAGACAAATCTGATTTTCCGTTTGCACCAAATTTTCGCCACAAATAAGGCAGTTTTCGGGATAAATAAGCTGCATAAAACAGGAAAAAATCTCGGAAAAAGTCATAGCAATAAAGCTTTTCTGGTATACTTACATTAATCTTCCAAAAAACTTTTCATTGTATAAATGGTTTGCCCACACAAAGCAATTGTTTGTCGAAATACAAACTTAAATATTTTGCAGCCATCGTATAGAAAGTAGTCAAAGAAATAGCCATTTCGGCGTATGCTGCAACAGAATGCCAGCCATGTCCACAGTCAAAAGCATCAAGCCCAAGAGACAAAAACAACAGGCAAATAAGGCTCATCAATAAAAACATCGCTTTCGACATTTTCAATGTAGAAATAGTAAGTACCACCGAAAGGATAAAATATCCGAAAAAGACAAAACCAAGTTGTCGTGCATCGACCGAGGAAGCAAGCACATCGCCAAAACAACCAAGTTTTACAAGCCAACTCATGCCCATGCCGAGCCAAAACAATCCGTAGGCAGCAAATGCCGTAGCTCCGAAAATATTGTTATGCTTGAAATCGAACATCGAAGCAACAAACTGAGCAATACCTCCCAATAACAGTGCCCAAGGCAATACAAAAGCCAATCCGTCGGTAATCCCTAATTTTTGCGAAGACGCCACCAGCGTAACAATAGCCAAGCCAAAAAGTCCAAGAGGAGTAGGGTCGGCAACCTCAATTTTAATGCGTTTTGAATCCATGATTTCTTATGTTTTTAATTTGAAAAAGCGTGCAAAGATATGATTTTATTTCGTATATTTGCCTGCTTGAAAAATAAGTTGTAAACTTAAAGTTTTGTAAATAATAACTCTTTAGTAATGAGCGAACAAGAAAAAAAATCTCAACAGGAATACGGCGCAAGCAGTATTCAAGTTCTTGAAGGATTGGAAGCAGTACGCAAACGCCCTGCAATGTATATCGGCGATGTTGGCGAAAAAGGTTTACACCATTTAGTATACGAAGTGGTGGATAACTCCATCGACGAAGCCATGGCAGGATATAGTAAGAATATATCGGTGAATATTAATCCCGACAATTCCATCACAGTGGAAGACGACGGACGCGGTATTCCCGTGGATATTCATCCCAAAGAAGGTAAATCGGCTCTCGAAGTGGTGATGACGGTGCTTCACGCAGGTGGAAAATTCGACAAGGACAGCTATAAAGTGTCCGGCGGATTGCACGGCGTGGGGGTTTCGTGTGTAAATGCACTTTCGTCGCACATGACAACCACCGTATATCGAAACGGTAAGATTTATCAACAGGAATTTGAATGCGGTACGCCGATGTATGCTGTGAAGGAAATCGGTTCGTCCGACCGCCGAGGTACTACACAAACTTTCCTGCCCGACAAAAGTATTTTCAATATCACTACCGAATATAAATACGAAACTCTTGCTGCTCGCTTACGCGAGTTGGCATATCTCAACGCGGGTGTGCGCATCACGCTTACCGATAAACGAGATGTAAAAGAAGACGGTTCGTTTCGTAGTGAAGAATTTTTTTCGAACGAAGGTTTGAGCGAATTTGTAAAATATCTCGACAGCACACGCGAACATCTTATCGACGAAGTAATTCACATCAGTACCGATAAATTCGGTTCGCCGGTAGAAATTGCCATGACCTATAACACCTCGTTCAACGAAAATATTCACTCCTATGTGAATAATATCAACACGATAGAAGGAGGTACGCATGTGGCAGGGTTTCGTCGTGCACTTACCCGCACACTGAAAAAATATGCCGAAGACAATAAATTGCTCGAAAAACTCGAAAAGCAAAAAATAGAAATTGATGGTAATGACTTCCGTGAGGGAATGACTGCTGTGATTTCCGTAAAGGTTGCCGAACCGCAGTTTGAAGGGCAAACTAAAACCAAGTTGGGTAACAATGAAACCATGGGTGTGGTAGACCAAGCTGTGGGCGAAGCTCTTGGAAATTATCTTGAAGAGCATCCTCGCGAGGCAAAAATGATTGTAGAAAAAGTGATACTCGCTGCCACTGCGCGTCATGCAGCCCGTAAGGCACGCGAAAGTGTGCAACGGAAATCACCTCTTTCGGGAGGCGGATTACCGGGAAAACTTGCCGACTGTTCGGACAAAGATGCTGCTCGTTGCGAAATATTCCTTGTCGAAGGAGATTCGGCAGGTGGAACAGCAAAACAAGGACGCAACCGCGCGTTTCAGGCAATTCTTCCCCTGCGCGGAAAAATTCTCAATGTGGAAAAAGCCATGCAGCACAAGGCTTTCGAGAGTGAAGAAATTCGCAATATCTACACAGCGCTCGGCGTAACCATCGGTACGGCAGAAGATAGCAAAGCTCTCAACGACGAAAAATTGCGTTACCACAAGGTAATTATCATGACCGATGCCGATGTGGACGGAAGCCATATTGCTACGCTGATTATGACCCTCTTTTTTCGTCACATGAAAGAGCTGATAGAAAAAGGCTACTTGTATATTGCCACGCCTCCTCTTTACCTTTGCAAAAAAGGCAAGGTGGAAGAATATTGCTGGAATGAAAATCAACGCCTGATGTTTATCGAAAAATATGGAGAAGGCGTACATATTCAGCGTTACAAAGGTCTTGGCGAAATGAATGCCGAGCAGCTTTGGGCAACCACTATGAATCCGGAGAATCGCACTTTGCGACAGGTAACCATTGAAAATGCCGCCGATGCCGATCGTATTTTCTCCATGCTTATGGGCGACGAGGTAGCTCCCCGCCGTGAGTTTATTGAAGAACATGCAACTTATGCCAAAATTGATGCGTAAACGGAAAAATAAAACATCCAAAATTTCGTTAAACTAATTGACGAAGAAAGCGTTATCGGTTTTTTGTTTAGGATATTGCTTAAAAAACAGAAAACAGCACTATATTTGTGCACAAATTTTGAAGATTTTTTAAACCAAAATTAATACTTAAAAAAACATGAATCTATTTTGGAAAAAGGTTTTTGGCGGACTCACCCCCACCGAAAAACTCGAAAAGGAAGAAGAGGCTCTGTTGCTGGCATACAAGCGCTATTGCGACATTGAGTTGAGTGAACAGTTGAAGGAATACACCGCGCTGTTTCAAACTGTAAAAGCCGCCTCTTTCAAAGAAAAAAAGAAAACATTGCAAAATCGCAAATTCAAAGATACCGAAGAGTATCGCGATTTTCGTAAGTATGAAAAACTGCATCGCAATGCTAAACTCAAGTCGTATTACGACGAATTGAATTCGGTACGACTTGCCGAATTTTTAGCATTCAAAAATTCTCCGGATTATGAAAAACTCGGATTGAAAAAAGAGATTGACAAAGATCCGATGTTGCAAAAATTTAAAACTTACGAAAAATCAAGTGCCTATAAAAATTACCTGCGTTTCCACAACTCATTCGTGGTGCAGGAGTACGAAAAATTGAAAGCGAAAGTTTCGACTGACGATTTTATTGAACGAAAAATCTTTTGGGAAAACAATAATCGTTGGCAAACAACCGAAGAATACACGATAGAACAGCGTTATCACGAGTTGCAGAAAACGGACGATATTAAGTTTTACGAATTTACCGACCCTCAAAAATTCGGTGTGATTGAAAAATGGGCATTGAGTTTCGAAGATAATTTTGATGGAGAGAAGCTCAACAAAAACAGATGGAAAAACGGATATTACCACCGTGCTGCTGCTTTGAAAAAGATTTATTCCTTTGCAGGCGAAAAACAAGCATACAGTGATGGAGCAAATATAAAAGTAGGCGATAGTTTGTTGAAAATAAATACGATACAAGAAAAAACAGAAGCAACGGCTTGGGATAGCAAGATAGGTTTTATAACACAGGAATTTAATTTCAGTTCGGGTATAATCAACACCGGAGAATCTTTCCAACAAGAACATGGACTTATTAAAGCTAAAATTCGTATTGTTGGTTCATCTCATATCAGTCATGCGTTTTGGCTTGGTGCCGACGGCAAACTGCCACATATCAGCATTTTTAATTTCGATGGTAAAAAGATTTCGGTAAACGCTTACAGTGGCAACGGTAAATCGGTATCGGCGCAAAAAGAAACTGTAAAAGGTATCAGTCCGTTCGATTTTTACATTTATACGCTCGAATGGACAAATACCGAATTGATTTGGCGAATAAATAATATCGAGATATTCCGCACAAGCAAATCGCTTCCGAAACAAACTCTGTTCCCCGCATTTAATTCATTTATCGGAGCTCATCAACACGGCGGACAAGGTAGTTTGGAAGTAGATTGGATACGCATTTATACGAAAAAATAAAATTTTCGGAATATTTACAGATAACGCGGGTTTTTGCAGATAAAATAAATCTTCGAAAATCCGTGTTTTGTTATCGTTTATAGAAAATTTGAAATCAAAATAAGATGACTCAGGAAGAAATAAAATCGTTGCTACAACGAGAATCGCAGGCTGTGCTCAATATTCCCGTTTCGGGCGAATATGAAAAAGCCATCAAATTAATAGTAAAACAGGTACACGAAAAAAAAGGCAAGCTCGTAACCAGCGGTATGGGTAAAGCAGGACAGATTGCGCTCAATATCGCTACCACATTCAGTTCTACGGGCACGCCGTCGGTATTTCTGCATCCGAGTGAGGCACAGCATGGTGATTTGGGTATTTTACAGGAAAACGATGTGCTACTATTGGTGTCTAATTCGGGTAAAACACGCGAAATTATCGAACTTGTCGAACTCGCCCGCCGTTTGAACCCCGAAATTGAATTTATTCTCATAACTGCCAATACCGAAAGCGTGCTTGCGCGCCACGCTTCGGCAAATCTCTTCACGGGAAATCCGTCTGAAGTATGTGTACTCGGTATGGCTCCTACTACTTCAACCACCGTGATGACCGTTATCGGCGATATTCTTGTGGTGGGTACGATGAAGGAAATCGATTTTACAAAAGAAGAATACTCCAAACGCCATCACGGCGGTTATTTAGGCGAAAAATCACGATTAGTGTGAGAAAAAATATCGTGTCCATACAAACAGCATTGCAGAAAAAACAGTTTTGGATAGCAGTGATAGTTTTCGGTATTTTACTGAAAATAGCCTTGTTACCGGTGGTGAAAAATGAGCACGATTTTGTAAATTTCCTTCTCCCTTGGGTAAATTTCATCAAGGCAAACGGCTATTTTGAGGCGATGAAATATCCATTTTACAACTATACGCCAACCTACATTTATTTATTGGTATTGATAGCTAAAATCGGCATAAACCCTGTGATTGGCATCAAAATAGTTTCGATATTGTTTGAATATTTGATGGCATTTTTTGTTGGAAAAATTGTGCAATTGAAATATCCAAGTCGCCTAACGATGCTTGCCACTCTGGCAATTGTCCCGCTCATACCTACTGTGTTGATGAATGCCTCATACTGGCATCAGTGCGATGCGGTGTATTCGGCGTTTGCAATAGGCAGTATTTTCTTTTTGCTTAACAAACGCAGCCTGTTGTCTATTGTCTTTTTGGGCATTGCCTTTGCCTTCAAAATGCAAACTGCTATGCTGCTGCCGTTTTTCTTTGTGGCATTGTTGCGGGGCGAAGTAAAGTGGTATTATTTTCTTGCTGTTCCGGCAGTTTATTTCCTCGCCATATTGCCGACATGGTTTGCGGGGCGACCTTGGGCTGATTTGCTCGGCATTTACCTGGCACAGGCAGATACCACACATAAACTGACACTGAATTTCCCTAATTTCTACACTTGGTTTACTACGCCGAACTTGTCTGTTGATGACACGCTGTACCCAATCCTCATGCCGGTTGGAATTTTCGTTACGGTGTGTGTTACAATTGTTTGCGGAATATTGTTGAGTCGAAAAATAATTCGTTTCGATTTGGAAACATGGGTTCGGCTGGCATTTTTGAGTGCTATTGTGGTGCCGTTTTTGCTGCCGGGTATGCACGAACGGTATATGTTTTTGGGCGATGTGTTGGGAGTGCTGTATTTTCTCGTTCTTCGCCGGAATATTCACTTGCCGTTGGGTATTATTTTCGTGTCGTCGTATTCCTACATTCGCTGCTCACGATTGAATGAGTTTATGCCGATGGAACCGGTATTTTTTATTTATCTGTCGGTAATCGTTTTGGCAATTATTGACTTCAAAAAATCGCTTGTTTATGCAAAATAACAGGCAACATATCCTGCCATTAAGCTTTGTCGTAGCTGTTTATGTCGTGCTGGCTATCCTGTCGCGAAACTATTGCTATTTTTGGGATACGGTGCAGCAGATTTCCAACGAGGCGCACTGGTTTTACCTCTCCGATTTCCGTTCGCTACTTATTCCTGCGGATAATGAATTTGGCGTATCGGCTACCGGTTATCATCCGCCGCTGTTGGGCATAACAACGGCTTTTTTGTGGAAAATTTTCGGCTACGAGCTTTGGGTTTCGCACGCTGTTTCAACATTGTGTGCCGCTGTATTGATTTTTAATGCGCAGAAACTTTGTTCCATTGTTGTGCAACGCTATGCGGGCTGGATTGCGCTTATTGTGCTACTCGACCCTGTTGTGCTAACGCAATTCGTATGCGCTTCACCCGATTTCGTTTTATTCACGGCTTTTGTTGTTGCACTTCGTGCCGTTTTCGACAAAAAACCGGTTGTGCTGGCTCTTGCGCTTATTTTTCTCTGCGGGATAAATATGCGGGGCGTTTTTGCCGCATTGATGCTTTTTGCGGGACATGTTTTTTATAGTTGCCAGGAAGAAAAATCATTTTCGATAAAAATTATTTATAAAAATATTCTGCCTTATTTGCCCGCAATAATTTTATTGGTGGCATATTATGCTCTTTATTTTTCGCAATCCGGATGGTTTTTTGGCGGAGGTCGTTCAAATTATAGTGAGCATTACTCCATGCCGCACGATTTGCAAACGGTATTGAAACATTTTGCGGAATTTGTATGGCGACAGTTGGAATACGGGCGGTTTTTCGTATGGCTGTTGGCTGCGGTTATGATTCTCAAAGTGTATCGGGCAAAAGACATGCTATTTAATAAGCGTGAAAAAATGCTTGGTTTGATTATTGTTTTGCTCACAGCTTTGTACCTTTTATTTGTATTTATTACGCAAATGCCTTTCGGTACACGCTATTTTATGCCGCAACTATTGTTGCTTGTTCTGTTTGCATTTTCCTTGCTTAGCCGTTATTTTTCCGAAAAAAAGTTGAAAGTCATTATCGGGCTGACGCTTTTTTTTCAACTTACGGGGCATTTCTGGGTTTATCCCGAAAAGGTAGCGCAACCTTGGGACGCCACGCTGCTACATATTCCCTACTACGAACTGCGCAAAGAATGTTTTGATTACATCGATGAAAATGATATTGATTACAATGAATTAGCTGCCGGTTTTGCCCTTTACGGCAATCGGCAATATGTAGAATTGATTCCTGAAAAAAAGATTGTAGGCAACGATATGGAGAAATGCCGGTTTTTTATTTATTCCAACATTTCGAATCTCGAAGATGAAAAAGTGGACGAATTGAAAAATCCGCAGCAATGGAAAATGATTAAGCATGTTGAAAAAGCCCCGATATTTATAAGCATTTACCAAAAAGCCAAGTAATATGAAATCGCTCACAGTGATAGTGCCCTGCTACAACGAAGAAGCCGTGATTGCAGAGTCGTACGCGCGCTTAAAACAAGTGCTTCACGGCATGGAAAATCCTTCGGAAATTATTTTTGTCAACGACGGCAGTATGGATAAAACTGCCGAAATGTTGACTGCGATAGCCGCAAACGATAAGCAAGTGAAAGTATTATCGTTTTCGCGTAATTTCGGTCATCAACGGGCGGTAACGGCAGGTATTAATTATTGCAACAGCGATTTGGCGGTGATAATTGATGCCGACCTGCAAGATCCGCCCGAACTGATTCCTCAACTTGTGGAAACTCTGGAGCGCGAACAGGCTCAGTCGGTTTATTGTGTGCGTCGCGCACGACAGGGCGAAAGCCGATTCAAACGCTCTACGGCAAAGGCTTTTTATCGACTGCTCAATTTCTTTTCGGAAGTGAAATTTCCCGTCGATACGGGCGATTTCCGCCTGATTGACCGTAATATTATCAATGAATTTAACCGTTTGAGTGAAAAAGGAAAATACATTCGCGGCTTGATGGCGTGGACGGGATTTAAACAGGTACCTTTTTATTACGAGCGCGAAGCCCGTGCAGCAGGCGAAACGAAATATCCTTTATCCAAGATGCTTCGTCTGGCTGTTACCTCATTGCTTTATTTCTCTAAAAAGCCGCTTCTGCTGGCTACTTCGCTTGGTTTCGTTTCGGTGTTGTTTGCTCTTTGCTATGGGTTGTATGCGGTGTTGGGGCATTGGCTGGGCTTTACTCATGCCGACAGTGGCTGGACATCGCTTGTGGTATTGATTGTGTTTTTCGGTGGCATTCAGCTCCTTACTATCGGTATTATGGGTGCTTATATCGGTAGCCTCTTCGACGAAATTAAAAACCGTCCGGAATACATCGTGGCAGAAAAAATCAATTTTTAGATTGTTTCTTATTGTTTCGCTATCGCTCGCAATGACGAGCTCGTCTAAACAGGATTGCTTCCAAAAAATTTCTTCTTTGCTATACCGGTAGCAAATAAGAACTGGCTGAAATTCAGCTTTGCTCAGACAGAGCAAACGAGAACTGAACGAAATTCAGCTTTGCTCAAACAGAGCAAACAAGAACTGAACGAAATTCAGCTTTGCTCAGACAGAGCAAACGAGAACTGAACGAAATTCAGCTTTGCTCGGACAGAGCAAACGAGAACTGAACAAAATTCAGCTTTGCTCAGACAGAGCAAACGAGAACTGAACAAAATTCAGCTTTGCTCAGACAGAGCAAACAAGAACTGAATGAAATTCAGCTTTGCTCAGACAGAGCAAACAAGAACTGAACGAAATTCAGCTTTGCTCTGACAGAGCAAACGAGAACTGAACGAAATTCAGCTTTGCTCAGACAGAGCAAACAAGAACTGAACAAAATTCAGCTTTGCTCGGACAGAGCAAACGGGAACTGAATGATATGCCTCAGCTTTAGATTTACGCGGCAAAAAAAAAAAATAATCCCAAAGTTCTTTCGTTTTTCGAATAGGCGTAATTTTAACGCCCGCCCGATAACACTTTCAGTTTTTCCACTTTTCGGGTAATGAGATAGAGCATATAGCACAGCGACAATGCCAGCAGGATTTGAACTGCAACGCTCAAATGGCTATCAGTAATAAACAGGGATAATAGCGGAAACGAGCACACGATAATCGGCGAATGGTATAAATGCAGTAAATAGCTATAGCCTCCTACATTGTAAAACTTCAGTTTTACATCGAAAAAAGCTAAAAACAGCAGTAACGCAATGGGATATTTGTAGCTGTTGATGTTGAAAAAATTTACGGATAATACGCAGATAAGAAGCAATACGGCAAGAATTGTTTTGTGGTAATTTTTGATGTATTTTTCCAAGTAAGCAATAGAAACTCCTGCAATAAATAAAACGAGTATATCGTATCGAATCAGCAAGTTGCCAAACACGGCATAGGGCACAATGATGAGCAGCATATACAGGTTTCTGTTGCGCAACAATTCTATCATACAAAAAATGATGAAAATATCGCGGATAAAATAAGTCGGCGGATTTACCGGAGGCGAATTTAACGACAATAAGCCTTCTGTGAGCAAGCTATAGTCAAACGAAAGTCGATTCAGGAAATCGTATCCGAACGCATAATTGGCACACAGCGTTAAAACAATCACAATACCATTGGCAATAAGGTAGGGAATTGCCAGTGTCCGGATTTTTTTTCCGATAATTGATTGTTTATCTTTGGCAGTTATCCAATACAGGTAGCCCGAAATAATGGAAAGAGTAAGCGTGCCGATTTTGGGCAAGTCGATAATAAAATACGAAAAAAGACTGCTGTCGGGAGTATATCTTGTATGGGTAAATGTGATTAATACAACCGCTATCAATCGTAGAATCTCAATACTGTATTTCATCGACCGATAATGAGTTATTTTATAATCAGCAATTTAGCTACCGCAGTTTGAATATCGTCGCTGTTTTCATTGTCGTCGGAAGCTACCATAATGTAGTATACGCCCGAACTTACCTGTGTACCCCATTTGTTGCGTCCGTCCCAGGCAGCAGAACCACCGTTTGCGCGGGCTTTGTACACCAAATTGCCGCCGGCATCGGTTATACGCACAATCGTGCCGTCCATCAAGCCGTTAATCGTAATTTCTCCCTCAAAATTTTCCCGAACAGGATTCGGATATACCGAAATTCCGGAATACGACGATTCTGCCTCCGTGGCATCGCTTTGGTAAGAAATAATACCTTTATCGGTAGCAAAAAACACCTCGCCCGTTTCGCCGTGGATAGCTATCCCCAATACGCCGTTGGAAAGCAGCGGACTGTTGTTTACAGTAAAATTATGAATGGTTTTTGTGCCGTCGGGCGAAAGCAAAAACACCCCGTCGTAGGTTGCAATCCATTTGCGGTTGCCTCCATCAACGGCAATAGCGTTAATCCGCGTATTATCGAGCAGATAGTCGGCAAAATCGGTACCGTCGTTGCGCGCTATCTTGGGACGATAAATTGTGTAATTGGAATTGAAAACCGTGTTCGTATTTTTAAAAACAACAATCCCCGTACGCGTGCCTGCCCATATATCGCCGCTTTTATCTTCCGCCATAGAAGTTACGGTGCGCAAAAGAACCTCATTGCCGTCCTGGTCATTAAGCCGTTGCAAATAAACAGATTGCTGCCCGATTGTAGACGAAACATTACCCTTATCGTTGAGTACAAATACTCCTCCCACGGTTGAATTCAGGTTATTCACCCAATGAAACCCGTTTTTGGCGATAAGCATTTTGTCCAACATTTTATTTCCGGGAGAAGGCGGAATAGACGGATAGTAGAAACTCGACCACGAGCCGTCTGTTTTAATCACCTTGATTGAATTCATTTCCAAAGGAGTTGCCATCCACAAATTTCCACTTTTGTCCATGGCAAGGGCATCGGTAATATTCCAGCCTTTTACATCGAAATTGTAGTAATGCTTATAAAACTTATCGTCGCGAAATTCAAACAATCCCTTTTGCCACGAGCTTACCCAGAAGTGGGTTTTGTCTTTGTGGTCTAATTCAATGTTCGAAATTCCCCGAAATGGAAGAGCCGTACCCGAAACATCGGCTTCGGTAATATTTTTCCATTGCTCGTTTTCAAAAAAAGCCACTACGCCGGAAAGGTCGTATTGATACAGGTCAAAATCTTCGGGAGCTGCCGTGAGAGCAACTATTCGTCCGTTTTTAAATTGCGGGTTCGTCAAATTGTTTGCCGCCGGACCGTTGGGCAAAAAATTATTTTGCAACGCTCCCCCTTTTACTTCGAGCAACCCCTTGGTAGCAGCAGCAATGTGGTAAGTCGAATTATTTTCGTTGAAAACAGCATCGTGCGTTGTAATGTCCGAAATGCTTTCAACAAGAGTTCCTGCGGCATCGTATCGCATTATACCGTTGGCACAGCACAGAAGCAGGCTATTTGCTGAGGATTTCAGGTTGGTAAAATGCTGTGTATCGTTAAAAACGGTCCAGCTTATTCCGTCGGCAGACGAAAATACGCCGCCCGACTGTTTGAGCAAATACAACCTGTTACCCAAACTTTTCAGCTTGACATTATCCGACAGTCCTTCCTGCGGCAAATTGCTGCGGAATTTCCAATTATTAAAATCTACCAGCAAAGGGTTCGACGCCAAGGCGGTGTACACACCATCGGCGGCAAGGGCGTAAATGCTATCGCCAAAAATAGAGGTAGAAAGTATCGGAATCATCGTGCTGTTATGTCCCACGATATAAGTATCGGTAACCTCCCGTTTGTTCGTGTTTATCACCACCACACCGATGCCGTTGGAAATATAGGCATATTCATTTTTGAAAAAAATATCGCATGCAGCTTTATTTGCCGCGAGATCCTTCTCCATGATGTCGGGGATATTCCACACGCTGCCCTCGGGGTCGACAAGGTCGATGTTACCGTTGCTGTACGATAACAACAGCATGCGGCTGCTTTCGTTGTAGGCAATAGACGAAATGCCGTTGTCGTTCAAGCCCGTTACGCGCGAATAAGTTTCTATTTCGCTGTTTGCCTTGCTTACCGAAAACAGGTTGCCGTCGCTTACGCAAAACACGCGGTCGGGCGTTTCGGCTACCAGCTCGGCATTGGTATACGACAAATGTGCCCGCCATGCTCCCATGGGGAGTTGAGCCGCAGCTAACAGCGAATAGCTAACAGCTAATAGTGATAAGTAAAAATGCTTTTTTTTAATTATCTTCATTTCTTTCATTTTTTCATTTCCTTTAAAAAGCGGCACATCTTTTCTACCGCCCGCGCACGGTGGCTGATGCTGTTTTTTTCGTCGGCAGAAAGCTCGGCAAACGAGCGGTCATAACCCTCGGGACAAAAAATGGGGTCGTAACCAAAACCTTCGTTCCCGCGTTTTTCTTCCAGTATGCTGCCCCGTACTTCGCCCTCGAAAAGATGCTCCTCGTTGTCAATCATCAAAGCTATCACGGTGCGGAAATGAGCGTGGCGGTTCGTTTCACCCTGCAATTCTGCCAGCAGTTTGTTCATGTTTGCTTCGGGATTTTTTTCCTCGCCTGCATAACGGGCAGAATACACACCGGGTGCGCCGTGCAGAGCTTCGACCTCCAAGCCCGTATCGTCCGAAAAACAGTTTTTACCGTATTTTTCGTATACAAAGCGCGCTTTTATCAATGCGTTGCCTTCGAGCGTAGGAGCGGTTTCGGCAATATCGTCGTTGCAACCGATGTCGGCAAGGCTCAATACGCGAAATTCATCGCCCAATATCCGGGCTACTTCCTGCAGTTTATGCTCGTTGTTGGTGGCAAAAACGATTTCCTTTTTCATTTGGTTAAAATCTTTTTCCCTAACCGGAGTTGTCTATTTTCCTCTTTTAGCTGCCCGATTAGCTCCGATTGATTTTCTAAGCGGTTTAATAATTCTTTGACTATTTCGGAATTATTTGCCGCCGGTAACTTGTTGTATACCGGTTTTTCTTCTGCTAATTGATAAGTTGTTTCCTCGTTGATTTTATAGGTCGATTTATTTTTATCATATAAATCGTCATAAACCTTTAGCATTGCCCCATCTCCAAAAAGATAATTTGGATTTATATTGCTGTGAAAGTTTACTACTTTTTGCGCAAATTTTTTCGATAAAGGCTTTGCTCCTGTCACAATCTGAGACAATGAAGACGAGTTGTAGCCTAATTTGAACGCAAAATCTTCTTGAGAACTAATTAATTCTTGACTAATAAGATAGTATATAACATTTTTAAGTCGTTTATTTTCACTCATATATGAATAATATTTGAAAAATATAAAAATAAATTACCTTTTTATTTGTTTATAATGTATGTTGAATTTATCTTTGTGGCTTTATTAAAGCGGAAAATGCTCCAAAAATAGCAAAAAAATGGAAAACATAAAAATTATCCCTTTTTAGGCTTGCTTTGTCGTTCCTTCTCGCAACCGGCGGTCATGACCGAAAGGAAGGAATAATGGCGGATAGCGTTTGCTTTGCAAGACTCAAAAGGATAATACCAATTAATTATACATAAACCGGCAAAATTAAGGAGACTCTCTATGAAACTCGAAGCTAAGCTCACACCCGAATTGATACAGACAATTAATTGTTTGTCGAAACAAGAAACTGCAAAAGGAAACATCGAAGTGCTCGATGAGATGAAGAACTTCCTCATTGCCAACTGGGAGGATTTGCCGGATGAATCGGACAGGGAGATTAAAACTTTTTTGTTGGATATTCACTATATGCAGCAGTTATTCCGCGCATTTGTGCAAAAGTAGTTTCGCTCGTCCCCCTTAAAATAAGGGGATAGTGTTGCACAAGCATTGTATTTGTACAACAAAGCAGTTAGTATTAAATTCTCCCCTTGTTTTGAGGGGAGTACGAGGGGTTATATAAAAAAAGACGAGCGAAGCGGAGGGATTATATAGTGCTTAATGCAAGGGTTGCTATTATTTTCAAATTAATTAATAACAGTTTTTGCACGGTATCAATATTTTTCTACATTTGCGAACTTATAAAATCATTACGCGAATGAAAAACATCCTGATTGCCTGTGGTTTGCTGCTAAGCCTTAACCTGTGGGCGCAACGCGAAAAGAAACTGGAACATCTGCTCAACTTAGATACTGCCCAAGTGGTGATACAAGACGCCGATAAAAACAAAATTCCTTACCAGGAAAAATTCTTTCCGAACTATGGAGATACCCTTGTTACAGGAAGTCTCTTTATGGAAAACGATGGCTCTTATTCTCCGCAATACAATAACATTCGCTTCGACGAAAAAACTAATTCGTTTATCCTTTCGCCGGCATACCGGGGTTTTGTGCGTAAAAAAGCGCATTTTGAGTTCAATTCGAATGTATCGCTGGGCTGGGTAAACCGCCTGCCCGAACGACAAAGCGATTTCGGACAAAACGCTACTCCCGACAACCCATTCAGTTGGGGCGCGCCGATTGATAAGAGCTACAATCCCTACAACTTTTTCCAAGCTTCGCTCGGGGCGACCAACTCGCTCACCTATTCCAACTATATAGGAAAAAACGCTATGCTTAACCTGCGCTACACCAACAGTTCGAATCGCGGTGTTGTGCCCGAAGCGAGCTCAATGAGCAACGATTTCTTTGCCGAAATAAACAACATTCGTCCCAAATTCTTACCCCGCACCCGGCTTGGGTTAAAAGTAAATTACCTTTTCAGCGAAAACAACCTGACCGAAAACGGTAATAATTATTCCCGCCTGTTTTACGATATAGCTACTACGCCGCCCGATTTTAAAAACAGTAAATCTTTTACTAATCTCAACGGTACGGAGCAACGCTATACCGGTTCGGTAGATAATCCGTATCGCTATGTAAACAACAGCCTCGACGAAGAAAGCCGCCGCAAGGCTTCCATCGTTTTTTCGCTCAAAAATAAAAAATGGGATTGGACGGTGGGTTACGACTATAACCGCCAACACATTCACTCGGGTATTGCGCCTTATGCTGACGCTATGACCGAAAACATAACCGGACGAGAAGAAACAATCGGTATTTTTAATTCCAAGCTGCAATATACGCACGAGTTTTTCCCTTCGTTTAAGTCTGGTTGGTGGAAAAAACTTTTAAGATCAACCTTGACTCTTAATTATAATCTGTCTTCGACTAATTACGATGCCGATTATACGCAGACTGACGATATTTCTGAACAAAGAATTACAAACGATTTAGGTGTAAGGCTTTATAATAATAATAATAATAATGGCTGTCTTTTCTTTTATAACTTTTGGGCGAATACCTCTACTTCTAACACCTTGAATGATAAGAAGGTATTTTTTAACGAAGGGTTAATTTTACGATTTCAATTTAATCACAATTCGTTTTACAACGCTTTTGATTGGGACAATTTCCCTTATGGCTTAGAAATAAGACCTCGTTATTCACTTTCGCGTACGCATAATGAATCGCCGTTGTATTATTCGCAGCCGCATTATGCTTCTACACTTACCCGTGCCGAAGATTTTCGCAGTTATCAAGAACAATTCCCACTGTTTCAGAACCCGAATTTAGCTCTTGAAAGCACTACCCGGCAAGAACTGGGGCTTGATATTAATAGTCGTGATATTAATAGTCGTGGAGGTCGTTGGGGAATTTTTGAAGTAAATTATTTTTGGGATAAAACCACGGGGGGTATTTTGCCTGTATATCAAAACAATCGCTTCGAGCTGACAAATGCCGTAGATTGGAACAAAGAGGGATTAGAAATCACTTATAAAATCAATGGAAGAATGTGGAGGTTTTTGGGCGATAGAATTTATTATTCTATAAATGCCAATTTCACTTCGTACAAAACAATGGTAAATCAATTGTTGTTAAATACCGATCATCTTGCCTTGGCTGGATTTTCCGATGTGTCGATAAGCGTATTGGAAGGCGAACGCTACGGTGTGATTTACGGACAAAAAGCAGACGGTACGCAAGGTGTAATCGGCGACCCGACACCCGATTATGAGCTGAACCTTAATTTGGATTTGAATTGGCGGAAGTGGAGCTTGAAGGCTTCGATGGGTTATGTGCACGGCGGCGATGTGTGGAACGGCACGCTCACTACGATGAATTATCTGGGTGTATCCGCAGCTTCGGCAGCCAACCGTACGGCTCAAAATCCGGCAGACAGTCCGTATTATTCAGCCGGTATAAGCGGCATCGCGGAAAACGCTATTGAAGATGCTTCGACTTTGCGCTTGCATAACATCAGCCTCTCGTACGATTTTTCCAAACAAGTGGATATTCCCGAACTGACACTGTCGCTGGGGCTTAACAACCTGATACTCTGGTCGGCATACAGCGGCATCGACCCTGCCCGACCGCTTTTCGGATACGCTGCCGCACAGGGCTTGGATTATTTCAATATGCCAGGAACAACGAATGTGTCGCTGGCGTTATCTATGAAATTTTAATGTTTAAGCACAAAGGACACAAAGTTTTCACAAAGAACACAAAATAGTATGACAGAAAATGAATTAGCAAAAATAGTATTTGAGGCAGGCATGAAAGTACATAAAGTACTCGGAGCAGGTTTGCTGGAAAGCGCATACGAGGAGTGTCTTTTTTATGAACTGCAAGCGGCTTATTTGTAGAAAAACAAAAAGCATTGCCTTTAATCTATGAGGATGTCAAGTTAGAGACCGGTTACAGAATAGATTTGTTTGTAGAGAGAAAACTTGTAATTGAAATTAAGTCGGTTGAAGCATTAAACGATTTGCATTTAGCTCAAATATTAACTTATTTAAAATTAAGCAATTGCAAGTTAGGCTTATTGATAAATTTCAATACTGTCTTATTTAAATATGGAGTAAAACGAGTTATTAACGGACAATTATAGTGCCCTTAGTGGAAAACTTTGTGTGCCTTGTGGTTTATTCTTTTAACACAAAGGACACAAGGGTTGACACAAAGTTCACAATTAAATCTGATTTCATACAAAAACAAACATTACAGTGCTCTTTGTGGTAAAAAATAATAAAACTATGAAAAAAATATTTTTCCTCATTCCGATTTTGCTTCTTCTTGCAGCAAACGCATTCGCCCAAACACAAGACAAATGGGATTTCTTCATCAATAAATATCCTGTCGAGAAAATATACCTGCACAGTGACCGTACATTTTACCAGCCGGGCGAACAAATTCGCTATAAAATATATGTTACCGACGCTTCGAATAACCTTAAAGAAGCTTTGAGCGAAATGGCTACCGTCGAGTTGCTAAATCCGCGTGGGGGAGTCGATAAATCTTTTTCCGTCTACATAAAAAACGGCGAAGGAGCAAGTTCGTGTTATCTGCCAAGCGATGCGCCGGGCGGACTGTACAAATTGCGTGCCTATACTGCCTGGCAGCGTAATTTCGACGAACAGGACAGCTACACAAAAGATATTTTTGTACAAAAGGCACAAATGCCGCTCCTGCTGATGAATCTTGATTTCAAACGCAAGGCATACAGCGCAGGCGACGAAATGCAGGCAAGCCTTGAAGTGAAAACGCAGCAAAACGAGCCGCTCGAAAATTATCCGCTCTCATACACCGTCAACATTGAGGGGAAAACCATACAAACGACCCAAGCTCGTACCGACCGCAATGGGAAAATTACCCTCAAAGCCATGCTGCCAACTGACATACAATCGGTAGACGGCACCCTCAACATCATGATAAACTACGAAGGAAGCACCGAAGCCATTTCGCGCAGCATTCCGCTGGTATTAAATAAGTTGAATCTACAGTTTTTTCCCGAAGGCGGCTATTTGATTGATAATGTAGAAGGAAATCTGGCTTTCAAAGCGACTAACGAATTTGGCAAGCCTGCCGATGTGGAAGGCGAAATCCGCACCGCTTCGGGCACGCTTATTAGCCGTTTCCGAAGCGAATGGATGGGCTTGGGAAGCCTGCGCTTTACCCCGCAGCCGGGCGAACAATACCATGCCGTAATCACTTCTCCGCAAGGCATTACTCAACAATACATGCTGCCCGAAGCACAAGCAACAGGCTATTCGATGCTCGCTTCTTCTCCAAATAAAAATACACTCCGACTAACCGTACATACGCCCAACACCGAACCGTATTTTATTACCGTAACGGCAGGCGAAACGCTTATTACACAAGATTTCACAGGCAGCTCCGAACTTCAACAACACAGCATAGATCTAAGTAAACTGCCGGCAGGTGTAGCTCGTGTAACACTGCTTAACCGCAGCGGCACAGAACAGTGCGAACGCCTCGTTTATGCAGGCGAACGAGCGCCGATGCACATAAAAATTACGGCAGATAAAAAAGAATACCTGCCGGGCGAAGAAGCAACATTAAATATCGAGACTTATGATGCCGAAAACAATCCGCTGCCCGCCAAGCTTTCGCTGTCGGTTATAGACGATAAGATACACGCTTTTGCCGACGATCGTCAGGACAATATCCTCTCGTGGCTGCTGATGAGTTCGGAACTGAAAGGCAAGGTCGAAGATGCTTCCTATTATTTCAATCCCGAAAAAGAAAAAGCCATGCAAAGCATCGACTATGTATTGCTTACGCATGGTTGGCGGCGATTTACCTGGAAGGATATTAACAACCCGAACATCGAAATAAAAAGCCTGCCTGCTTCGGTGGGTTACATAGGTGGAACGGTATCTTACAAAGACGACAAGGGCAACAAAACAGGGGTGGAAGCCGATGTATGGCTTGTTTCGTACGGACAGGAAAAAACGGTATCGAAACTTCGTACCAAGCCGTCGGGTAAGTTTTTGTTTACTGATGTAGACAGGTCGGGCAGGATACAGTTGATAGCCAATGCCGTGCATTTCCAGAATAAAAACATAGTTATAGATACTTTGAGCCTCGACCTGCGCAGCCTGCAAAAGCAATCGGAAGAGGAAAAAATAGCCCGCGCCCACGGTAGAAGAACCGGTATTATTCTCGAAGGAGAAAAAGTGATAGAAACGGAAAAAGAAATAGCCTCGCAGGAAGAAATAGGAGATTTATTTGCCGAAAAACCTTCGCTTGAAGAACTTGTTGTTACAGGATATGGAGAAACAGCACGCAGAGACCTTTCATCTTCTATAGTCACCATTTCTGCCGATCCGTTAAAGGCTACCGTTAGCAATGCCGCCGAAGCTATGGCCGGACAAATGGCAGGCGTACAGCTAACTGCTTCCGAAAGTTCGCCCGATGCAAATGTGCAAATCAGGGTGCGCGGAGGAAGTTCGCTTACACAATCCGGCGGACCGTTGTATATTGTCGATGGTATGCCGGTGAGTGATATTAACGATATTCCGCCTTCGGTAATAAGTCATATTGATGTGCTCAAAGATGCTTCGGCAACAGCCATTTACGGAGCACGCGGAGCAAACGGAGTAATTGTTATCACTACGAGAGATGACGATTATCGTCCTTCCTTGCCTTACTACAAAAACAAGGGTAAAAATATTAACTACGAGCCTCAATATGCTTCCATACTCATTCCGGCTGTTAATGCTGTTTCGGGACTTCGTGAAAGCTATAATCCGCGTAATTACACGAAAAAAGCAGGCGAAACCCGCCGCGATTTCCGCCGTACGCTTTATTGGAATCCAAGCATCACAACCGACAGTGCGGGTAAAGCCAGCATTAAACTCTATAACTCCGATGCCGTTGCTGCTTTCCGAGCCATAGCCGAGGGCATTGGCGGCAACAAGCCCGGACACGGTGAAGGCACTTTCTTTACTAACCTGCCGTTTTCTATTACGGTTAAAGCACCAATGTATTTCTGCTTTGGCGATACGCTGCAATTGCCCGTTATCCTGAAAAATCAAACTGACAAAACACTGAAAGGAACGCTCATAAATGATAATTATAATTATGAAAAAGATTGGTATTGGTATCGCCATCATTTCAATTTGTTGGATACTACAATGAAAGAGAAAGAGCTGGAAATTGAGCCAAACTCTATTATTTCGTTGTATGTGCCCTATGTGATAAATAATGTTTCCGGTTATTCACCGCTAAACACTTTCTTCAAAGGCAGAAAAGCCGAAGACCGCGTGAGCCGGCAAATAGAAGTATTCCCGCAGGGTTTCCCAACAAGAGCCTCCTTTGCTTCGGCAGACAGCACGGCGACTTACCGTTTCAATATCAACAAGCCGGTAAACGGTTCTATTCAAGGTCGTTTTGTGATGAATTTAAGCTTGTTACAGCAAATGTTGAATGGTGTGGAAGGACTGATTCGCGTGCCGAGCGGCTGTTTCGAGCAAACTACATCGAAAGTATTTATCAACGCGGCTGCTATGAGTTATCTGCGGCAATCGGGACATTCCGACCTGAAAACCGAAAAAAAGCTGGAAGATTACATTAAAACAGGTTATCGTAAGATGATTTCGTACGAAGAGCCGAAAGGCGGTTTCACCTGGTTTGGCAACGGAATACTGAACATTAGCCTTAGCGCCAAGTGTTTAATGAATCTGGTAGAGATGAAAAGCTTCGGAATAAAAGGCTTGGACGATGATATTATTACGCGCACGCGCCAATTTATACTGGCACACCGCGACGGCAAAGGCAATTTTATTCAGGAAAAAGATAAATATTACTATTCCGTACCAAACGAAGTTGTCGGCAACGCTTATACCGTTTATGCTTTGAGCCGGGCAGGTATCAGCGAAATCGAACTTGAATACAAAACAGCTGCTGCCGAAGCCTTACAGTCGAAAGATATGTACCGCCTGGCATTGATGACAAATGCTGCTTACAACTACAAGGATTATCCGACAGGAGATAAACTGCTCAACGAGCTGAACAAAGTGGTGGAACAATACAACTACGAGCGTGTGAATAATTCAAACACCATGACTTATTCGTGGGGAAACTCCTACAATGCAGAGGTGAACTCGCTGCATCTTTCCGCCCTGCTCAGGGCAAAACAAGCCGACAGGGAACTGATTGCAAAAGCATTTAACGAACTGTCGAAATGGCGCGGCTATTCTGGTTTCGGCTCTACGCAAGCCACCGTGCTGGCTCTTAACGCATTGACCGACTACGACAAATTCTATCCGGTAACGATAGTAGACCGAAACGCGCAGATAACACTCGCATTGAACGATACAACGATAGTGCGCAATGTGCCCGACAAAGGTGCAAGCCTGCGGATAGACAGCCTGCAAAACTATTTGCGTGAGGGCGAAAATCAAGTAAAAATATCTTATTCAGGATTGCAAAATGTGAACTATGGTATTGATTTCGGTTGGACTTCGCTCATACCCTATTCATCGCCCCAATGTATGGTCGGTTTGACAACTGGCATTGACAGCGAGCACAAAAAAGTGGGCGAAACAGCCCGGCTCACTACCGTTATCGAAAACAAAACCAACTCGTCGCTGCCGATGACGATTGCTTCCATAGGCATTCCGGCAGGCGCAGCACCGCAACACTGGCAACTAAAAGAAATACAGGAAAAAGCCCAAGCCGACTATGTAGAGATTGACAAAAACTTCGTCGTGTTCTACTTCGTCGGTATGACACCTAAGGAAAAACGCACAATCAACCTCGACCTGCGGGTAGAAACGCCCGGCTCGTTCCAAGCACCGGCAAGCAGCGCATACCTGTATTATACCGACGAACACAAGGTTTGGAATGATGGAGTAAAGTTGAAAATTACACCTTGATAACTTGAGTTGTGAAGACAGTCTTTACAATTGGGTTTGTAGAAAAGATTCGTCATTACTCCTGTTAGTCGTGATTTTCAATTCCGCGCTTGACGCGGTATCGCCCATAAGGCAAATCAATCGTTATTATGCGATTGCGGGTCAAGTCCGCAATGACGGACGGCATTCTTGCGAGAAGGAACAACGAAGCAATCGCCGAATGCGACTGCTATATGACTATCCGTCATTGCGAGGAACGAAGCAATCCATGTTTGTACCGAGATTGCTTCGTTCCTTGCAATGACGATTCTTGGAATTTATCCCACTTAGGTTAGTAAAAAAAGCTTCGTCATGCCGCGCTTGACGCGGTATCGTACATAAGGTGATGAATCGTTGTTGTGTGATTGCGGATCAAGCCCGCAATGACGCGAACCGCAGTGCAGCTTGTCATTATTACTTCCCTGCGGTATGACCGTTCTTTGCATTTTTTTAATTAGTATAAACTCCATCACCTCTCACTCAATTCCATCCAGCGCATCATTTTTTCGTCAATCAGATTGACAATTTCACCCATACGAGTGGAAAGGGAAATAATTTTATCGTTGTCGGTTTCGTTGCCTGATAATTGAGCTTCAATGTTTGCTTTTTCAATTTCGAGAGCGGCAATATCGTGTTCCAATGCCTCAAATTCTTGTTTTTCTTTGTAGGATAATTTGCGAGGTTTTTCGGCGGGCGTTGTTGTAGGAGCGAAATATTTTTCGCCCTTGTTTGCTGTTGCAGATTTTTGGGTGGAAGATATTCCGCCCCTACGGTCGTCTTCTTCCTGCAGCGCCTTCCACTCCCGATAATCGGTGTAATTACCCGGATAATCTTTTATCCGCCCATCACCCTCAAAAGCAAGAATATGGTCAACCACCTTGTCCATAAAAAAGCGGTCGTGGCTCACCACAATCACGCAACCTTTAAAACCAATCAGATATTCCTCCAACACATTGAGTGTAGCAATATCGAGGTCGTTGGTCGGCTCATCGAGAACAAGAAAGTTAGGATTGCGCATCAGCACCGTGCAGAGATATAATCGACGGCGTTCGCCCCCACTCAGTTTGGCAACAAAATTATGCTGCACTTCGGGCGGGAACAAAAACAGTTGCAAGAATTGAGAAGCATTGAGTTTGCGACCGTTACCGAGCGAAATTTCTTCGGCAATATCGCGCACCACATCAATTACCTTCATGTCTTCTTCAAACTGCAAACCATCCTGACTGTAATAACCGAACTGCACCGTTTCGCCAATATCGAAGGCACCGCTGTCAGGTTTCACTTCACCCATCAACATTTTAAGGAAAGTGGTTTTGCCTGTGCCGTTCTTGCCTACAATACCCACTTTTTCATATCTGGAAAAATTATAATAAAAATGGTCCAACAGCTTAAAGTCGCCATAAGCTTTGCTGATGTATTGTGCTTCGACAATCTTTGAACCGAGATAGGATGCTTTTACTTCGAGGGACATTTGTTTATTTTCACGGCGTTGCTTGGCACGGCGTTCGATGTCGGCAAAGGCATCGATGCGCGATTTGGCTTTTGTGGCGCGTGCCTGTGGTTGGCGGCGTATCCAGTCCAGCTCCTTATGATAAAGATTGTTTACCTTTTCAAGTTCGGCATTG
Organism: Prevotellaceae bacterium; assembly: GCA_031271465.1. GTDB lineage: Bacteria > Bacteroidota > Bacteroidia > Bacteroidales > Paludibacteraceae > JAFGVL01. Next base: position 142,363 of record JAISVR010000001.1, on the reverse strand, counting down.
AAGTTATCTATCCGCTCTTCTTTTTTCTGCAGAAAATAGCTGTAATTTCCTTTGTAATGATAAAGTTTTTCGTGGTCAATTTCGAGAATATCGGAGCAAACACGGTCGAGAAAATACCGATCGTGTGTAACCATAAGCAATGCCATTTTACTGTTACGCAGGAAACTTTCGAGCCATTCCACCATTTCGAGGTCTAAGTGGTTGGTCGGCTCGTCGAGAATGAGCAAATCGGGTTCGGAAATAAGTACATTTGCTAATGCCACACGCTTTAACTGCCCGCCCGAAAGCGTGCCGATTAACTGGTCGAAATTATGTATTTTAAGTTTGCCGAGAATTTGCTTGATGCGTGTTTCGTAGTCCCACGCTTTCAATTCGTCCATACGGGCGAGGGTTTTTTCGTATTCGGCGTGGTTTACGGTTTTTCCTTGCGCGATGCGTTCGGTTTGCGTTTCGTATTGTTTAATCAGTTCGGTGGCTTCGTTTCCTGCTGCGAAACAGGCTTCGAGTACGGTCATATTGACTTCGAAAAGCGGGTCTTGCCGAAGATAGCCTATCCGCAAATCGCGCCGAAAGGAGATACTTCCGCTTTGATAATCTTCTTCGCCGGCAAGGATAGACAGTAAAGTGGTTTTACCTCCGCCGTTTTTGGCAATCAACGCTACGCGCTGCCCATCGGCAATGCCGAAGGATATATTTTCAAACAGATATTTATCGCCAAAGGTTTTGGTCAGGTTTTCGACTTGTAAGCAGCTTGCCATGGTGGATTTGTGTAGAGGCGCAATGCTTACGCCCGATTAAAAAGTTTGTAAAGACTAAAGAGCTTTGAATAGCTTTTCGAAATGTGAAAGTAGGGCATTTGCTCCGCTCCGAGATATTGATTTCTTAGTGCGACACCTTCTATCATGCTTCCTTCAAAATCGTAGTTTTTTGTCCTGTTTTTCAGGTATTCAACCACCTGCCAAATCGTAAAAACAGAAGCATCGTTTGAGCCGTTGATAATTTTTCGCACCGTAATCAGGTTGTAGCCGCTATTTTCGTCCCAAACAAAAAATACAGCCGAAAGCAATTCGTTGTTTTTATTGCGCACGGCAATTATTTGTCCTTTTCCCTGCTCGGCAGCTGCCTGAAAGATAGATAGAAAAAGCTGTTTGGAATAAACGATTCCATCGTGTTTTTCCTGTAAGGATTGCTTGTGAAACCGGTAAAATTCTTCGGGCGAAAGATTGAAATCAAGCTCTAATTCTTGTTCACATTTTCTTATTTTTTGTCGATATCGCGGGTGCATATTCTCGAAAACAGCATTGCTATCGGAAATGTTTTTCAATATATAGCTGTATCGCGTAGTTTGCTCGAATCCTCGCCAGTAAAACGGTTGCCAATTAGTAAGCGAATAATAAAAATTTTGCGCATAAAACAACGGGTTCAACGCCTCGAGCCGGTCAATCAAATTATCCATCGCTCGTTTTTCAAACGAATAGCGTTTATGTAATGTACAGTCTTGGGGATAATCAATCCAAACGCCGGTATATTGGGTCAGTTGCGGTTGAATAATGATTTTAAAACCCCATTTCCTTAACAAATGGTAAGGCATTGCAGCAACGATTTTGCCGTTTTCTTCAGCCAACAATACCTCCCACTGCTTGCCTTCGGGCATGGTTACGGCATCGAGCCACCACGCTTGCATAAACAGCGGAATGGGTTTTTCGTTGCACAAGCGGCGGTATTTTTCCTTGTTGGTCAATGTTGTATCGTTTTGGTTTCGTGTTTGCAAAAATAGTGTAAAGTTATTCAAATACGACTTTCTCGGAGATTTTTTCCTGCTTTGCAGCTGCGTACATTCTTTACATAATGCTAATCTTCCAAACTCCCCAACATACTATTACACTGCTCTGCAGCTTATTTATTGTGATAATAATTGGCTACAAAGATTTATGCTGCGCTGCAGCTATCCTGTTTTGTAGTAAAGATACAGCGTGCCCTAAATAGTTGTAGAAATTAAAAAAAACAATACCTATTCAGGTGCATAACACCGAAACAGCGTTCAGCGAAGCTAAATATTGTTTTTTGGGTAGTTTTGTGGATAAGCTTTGTACATAAAACAAAAGAGACTGTTTAAAAAGTCCGTCATTACTCCTGTTAGTCGTGATTACTAATTCCATACTTGACACGGAATCGCATAAAAACTTCCTGTTGATTTACAGGAGATTGCGGGTCAAGCCCGCAATGACAATATGCTTAAAAATACTTTTTAGACAGCCTCTTTTTGATTGATAAAATATCAAGGCATTAATATCTATAATGCTCCGGTTTGTAAGGACCATCTGCATTTACGCCGAGATAGGCAGCCTGTTCTTTGCTTAGTTTCGTCAGTTTTACGCCTATATGTTCCAAGTGCAGGCGAGCCACTTCCTCGTCCAAATATTTCGGCAGGCGGTACACGCCGATGTCGTAGCGTTTTGTCCAAAGGTCAATTTGCGCAAGCGTTTGGTTTGTAAACGAATTACTCATCACAAACGACGGGTGTCCCGTAGCGCAACCCAAATTCACCAAACGACCTTCGGCAAGTAAAAATACGCTTCGTCCGTTTAGGAAAGTATATTTATCAACCTGCGGTTTGATATTTGTGTGTTTAATATTTGGGAAATGAACCAGCTTGTCCACCTGAATTTCGTTGTCGAAATGACCGATGTTACAAATAATTGCCTGGTCTTTCATTTGTTTTATATGTTCGATGGTAATGACATCTTTGTTGCCGGTAGTGGTAACGAAAATGTTCCCCTCGAGTACGGCTTCTTCCATGGTGGTTACTTCAAATCCTTCCATGGCGGCTTGCAGTGCGCAAATCGGGTCGATTTCGGTAACGATTACGCGTGCGCCGTAGCTGCGCATCGAATGTGCACAGCCTTTGCCTACATCGCCGTAGCCAAGCACAACTACTACTTTGCCGGCAATCATTACATCGGTAGCGCGTTTGATGCCATCAGCCAAACTCTCGCGGCAGCCGTAGAGGTTATCGAATTTCGATTTTGTAACCGAGTCGTTCACATTAACAGCGGGAATCAGCAATTCGCCTTTTTCCATCATTTGATACAAACGGTGTACGCCTGTGGTAGTTTCTTCCGAAACACCGCGCAGTTCGGCAACCGTATCGTGCCAACGCGTGGGGTTTTCTTTCAAAATGTTATTCAATGTGTCTAAAATCACTTGTTCTTCGTGATTTCCACCCTTTCTGTCGATGGTTGTAGCATCGTTTTCGGCTTGGTAACCCCAGTGGATTAACAAGGTAGCATCGCCGCCGTCGTCAACAATCAGGTTTGGACCTTTGCCGTCTTCGAAACGAAGCGCCATATCGGTACACCACCAGTATTCTTCGAGCGTTTCGCCTTTCCACGCAAACACCGGAATGCCTGCTGCCGCGATAGCTGCCGCTGCGTGGTCTTGTGTAGAAAAGATGTTGCAGCTTGCCCAGCGCACTTGTGCACCAAGCGATACCAAAGTTTCGATTAACACCGCAGTCTGAATCGTCATGTGCAGTGAGCCGGTAATGCGCGCTCCTTTGAGCGGTTGTTTGCCTGCGTATTTTTCGCGCAACGCCATTAAACCGGGCATTTCGTGTTCGGCAATTTCGATTTCTTTGCGACCGAAATCTGCCAAACTCATATCTGCTACTTTATACAGCAGACTGGTAGGGAATAAACTTGACATATTTTTTTATTTAAATTCAAAAGGAGCGCAAAGATACTACTCCTTACTCAAATCTTATTGCTTTTTTACGGCTTTTTCAGCTTTTCGCTAAAAAACTTGTACTTTTACGGCGGCAAAAATTCTTCCGAACTTGCAATATGGATTTCCTTAAAACTCGTTATTCTGTGCTCAAATGGCTGGTGCTTGTTGCGGCTTACGGTTATTTGGCATACTTGCTGTTGAGCTACGATGGTTACGGCGATTTGTGGCTACAGTGGAGCCGCAGTTTTGCTGCAAATTGGGGGTGGCTGTTGCTGGCTTTGCTGCTTGTGCCGGTTAACTGGGTGCTGGAAGCAAAAAAATGGCAAATCCTGTTACGAGGGGTAGAAGATTTATCGTTGCACAGTTCCTTGCGGGCAGTGCTGGGAGGAAATACTGCGGCATTTTTTACGCCAAACCGGCTTGGCGAATTTCCGGGCAGAAGTGTTTTTTTGAATCGGGGCAATCGTGTTCATGGAATGCTGCTGGGTTTATACAGTGCTTTTTCGCAAACGCTTGTTATTTTGTTGGCAGGTATTCCGTGTGTGTTGCTGCTTTTCGGGCAGTCGAGTACCAAGTTTTGGCATTACGAGTTGGCGGCAACGCTTATTTTCTTTGTTTTGTTGGGTGTTTATTTGGTTCTTCCCAAAATTTTTCGAAAAATTTCAACCATCAATTATTTAAAAAAATACCGCCGGTTGTTGCTTGCTCTTTCTTCCTTGAAACACACAAAACTGCTTGCTGTATGCGGTGTTGCGCTATTACGCTACGGAGTATTTTGTACACAATTTTACCTGCTGTTGCGCTTTTTCGGTGTGCCGCTTACGGCATGGCAAGGTGTAACGGGTATTGCCTCGTATTACTTATTTGTTACCTTTACGCCCTCGTTTGCATTTTCCGAAGGAGCGGTGCGGGCATCGTATGCCGTGGTGGTATTGGGTATGTTTTCCGGAAACACGGTGGGAATTGCAACTGCGGGTGTTGTTGTATGGCTGGTTAACTTTGTATTGCCTATGCTTGGCGGCTCTTATTTTTTTGCAAAGACAACTATTTGACTGCTCGGTTTTTTTATATTACTAATATTATGGAACAAAATTATAATTTCGACGAAATCCGTCCTTATCGCGACAATGAAGTGCATGCGGTGTTGGTAGAACTGCTTAAAGAACCGCAACTGTTGGGTATTCTTGCCCATATTTTTCCCGAAACCCCGATTGATTTGCTGGTAGAACGGCTGAAATCTATTCGTACGGTAGAGGAATTTCAGCAAGAGGTGATTCTTAGTTTTGTAAACGGGATAGAAAGCAAGACTTCGGAAGGTGTAACGATGCTCGGCACGGGGAATATCAATCCTGCCAAAGCCAATTTGTTTATTTCGAATCATCGCGATATTGTGCTCGATGCGGCATTTTTAAATACTAGCTTTTTCAAACTCGGCTTTCCATTGACTGAAATAGCTATTGGCGACAATTTGTTGATTTTTAAATGGATAACCGATTTGGTAAAACTCAACCGCAGTTTTATTGTGCGCCGCAACTTGCCTGCGCGTCAAATGCTCGAGAGTTCGCGTTTGCTGTCGGCATATATCAGGTATACTGTGAGTCGAAGCAATCGTTCCGTGTGGATAGCGCAGCGCGAAGGCAGGGCTAAGGATTCTAATGACCGCACGCAGGAAGCTTTGCTTAAGATGCTCGACATGAGTGGCGAAGGGAATTTCGTGGACAATATGCAGGAGTTGGCAATTTGTCCGCTCACAATTTCGTACGAATACGACCCTTGCGACTACCTTAAAGCTAAGGAATTTCAGCAACGCCGCGATAATCCCGATTACAAAAAGTCGCAGCAAGACGACTTGCTCAATATGAAAACGGGTATCGAGGGCTACAAGGGGCGTATAGAATATTTTCTTAATGGAAATATTGATGCCGATATTGCGGCGTTGAACACGCAAGATCTCGACAAAGCCGAACAGGTAAAACAGCTTGCTGCGCTGATTGACAAAAAAATACACCTCAATTACACTGTTTATGCCAACAATCGTATATCTTACGATTTGCTTACGGGCAGTAATCGCTTTGCCGGCGAATACAATGTGGAAGAGAAATTGGCGTTTGAAGCTTATTTGCAGCGGCAGATCGATAAAATTGTTTTACCTGATAAAGATGAGGTTTTTCTTCGTACAAAGATGCTGGAAATGTATAGCAATCCGTTGAAAAACAAACTGATTGCCGAAGGGAAGTAATGACGGGTGGTTGTTTAGAGATTGCTTCGTCGTTTCTCCTCGCAATGACGAGAACCCCAACGCAATGTATTGCGACTGAACATCCAACCTGACGATTACAATACCTATTTTATTACTTGAAAAAACAACATGAACAATCCTCTCTCTCATTTGCAGCCTGCCGCTTTGTGGCGCAATTTTTATACACTTACGCAAATTCCTCGCCCGTCGGGACATACGGAGCAGATTCGTCGGTTCTTAGTCGATTTTGGTACAAATCTTGGCTTGGAAACCCACACCGATCAGGCGGGCAATATTCTTATCCGCAAACCTGCAACCGCAGGTATGGAAGCGCATAAGCCTGTTATTTTGCAAGCGCATATCGATATGGTGCCGCAACAAAATGCGAATATCCATCACGATTTTACTCGCGAACCTCTCACGGTGTTTATCGACGGCGACTGGGTGCGCGCCCGCGATACCACGCTCGGGGCGGACAACGGAATCGGCATGGCGGCTGCTATGGCTGTGCTCGAAAGTACGGATATTGCTCATCCTGCCCTCGAAGCTTTGTTTACCAACGACGAGGAAACAGGCATGTACGGTGTTTTCGGGTTGAAAAAAGGTTTTTTACAGGGCGAAACGCTGCTTAACCTCGACTCGGAAGAGGAAGGCGCGCTTTTTGTAGGTTGTGCGGGCGGAATTGATGCCGATGTGTCTTTCCGCTTTGTGCCTGTAGCTGTGCCGCTTGGCAATGTGGCTCTTAAATTGACTCTCGGCGGATTGCTTGGCGGACATTCGGGGCTGGATATTCATCTCGAACGGGCAAACGCCAATAAATTGATGGCGCGCCTGTTGAAAACGGTAGTTACCCGCCATAAGGCGCGTTTGGCAATGCTGTGGGGCGGTTCTCTGCGCAACGCCATTCCTCGCGAGGCTGGTGCTGTTATCGCTGTTCCTGCAGATTCTGTGCAAGCTGCTATCGACTGTTTGCAAGAGTTGCACAAGCTTTTACAACAAGAGTTTGAAGGCATTGAAAAGAATATTTCGCTTGATATGGAACTGGTGGAAACACCCGATACGGTGTTGCCCGAAGAGCTGCAGGAAAAGCTGATACATGCGCTTGTAGCAGCACCCGACGGTGTATACCGCCATATCCCGCAAATGCCCCGGGTGGTAGAAACCTCAAGCAACCTTGCCGTGATAGCGACCGATGCCGGTGTGATTACTATAAAATACCTTTTGCGCAGTGCCGTGGAGTCGAAAAAAAAGGAACTGTGTTCGATACTCGAAAGCGTGTATTCCTTGGCGGGCGCACAGGTAGAATTGCGCGACGGATATCCGGGCTGGCAGCCCGATTTTGATTCGCCTGTTCTTGTCGCAATGAAAACGGTATACAAAGAACTTGTTGGCAGGCAGCCGAAGGTTGAGGTGATTCACGCAGGGTTGGAATGTGGTATTATAAAGCAGCAATATCCCAATTTGGATACGATTTCGTTTGGTCCCAACATTGTGCACCCCCATTCGCCCGACGAAAAGGTGAATATCGCTTCGGTAGGCAGATTTTGGAATTATTTGGTGGCGGCGCTTGGGAAAATATAATAAAAATCAACAACAATTAGCTTTTTATAAAAATAGTTGTATATTTGCGCTTCGATAACTGAAAGTTAAACAAACACCGTCATTAGCTTCCGTTCCTCGCAATGACGGGAACGCTTAAAAGGAGATTTCTGAAAGTAAAAATCAAACCGGTATTGCGGGCTTAACCCGCAATTGTATAACAACGATGCTCACTTTCCTCTCTCAGTTTTCAACTAAAAAAGAATAATTTGTATTTATGAATCCCAATGTATTACATATCATTTTTAACAAAAATAATTTGCAAATTTTGCCGATTATGATTAACACACACACACACACACACACACACACACACACACACAACATGTGCGCGGGTGCGGGTGCAGGTATGCTGTAAACATTCAGAAAGACAGCCGGTTAGAAAAAATAATCTTACCACAAGCGGTAAGAAAAGTGCGATACCTTCGAGAGGATTTCAATATCCTTTCGAGGGTATTTTTTTGTGTGTTGTGTGGGTGTATTATATACGCTCAAAAACAACAAGGGCGTATGCAATACGCCCCTACAAATTCAACTCCTCGTCAACCCCTCCCTCCTTTCGGGGTACTCTCCTTTACAAAAGGGGAGACTTATGCACAAACAATCTTGTTGTATACAAACAAAGCCTGTGTAACCCCTCCGCTTTGCTCGTCCCCTTTAGAAAAGGGGGTAGCGTTGTGCAAGCATTGTGTTTGTACAATAGGGTGGTTTGTATTAAACTCTCCCCTTATTTTAAGGGGAGTACTCCGAAGGAGGGAGGGGTTATATAAAAAATACAAGCGAATCGGAGAGGTTCTAATCTAATTAAGGCATCAATAATTTATTCATTAATACTAAAATTTAATTTATTATGGCAACACAGAAAAACAATGTGGTAACCTACGGGTTGAGCGGTAAGATTGGCGATTTGCTTGTTTTCCGCCAGAGAAACGGACAAACGATTGTGTCGAAAGTGTCTGAACAATCGAAAACAGTCTCGGAGAAACAAGTGACACAACGGAAACGATTCCAGCAGGCAATAGTGTATTCAAAAGTAGCGGTAGAGCAACCGGAAACCGGCGAACGGTATAAGGCAGCAGCAAAGAAACAGGGGCTGACGGCACAGAATGTGGCGGTGGCAGATTTTTTCGAGGCGCCGAGTATTGAGCATATTAACCTGACGGGCTACACGGGCAAGGCTGGCGATAAAATAGAGGTGTTGGTGAGCGACGATTTTGCAGTGAAGACTGTACGGGTGCAGATAATAAATGCCGACGGCACAATGGTAGAAGACGGCGAAGCGGTGCCAAACGGCAGTGTGTTGTGGGTATATACTGCTACACAAAATAACCAGAGTTTAGACGGAGATAAAATTGTGGTGAGTGCGACAGACTTGCCGGGGAATGTTACGGAGGAGGAAAGCTCTCTTTAACATCTCCTGATAAGTTTGAAGTTGAAAACTGAAAACTGAAAGTTGAAAATGGAAAGCCTTCCTGTCATTACTTCCGTTGGTCGTGATTGCTAATTCTGAGAAACGAAGCAATCCGGTTTCTATACTGAGATTGCTTCGTTGTTCCTCCTCGCAACCAACGGTCATGACCGAAGGGAATAATGGCGAGAAAGGCGTGCCAAAAATGTGATTCGATGAGTGATTTTATAATTATTAACAGCCTTGAGGAGTTAGGGACGAGAGGTTTATTTGATTAGTAATGTGAAAAAATAAATTTTAAACAAAACCTTCTGTAAAAGGGCAGAAGTAAAAACAGAAAGAAAAATGAAAAAGTTAGTGTATTTATTTGTGATGATGGCAGTTGTGTCATTAGGTTTTATATCATGCAGTGATGATGATGATAAAGACGGTGGAGGCAGTACCGTACTTGATGGAACATGGGGCGCAAGTTCTCCGGTTCGGGCATTGTCTTTTAGCGGACGGTATTGGGTTTATACGGAAAAAGGACAAGAATATTCTAAAGGCACATGGTCAAGTTCTTCGGAACTAACTATACCGTCATCGGGAGAAATCAAAATTACAGTTACACATTTTAAACAAGGTGGGACATGGGTCGATTTTCCTGCAAATATGGCATCAGTTAAAACGAATACAGTTGATTATGACCTAACTGCTACTACTCTTATTGTAAGTAATGCCGAATTGACTACTAATGGTGTATGGGGAACAACAGAAGGCGTTTATACAAAACAATAATTTTTTACAGTGTATAATGCCGAAAACCGTTTTTAAACGAAAGTTGTTAAGTCTTAAAAACTTAACAGGTTTGTCTTCGTTCTTAGGCAAAAAATAAATTTGTTTCTGTAATCTCTACTGTAGAAACAGACGATTCGAGTGAAGATAAAATTAACCTGATAAAAAAAGCTTTTGGTCGTGATTGCTAATTCTGAGAACGAAGCAATCCGGTTTTTATACTAAGATTGCTTCGTTGTTCCTCCTCGCAACCAACGGTCATGACCGAAGGGAATAATGACGAGAAAGGCGTGCCAAAAATGTGATTCGATGAGTGTTTTTAGTAATTGTTAACAGTTAGGGTTCGTCGAAGCTTGGTCGAAGGATTGCCGAAGGATAGTCGAAGGATAGAGGGAGTTTTTTGCCGTTGTCAGTTAAGTTTATTTAACAGTTTTGAGGAGTTAGGGACGAGAGGTTTATTTGATTAGTAATGTGAAAAAATAAAGGTGTTAAGATGAAAAAACAAAAACAAGCGTTCCCGTGCAAGGTAGAGGAGTTGCCTGTTGCCGGGGAGTTTCTGCTACAGAGTGTAAATCGCGATTTGAGCGATTTTAAGGATTTTTCGCCGGTATTTACGGAAGAATATCTGAGGAATATTGAAAAGGAAGTAGCAGAATGTAGGGAGATGGTAAATGCTTCGGTGCTTGACAGGGAATTGAAACTTGCAACCGGCAGGTTGAAGGAAAAATGTACGGGACTGCGTGTTTTGTTGAACAAGCTGGAGGTTTATTTGCTATTGAGCGACAAGGAATTGACTGTTACGGCAAATGATTTCAGGCTGAAAGAACTGCGCTATGCTATCAGCAAGAAGAATGTTGAGGTGGTTTTGGCTGTTATGCGCCGCCTCTTGTTGCTGGCGAAGCAGAATATAAAGGTGCTGGTGAAAAAGGGTATGACAAAGGAAGTGATATTGGAACTGCAAGGCATGCATGCAGAAATTAATAGCTTGAATATGCAGCAAAAAGAACTGCTGAAAGAACGAAGCGCATTGCGTAATCGGAAGCAATTCTATGATTTGTGGGAGAGCCTGCAAGTGCTGTTGAAAACAGGGCAGGCAATGTATAAGGAAATTGATGTCGAGAAATTAAAGGATTATACCATGACGCAGCTTGTGAAACGCGTACATGCGGAGCAACAGGAATATCAATTGATTTAGAATAAACAAAAAACTTTAAATTATTAATTAAAAACCTTCTGTGAAAAAGGGCGGAAGTAAAACAAAAACAACTATGAAAAAATTAGTGTATTTGATCGCTGCAGTGTTTATTACAACACTGGGGTTTACCGGCTGCGGCGACAGTGATGAACCATTCGACCCAAATAAGCCGGGCGGTAACTTTAACCTCAGCCTTTTATTTGGCAGCTGGGAAACCCGGGGAACTTACGATGAAGGAGGTGAATTCAGCCATCTTTGGACTTTTAACAAAGATGGAAGTTTTGAACTTATCGAACACGATGAGTATGATGAACCAAATTACGGCAGTTATTCGGTAATGAGCCGGAAAGAATATGGTGCTGCGGCTGTGATAGAAATGATTGAAAAAGCTCGCGAAGAGGGTCTTGATATCAGCAATTTTGAGTATTGCCTCTTAATTTCTTTCGCTGACAACGGAGACGGAGGCGATGATGATTCCTACCCTATAAAAAGTTTGACTGCAAACAAAATGGAACTGTATGATGAAGGGGCTCTTACTATGGGTAAAGCTACTGTTTATACAAAAATCCGATAACAGAAAAAATCAATTTTCTTATTTATAAATTTTTTAAAACACTAAAAACATGAAAAAATTAGTAGTAATGGCAATTGCCGCCTTAATGGCAATGAGTGTAAATGCGGGCACAGGCTCGATAGTAGTGAGTGGTAATTTCGGACTGGACATCACGGCAGCTCCCAGTGTAGACGGAGAAAAAAACGGTACGGCTACTACCTCGTTTGAGCTGGCTCCGAGTCTTACCTATTTCCTGTCGGACAACTTCGGTGTGGGCGGTCAAATCGGTTATGCCTCGGATAGCAAAAATGTGTATAATAATGGCGACAAAAACAAAGATGCAAGCGAATCTACAAGCTTTTTCACCATCGAACCTTTTGCGCGTTATTATTTCCTGAACGGAGAGAAATTTAAATTTTTCGGACAAGCAGGCTTGGAGTTCGGCGCGGGTACCAACATCACTACGGTAACTTTGGGAGTTAAGCCGGGCGTTCAGTATATTGTTAACGAGAAATTCTCGGTAGAACTGTCGCTTGGAAATATTTTCAGCATTGCCAATCGTACCGACACAAAAGAAAATCCGACAGGGAAGGACATCAAAACTTCGCAAACAACGGCAGGATTTTTCATCAATAATCCCCGTTACGCCGAGGCAAACCCTTATTCGCTGGGATTTGCTCCGCTTTCGTTTACTATCAATTATCATTTGAAGTAAACTAAATAACCCATCGGGAGTAGAACATAATACAGTGCTTAACACGATTTTAATTCTATTTCTGATTCGCATTAATTATTAAACAAAACCTTCTGTAAAAGGGCAGAAGTAAAATAACAAGGAATATGAAAAAATTAGCTTATTTATTTGTGATGATGGCTGCAATGTCATTGGGTTTTGTATCGTGCAGTGATGACGATAAAGACAGTGGAGGCAGTAGTATGGAAAAGGGTAGTATCGTGTTGATTAATAATTTATATGATAAAGGACCTGTGTCCATTAAGAAAGTCAAGATTTACAATAAAGAATATGATAAAACATATTATCCAACTATTGTTTATCATTCAAATAAAGAATTTACAGATATTCCGTCTGGTACTTATAGTGTAATTGTTTCAACATTAACAAAAAACAACTATGCTTCCAAATCAGGAATTAGAGTCAAACAAGGAGAAAAAACGATTGCGAGTTTTCGCAATTAAAATCAATTAATTCATTATAATTTAATAATGTCTACTAAAAGGAGTGGACTTTAAACAACAAGAAAAATGAAAAAGTTAGTAAAAATAATTATTGCAGGCATGATTGCATTCTCTATGTCGGGTTGCGCCATACATAGCGGTTTAACTTCCAATTTGAATAATCATGCTACGGAAGTTGTATTGTCTAAAAAGAATTACAAAATTATATCCAAAGTAGAGGGGAAAGCTCATGGTATATCCGTTTTAGGTTTTGGGGGTAGTTTTAATCCCTTGGTTGCTCAGGCAAGGGCTGATATGTTAAATAATGCCGGACTTGAAGGGACTTCGCGAGCGATAATAAATGAAACAGTAGAAAGTAACTACAAATCGTTTGTTGTAGCAAGTGTTAATACTATTACTGTTTCTGCCTATATTATTGAGTTTACGGAGTAGTTTTTTTACTCTTTCCGCCGGTGCAGACTTGTAGTGCCGGCGGAAAGGTGGGAACAACTTTGAAGCAATTGACTTATGATGCTATGGATTTGATTATGAGGAATTCCTGATTGACAAAGAGTTTGAGCGTAATGAGAAGTTATATTTAAACATTGTAGCAATTGCAAATAGAGTATAATAGACTAGTATTATTCATAAAAAATTGTTTTTTTTAATAAATTAAAGATTCCTTTGCGGATTATTAGATTATGTAACAAAACAGGAATGCTGAAAAACTGTATGTAGAGTAGGCAGGTCAATAAAATAATAAAAATGAACACTTTAAGGAAAATATTCGTATTTACTGTATTAGTTTGTATCTCACTTGCTTTGTGGGGACAAAAATCGTTTAATGACTGGAAAATCGAAGCAGAAGCAGGAAGTGCCGAAGCCCAATATAAGTTAGGTGCTTTCTATGTGAGTGGGGTGCAGGGAGTTCCAATAGATAATGTCGAGGCTGTAAAATGGCTTCGTAAATCAGCTGACCAAAATTATGCAGGTGCTCAATACTTGTTGGGTCTATGCTATGAAGAGGGAACAGGAGTAAATCTGGATTATACGCAAGCTGTGTACTGGTTAGAAAAAGCTGCCGAGCAAAACCACGCTAAGGCTGCATATAGTTTAGGACTTATGTATAACAATGGTGAAGGCATAATACAAAGTTATACCGAAGCTATAAAATGGTATATGAAAGCTGCCGAACAGGGACACACTAATGCTATGAATAATATAGGTTCAAAATATTTCAATGGACAGGGTGTTGAGCAAAATTTTGCCGAAGCCGAAAAATGGTTTATAAAAGCTTTGTCCGTTGAGAAACTTCAAATAGCATTGGATAATATTACTTTATTATATAAGCAAAGAGGCTATGCCGCCTCTAAATTTAACGAAGAATTAAAAGAAAAATATGAAAATGAAGATGTGAATCTTGAAAGCCTGAGAGCGAGCACTAATCCCGAAGATATGTTTCACTTGGGTGTGATTTATCAACTCGGCTTTAATGGTGTTTCGCAGGACTTGTCAGAGGCAAAGAAATGGTATGAGGCAGCAGCACGAAAGAAAAATGCAGACGCTCAAAATGCACTGGGGAATATGTATTATTTGGGCATTGGGACAGAGAAAAATTATAATGAAGCAGCGCAATTGTATAAAAAGGCAAAAAAGAAGAATAAATATGCTCAATATAGTTTAGGACTTATGTATTATTTTGGAGATGCAAGAGCAAAGCTTCCTATTCTTTATGCAGTTAGCGAATGGGCTCGAATTCCAAAGGAATATCAGGTAGCTTCGGCATCATATTATCTTCTTGCAAATTCATACAGTACTGATGATGTGTATATTAATAATCCGGATTTGTACAAATCACCACATAACTCATTGACCTATTTCCGAAAATCGGCAGAATTGGGTAATGTTGCTGCCAAATATAGACTTGAAGAATTATTGGCTGATCAACAAATAAATCCTGATAAATATAAGGGTTTAACAATGGCGGATTTTATACCTCTTGTTACCAGCACTGCAACTCTTGCAGGTCAAATTTCAGATTTAAGTAATAATAAAAGTGGTAACAATAGTTCCGCCAGTAATAATACAAGTAGCAGTGGAAGTGCAAACCGCTCAACGAATAAAAAAGAGAATTCCGGTTCAAAAAATACTAAATCGGAAAAAACATGTGGGCAGGCTTGGAGTACCGATGCTCAAACTTATAGTACATACGAAACTTATTTGATACGATTGAATAGCGGTACTTATACTAGTGATGATGACAGGGAAAGAAGAGATTGGCAGCAAAAAATGAGAACAATAAGGAATAAATGGGTTAAACAGGGTTGTCCGATAAGCAAATCGGAATGGGAAGATTGGGACGGAGTTCAGAGATAAACAATGAATAGGACTATCTCTTTCGGACTTATCCGTTATTGCGCGCTTGACCCGCAATCGCATAATAACAATGCCCACTTTCCACTCTATTGAAACAGTAGACGGTGTTATTCCTGCTCTGAAACTTTACAGCCTGCAAGGCAAGTTGTTGTTGCAAACTACAGCTAATGCGATAGATTTGTCGGTTTATCCACGAGGAACTTATCTGTTGCAGGTAAATAATGAGGCAGTAAAGGTGATGAAGAAATAAAATAAAACAGGCGGATTCTTTTAACGAATCCGCCTGTTTGTTTTCCGTAAAAAAGAATTAGCTTTTCGGAACAGCCACTTTTAAAACCATAGTGCGACCATCGAGTTCGGCACCATTCAGTTCGTTGATAGCTTTTTGAGCAGCCTCGTCGTCAGGCATTTCGGCAAACCCGAAACCTTTCGAACGACCGCTTTCTCTGTCTGTGATAATTTTCACGGAGCTAACTTCTCCGTATTCTCCCAAAACCTGTTGAAGGTCTTTTTCTTTAAGTCTGTAACTTAAATTTCCAATGTAAATGTTCATAAAAATAAAATAGTGAATTAAATTGTTTGCGGGTTTACGAACTGTAAAGAATGTTATTCGAAAAAAACATGGTTTAAAGAGCACAAACTCGCGGGCACAAAGGAAAACATAAATTTTGATATTTCAACAAAAAACAAAGAATATTTTCAAGTTAATTTTTCTATTGCTTTCTTCAGCCGTGAAATAGTCTCGCTTTTGCCGATAATTTCAGTAATATCGAACAGATGCGCACCTTTCAGCTCGCCAACGAGCGACAGGCGAAAAGCGTTCATCACTGCGCCCATGTTGTATTCGTGCTTGGCAATCCATGCTTTGACGGTTTCTTCGGTGTTGTGTGCCGAAAAATCGGTAATACTTTCCAGCACGGTAATCAATTCTTGCATCAGAGCAGGCGTTTCAGCTTTCCAGCGTTTTTGAACGGCTTTTTCGTCGTAAGCAGTTGGCGCGAGGAAAAAAAACGACGATTGCGCCCACATTTCGGAAACAAAATTTACGCGCTCTTTTACCAACCCTGCAATTTTGACAACTACTTTTTTATCTGCCGAAATATTCTTATCCTTTAATATAGGCAAAAACAAATCGGCAATTTCTTCGTCCGATTTCATTTGCAAATATTGATGGTTGAACCACTTGCCTTTTTCGTAGTCGAATTTTGCACCCGATTTGCTCACTTTTTCGAGCGAAAAAAGCGAAATCAATTCCTGCATCGAAAAAATTTCCTGTTCCGTACCGGCATTCCACCCCAAAAGAGCAAGGAAATTTACCACCGCTTCGGGGAAATAACCCGATTCACGATAGCCGCTCGACTTTTCGCCCGTTGCGGGGTCTGTCCACTCGATAGGAAACACAGGAAAACCAAACTTGTCGCCGTCGCGCTTACTAAGCTTGCCGTTGCCCTCAGGTTTAAGCAGCAGCGGCAGGTGGGCAAATTGCGGCATTGTATCTGCCCAGCCCAAATAGCGGTATAACAGTACATGCAGCGGCGCGGAAGGCAACCATTCTTCGCCTCGGATAACATGAGTGATGCGCATCAAGTGGTCGTCTACAATATTTGCCAAATGATAAGTAGGCAATCCGTCGGCAGATTTCCACAATACTTTGTCGTCGAGAATAGACGAATTTACCACCACATCGCCTCGGATAAGGTCGTGCACGGTGATGTTTTCGTTCGGTTCGATTTTGATGCGCACCACAAACGCTTCGCCTGCGGTAATACGGCGATTTACTTCTTCTTTGGGCAGCGAAAGCGAATTTTGCATCAACAAGCGCGTAGAAGCATCGTATTGAAAATTCTTTACTTCGTTGCGTTTTGCTTCAAGTTGCTCAGGTGTGTCGAAAGCCCGATAAGCCAAGCCTGCATCGAGAAGCTGCTGTACATATTCGAGATAAATATCCTTACGCTCGCTTTGACGATAGGGGGCGTAGTTGCCGCCTTTTCCCACACCTTCGTCAATTTCGATTCCCAACCAGCGGAGAGACTCTATGATGTATGCTTCGGCTCCGGGAACAAAACGGTTGCTGTCGGTGTCTTCGATACGCAGCAGCATATCGCCGCCGTGGTGGCGGGCAAACAGATAATTGTACAACGCGGTGCGCACTCCACCAATATGCAAAGCCCCGGTAGGACTTGGAGCAAAACGAACTCGAACTTTTGTCATCGTGAAAATTGTTTAAAAATTTTAAAGGCGCAAAGATAGGAAATTCCAATTATTATTTAATTTTGCCTGTTTTAATTTTTTATGATTATGATTTTTAGGAAAAATGTTCTTTTACCCACTCTGTTGTTGTGTGGATTTCCGGTTTTGCTTTCGGCTCAAAAAGAGCCTGTAAACCCCGATTGCGGTTGTGCTTATACGCTTGCCGAACAACGCTTTGCTCTTGAAGAAGAGATAATGCTTGTTGTAGATAAGCCTGCGCAGTATCGAGGCGGCGTAAGTTCCTTGAAACGCTACGAAGAGCGAATGATACAAAATCCGGCACAAAATGCCTCGGACAGTACGAAAAACAGTTTGCTTTGCCGTTTTGTAGTAGAACGCAACGGCAAAATATCGCAGGTAGAACTGCTTACTCACGGCGATAAAGTGTTTGAAGATGAGGCGCGCCGCTTTATTTCCACTATGCCGCGCTGGATTCCGGCAGAAAAAAATGGAGAAAAAGTGCGTTCGTGGCAGTCGTTACGATTGTATTTTGGCTATCGTGATTGAGAAATTAATATGGGAAAACAGCGTAGAAAGTAAAAAAAGAATGTAATTTTGCGAACGGTTTTTTGAAATTTATCTAATTAATTAAATAAAATAACAGTATGGAAAAATCAGTAAAAGGAACACAAACCGAGAAAAATCTGCTCACTTCATTTGCAGGAGAGTCGCAGGCGCGTAATCGCTATACCTTTTTTGCGAGTGTGGCAAAAAAAGAAGGTTACGAACAAATAGCTTCTATTTTTGAAGAAACTGCCAATCAGGAAAAAGAACATGCCAAAAGAATGTTTAAATACCTCGAAGGCGGTATGGTGGAAATTACAGCATCGTATCCTGCAGGCATTATTAGCAACACAGTTGAAAACCTGAAAGAAGCAGCCGCGGGCGAGCATGAGGAATGGGATCTCAGTTATCCGAAATTTGCCGATGTTGCCGAAGCGGAAGGATTTAAAGAAATAGCAACCATGTATAGAATGATTGCCAAGGTAGAATACGAGCACGAACAACGCTACCTCAAATTGCTCAAAAATCTTGAAGAAAGCAAGGTGTTTGAAAAAGACGAAGAAACCGTATGGCAATGCCGAAACTGTGGCTTTGTGTACACAGGTAAAAAATCGCCTGAAAAATGCCCTGCCTGTTTGCATCCGCAAGCCTACTTCGAAGAAAAGAAAACGAACTATTAATACTGCGAAGAAAAGCTCAATCGATTGTCGATTGAGCTTTTCTTGTATAAAAAGGATGTTTTCCAGACTTTTTTTTTGCAGATAAAAAAAAAACACTACCTTTGCCCCCGCTTTTTACGGAAAGCACAATGCGGATTGTCCCATGGTGTAGTGGTAGCACATCTGATTTTGGTTCAGCCAGCCTAGGTTCGAATCCTGGTGGGACAACATGTATTCCATATGTTGAAAAATGTCTTTGCAAGAGAGTTTCTTGCAAAGACATTTTTTTTGTAGACAAATCAAGGTGTAAAAAGAATTTTAAAAAACAAGTTCCAACTCCAGGACCACGGAGTCGGAACTTGCCACCCTTTTCTAAAAAAGGGTATTGGTTTGTTTAACTAACAATTGCTTTTTTCGCTTCGTTTTGATGTTTTTGGATATTATAGCGATGGTTGGTGCTATTAAATACCGAAAAAGAAAAACTAACATCATTTGCTAACAAAAGCCGAAAAAGAAACTGTTTTCAAACGCAATCTTCTGTTATTTCTGTTGTTTGAAGGTTATTCAAGCATTTATAAATTATAGAAGATTAAAAAAAGTAACAGTAATTTTTTGTTTTCTGCATTGCAATTTATTGCATCTATGATATATCTTTGCTCCCGCAGAATAGGGGCAAGATTTTTTATATATGGCTGTGTTTCAATATATATTAAAAAAAATCCTCCTTTTTATCATTTTGATTTTTTAATGTAATTGCTTAATTGGTTGAAGTCCGCGTCAAAAGTAATCACTTTTACCGACAAATAATAACAATTATCAATATTTTTTTCTTATAAAATATATATATTTTTTTCGTTTAAGTTAATAACACGGATATTTCATGATAATATAAGGAGTAACTTGAATGATGTGCAAAAAAAACTCTTCGAGCAACGGCTCGAAGAGTTTTGATTTTCAATAATATACGAAATAGAAAGTCCTTAATTTGCCATTTCCGACAAAAACTTGATGCGTACCATCCTAACTTCTTCTTCTGTAAATTCGTTTTCGCCGAGTTCGGCAAGAGCATCGCTAATTCTATCGGTTTCGGCTTCGTTGAAATAGTCGTATATATCCTGAATATGGTCTTCGTCCATAATTTGCTGCAGAAAATAGTCGATGTTTATCTTCGTGCCCGAATATACAATGGCTTCAATTTCGTCGAGCAATTCGCTTATATCCAATCCTTTCGATTCGGCAATATCGTCGAGGGCAATTTTTCGGTCAATTGTTTGAATAATAGATACTTTTAATTTCGATTTGTTGGCTACCGAGCGTACGCGGAGGTCTTCGGGACGAATAATTTCATTTTCATCCACATGGTTTTTTATCAGTTTGATAAAATCTTCTCCGTAGCGCTTTGCCTTGCCTGCACCTACGCCGGGTATATTTTGCAATTCTTCCATCGTAACCGGATAGTTGGTTGCCATGGCTTCGAGCGAGGGGTCTTGAAAAATAACAAAAGGCGGAACTTCGAGTTTTTTCGAAAGTTTCTTACGCAGGTCTTTAAGCATTGAGAACAGCACTTCGTCGGCTGCTCCGGTAGAGGCATTACGAGTATGATTATCTTCGTCTTCTTCGTCAAATTCGTTGTCTTTGGTTATCATAAACGATTTCGGGTTATTCAAGTATTTTCTTCCTTCGGGGGTTATTTTTAGTAAGCCGTAATTTTCAATATCTTTGTCGAGCAATCCGGCAAGCATTGCCTGCCGTATCACAGCGTGAAGCACTCGTTCGTCTTCATCGGGAAAAGACGCAAAAAGTTCTAAATTATCGTGTTCGTGCGATTTGATATCGGAAGTTTCTTTGCCACGCAATATATCTACAATGTGTTCGGCTTTGAATTTTTCCTTCAATAAAACCACTGTTTCGAGTATTGCCAAGAGGTATTCTTTGCCTTCTATTTGCTTTTTCGGGTTACGGCAATTATCGCAGTTGCCACAATTTTCTTCGGTATATTGTTCGCCGAAATAATGCAGCAGCAATTTGCGTCTGCATACCGACGATTCGGCATAGGCTGCTGTTTCGAGCAGCAATTGTTTGCCTATTTCCTGTTCGGCGATAGGTTTGCCTTGCATGAATTTTTCAAGTTTTTGAAGGTCTTTGTTCGCATAAAAAGAGAGGCAGTGCCCTTCGCCGCCGTCGCGTCCCGAGCGTCCGGTTTCCTGGTAATATCCTTCCAAGCTTTTGGGGATGTCGTAGTGGATAACAAAGCGCACATCGGGCTTGTCTATTCCCATTCCGAAGGCGATGGTGGCTACAATCACATCTACTTCTTCCATCAGAAATTTGTCTTGGTTTTCGGAGCGGGTAGCTCCGTCGATTCCTGCGTGATAAGGCAGGGCAGAAATACCGTTTACTTTCAGTGTTTCGGCAAGTTCTTCCACTTTTTTGCGGCTCAGGCAATAGATAATGCCCGATTTGCCCAAATTATTTTTTATGTAGCGAATAATATCTTTATCTACATTGTTTGTTTTTGAGCGCACTTCGTAAAACAGGTTGGCTCGGTTGAACGATGATTTGAATACCGCAGCTCCTTGCATTCCGAGGTTTTTTTGAATATCGTGCTGCACTTTTGGTGTAGCTGTGGCGGTGAGAGCAATAAGCGGAGCTTTTCCTATTTCGTCGATAATCGGGCGGATACGACGGTATTCGGGACGGAAGTCGTGTCCCCATTCCGAAATACAATGTGCTTCGTCTACCGCGTAGAAAGAAATTTTAATGTTGCGTAAAAATTCAATGTTTTCTTCCTTTGTGAGCGATTCGGGCGCTACATACAGCAATTTGGTTTTGCCTGAAAGAATATCTTCGCGCACTTGTTCAATGGCTTGTTTTGACAACGAAGAATTGATGAAATGAGCAATGCCGTCGTCTTCGCTGAAATTACGCATGGCATCAACCTGATTTTTCATCAATGCAATAAGAGGCGAGATAACGATAGCCGTACCTTCCATAATAAGCGAAGGCAATTGATAGCAAAGAGATTTCCCGCCACCGGTGGGCATAAGCACGAAAGTATCGTTGCCTGCCAACATGTTTTGTATTACCGCTTCTTGATTGCCTTTGAATGAGTCGAAACCGAAATATTTTTTCAAAGGGGTTGAGATGTCAACTTTTGCCATGTAAATCGAATTTGTTTTTTTTTTGAAAAAACGAATTTATAAACAAGTTTTTTAATCGTCAAAAAAATGGAGCAAAATTTCTACTCCATTTGTATTTTTAAATTTTATTATCAATTATCAATTTAATTTGTTGCGAAACGGGAAAGATTTATTTTTTCCAATTTCTTTTCTGCCATCTCTTTAGTAATGTTGAGTTCGCTTATTTGCTTGGAAGGTACTTCGTACATATCGTCCATAATAATACTTTCTACAATGGAACGCAGTCCGCGTGCCCCGAGTTTAAACTCGATGGCTTTGTCTACAATATAATCGAGTACATCGTCGTCGAAATGCAACTTTACTCCATCCATTTCAAACAGTTTGATGTATTGTTTTACAATGGAGTTTTTAGGCTCGGTAAGTATTCGGCGCAACGCATCTCTGTCCAACGGGTCGAGATGGGTCAAAATAGGCAAACGACCAATTATCTCGGGTATTAATCCAAAAGATTTTAAATCCATCGGTGCGATATATTGCAACATGTTGTTATGGTCTATTCTGTCGGTTTGCTTGCTTGCGTTGTAACCTACTACGCGGGTATTGAGGCGTTGGGCTATTTTCCGGTCGATGCCTTCGAAAGCCCCGCCGCAAATAAACAGAATATTCTGTGTGTTTACCGGTATCATTTTCTGGTCGGGATGCTTTCTGCCTCCTGCCGGCGGCACATTAACGATCGAACCTTCGAGCAGTTTTAGTAATCCCTGCTGTACACCTTCGCCGCTTACATCGCGGGTAATGGAAGGATTGTCGCCTTTGCGGGCAATTTTGTCGATTTCGTCGATAAACACAATACCACGCTCGGCTGCCGTTACATCGTAGTCTGCCACTTGCAACAGGCGTGTGAGCACAGTTTCGATATCTTCGCCAACATAACCTGCTTCGGTGAGCACAGTAGCGTCGACAATGGTAAACGGTACATGCAGGCGGCGTGCAATAGTGCGAGCCAACAGCGTTTTTCCTGTTCCGGTAGGACCTACGAGTATGATGTTCGATTTTTCAATCTCTACCTCGTCGGCTCCCCGCGGTTGAATAAGGCGCTTGTAGTGGTTGTATACCGCTACGGAAAGATACTTTTTTGCTTCATCCTGTCCGATTACATATTGATCGAGAAAATCTTTTATTTCTATCGGTGTAGGTAAATCTTTTTGTTCGATGGAAAACGCAGCGTTATTTTTGTTGCTTCCCTCACTTTGTTTTACGATGTCGCCTGCCGATTTTACACAATTTTCGCAGATATTAGCTCCATCTTTACCGGCTATAAATAGTTTCACCTGTTCTTGCGGGCGTCCGCAAAAACTACATCGATTATTTCCTTTTGCCATATTGTTATTTCTTGTCTCGTACCAAAATTTCATCTACCATACCATAGTCGAGAGCTTCCTGCGCGGTCATCCAGTAATCGCGGTCAGAGTCTGCTTCAATTTGCTCGTACGATTTACCCGAGTGCTCGGCAATAATGGTGTAGAGTTCTTTTCTGAGTTTTAAAATTTCGCGTACGGTAATCTCCATATCGCTCGATTGTCCGCGCATTCCTCCGCTTGGCTGATGTATCATCACCCGCGAATGAGGCAAGGCTTGTCGTTTGCCCTTTTCGCCAGCCACGAGCAGCACCGAAGCCATCGAAGCTGCCATGCCGGTACAAATAGTACCTACCTTACAACTTATGTATTGCATGGTGTCGTAAATGCCCAATCCATCGTATACCGATCCGCCGGGGGAGTTGATATAAATGGAAATATCTTTCCCGCGGTCGGACGAATCGAGGAAAAGCAGCTGTGCCTGAATGATATTTGCCGTTGTACTGTCTATCGGGAAACCAAGGAAAATAATCCTGTCCATCATCAGACGCGAAAATACATCCATTTGTGTAACATTGAGCTGTCGTTCTTCCAGGATATAAGGAGAAATAAATTCGCCTCTTGTAGAAAGAGAAGAATTATATTGGTCGAGAGTCAAGCCGTTCATCCCTAAATGCTTGACGGCATAATTTCTAAATTCGTTTTGCATAAAATTTGTTTTTAAATAAGGTTATTCTTTTGGACAAAAAAAAACTTTTAACCTATACGGCAAAAGCAGAACAAAATTAGATAAAAAATTGCTTGCAAATGCAAATCGGTAAAAGTCTTTTTCTGAAAAAATCTTAAAAATAAGTCTTAATCCTTTAACATTTCGTTAAATTTCTCAATTTCGATAGCTGTTTCGTCCAATTTTATGGTAGTTTTTATGCTTTCGATTACTTTTTCGTTGTATGCGGCAGACATCATGTTGCGCATCGATTTTTCATCTTTCAACATATCGTTGGTATAGTTTGCCAGCATTTCGTCGGGCACATTCGGCATTCCGTATTGAGCAAATTGTGCGCGGGCAATCTTTTTGGCATAATTTTCAATATCGGCAAATTCTACTTTCAAATTGTTTGCTTTTCCTATTTTATCCGAAATGAGTTGCCATTTCAGGTCTTCAATCATTTTCGGGTAATCGGCTTCTACGCTTTCTGCCGGAAGATGTTGGTTTTTAGCTTGCAGCCAGCGTTTAAGCGTTGCATCGGGAAATACCAAGCCATCGACCTTTTTGAGTAATGCGGCACGAACATCGATGCCAAATTTATAATCGGAATCGGCGGTGAGGGTTTCCTGAATATTTTCGCGAATCTTTGCACGAAATTCTTCTTCCGATTTTACAACACCTTCACCGAAAGCTTTATCGAAAAGTTCCTGATTGATTTCTGCTTCTTTGTAGCGTGTTACACCTGTGATGGTAAATTGAAAATCGGCATTGATTTCTGCAGCTTCTTCTTTGTTGATTTTGAGTAAAGAAGCAATTTCGTTTTCATTTTCAAAAGCAGTTTTTGGATTGAATTTCACCACATCGCCGATTGTTTTGCCCACAAACAGATTTTTGATATCATCTACCTTAATATATGCAGGACAAAGCACAGCAGCTTCTACTTTGATGCCATCTTCTTTTTCCTTGCCTTTGGCAGTAAGTTCCACCAGATTGCCTTTCACTACATCACGCTCTTCTACCGTATTTTCCTGAACATATTGTCCAAAACGACCGGTGTAGGATTTTACTTGATTGTCCACCATGTCGTCGGTAAGCTCGATGTTATAGTACTTTACTTTTGTTTTTTTATCGAGGTTCAATTCAAATTCGGGAGCCAAACCGAGGTCGAATACAAATTCAAACTCCTCTTGCGATTCGAAATTTATTTCGGGTTGCGATTCGCTTGGAAGTGGTTCGCCAAGCATATTCAACTTGTTTTCTTTAATGTATTCGTAAAGCTTGTCCGAAACAAGATGGTTTATTTCTTCGGCAAGCATGGCTTTGCCGTACATTTTTTTCACCAAGCTTGCAGGTACCATGCCGGGTCGGAAGCCGGGGATATTTGCTTTTTTGCGATAGTTACGCAATGCATTTTCTACTTTTTCTTCGTAATCGCTTTTTGATACCTGCACGGTAAGCGTGGCATTTACGGCATCAATGTTGGTTTGTACAATATTCATTGTTCGATAGTGTTATATAATCGTATTTTTCTAATGGGTTGCAAAAGTAATAATTTTTTAATCAACCACAAATCGCCGCTTTCTTTTTTTAATTATTTGATGCAGACATAATGCTTGATAGTGTCGAGTAATTAAAAATTTAACTATTTGTCCAAATATGTTCGTTTTTTTAAAACAAGATTAATAACATTAATTTTTTTTCACAAAAAAATATTTGCTTAGCGTGAAGTTTTCTAAAACATAGTAAGTATCTTTGCCAACGGCTTAATGGAAGACTGAGAAGTTGTGCTGTTAGGTTTTTTCATACATAAATATTTTTGGTTGGTGCAAAAACCGCGTCTGTTGTTCAGATGCGGTTTTTCAATTAACAGAATTTTTTAATAAAGTTCGTATGATAAATCGTTCCGCAAACAGACTTTTGAAAGGCATGACAATATTTTTATTGTGCCTTTATTTGTTCGATTTGTCGGTAACAGCGGTAATTCATCCGTTGCTGCATCACCACGCGGCTGAAAGCCACCACGAGCACATTGATAGTACCGTTTGCCTGCAACATGTTGCAAAGGCGGAATTCGATGGCGATTGTCCGTTTTGCCATATTACTATTGTCGATTCCGACAAAATAAATTTTCCCGAATATCGCTGTGTCAAGCAACCGAGAAATATTTCCTACCGTTTCCCCGATAATTTTTATCATTCACTTTCTTTTACGCACAAGCAATCGCGTGCCCCGCCTGTTTCCTGATTTTTTTAGAATAAACAATTTTTCAAACGCAACGATACGATTATATAACGCCGCGCAAGGCTATTTTTTCGTGTCTTTGTTATGTATTTATTAATGAAAAAAAATCAGAAAAATGAAAAAATATATATTTTTATTGCTTTTTGGAATGCAGTATTTTATTGCCGTATCTCAAAACCAGGATTCGGTACTCGCTTTGCAGGAAATTGTAATCTCGGGCGAAAAATTATCGTTGCAAAGCGAAAATGTGAGTAATGTTGAAAAAATCTCGTTGCAGAACAATGTTGATATTCAAGGGCTTTCGCTTGCACAAAAGCTTACGGCGGTGGCAGGCGTGAGCAATCTTTCTACAGGTTCGGGTATCGGCAAACCGGTTATTCGCGGGTTGAGCGGAAGCCGGATTGCCGTTTTTTCACAGGGAGTGCGCATCGAAAATCAGCAATGGGGCGAGGAGCATGGCTTGGGACTCGACGAACACGGTTACGAGTCGGTAGAAATTGTTAAAGGTCCCGCTTCGTTGCTCTATGGTAGCGATGCGCTGGGTGGCGTGCTGGCATTTAGTGGCGAGAGCTTTGCCGAAAATAATTCGCTGTCGGCTAAACTTGTTTCGGAATACAATAGCAATACAAACGGCTGGCGCAACAATGCCGGATTAAAAATGAGTAAGAAGCGTTTGCATTTTAATGTTTTCGGTACCTATACTACACACGAAGATTATACCGACGGTGCAGATAATAAGGTGGATAACAGCCGATTTAATACGGGCGATATAAAAACCACAGTTGCTTATATGGGTGCAAATTTTCATTCCTCGCTGCATTATAATTTTTTGTCGGAAAATTATGGATTGACGGAGCCGGAAGAAGAAGAGGAAGGTGAAGAGCATCATCATTCTACGGTAAATCCACGCACGCCCGAATTGCCTTATCAGCATTTGCAGACGCACATTGCAGGTTCGAATAATACTTGGTTTTTTGCCAATGATTCGCGCCTGAAAGTTGATTTGGGCTTTGTGTCCAATCGGCGGCAGGAATTTGAAGAGGAACATGAACACGGCGTAACAGAAACGCCTGAGGAGCACGAAGAACACGAAGGTGAAGCTGCATTGGATATGCTGTTAAATACTTTTTCGTACAATGCACGGTGGTTTTCGCCTCTGTGGGCTAAGCATTGGAAACTGACAGTCGGGTCGCAGGGCTTGTATCAACAGAATGAAAACAGTGGCGAAGAACGCTTGATTCCCAATGCCACGACTGCCGAAATCGGTGTGTTTGCTGTGTCGGATTTTTATTTTTCCGACAAATCGTATTGGCAAATCGGCGTTCGTGCCGATAATCGCTACATTAACAGTACGGCAGACGATGATTTTTCTGCTTTTTCGGATAATTTCGCAGCATTCAATTTTTCCACAGGTGTATTTTTGAAACTGCCGAAAAAATTTTCGTTACGGGCAAATATCGCTTCGGGCTATCGTGCGCCGAATATGTTTGAACTGTTGAGCAATGGCGGGCATGGTGGCGCAAATCGTTTTGAAATAGGTAATGCCGAGTTGAAAACCGAAAACAGCTATCAGGTAGATTTTTCGTTTAGTTATCGCAGCGAGCATTTGGAACTGTTTGTAAATCCATATTTCAACTACATTCACCATTATATTTACCTGCAACCCACAGATGCGATTCGGGACGAGATGCCGGTGTATCAGTATACTCAAGATGATGCACGACTCTACGGTGGTGAAGCAGGTTTTCATCTGCACCCGCATCCGGCAGACTGGTTGCATTTAGAGGCTTCGTATGCCAATGTTTTTGGCGAAAATGCCGATGGGAAAGATTTGCCGCTGATACCTTCGCAAAAGATAAATGCTACGGTTAGTGCGAATTTTAAAGGAAAAAAGATGTTGAGAAAATATGCGTTTTACCTGCAAAATCAATATTCTTTTGAGCAAAAGCGCATTGCCGACTACGAAACGCCCACGCCTGCTTACAATGTGTTGAATGCGGGAGTTTCGTTTACGATGGCAATAAAACGCATCACATCTATAGAAGTTGATATTGCGTGCAACAATATTTTCAACGAAAAATACTACGACCATCTTTCGCGTTACAAGAACGAAGGGATTTACAACATGGGGCGGAATTTTATTTTCCGCTTAAGTGTACCGATAGAGGCAAAATTGTAACTCTCAAACTCGGGGAAGATTATGTCCTGACTTATCCAACAACAAGTCAGGACATATTTTTTGCTATCTCAACTTTTGAAGCAATATCCTGTATTACCAGCCCTGCGAGTGTGAAGCCGAAAATTGCCGTGATGTGATTCAGGCTGCCGTTTGTGGCGACCTTATTGAACGACATGCTGCCGTCGGAGTCAGGGTTTTGTCCGCGGTTTTCGAATACTTCATCGCTGTAAACGCAGATGAATTTTTTGGCAGGCAGGCAGCCTTTTTTCAGTCGCTTGCGAAGCGCCGAAGCCAATGGGCAGCCGTGAACTTTCCAAAACTCGGCGCTGCGAATGCGCGTTGGGTCGATTTTCAAAGCCGAACCCATCGAGGAGAAAAATTCCGCATCCGTGCGCGTAGCCATATGGATAAGATGTGTTTTGGCGGCAAGGCTGTCGATGGCATCAATGATGTAGTGATATTTCCTCAATTCAAAAAAATCGTGCGTATTTTCATCGTACATTTCTTGAATAGCGGTGATTTCGGCATTGGGGTTTATTTCCAACAGGCGGCGTTTAAGAGCATCAACTTTTACTTCGCCTACGGTGTGAGTCGTGGCGTGTAATTGCCGGTTAATGTTGGTTACGCAAATACGATCGGCATCAACAATGGTGAGGTGATGGATTCCGCTTCGCACAAGGCTTTCGGCGCACCAACTGCCTACGCCGCCAATGCCAAAGATAATGACATGCACTTGTGCAATTTTTTGCATCAAATCGCTTCCCAGTAACAATTCCGAGCGTTGAAAAATCGCTTTCCCGATGTGTTTTTCCGCCACTTTGGAGATATTTTTTTCAAAGAAAATGATAAAGAAATACCACTTCGCCTTCGTAGGCAGGCTTGCGGTTGCCTTCAATTTCGAGTTTCACACCGATATTGGCACGCACCACACCGCGCAGGTTTACCGCACTCACAACTTTTGCTACAAGGCGAACTTTGCTGTTTACGGGTACCGGTTGGTTGAATTTGAATTTTTCGATACCATAATTAACCTGTAATTTCAGGTTTTGTACTTCCACGATTTGTGCCCACAGGTAAGGTAATAGCGAGAGCGTAAGATAGCCGTGCGCAATGGTGTTGCCAAAAGGCGATTCGGTTTTGGCTCGCTCTACATCGGTATGTATCCATTGGAAGTCGAGCGTAGCTTCGGCAAAAAGGTTGATTTGCTCCTGGGTAATTTGGTGGTAATCCGAAACCCCGATTTCTTGCCCGATAAGCGATTCGAGCGTTTCAAAATTGGAAATAATTGTTTTGCTCATAATTGTTTTTTTAATTGGTGCAAAAGTAAGAAAAAAATACAGGCTACAAAATGTTATTTCCACCATTGCCAAAAATGCTGTACCGGTCCGTGTCCTTTGCCTATTTGATACTGAGCACCGGCTGCAATGGCGTTGCTAATATAGTCTTTGGCACGACTCACGGCGAGGTTGAGCGGCAAATCGTGTGCAAGAAACGAAGCGATTGCCGACGAAAGCGTACAACCTGTTCCGTGCGTGTTTACGGTGTCGATTCGAAGGGAAGGAAAACGCAAGGTTTCGCCGGTTTCGGCATTGTAAAAAATATCGGTCAATTCATTGTCGGCAAGATGTCCGGCTTTAAGCATTACAGACACCAATCCGTTTTGCGACAATCGTTTTGCCGCTTCGGGCAAAGCCGATTGTCCGGTGATTTTCGTACCCAGCAGCACTTCTGCTTCGGGGATATTGGGAGTAATAACACGGGCAATGGGTATCAATTCGTCGCGCAAGGAGGCAACGGCTTCGTTTGGCAACAGTTCGTCGCCCGAGGTAGCAATCATCACAGGGTCGAGTACGATATTTTTAACCCGATATTCTTGTAAAATTTCCTTTATTGAGCGGATGAGCGAAGAGGAATGCAGCATACCTATTTTTACGGCATCGGCACCGATGTCGTCGAGTACGGAGCGGATTTGTCCCAAAACAAAATGGTCGGGTACAGGGTGTATGCCGTATACGCCAACCGTGTTTTCATCGACTACCGCCGTAATTGCCGACATGGCAAAACAACCGCAGGCAGACATTGTTTTCAAATCTGCCTGAATGCCCGCGCCTCCGCTCGGATCGCTACCTGCAATGCTTAGGGTGCGCTTGTATCGAAGTTTTTCTGTCATGATTTTTTTCTTTCGGCAAAATTACATCAAAAATCTTATGGCTACGATAATAGTATTAAATTTTCCTTTGCTTTTTTTAGAAAATAATAAATTTTAAAACCATTCATAAGCGTGGTTCTTAGTTTATTTTTGCCGAAAAAAACAATATGCTAAGAGATTTTGCAGCCATAGATTTTGAAACAGCCAATTATCACCGTTCAAGCGTGTGCAGTGTAGGTGTAGTTATTGTCCGCGATGGAGTGATTGCAGAAAAAATTTATCGTCTGATTCGTCCCGACCCCGACTGGTATTCATATACCGTAGTTCACGGAATATCTTTTGAGGATACGGAAAACGAAAAAAGATTTCCATCGGTATGGGAAGAAATTTTGCCGAAATTTGCCGGCTTGCCTTTAGTTGCGCATAATGCTCCTTTCGACCGAAGCTGTTTGCAGGAGGCTCATAATGCTTATCGGATGGAATATCCCAATTATGAATTTCGCTGTACTCTCCGGGCTTCGCGCAGGATTTTCGGCAAGTCATTGCCCAATCATAAACTGACCACCGTTGCAGCGTATTGCGGTTACGATTTGAAGAATCACCATTATGCGTTGGCTGACGCAGAGGCATGTGCGATAATTGCGATGAAGATACCGGTTTAAAATGCAGATAAGCATCATTTTTTCTTGCAAAAAGTTTGTATATTATTTAAAGTATTTATCTTTGTCCCCGCAAAAATGTAATCTCTACTTTACAACGGCAGATGAATAAAACGACAGATATCGAACATCAAGGTGTAGTAATTCGCATTGAAGCGGGTACTGCGGTAGTTCGTATTGTACAAAATTCTGCCTGTGCTGCCTGCCATGCCAAAGGCGCATGCTCGGCAGCCGATAAAGCCGAAAAGGATATTACAGTGCCGCTCCCCGAAGGAAGAGCTATTGAGGTCGGACAGGAAGTTTGGCTTGTCGGGCGCTCGTCAAAAGGCTTGCAGGCAGTGTTATATGCGTATATTTTTCCCTTGGTTTTGCTTATGGCGGTTTTGCTTTTGGTGCAATATTATATGAAAAGCGAAACCATTGCGGCAGCGGCGGCAGTTGCTTCGCTTATACCTTATTATGGCATGTTGTATTTGTTTAGAAAGCGTTTGACAAAGAAATTTTTGTTTTTCATTAACATAGATAAAAAATGAGTGATATTTTAATTACAGTGTTGACCCTTGGATTGCTGGGTGCTGTGTCGGCTGTGGTGCTGTATTTTGTAGCCCAAAAATTTAAGGTTTATGAAGACCCTCGCATTGACGATGTGGAAGCGGTTCTTCCTGCAGCTAATTGTGGAGGATGTGGATTTGCCGGTTGCCGTAACTTTGCCGAAGCTTGTGTAAAAGCCGAGACATTGGACGGATTGCTTTGTCCTGTAGGAGGTAATGCCGTGATGACTCAGGTCGCTGCTGCGTTGGGACAAGAAGCTGTGGCGAGTGACCCGAAAATTGCCGTTGTTCGTTGCAACGGTTCGTGTGCCAACAGGGCTCATACAAATACTTACGACGGAGCACAATCTTGTGCAATAGCCGTAAGCTTATATAGCGGTGAAACAGGTTGTTCGTTTGGTTGTTATGGCTTAGGCGATTGCGAACTGTCTTGCCAATTCGATGCATTATACATTGATGAAAAAACAAAACTTCCTGTAATTGATGAAGACAAATGTACTTCGTGCGGTGCCTGCGTAAAAGCTTGTCCGAAAATGATTATCGAATTGCGTAAAAAAGGTCCCAAATCACGCCGCATCTATGTAAGTTGTGCCAACAAGGACAAAGGCGGCGTTGCTAAAAAAGCTTGTTCGGTAGCTTGTATCGGCTGCTCGAAATGTCAGAAGGTTTGCGCTTTTGAAGCAATCAGTGTTGAAAATAATTTGGCATATATCGACGATACGAAATGTCGTTTGTGTCGCAAATGTGTGGCAGAATGTCCAACTGCCGCTATTGTCGAACTGAATTTCCCGCCTCGCAAGGAGAAGGTGGAAGCGCTTGCCGACTAACAAGTTGACCAATAAAAATGTGTAATTTGTAAATTTACTAACGATGAAGACATTCAAAATAGGTGGCATTCACCCCGCTGAAAACAAATTTTCGGCACATCAAAAAATACAAACCGCGCCTCTACCCAAACAGGCAGTTGTTATGCTTGGGCAAAACTTGGGCGCGCCGGCAGTAGCTGTGGTCGAAAAAGGTGCAGAAGTAAAAGTAGGCACATTGATAGCCAAAGCCGGTGGTTTTGTATCTGCCAATGTACACTCTCCGGTATCGGGTAAAGTAGCAAAAATCGACGAAGTAGTTGATGCAAGCGGCTACAAGCGTCCGGCTATTATTATCGATGTAGAAGGCGATGAATGGGAATCGCGTATCGACCGCAGTGAAGACCTTGTTAAAGATATAAGTGCAAGCAAAGAAGATATTTTGGCAAAAATAGCCGATGCCGGTCTTGTAGGTTTGGGTGGAGCTACTTTCCCTACGCATATTAAACTGTCGCCACCTCCGGGTAAAAAAGCCGAAGTGTTGATTATAAATGCCGTTGAGTGTGAACCTTATCTTACTTCCGACCACCAATTGATGCTGGAAAAATCGGGAGAGATTTTGGTTGGCATTCGCATTCTGATGAAAGCCATAGGCGTAACTCGTGCTATTGTCGGTATCGAAAATAATAAACCCGATGCCATTGCGCTGATGCAAAAATTGGCACAAAACGAATTAGGCATCGAAATCTGCCCGCTCAAAGTGCAATATCCGCAAGGAGGCGAAAAACAGTTGATTGATGCAACTATTGGTCGTCAGGTACCAAGCGGCGCGTTGCCGATTGAAGTTGGCGCAGTAGTACAAAATGTAGGTACTGCCTTTGCCGTGTACGAAGCAGTTCAAAAAAATAAACCTTTAATAGAACGAATCATCACAATCACCGGAAAATCAATTGAAAAACCATCGAACTTACTGGCTCGTATCGGTACGCCGCTGTCGGAGTTAATTGACTTTTGCGGCGGATTACCCGAAGATACCGGCAAGGTAATCGGTGGCGGTCCGATGATGGGAAAAGCATTGCTAAACCTTGAAGTGCCGATGACCAAAGGAAGTTCGGGGCTACTCATTATGCCGAGTCTCGAAGCCGAGCGCGAAAAAATGCGTAACTGTATCCGTTGTGCCAAATGTGTGAATGTATGTTGTATGGGTGTAGAGCCATACCTTTTGATGAGTTTGGTTGAAAACGAAATGTGGACAGAGGCAGAAGCAGCTCATATTATGGATTGTGTAGAATGTGGCTCATGCAGTTTCACTTGTCCTGCCGCCCGTCCGTTGCTCGACTATGTGCGTTTGGGTAAAAACAAAGTAGGAGCAATCATTAGAAGTAGAAAATAATAAAGACTTATTTATAATTATGAATAAATTAATTGTATCACCATCACCTCATGTTCACGGTGGCGACTCTGTGAAGAAGAATATGTGCGGTGTAATTCTTGCATTAGCACCTGCTTTGCTTGTGTCGCTTTACTTTTTCGGTTTGGGTGCGCTTATCGTTACACTGGTTTCGATAGCCTCTTGCGTACTTTTCGAAGCGATTATTCAAAAATATTTGCTCAAAACCGAAATCTCAATCAAAGACGGTTCGGCATTTCTTACCGGTTTATTGTTGGCATTCAACTTGCCGTCCAACCTTCCTGTTTGGATGGTAATTGTCGGTGCCGCCGTGGCTATCGGAATCGGTAAAATGACTTTTGGCGGGTTGGGTAACAACTTGTTCAACCCTGCGTTGGTTGGGCGTGTATTCCTGTTGATTTCGTTTCCGGTACAAATGACTTCGTGGGCATTGCCTGCGAAACTCCCGATGACTTACACCGATGCCGTTACGGGAGCCACTCCGCTTGGTATTATGAAAGAAGGTTTGATGAAAGGTGAAACCGTTTCTACCATCATGAGTAAATTGCCTTCGTTGCAAGATATGATGTTGGGTAATATTGGAGGTAGTATGGGTGAAATTTCAGCCATTGCGTTAATTTTGGGAGGAATATTCCTGCTTTGGCGCAAGATTATTACATGGCATATCCCTGTAAGTATGATTGCTGCCATTGCCATTTTTGCAGGTATTCTGCATACTGTAAATCCCGAACACTATGCCGGACCTGTATTCCATATTTTAACAGGAGGAGTATTGCTTGGTGCTATTTTCATGGCAACCGATTATGTAACATCGCCCATGAGTAAAAAAGGCATGTTGATTTACGGTACTTTAATCGGAGTATTAACAGTATTGATTCGTGTATTCGGTTCCTATCCCGAAGGTGTATCGTTTGCTATCTTGATTATGAACGCCTTTACGCCGCTTATCAATAAATATGTGAAACCAAAACGCTACGGGGAGGTTATAAAGAAATGAAAAAGTTAGAATCAACATTGCCCAATATGGTGCTTAGTCTTTTGCTTATCTGTTCGATAATGGCAGCTGCGTTAGCTCTCGTATACGGTGCAACCAAAGAACCAATTGCTCAAGCCTATATTAAAGGAGAAAACGATGCGGTAAAAGAGGTCGTTCCCGCTTTTGACAACGACCCGAATGCCGACCAGTGGGAAGCCGACGGATTAGTATTTTATCCTGCCAAAAAGAATGGCGAGTTAGTAGGAACAGCTGTTAAAACATTTACCGAAAGCGGTTTTAGTGGTCGCTTTGATGTAATGGTAGGCTTTTTGCCCGATGGAACTATTTATAATTCCAAAGTGCTTTCGCATAAGGAAACACCGGGATTAGGCTCAAAAATGAGCGACCCTAAGTTTCACGACCAGTTTAATAATTTGAAGATCGAAGGCAATCTTTCCGTGAAAAAGGATGGAGGAACAATTGACGCTATCACAGCTGCAACAATTTCTTCGCGGGCTTATTGCGATGCTATTAACCGCGCACATGCGGCACTTACAAACAATAACAACACATACGACTCCACAAGCGGAGCAACGAAAGGAGGTCAGGAATGAGTAATTGGAAAACTTTTATAAACGGACTTTGGAAAGAAAATCCAACCGTAGTGCTCGTGCTCGGAACTTGTCCGACACTTGCCGTAACTACCGAAGCCATTAATGGACTGGGTATGGGAGCTGCCACGACTTTTGTGTTGGTATTTGCCAATATATTTGTGTCTTTGCTCAAAAATTTTATCCCCGATAAAGTGCGTATTGCTGCTTTTGTGGTAATTATTGCCAGCTTTGTAACCGTGGTCGATTTGGTAATGAAAGCATATACGCCGGCACTTTACAGCGCATTGGGCATTTTCATTCCGTTGATTGTAGTAAACTGTATTTTGCTTGGTCGGGCAGAGTCGTTTGCACAAAAAAACGGAGTGTTTCCGTCCTTACTTGACGGATTAGGTATGGGGCTTGGATTCACAGCCGCGCTTACCATTATGGCATCTGTGCGCGAATTATTGGGTAACGGCAGTATTTTCGGACACAGTTTTGGTTTCGAAAATAATATGTTGTTGTTTATCCTTCCTCCGGGAGCATTCCTGGTGTATGGATATATGATAGCACTGACTAATAAAATTAAAAGCAAACAAAAATAGAATAAAGAACTTAGAGCCAAGAAAACAAGAAAATTTGCAAAGCAAATACCACTTGTAACTTGTATCTCGCAACTCGTAATTAATATGGAATTTGTAAGTATAATTATCCTTGCCCTGTTTGTGAACAATGTAGTGTTGTCGCAATTCTTGGGAATCTGTCCGTTTTTGGGTGTATCCAATAAAATTCCTACGGCTGTAGGAATGGGAGCCGCCGTAATATTTGTAATGGTGCTTGCCAACTTGGTAACTTACCTGCTTTACACCTATCTGCTCGTTCCGATGGATATTGCGTTTATGCAAACCATTTCGTTTATTTTGGTCATAGCAGCCTTGGTGCAAATGGTCGAAATTATTTTGAAAAAAGTAAGCCCGCCGCTGTATCAAGCATTGGGAATTTTCCTTCCGCTTATTACTACCAACTGTGCCGTAATGGGAACAGCCTTAGTGGCTATTACCAAAAACTACGATTTGGTACATAATGTTTTCTATGCCGCTATGACCGGTGTCGGTTTTACTTTTGCCATGGTAATTATGGCAGGTTTGCGCGAACAACTCGCCTTGGTTAAAATACCGAAAAGTATGCAAGGTGCTTCTATTGTACTTGTAACTGCCGGATTGCTGGCTATGGCATTTATGGGATTTTCGGGAATGGTAAAATAAATCATTTTTTATCCATAAGAGATTTTTCTTATAAAAAACGAACTACACTGATATTGAGTAGTTCGTTTTTTTTTGAATTATACTTTTTTAGGTTTGTAAAATAAACGCCATCGCCGTCATTGCGAGGAACGAAGCAATCCATTCTTAATACTGCGATTGCTTCGTTCCTCGCAATGACGGGTAGTGCTTGTTTTGCAAGATTTAAAATGGATAATTCTGTAAATTTTCACTACGAATCTTGCAGATTTCATGTTGCTTTAGTATCAATAAATTCACAAATTAAGAAGCAAAACCGTATTTTCTCATAAAAAATACATATTTTTGCGTCCTAAATTTTGTAATCCATTGAAATTCTTATAAAAAGATGAAACAGTACAAATTGTGGAATAACATTTTTGGATGGCTGGCTTTTGCTGTGGCGGCGTTCACTTATTTCTCTACCATGGAGCCTACAGCGAGTTTTTGGGATTGTCCCGAGTTTATAGCCTGCGGTTACAAGCTTGAAGTAGGTCATCCACCCGGAGCACCGTTTTTCATGCTTATCCAAAAATTCTTCTCGCTCTTTGCCGGCAACGATGTTTCGCAAATTGCCTATTGGGTCAATGCGTGGTCTGCCGTTGCAAGCGCGTTCACCATTCTGTTTCTGTTTTGGACAATTACGCGTCTTGCACGCAAAATCGTTAAACCTGATGTAAACGGCGAATATCGTTTGGCACAAACCATTGCAATCATCGGTTCGGGATTAGTGGGAGCATTGCTCTATACTTTTAGCGATTCGTTTTGGTATTCGGCAGTCGAAGCGGAAGTTTATGCTTCGTCCGCAGTGTTTACGGCAGTAGTTTTATGGGCAATCCTCAAATGGGAAGACGAAGCCGACAGTCCGTATGGTAACCGCTGGCTCATACTCATAGCTTACCTCATGGGAATTTCCATCGGAGTGCACTTGCTCAACCTGCTTACCATACCCGTATTGGTACTGGTTTATTATCTGAAGAAATACGAAGTAACAAAAAAAGGCATTGCTATTGCAGCGGCGGTATCATTAATCATATTGGGACTTGTAACCTTCGCTCTTGCACCCGGATATCTCACGGTAGCATCGTGGTTCGAATTGCTGTTTGTCAATTCCTTCGGAATGAGTTTCAATTCCGGTTTCCTTGCACATGCGCTGGTAGTTGTGGCGGTACTGGCTTGGGCGCTTTACGAGTCGTATGCCGAAAAAAGCCCGTTGCGCATCAAAATCTCGTTCATTGCAGCCATTGTGCTGTCGGGCATAGCGTTTTTGGGCGAAAGCATTGTCGCGGGAGTGCTGGTGATTGTCGCACTTTCGATATTTTTCTACCTGAAAACAGTTCGGGCACAAGTGCTCAACACGATAATGCTTTTTCTCACGGTAATATTGATTGGAGCTTCATCGTACGCTATCATTATTATTCGCTCAAATGCTAATACACCGCTCGACGAAAACTCGCCCGGAACCGTGTTTGCGCTTAAAAGTTATTTAAGCCGCGAACAATACGGCAAAAATCCGCTTTTCTATGGACCATATTTCGATGCCGAAGTGAAGCGCAATATCGAGGGAGACCATTGCGTAGCAGCAATTGATAATCAAGGAGATATTTGGAGTAAGCAAGAGAAAGAAAATTCGGGAGATAAAGATAAATATGTAGTTACAGGGAAAAAACAGGACTATATTTACGACGATGCGTTTTGCACTGTATTTCCTCGTATGTACAGCAATCAGGGTTCGCATGTGAGTGCATATAAAGACTGGTCGGGTTTTGTAGGCAAGCAAATTCAATGGAATGCCTGTGGACGAATGGAAACGCGCACCGTACCTACTTTCAGCGAAAACCTCAAGTTCTTTTTCAGTTATCAGGTAGCGTATATGTATTTCCGCTATTTTGGATGGAATTTCATTGGTCGTCAAAACGATATGCAAGGCTACGGCGAGGTAGATAAAGGTTCGGTAATTACCGGCTTCAAATTTATAGACAACATCACTTCGGGTAACCAAGATACTTTACCGCCCGACCAGGCTGAAAACAAAGGTCGTAATGTGTATTACCTGCTGCCTTTCTTGTTGGGGATTTTGGGTATTATATACCAGCTTCGCAACGGAAAAGAAGGTAAAGAAGTATTTTGGCTCACGGGCATATTGTTTTTTATGACCGGTTTGGCAATTATCGTTTATCTCAACCAAACGCCTTACCAGCCTCGCGAACGCGACTATGCCTACGGAGGTTCGTTCTATGCTTTTGCCATTTGGATAGGTATGGCTGTGCTTTGGCTGACAGCGTTGCTCGAAAAAATATTGAAAAACAAAACCATATCGGCTACAATCGCTACGCTTGTGTGTTTGCTTGTTCCTGTACAAATGGCAAGCCAAAATTGGGACGACCACAATCGCTCGTTGCGCTATACTTGCCGCGATTTTGGTTACAATTACCTGATGTCCCTCGCGCCAAATGCCATTATTTTTACCAACGGCGACAACGATACATTTCCCTTGTGGTATTTGCAAGAAGTAGAAGGCGTGCGTCCCGATGTGCGCGTGTGCAACCTCAGCTACCTGCAAACAGATTGGTATATCGACCAAATGCGTCGCGAATACTACGAATCGAAACCGTTGCCCATTTCATGGAAACGCTACCAGTATGCACAAGGCACCCGTGATGTGGCGTATGTGCATCCGCTGGCGCAGTTCCCAAGCATGGACGCCAAAACCGCTATTCAGGATTATGTGCTGAACCCCGATTTACTCAACGACGGCGTAGCAATTTTCCCAACTAACAAATTGACTATTCCGGTAAATAAAGACAGTATTTTGGCAATGGGTATTGTAAAGCCCGAAGAAGCCGATAAGATACTGCCCGAATTTACTATCAACCTGCGCAATCGTTTGCTCAAACACGAATTGATGATTGTGGAAATGCTTTCGCAAAACAATTGGAAACGCCCAATTTATTTTGCCGCAACCGTGGGCGACGATTACTACATGGGTATGAAAGATAATTTCCGCCTCGAAGGGGTAGCTTATCGTATTGTACCTGTAGGAGAACAAGGTTCGGGTGAAAAAATTGACACCGAATTGATGTACGACAACATGGTAAACAAATTCCGTTGGGGAGGCGACAAAAACGGCGGGGCACTCCGTCCCGATATTTACCTCGACGAAACAAACTTGCGCATGTGTCATACTTTCCGTTTGATGTTCAATAAATTGGTCGACGGGCTTATTGCCGAAGGGAAAAGAGACAAGGCGCTGAAAGCTCTTGATTGTTGTATGACGAATTTGCCTATTAGCGTGGTAAAAGCGGATTACACCACATCTTTCCTCGCAGCGCAATATTATGAGCTTGGACAAACAGCTAAGGGTGATGTTATAATGAATGCTATTGCCGACAACTGCGTGAAAAACATTGCGTGGTATGCCGCTTTGACCAATCCGATGATGCGTGCTTCGGTTTCACAGGATTTATACCGTGAATTGGCTATTTTGCAAAGCGTTCTTGCACAATGCAACATCGCAAAACGCGATGAACTGATGAGCAAATATCGTCCGATTTTCGAAAAATATTCGCAGGCGATACAATAACAAGAAAGGCTGATGTGGATTGAACGGTTGCCGATTTCGTTTCGGTTGTATTACAAAGGTGCAATTTGGCGTATCAAGGAAGATGAAAAAGTTATTTACTTGACTTTTGATGATGGTCCTGTACCCGAAATAACCCTTGCAGTGCTCGATATATTGGATAAATACGGCATCAAAGCTACCTTTTTCTGTGTGGGCGAAAATGTGGTGAAATATCCCGAAGTCTATGCCGAAATTCTCCGTCGCGGACATCGCACAGGTAACCATACCTTCAATCACCTGAAAGGTTTTGGTTGCACAGCTAAAAGCTATATTGCCAATGTGGCAAAAGCAGCCGAGATAATAGATTCCAACTTGTTTCGTCCGCCTTACGGGCGAATTACGCGTAAGCAGCTCCGTTTGCTCGGATGTCGATACAAAGTGGTGTTGTGGGATTTGATTACCCGCGACTACAATCGTTTGCTTTCACCCGAATTTATCATGAAAAAAATCCGCAAATTGAGTCGCAATGGTTCGGTGGTGGTATTTCACGATTCGGAGAAAGCTAAAAAAAATCTTTTCGCTGTGCTGCCGCAAGCCATCGAATTTTGGCAGAAAGAAGGTTATCGTTTTGAAAAATTATGACCGAAAAATTCCTCCATTTCATTTGGCAATTTCGGCTCTTTTCGGCACATAAATTGCGAACCACGGCAGGCGAATCTGTCGAAGTAATTGATGTGGGCAAGCTAAACAACGATGCCGGTCCCGATTTTTTTAATGCTAAACTGAAAATAGGCGATACGCTTTGGGCGGGCAATGTAGAAATTCACTGCAAATCTTCCGACTGGGCAAAGCACCATCACAATACCGATCGTGCTTACGACTCGGTAATCCTCCATGTTGCTGCCGAAATTGATGCACCCACTTTTCGTACCACAGGTGAGGCAATACCACAAATGCAGCTTGTATTTTCTTCTGAAGTAGAAAAAAATTACCAATACCTGCTCGAAAACAAACTTTGGATTCCTTGTGCCGACCGAATTTCATTGGTCGATAAAATTTATATTCACTCGTGGCTCAACGCCTGCCTTACGGAGCGGCTTAACTATAAAGCCGAACAGATTTTTGTTTTGCTCGAAGAGAATAAAAATAATTGGGAAGAAGCATTTTACATCATCCTCATGCGTAATTTTGGCTTTGGTACTAATGCCGATGCTTTTGAGCGGCTGGCAAAATCGCTGCCGTTATCATGCCTTGGCAAGCATAAAGATAATTTGTTGCAACTCGAAGCTATGCTTTTCGGGCAGGCGGGATTTTTGAGCAAAACGCAGGAAATGCCCGACGATTACCAACAAACTTTGCAGCGTGAGTATCATTTTCTACAACAAAAATTTAATCTCACTCCGCTGCCACGCGAATTATGGAAATTTCTTCGCTTGCGTCCGCAGAATTTCCCTACGGTGCGCATGGCACAATTTGCGGCATTGACACATCGTTCGACAAAACTTTTTTCCAAAATAATAGAAACGCCTACGCTCGAAGCTTTGCAAAAATTGTTTCGATGCGAGCCGTCGGAGTATTGGGAAACGCACTACCGATTTGGAGATGAAAGTTCGCAGAAAATCAAACAGTTGGGCGATGCTGCTATCCAAACCATACTGATAAACACGGTGCTCCCTTTCTTGTTTTGCTATGGGCAAAAAAAGCAGCAAGCCGATTTGCAGGAACGGGTTTTTACATTGTTTGAACAACTTCTGCCCGAGAAAAACTCCATCATTGAAAATTGGCAACGCCTCGGTTTAACAACCGTTTCTGCTTTCGATACGCAAGCCTTGCTGCAACTCAAAAGCCGTTATTGCGACGACCGCAAGTGCCTTCGTTGTGCTATTGGACATAAAGTGTTGACAATTAGCAATTAACTATCTTCCTTTTATTAAGTTCATAAATTCTTCGCGAGTTTTTTGACTCTCGAAGGCTCCGGTGAAATCGGAGGTAGTAGTGATGGAATTTTGTTTTTCTACTCCGCGCATTTGCATGCAGGTATGTTGTGCTTCAATCACCACCATTACGCCCAGCGGATTAAGCGTTTGTTGGATACAGTCTTTTATCTGCATGGTGAGTCGCTCCTGAACCTGTAGCCGGCGGGCAAATGCATCGACTACGCGCGCAAGTTTGCTTAGTCCGGTAATGTATTCGTTGGGAATATATGCTACATGAGCTTTGCCGAAAAACGGTAATAAATGGTGTTCGCAAAGCGAATAAAAATCAATATCTTTTACAATCACCATTTGGCGGTAATCTTCTTTGAAAACGGCACTTCGGATTATTTCGTTGGGGTCGATATCGTAACCGTGAGTAAAAAACTCCATGGCGTTGGCAACGCGCGTAGGTGTTTTAAGCAATCCTTCGCGTGTGGAATCCTCGCCCAGCAGTTCGAGTATTTTTTTATAATGAAAAGCAAGTTCTTCGGTAGTATTCATTTTTAATCCATTGAATTATTTAGAGTAGGAGTAAAGTTAATGTTTAAGAAGAAATTCTACATCGACATTATTCTTCGGGTACCTGTATTTGGTCTTTCACGATGTATATTTCCTGTTGAAATTCAGGAAATTCCTTTTTAAGCACATCTCGTAGCTGTTGAGCCTCGGTAGTAGTAAGACAATCGCCTACACGCACCTTCCAAAAAGGCGAAGAAAACGAGGTATAAACCGCTGCTTCGGGTAGTCGTTCCCGGATTCGTTCTTCAGTTTTGTAGGCATTCGTTTTGGCATTGTGTTGTTCATTGCTCGAAAATACCTGAACACGGAATCCTTGTTTGGTAGTAAAAGTTTGATTTTGCAAGTCAGATTCTTTTTTCTTCAATAACAAATCCTTAATGCGCGGATCTTGATTAAGTATAATTGTCCCTTTCGAAGAGTCGGAATTATTGGTCAGCTCTTCAAGAATTGAAAGACTTGGCGTGTCAACAGTTTCTTGTGCCAAACAGGTAGAGAATAAGTAGAGAATAGCGAAAGAGAGTAAAACTATTTTTTTCATGAGATTCCGTTTTTTTTATTTTTAAAAGAAAGAGCAAAGATAGTAATAATCAAGTAAAGATTGTCCATTTCGGATGTTTAGTGATGTAATCCCTGTTCATTCGGTCTAAGTTTTGTTGCTCGCAACATTTCGCGTTTACCTTTGGGTCCGGGTAATCGCTCTACGGTGAAACCTGCCGCCTGCATAGCGCGACGCACCGAGCCTTTGGCACAATAGGTAGTAAGTATGCCGCCCCAAGCACTGTGGCGAAAAAGTTTACGAAAAATATCATCCGTCCATAATTCCGGCTGTCGCTCGGGAGAAAAAGCATCGAAATAAATTACATCAAAGTTGCCTTCAAGAGCTATGTTACAAAAATCGCCTTGTATTTTTTGTAGCGAAAATGTAGAAGAAAGAAATACATCTGTTTCCCATTCTATCTCGTGGATGCGCTTGAAAAGACTTGTGTCGTTGCCATACATTTCGGCATAATTGAGTTGCAGCCATACATTTTCCGGTAGGGGAAATTTTTCTATCGAAGTATAGTGCACCAATTGATTGTTTGCAGCAGCAGCCAAGGCAGTCAGAAAAGCATTTAATCCCGTTCCGAAACCAATTTCGAGCACCCGAATTTCAGTTTTTGTACACCGTTCCAAGCCTGCCTGCAAAAATACAAAACGCGATTCAGCCACCGCCCCATGGATAGAATGATAATTCTCGTCTGTCGATGCATTGTAAAGCGTGTGCGAGCCATCGTTGGTAAGAAGTAGCTGTACGGGCATTTCTATTTATTAAAAAAATAAGAACTGCAAAAGTAGAAATAATTTTATGTAAAATGGAATTTTTATCGTGTAGAAAAGGCGTTTGTTCGTTACATTTTGTTTGCAAAGAAAAATTTTAGTCGCTAAATTTGTGCCCGCAATTTTTTTTAAGTTATTCAGTATGTTTATTAACACTATCGGATTTTATATTCCTTCGGAAAGAGTACACAACGAGCATTTTCTTGATTTAAATGGTTTAACTGATGAGTGGATTTACCAGCGTACGGGCATAAGAACCCGCTCGAAAGCCGGCGCAGATGAAAATATTAATACTATGGGAGTTGCTGCGGTAAACCATGCGCTAAGCAAATTACCCTATCCCGTGGAAGAAGTCGATTTGATAGTAGGAGCATCTTATTCGCCGCTCGATACGGTGGCTACGCTGGCTCATGTGATGCAGCGTGAGTTTACAATCCCAAATGCAAAAGTAATTTATGTATCGTCGGCTTGCTCGTCGTTTATCAATGCATTGGAAATTGCAGAAGGTTATTTTGCAATGGGAAAAGCAAGCAAAGCCTTAATAATCTGTTCGGAACACAATACCTATTACAGCAACGAAACAGACCCAAAATCGGGGCATCTTTGGGGCGATGCAGCGGTAGCAATGTTTATTTCCAAAGAAAAACAAACAAACGGAGAGCCTGAAATTCGCGAAATCCACACACGCGGATTGGCTCACATCGGCAAAGGAACAGGCGGAGTATATTTGCGCCCTAAAACAGAAGGAGTAGTAATGCCCGACGGTCGCGATGTGTTTATGAATGCCTGTAAATATATGGTAGAAGCAATAGAATATGTAGCAAAAAAGC
This sequence comes from Prevotellaceae bacterium, assembly GCA_031271465.1. Lineage (GTDB taxonomy): Bacteria > Bacteroidota > Bacteroidia > Bacteroidales > Paludibacteraceae > JAFGVL01. Next base: position 97,651 of record JAISVR010000001.1, on the reverse strand, counting down.
AACAAACGCCGATTGAAGACATATCGTATATTGTTGCCCATCAGGCAAATATGCGTATTTTAACCAATGTGGCACACCAGCTTCAATTGCCCGAAGAGCGATTTTTGAGCAATATTGAAGAGTTGGGAAATACCGGTTCGGCAAGTTCGGCATTGGTACTGGCACAAAATTTCGAGCGTTTTAACCCGAACGATAAAATTGTGCTTACAGTTTTTGGAGGCGGCTATTCAAGCGGTAGCTGTTTTATCCGTTTTTAAAACGATTAACTAAGAATATCCTCAAACCTCTTGAGCCTTTGCTTGAGAGGTTTGTTTTTTTGCGGGAAACAATTACCTTTGTCGGGGAAAAATGAAATCCGATAAATCATCGACAATGTAAAAAATGATATTATGTGTTAAATATTAAAATAAAAAATATATTAATCTTGAACAAAAATTTTAACTATGAAAAAAAACATTTTTATTGTCGCATTGGCGGCATTATGCAGTTTGAACGCTTGGTCAAACAAAGCTCAAACAACCGACAATTGGAAAGAAATGGACAGTGTCCTTGCTCAAATCAAGGAGCCAAAATTTCCCGATAAGAAATTCCATATCTCTGCTTTTGGTGCCTACGACGGTGTGGAAAATTATAAAATCAACGCTATAAATAGAGCAATTGAAGCTTGTCATTTAGAAGGAGGAGGTACTGTGATAGTACCCAAAGGTGTTTTTTATACACCTGCCATTACACTAAAAAGCAATGTGAATTTACATTTGGAAGAAGGCGCAGTGCTTAAATTCTCTACAAATCCAGACGATTATCTGCCTATGGTACGCACCGCGTGGGAAGGATGGGATTGTATCAACTATCGCCCGCTCATTTATGCGTTCAACGAAACAAATGTAGCTATAACCGGTAAAGGTACGCTTGATGGACAAGCTACCAGCAGCAATTGGTGGCCATGGAAAGGTAAAAAAGAATACGGTTACGAACAAGGAACAATAAGTCAGGAATGGAATGGTACGAAAGAAAACGGTGGACGCAATCGTCTTGCCAAAATGGAAGAAGACAATGTGCCACTCGAACAGCGTGTAATGAAACCTGAAGATAAATTGCGTCCATCATTTGTGGAGCCACAAAATTGCGTAAATGTATTACTCGAAGATTTTACGCTTATCAATTCGCCTTTCTGGTGTTTACATCCGTTTATCTGTGAAAATGTAATTGTACGCGGTGTAACGGTAAATAGCCATGGACCAAACAACGATGGCTGCGATCCCGAATCATGTAAAAATGTATTGATTGAAAATTGCAAATTCGATACCGGCGACGACTGTATTGCTATTAAATCGGGAAAAAACAACGATGGACGCAAGCGTGGCATGCCTTCGGAAAACATTATCGTTCGTCATTGCGAAATGAAAGACGGGCATGGCGGTGTGGTACTCGGCAGCGAAATTTCGGGCAATGTACGCAATGTGTGGGTAGAAAACTGCGTGATGGACAGTCCGAATTTAGACCGCGTTATTCGCATTAAATCGAACCCGGTTCGCGGTGGCATTTTAGAAAATTTCTTTATTCGTAATATAAAAGTAGGCGAATGTAAAATTGCGATATTTGGCGCGGAAATGAAATATGAAAAAGTAACCACCGGCGAGAATATGCCTATTGCACGCAATTTCGTTTTCGAAAACATAACCAGCAAAAGCAGTAACTACGGTGTATTTATCGATGGCATCCCCAATGTATCTGAGCAGGTAATGGATATTTCGTTCAAAAATTGCGAGTTCGATGGAGTAAAAAAAGCCTCTTACCAAATGACCGGAGTAAAAAATATTTCATTCGACAATGTGAAAATCAACGGAGAATTAATAGATTATTCTGAAAAATAATTGCGTTTTATGCGAAAAAAAATTTTGATAACAGGGGGAGCCGGTTTTATCGGCTCCCATGTTGTTAGGCTATTTGTGAATAAATATCCTGATTACGACATTGTAAATCTCGATGCACTCACTTATGCCGGCAACCTCGAAAATCTTAGCGATATCGACCGAAAACCAAATTACAGTTTCGTAAAAATCGACATCACCAACGAAGCAGCAATTAACGAATTATTTAAAAATACGATTTTCGACGGAGTAATACATCTCGCGGCAGAAAGTCATGTAGACCGTTCGATAAAAGACCCGTTGGCATTTATTCGCACCAATATCATTGGCACGGTAAATTTACTCAATGCTGCCCGTTCGCAATGGGAAGGCAATTATACAGGAAAACGCTTTTATCATATTTCAACTGATGAAGTATACGGCTCGCTTGGCAAAGAAGGCATGTTTGTAGAAACAACGCCTTACGACCCGCGCTCGCCCTATTCGGCATCGAAAGCCAGCAGCGACCATCTTGTGCGGGCATATTATCACACTTACGGATTGCCTGTGGTAATTTCAAATTGTTCGAACAATTACGGAGCAAATCAATTCCCCGAAAAACTAATACCATTGGCAATCAATAATATCAAGCATCGCAAACCGATACCTATTTACGGTAAAGGCGAAAATATCCGCGACTGGCTTTGGGTGAATGACCATGCGCGAGCAATTGATGTAATTTACCATCAGGCTGCCGTGGGTGAAACTTACAACATCGGTGGTATCAACGAATGGACAAATATCGATTTGATACGCACACTTTGCGAGATAATGGACAGAAAACTTGGGCGTTCGGCGGGCGAATCGGCACAGCTGATTACCTTTGTTGCCGATCGGGCAGGGCACGATTTGCGCTACGCTATCGACTCATCCAAATTGCAACGAGACCTTGGTTGGCAGCCATCTTTGCAATTTTCCGAAGGATTGGAAAAAACGGTAGATTGGTATCTCGAAGACGAACAGTGGCTTGCCCATGTTACTTCGGGCGATTATCAAAAATATTACGAAAAGCAGTACGAAAATGTATAATTTCCCATTATTCAAAGGGAAAATTTTAATCAAAAATAAACTATGAAATCTATGGAAACAGAAATCAAAATCCGATTTCCGGGTGAATGGGAAAGACAAAGCGGTGTGCAAATGACTTTTCCGCACGAAGAAAGCGATTGGCGCGATATGCTCGACGAGGTCGTTCCTTGCTTCGTAGAAATTGCCGGGGAAATTGCAAAACGCGAACTTTTGCTCATTGTTTGTCGTAGCAAGGAAACGGTGAAAAAACAACTGGGTGAAAGCGTTAACTGGACGAATATCCGTTTGGTAGAATTACAGAGTAACGATACTTGGGCGCGCGACCACGCAGCTATTACCATTTTTGCCGACGGAGAACCTTGTCTGCTTGATTTCTGTTTCAACGGTTGGGGGTTGAAATTTCCGGCTAATCACGATAACCGAATTACACGAGGACTTGTTGATCTCAATCTGTTTTCGCGTGCAGCAAATTATCAAAACATGCTGCATTGTGTGCTCGAAGGGGGAAGTATAGAGAGCGACAATGCAGGAACGATACTTACCACCGAAGAATGCTTGCTGTCTGATAATCGAAACGAACATCTTGCCAAGGAAGAATTGGATGAATATTATAAAGTAGTATTTGGTGCAAAACGCATTTTGTGGTTGCAAAACGGCTATCTTGCCGGCGACGATACGGATAGCCACATCGACATGCTGGCGCGTTTCTGTTCGTCGGATACAATAGCTTTTGTACAGTGTACCGACCCCAGCGACGAGCATTTCGAAGAATTGCAATTGATGGAAGAGGAATTACGGAATTTCGAAACTGCTCAAGGCGAAGCATACAACTTAATACCGCTCCCCATGGCAGACCCAGTGTATTTCGAAGGGAAACGACTGCCTGCCACATACGCTAATTTTTTAATAATCAATGATGCTGTGCTCATGCCTGCATACAATTCGCCCAAAGATGAAATTGCCCGCAGGCAACTGCAACACGCTTTCCCCGACCGCGAAATTGTAAGCATTAATTGTTTGCCGCTGATAAAGCAACATGGTTCGTTACATTGCACAACAATGCAATTCCCTGAGGGAATTTTGAAATAACATTAGTTATACCATTACTCTTGTAAATAAAAAATTATGTATCCTCCTTTTTTAAAATTTGCCGACAAGGTGGCAATTGTTTCGCCGTCGGGAACAATAGATTCCAAATATATCGACGGAGCTGTGAAGCGGCTTACAGAATGGGGATTGCAACCTGTTGTGAGTAAGCATGCCCGCGGTAGTTTGGGGCGTTATTCAGGTACACCCGAGCAGCGTGCTGCCGATTTGCAGGAAGCAATTGACGATAAAGAGATAAAAGCAATTTTCTGTTCTCGTGGAGGATACGGATTAGTGCAAATTATCGACCGAATTGATTTTACAGCCTTTGAATTATATCCCAAGTGGATTGTAGGTTTTAGCGACATCAGTGTGTTACACAGCGTGGTAAATTCTTTTGGCATAGTGTCGATGCATGCAGGCATGGCGCGGCAACTTTGCGAACAACCTGCAGATTCGGAGTTGAATCGATTAATGCACAATGCTCTTTTTGGTACAGAATTGCCCAATTATTCTGGCAATACACATCCGCTTAACCGGATCGGACAAGTTCATTCGCAAGTAGTAGGAGGAAATTTGTCGGTACTGTTTAGCTTGCGCGGCACGCACTTTGATCTTGATTGTTACCAAAAAATACTTTTCATAGAAGATGTAGGCGAAAAGCCTTACCACATCGACCGTATGATGCAAAACCTGAAAATGGGCGGAGTGCTCGAAAATCTTTCCGGCTTGATTGTGGGGCAATTTAGCGACTATGATGAAGATCCGTCAATGGGGCGTACGGTGTACGAATTAATTGCCGATTCCGTGGCAGATTACGACTATCCGGTACTGTTTGATTTTCCTGCCGGACATATTGAGCGCAACTTACCCTTGCTTACCGGTGCAAAAATACAACTCACGGTGAACAGCGAAGGCGTATCGTTGAAATACTAAATTATTCCGTACAATTCCGACACATTGGAAATACGCTTCGATCGGCAAGAATTTGTTTGCGAAAACGGCGGGCTTTTTCGTTGTGCCAAATTTCGTGTAGAGGTTCTTCATTAATATTCCCAAACACATATTCGCTCTGTTTATCGTAGCTGCAAGGCAGTACATCACCGGTGGCAGTAATTACGGCACCACAAAATGCCCGTCGGCAGCGATTGTGCAATTTCTTTTTTCGATAAAAACTGCCGTCGCTGCTTTGTCGGTAGCGTGAAAATTTTTCCTGCAAAGGCATCATCGAACTTCCATGTTTATAATCGGCAATTTGAGCGGTTTTCAAAGTCAATTTATCTGCGCCGAGTTGCTTAGATAAAAGTTTTATATCAGCAATTTGATGTTCATTATGGCGAAACACTAAAAATTGCAGTTCGATTAATGGCGTTTGTGAATGCAGCTGTTTTTTCCAATAAACAAGATGTTTAATTGCCGCAATCGTTTTTTTCAAACTGCCGCCTACACGGTATTTTTCATACACCTCTTGTGTTGTTCCGTCAATGGAAATAATCAATTTATTGAGTCCCGAAAGCACGGTTTGCTTAGCAGTTTCGCAGTCAATAGATTGCGCGTTAGTTGAAGAGGCGGTGTATAATCCATTTTCTCGAGCAACAGCAACTAATTTCGGGAAATCGGAATGTAAAAATGGTTCCCCTTGGAAATAAAGAGTCAAATACAGCGTATGATGTTTAATCCTTTCTATTAGCTTGCGAAATATATTGTATTGAATAGAAAACATGCCCCTTCGCACCGATTTATTGCCAACAGGACACTCGGGACAGTGCAAATTGCAAAAATTTACCGGTTCAACCGAAAGTATGATAGGTTTCCCTTGCAACAAATCTTTTCGGAAAATCAAAGAAAGCAGGTAAGAACCAAAAACGACAAAAAGATTTGTTAGTTTATTTAATTTGTTTGTTGGCATAAATTAGTTGTTTTTTTTTGTGTTCAAAAATACGCTTGTAAAAATCGTTTTTTATTTTTAAATCGTTAAAATAAGTTAAATTAACGGATTTCAATATCATACAGCTTATCTTTTTGAGTCAGGTTGTAGGTTTTTTAATTTTTAATTATGACTTTTGCAAGTCCTAAAACTTCTAAATGTTAAAGGAAATGGAAAAAAGATACATAAACAAACTAAATTATTAAATCTTATGAAAAAGCATTCTTTATTAGCAATTGTTGCATTTCTGGCGGCATTTTCTTTCATGTCGTGTAAAAAAATGGGACCGCTTTCGCAAGAGTATTTCAAGGTAGATCCACCTGTACTCGAAGCTAAAGGCGGACAAGTAGAAGCAACTATTTCGGGAACTTTCCCCGAAAAGTATTTCAAGAAAAAAGCAACGGTGGTGGTAACCCCCGTGTTGAAATACAATGGACAGGAAGAAAAATTGCAGTCGGTAACTTTCCAAGGCGAGAAAGCTACAGGCAACGACAAAAAAATTTCCTACAAAGCCGGTGGCACTTATACACACCGCGTGTCGTTTGAGTTTAAATCGGGCATGGAGCAATCGGAGCTTTATTTGCAATTCGAGGTAAAACAAGGCAGCAAAACAATGGCGTTACCCGAAGTAAAAATCGCCGACGGTATCAATTGCACTTATTTGCTTGCTAAAGGCGAAGGATTGGAACCAGCTTTTGCGTCCGACGCATTTCAACGCACCATCGAAAGCCAACAGGAAGCAGATATTAAGTTCTTGATAAATCAAGCCAATATTCGTCCTACCGAATTGAAAAAAGATGAGTTGATTGCTTTAACTGATGAATTGAAAAAGGCTGCAGCCGAACAAGGTAACACAGTTAAAGGTATCGAAATTGCCGGATATGCATCGCCCGAAGGTTCGGTGAAAATAAATACCGGTTTAGCAGAACGCCGCGAAAAAGCAGCAGTTGATTATATCAACAAACAAATGTCGAAACTGCATACCCAAGCTCAGATAGATTCTCGCTATACTGCCGAAGATTGGGACGGTTTCCAAAAATTAGTTTCACAATCATCTATTCAAGATAAAGAATTAATTTTGAGCGTATTATCTCAATTCTCCGATCCGGATCAGCGTGAAACGGAAATTCGTAAACTTTCGGCTGCATTCAAAGTATTGGCTACCGATATCTTGCCACAGCTTCGTCAATCGAAAGTAAAAGTAAGCTACGAAATTTCAGGTAAAACAGATGAACAGTTGATTGCTGCAGCGCTCTCAACTCCCGATTCATTAAATGTAGAAGAACTGCTTTTCACAGCTACTTTGGTAGCAGATATGAGCCAAAAAGCAAGTATTTATGAAGCAGCAGCAAAAAAATTCCCTAACGATTGGCGTACTGTGAATAACCTTGGTGCAATGAAATTTATCCAAGGAGATAAAGCAGAGGCAGAAAAACTCTTCTCGAAAGCAATCGATATGAAATCGTCGGCAAAAGAAACTAATTTCAACTGGGGACTTATCCAAATGGATAAAGGAGAGTTGAAAATAGCTGAACAGTTCCTCGGAAAAGCTGCCGGTATGGGCGCGAAACTCGATGCTGCTTTGGGTGTTATTTATCTTCACAAAGGCGATTACGGTGCAGCCAACAAGGCTTTTGCTGCCGAAAAAACCAACAATGCAGCCATTGCTAAATTAGTGATAAAAGATGTTGCCGGCGCAACAGCCATTCTTAAAGAGGTAAAAAAACCAAACGCCCTGACTGCTTACTTGAAAGCTATTGTGGCTGCTCGTACTTCGGATAAGGAAGGTGTGTTATCTAACTTGAAAGAAGCTGCTAAAAATGCCAGCTTGAAAAAGCGTGCAGGTGTGGACATCGAATTTGCAAAATACAAAAGCGATGCAGCATTTGCCGATATTATTAAATAACCATAGTTTAAATAAATTTTCGAAGAATCCGATTCCTTAAAAAAGGAATCGGATTTTTTGTGCTGTTTTTCACTCTATTAGCCATTTTTTTGTAAACTTTCTCTAACTTTGCAACCTTTTATTTTATTGTAGAAAAAATTGGAAAATCATGGAATATAATTTCAAAGAAATTGAAAAAAAATGGCAGCAATACTGGCAAGAAAACAAGACTTACCAAGTAGAGATAGACCCGAATAAACCAAAATTTTATGTGTTGGATATGTTCCCCTATCCATCCGGCGCAGGTTTGCATGTAGGACATCCGCTGGGTTATATTGCTTCGGATATTTATAGTCGCTACAAACGCCTCAAAGGCTTTAATGTACTACACCCAATGGGTTACGATGCCTACGGTTTGCCTGCCGAACAATACGCCATACAAACGGGACAGCACCCTGCTGTTACCACGCAACAAAACATAGAACGCTACCGCGAACAGTTGGATAAAATAGGTTTTTCATTTGATTGGAGCCGCGAGATACGCACTTGCGAGCCCGATTATTACAAATGGACACAATGGGCATTTATCCAAATGTTTAATTCGTATTATGAAAACCAAGCGCCGGGAACTAAGAACCAAGATACAGGAAAAGCAAAGCCGATTTCAAAGTTAGTAGCACATTTTGAAAAATTTGGAACGGAAAATTTGAATGTTGCTTGCGGGGAGGAACTTTCTTTTACTGCCCAAGAATGGAATACAAAATCGGACATTGAAAAACAACAAACGCTGATGAATTACCGTATTGCCTACAAAGCAAATACGATGGTAAACTGGTGTTCCGCTCTCGGCACGGTACTTGCTAACGACGAAGTGAGCGACGGCGTTTCTGTTCGCGGAGGTCATCCTGTGGAACAAAAACAGATGAGCCAATGGTGCTTGCGCGTTTCGGCTTATGCACAACGCCTGCTCGATGGTCTTGAAGTGATTGACTGGACAGAAAGCTTGAAAGAATCGCAACGGAATTGGATTGGGCGAAGCGAGGGAGCAGAAGTTCAATTTACAATTTACAATTTACAATTTACAATTACGGTTTTCACTACGCGTCCTGATACCATTTACGGAGTTACTTTTATGGTACTTGCACCCGAAAGCGAATATGTCGATATGCTGGTAACACCAGAGCAAAAGGCAGAAGTTGACGCTTATTTAGAACGAGTGAAACGCCGCACCGAGCGCGAACGCATTGCTGACCGCAAAGTAACAGGCGTTTTCAGCGGCTCTTATGCTGTCAATCCGGTTTCAAAACAAGAAATCCCAATTTGGATTTCCGACTATGTATTGGCAGGTTATGGCACAGGCGCCATTATGGCAGTTCCCGCACACGACAGCCGGGATTATGCCTTTGCCAAACATTTTAATTTGCCCATAATTCCGCTGATAGAAGGTTGCGATGTAAGCGAAGAAAGTCTGGATGCCAAAGAAGGAATAATGATTAATTCTCCCATGCAGAGTCAGAGCCAAGACAATGGATTAGTGTTGAATGGGCTTACCGTGAAAGAAGCAATCCAAAAAGCAAAAGAATACATCAAAGAAAATAATCTGGGGAAAGTAAAAGTCAATTACCGCTTGCGCGATGCTATTTTCAGCCGTCAGCGGTATTGGGGCGAACCCTTCCCGATTTATTATAAGGATGGAATGCCTTATGCAGTTGCCGAAAAAGATTTGCCGATTGAATTACCCGAAGTGGATAAATTCCTGCCTACCGAAACGGGCGAACCGCCTTTGGGACGAGCGAAGGATTGGGTGTATGAGGAGAAGAAGTGAATGGGAGAAAATATGCCGTGGGAAGAAATTTACAATGAAGCAAAAGAAGAAATATCTAATCTTCAACCTCAATTCCCTGACGAATGCTTATTTGGCGATAAATTAGGGCATTCTTTGGGAAGTTCACTAGCAAATATTTATCAAACATTTGACGATGAAGAATTATATCCAACCATTGAAGAAAAAGCAGCAATGTTATTGCATTCTCTAATAACAAGCCATTCTCTGGTTTCTGGCGACAACTGAAAAGTGTCAAGTGCATTTTTTGCACATAACACTCAAAAAGAAAATAATAATGAAAAATAAAGGCGAAATAATAATTTATCAAACACCCGATAATGAAATACAATTAGATGTTCGTTTAGAAGAAGAGAATATTTGGCTTACGCAAGCACAAATAGCAACTTTGTTTGGCACCAAACGACAGGCAATAACCAAGCATTTATCTAATATATTTAAAGAAAATGAATTAGATAAAATTTCAGTTAGTTCCATTTTGGAACTAACTGCCACAGATGGCAAGGTCTATCGGACAAACTTTTATAATCTTGATGCTATTCTTTCTATCGGCTACCGCGTTAATTCTAAAAATGCCACGCGATTTCGTATTTGGGCAAATAAAATCCTCAAAGATTATATTATAAAAGGTTACTCCATAAACGAAAAACTGAAACTCGAACAATACAATGACCTGAAACAAACCATAAAATTACTCTCAAATGTAGTTAAAAACAAGGAACTGACGGCAGACGAACAACAGGGACTTTTACAAGTCATTACCGATTACACTTATGCGCTTGACACGCTCGACAAATATGATTATCAATCCCTCGCGATAGATGGAACGACAAAAAAAGGCAAATTTCGTGCGACATACGAAACGGCGATGTCGGCAATAGATGTTTTGCGGAAAAAGTTCGGAAGCGGAAAATTGTTCGGCAACGAGAAAGATCGCTCTTTTGAAAGTTCGATAAACACCATTTATCAAACTTTCGGTGGCAAGGAACTCTACCCGAGCATAGAAGAAAAAGCGGCAATGTTGCTCTATCTGGTTACGAAAAATCACTCGTTCAGCGATGGAAACAAGCGCATTGCGGCGTTTCTTTTCCTGTGGTTTTTGGACAGAAACGGCGTTTTGTACAAACCCGACGGTTCGCGACTGATAGAAAATAACACCCTTGTTGCGCTTACTTTAATGATTGCCGAAAGCCGCAGCGAAGAAAAAGATATGATGGTGAAAGTAGTGGTGAATTTGATAAATAAGAATAATTAAACAATGAAAAAAAATATTTTAATAATATTCTGTTTGTTCTTTTCAATGACAATACAGGCTCAAACGGGAGATACAATTTCTTTGAATACAAATCCTGTAACATACAAGAAATATGATATAAGTACAAAGAAATATTTTTTATTAGATGAAAATTATAATTTGTTATCTTCTGATTCTTACGATTATATAGATAGGGCATATTATATGACGAGCGAGTATCTTGAACTTGGTAACAATAAAAAATATGGATTGTTTTCTGTTTTATTGAGTCAAATTATCTTACCCGTAGAGTATAAAAATATTGAAAAAATTTGTTGCGATAATGATGTTCTTGTTACAAAAGATAGTTTAGAGTGGACTTTTTTTAATGTAGAAACAGAAGAATATCATTTTATAAAAAAAGCAAAACGAATAGAAGAATTTAACATTCATTATTCGGAAGGAAGTATATTTTTATTTTTAAGTGAAGATAATGAATATAATATTTTGGATTTTAACGGAAATAAAATTTTAGAAAAAGATTATGATTTGATTGACATTGCCTATTCTTATTATCAATATTATAGAGTTATTGAAAATAACAAGCAAGGTTTGATAAATAAAGATGGAAATATAATAATTCCTGTCAGATATGATAAAATAGAATTTATTGGAACACCAGATGTTGGAAGATTATTGTTACAGAAGAACGATAAAATGTATAACTTTGATATTCAGGAAGTTAGAAAGGAATATTTTAAACAGAATAAATTTTTTAACCCTGCTAAAAATTCTTTTTGGAATAAATTTTTTTGGTGGAGAAAAAATAATTAGAAAAAATATGGAAACAAAAAAATACCCCCTCGAACTAAACACAATGCCCGGATTTGCGGGCAGTTCAGCCTATTATTTGCGCTACGAAGACCCGCACAACGACAAAGAACTCGTTTCCAAAGAGGCAAACGAATACTGGCGCAATGTGGATTTATACATCGGCGGAACAGAACACGCCACAGGACACTTGATTTACAGCCGTTTCTGGAATAAATTCTTGTACGACTTAGGCACGATTGTAGATGACGAGCCGTTTAAAAAACTCATTAATCAGGGAATGATACAAGGACGAAGTAATTTTGTGTACCGCATCAAAGACACGAACACCTTCGTTTCGTACAATCTGAAAAACGATTACAAGGTTACCGAGCTACATGTCGATGTCAATATAGTTGAAAACGATGTGTTGGATATGGAAAAATTCCGTGCGTGGCGACCCGAATTTGCTACTGCCGAGTTTATTCTCGAAAACGGCAAATACATTTGCGGACACGCCGTAGAAAAAATGTCTAAATCCTATTTCAATGTAGTCAATCCCGACGATATGGTGGAAAAATTCGGAGCAGATACACTGCGCTTGTACGAAATGTTTTTGGGACCATTGGAGCAATCCAAGCCTTGGGACACAAAAGGGATTGACGGCGTACATCGCTTTTTGAAAAAACTATGGGCATTATTCTATAAAGACGAAAAGTTGCTTGTAACTGATGAAACGCCAACGGTAGACGAACTGAAAGCCTTGCATAAGCTGATTAAAAAAATCGAATGGGATATTGAGAATTTCTCATTCAACACTTCGGTATCAGCGTTTATGATTTGTGTGAACGACCTTTCGGCAATGAAGTGCCACAAGCGCGCAATACTGTCCGAATTGGTAATATTGATTGCGCCTTACGCACCCCATATTGCCGAAGAATTATGGCATGTGCTGGGCAATACAACAAGCGTTTGCGATGCAAGTTTTCCCGTTCTCAACGAAGAGTATTTAAAAGAAAGTTCGGTAAAATACCCTATTTCTTTCAACGGAAAAGTGCGCTTTACGCTCGAACTACCTGCCGATATGTCCAAAGAAGAAGTAGAAAAGACGGCTCTTTCTAACGAACAAAGTTTTAAATTCTTGGAAGGTAAAACGCCGAAGAAAATAATCGTTGTGCAGGGAAAAATTGTGAATATTGTGTTGTAGAATTACGCGTATAATTTAGTAATAAATTTCTGCAATGCTTGTACCGGATTTGTTTCTTTCATAAAATTTTCGCCCATTAAAAAACCGCGATAACCGGCTTGGCGCAATTCGAGTACGGTTTTTGCTTGTGAAATACCGCTTTCGCTTACTTTTATAAAATCGGAAGGAATTTTATCAGCCAAGTCGAAAGACACTTGCACATCGGTAACAAAAGTTTTCAGGTTACGGTTGTTCACTCCGAGCAAATCGACAAACTCGTTGGCATGCGCAATTTCATCTTCGCTGTGTACTTCGAGCAGCACTTCCAAGCCAAGTTCATGCGCCTTGCGGGCAAATATCTTAGCTTCGTCGGTGGTGAGCGCGGCAGCAATAAGCAAAATCAAATCGGCTCCCATGGCTTTGGCTTCGTAAATTTGGTATTCATCTACAATAAATTCTTTGCACAAAACAGGGCAAGTTACCCGTGGGCGTGCAGTTAATATATCGGCAGATGAGCCGCCAAAATACTTGGAATCGGTTAGGATAGAAATGCCGCTTGCACCGGCTTTGCTGTAGCCCGAAGTTATCGAAAGCACATCGGCATGTTCGAAAATCCAGCCTTTGGAGGGTGATTTGCGCTTGAATTCCGAAATAATGCCCGATTGCGATCGTAGCAAATTATGTTTAAGCGAAAGAGTTTTTCGTTCGAAATATTTCGATTTTGTCAAATCATCTATCGATACGATTTTTTTTCGTTCATCGATTTCTATTCTTTTATCTGCAAGAATTTTGCTTAAAATGGTCATGATATTTTGTTTTTAGAGCCGCAAAGATAGAAATTTTAGCGCATTTTTTTTCAAAAGCTATTGCAAATTTAAAAACAAGCATTACCTTTGCAGCGCAAAAACGGAAACAGATTATCTTTTTCGCAATTGCAACAGTAAAAATTCTTCAGTAGCTCAGTTGGTTAGAGCACCTGACTGTTAATCAGGGGGTCCTAGGTTCAAGTCCTAGCTGAAGAGCATAAGAAGCCAACGAAAGTTGGCTTTTTTGTTTTTGTGCAAAATTTCTTATTTTTGCAAGTCTTTTTTTGTCAAATTCTAAATTCGATTATTAAAGTGAAGAATCTGCTGAGAATCCCTCTTATTATTTATCAACTGTTGGTTTTTTACCCTTTGTTGATACTGCTCACCGCACTCACGGCGCTTTCTACCATTATATTATCCTATCTTACTACAAAGAGAACCGTGCACGCCATTCCGGCTACGCTGTGGTCGCACGCCATGTGTGCTATAGCTTTTGTACGAGTACGAGTAGAAGGTTTGGAGCGACTTGACCCCAAGCAATCGTATATTGTAACGGCAAACCATCAAAGCTGGTTCGATATTTGGGTAATTTACGGTTGGCTCGGTCGCCCGTTTAGTTGGATAATGAAGCAGGAATTGCGCAAAGTACCTCTGCTTGGTTTGGCTTGCGAGCGTATCGGGCATATTTTTATTGACCGGAGCAATCCGGTAGAGGCTCGAAAAAGCATTGAAAAAGCCGAAAAAACTTTAAGGGGCGGACACTGTGTGGTGATTTTTCCCGAAGGTACACGCTCAAAAAACGGCAAAGTAGGCATATTTAAACGAGGGGCTTTCAGTATGGCGTCCGACTTGTTGTTGCCGGTTGCTCCCATAAGCATCAGTGGAGCTTATCGGGTAATGTCGCGCAAAGCATGGTGGGTTACGCCCGGAACTATCACAATGCAAATACACGAACCGGTGCCTTGTGACCACAAACTGCAAGACTCCGAAATTCGGGCTTTTGCCAATCAAATACGCGAAATTATTGTTTCCGGAATAAAGCATAACTAATACAATTCTTTTTGACTATGAAAAAAAATATTCTATTCCTTAGCCTTTGTGCCCTGATAGCTTTTCCTTCGGCAAGCATGGCGCAAAAACTGACTTCGAAACAGAAAAAAGCCCGGCAAATTTTTACCGAAGCCCGGCTTATTCCCGACGAAAAGGAGAAAATTAAAAAATTGAAAGAATCTATCGAGCTTGATAACGAATTGGTGGAATCTTACTGGCTTATTTCGGCAACTTATAAAGAATTGGGCGATGAGGTTAATACGATTATTTGGCTCGAAAAAGTGTGCAAGCCTAAGTTTAAAAATTTCGACCGTACTTGTTTTCGCCTCGGGAAAGAATATTATGGTACCGGACAGTATGAAAAAGCTCGTGAAACTTTTGGGAAAGCAGGCAACAAGTATACTCAATGGCAAGAAAAATGTAATGTAGCTATTGATATAAAAAAACGCCCTGTACCCTTTACTCCGGTTAATTTAACGCGGGTAAATACCGACTATGATGATTATTGGCCCAGCATTACCGCCGACGGTAAACAAATTTCAACTACCGTACTTGTAGGGCAGCGCGAAGGAGCTCGTTCGCTGACGGCGCAGGAAGATATTTACCACAGTGCTTTGCTTGCCAACGGCGAATGGTCGAAGGGCGAGCCGATAGGAGCTCCTACCAATACACCGCAAAATGAAGGAGCTCAAAGTTTTTCGGTCGACGGACGGTATATGTTTTTCATTGCCTGCGACCGTGCCAGCAGTGTAGGTGGTTGCGATATTTATTATTCCATTCGCCGGGGCAATATGTGGAGTCCGGCTATCAATCCGGGAAAACCGCTTAACTCGCAATACTGGGAAACGAATCCTTCGTTTTCGCCTGCGGGCGACGAACTGTTTTTTTCGAGCAATCGACCCGGAGCTGTTGGCGGGAGCGGCAAAGATATTTGGAGGAGTAAGGTGTTTATTGCCGATAATGGGCAATTGGCATTTTCGGAACCTAAAAATATAGGGGCTCCTGTAAATACTTCCGAAGAGGAATTTTCACCTTTTATCCATGCTGATAATAAAACCTTGTATTTTTCGTCTACCGGACACGATGGATTGGGCGGATACGATATTTTCTATTCGCGACGCGACGATAGCGGCGTGTGGTCGACGCCTCGAAACATTGGTTATCCAATCAATACGCATCGCGAAGAAATAGGTTTTTGTGTAAATGCGCAGGGGAATAAGGCTTATCTTTCGAGCAACGGGATTTTGAAAAACGGGCGTGGGAAAGATATTTACGAAATTGATTTGCCCGAAGAGTTACGCCCCGAGCCGATGGATTTTTTCGAAGGAAAAGTATGGGATTCGAAAACCCAAAAACCAATACAGGCAAAAATCGAAGTATATAAACTGGACAATGACAAAACGGTGTTTCAATCTGTTTCGGATGAGGTTACGGGCGAATTCCAAGCTTTCTTGCCTACTGCCGATGAATATGGCTACACGGTGGAGAAAAAAGGTTATCTTTTCGTGTCGGGCAATTTGCAGCAGCGCGATAGTTTGCACACCTCAAAAAAGGTTGTCGACCTGAGAGCTATTGCCGTGGGAGAGAAAGTTACGCTGAACAATATTTTCTTCGATTTCGACAAATCGAACCTGCAATCGGTTTCGTACAGCGAATTGAAGCGTGTAGCGCGATTCCTGCGTATAAATTCAAAGGTTAGTGTCGAACTGGCGGGGCATACTGACAATGTCGGTTCGCGCGACTACAATATGCGCCTCTCGCAAGCGCGCGCCAAGGAGGTTGCCGATTATTTGCTCAAACAAGGTGTTCCGCCCGAGCGTGTAAGCTATAAAGGATACGGTCCCGACCAACCGATTGCCGATAATGCTACCGACGAAGGGCGCGCTAAAAACCGCCGTACGGAAATCGTTATTACGAAAATACGATAAAAATACCATACATTCCGAAGGATCGTTATTACTTCCGTTGGTCGTGATTCCTCCTCGCAATGAGGGATAGTGTTTGTTACAAGCCCCAATACCGTTTTTTATATTAGAAGTATCATACAGCATAAAAAACGATTCAACCAATCGGTTTTTAAAACAAACTTCCCTGTTCGCTGTATTTTGCTCTGCCGAGATGCTTATAAGCAAGTTCGGTAACCTCGCGTCCGCGCGGAGTACGCTTAAGGAAACCCTCTTTAATCAGGAAAGGCTCGTACACTTCTTCAATCGTGCCGGCATCTTCGCTTAAAGCGGTGGCAATGGTAGTTAGTCCCACAGGTCCACCTTTAAACTTATCAATCAGCGTAAGAAGAATTTTATTATCCACCTCGTCGAGTCCGAATTTGTCGATATTCAACGCTTCGAGCGCATATTGCGCAATGGCAAGGTCTATCGCTCCGTTACCTTTTACCTGGGCAAAATCGCGTACCCGTCGAAGAAGTGCATTTGCAATACGAGGCGTTCCCCGGCTGCGCCCTGCAATTTCAACGGCAGCCGCTTTCTCGCATTCAATCGTAAGCAATCGGGCAGAACGAAGCACAATGCCCGCCAAAAGCTCCGTATCGTAATATTCGAGGTGGCAGTTAATACCGAATCGTGCGCGCAAAGGACTTGTAAGCAATCCGCTGCGGGTAGTGGCGCCGATAAGCGTGAAAGGATTTAATTCAATCTGAATGGAGCGTGCCGATGGACCTTTATCTATCATAATATCAATGCGGTAATCTTCCATAGCAGAATACAAATATTCTTCCACAACAGGAGAAAGCCGGTGAATTTCGTCGATAAAAAGAACATCATTTGTTTCGAGCGAAGTAAGGATACCAGCCAAATCGCCCGGTTTGTCGAGTACAGGACCTGAAGTAATTTTAAAACCTACGCTAAGTTCGTTGGCAATAATGTTTGACAGCGTTGTTTTACCCAGTCCGGGAGGTCCATGCAGTAAAGTATGGTCGAGCGAATCGCCGCGCATTCGTGCTGCCGACACGAAAATACCGAGATTTTCCACAATCTTTGCCTGCCCTTTAAAGTCGTTAAACGAAAGTGGACGAAGGGCATTTTCAAATTCGGTTTCGCGTTGTTGATTGCGAATATCAAAAGATTGATCTTCCATATATTTTTGTGTAAAAAAACAAGCACAAAGATAACAGATAAATTTTACGAATTTTGTGAACTAAAAATAATATCTTTGCAAACTTGTAAAAAATCAGGTATTGTTAAATTGATATGATTTTGTATAATTTATTAGTTTAGATTGCTTCGTAGCTCGCAATGACGCGAACTCAAACACAGAGCGTTATTGCGAAGAATGAAGCAATCCGGAAATAATCTAAAAAATGACAAAAGCCCTACTAATTTAATAATACCAAAATGAAGATATAGCAACATGTCTATTTCGGTAAAAAAAATAAGCAAATATTACGGGCAACAATGTGTGCTCAACGAGGTGAGTTTTGAAATCGGTTCGGGACAAATCGTTGGCTTTATCGGTCCCAACGGGGCAGGAAAATCTACCATGATGAAAATTATCACAGGTTTTGTGCCTTACGAAACAGGGTCGGTAGAAATATGCGGTTTGGAAGTGAAAGATAATCCGCTCGAAACCAAACGCCTTATTGGCTATCTACCCGAACACAATCCGCTCTACCTCGAAATGTATGTGAAGGAATATCTCCGTTTCGTCGGACAAATGTACGGCTTGGGAAAATCGACCAATGCCCGTGTCGACGAAATGATTGAGCGTGTCGGGCTTACACTTGAATACAAAAAGCGCATCGGACAGCTTTCCAAAGGTTACCGGCAGCGTGTCGGGCTGGCGCAGGCATTGATACACGACCCCAAAGTGCTTATTCTCGACGAACCTACTACCGGACTCGACCCTAACCAGCTTGTTGATGTTCGCACGCTGATTTCCGAAATCGGACGCGAAAAAACAGTTATGCTTTCTACCCACATCATGCAGGAAGTGAGTGCGATATGCGACCGTGTGGTGATAATCAACCGTGGAAATATTGTAGCCGACGAACAGGAAGCAGAAATCGTATCGGCAAAAACAACAGAAAATCCTGTTTTCATTGTAGAATTTGAGCAAGATTTAGATGAAACGATTTTCCGTGAAATAAAATCGGTAATATTCGTCGAAAAAGAAAAACCGCGATTTTATCGGATAGAAAGCGCGGACGATATTCGGGGCGAAATTTTCCGTTTCGCTGCCGAAAAAGGTTTTACTCTCCTCAGCATGAATCGTCGTGAGCGCAATATGGAAGATGTTTTTCATGAATTGACAGGAAAAAAATAATCTTGCGAAGAAAGAAAAAAATCGTACTTTTGTCGGGAAAATCATTTTTTGTATGGAGAAAACAGACGAATTGGACAGGAAAATCCTGAGCATCATCACCCGCAATGCCCGTATACCATTCAAAGATGTGGCAGCCGAATGTGGTGTGTCGCGCGCAGCCATTCACCAGCGTGTGCAACGATTGGTTGATATGGGAGTAATTGTCGGTTCGGGATACCATGTCGACCCCAAAAGTTTGGGATTCAATATAAGCACCTATATCGGGATAACACTCGAAAAAGGTTCGATGTATAAAGATGTTGTGCCCGAATTGGAAAAAATTCCCGAAGTGGTGGAATGCCATTTCACGCTCGGACCTTACACGATGCTGGTGCGCCTGTTTGCCAAAAACGACGAGCATTTGATGCAACTGCTCAACAATAAAATTCAGGAAATTTCAGGGGTAGTATCCACCGAAACATTAATGTCGCTCGAAGAACGCATACGGCGCGAAATACCGATTGAATAACAAACAACTATGAGTGTAATTGACTTGATAAACGGCAGCAAACGAACTGCCTTTTCTTTTGAATTGTTGCCGCCGCTGAAAGGCACAGGAGTAGAAAAACTGTACCGGCAGATAGACCGCTTGCTCGAATTCGACCCGAAATATATTAATATTACCACACACCACAGCGAATTTGTAGAGCGTACGCTCTCGTCGGGACAAGTGGTGAAGCAAAATATCCGCAAACGCCCGGGCACGGTAGCCATTGCTGCCGAAATACAAAAAAAATACGGAATTGCTACTGTGCCGCATATTATTTGCGCCGGATTTTCGCGTGCCGAAACCGAATATGCGCTGGTGGACTTGCAAATTCTCGGCATTCACGATTTACTTGTTTTGCAGGGCGACAAAGGTAAGCTCGAGCCGAATTTTATCCCCGAAAACGAAAGCAACCAATATGCTTCCGATTTGCAGCGACAAATTAATCGCTACAACGAAGGGTTTTTCGACGATGGTTCGGAAATGGCAATGAAACCCCAAATTCCGTTTACTTACGGCGTGGCGGGTTATCCCGAAAAGCATGCCGATGCACCGTCGATGGATTCGGATATTTTTTACTTGAAGGAGAAAGTAAAGGCGGGAGCCGATTATATTGTTACGCAGATGTTTTTCGACAACCAAAAATATTTCGAATTCGTTGCCCGTTGTCGCGCCGAAGGGATAACGGTGCCCATTATTCCGGGTATTAAACCTATTCAACTGATGAATCAGCTCACGGTGTTGCCGCGCATTTTCGGGTCGTCGATACCCGAGCCTTTTGCCGCCGAACTTGCCAAATGTACGACCGACGAAGAGGCAAAACAGGTAGGTATCGAATGGTGTACCGAACAATGCAAAGAGCTGATTGCCAGCGGAGTGCCAAGCCTGCATTTTTATACTTTAATGGCAACAGACAGTGTAGCGCAAGTGGCAAAAGCGATATATTAGTGCGTAAAAGATAATTTTTTGAAAAAATATTCGTAAGAAACAAATATAATTAATCTTGAGTTTTGTAGTATTCATATTGTTGTTTGTACTCGTGCTGGGCGTTGTGCTTTTTGCGGGCGTGCTGAATGTTGTAGCCGGCATTCTGCGCGGTATTTTTTCTTTTGGACGAACGCCGAACTCTTCTTCTCAACGCAGCCAAACTCGTCAACGCAATACCCGAACTGTGCCGAAAAGCAAGGAAAAAATCTTTTTCGAAATCCAAAAACTCGAAGCTGAAGAAGTAGAATTTGAAGAGATTAAATAAGATTTTTTTCTTGAAAAAAGATTGATTGGCGCGAAATTTAAACTTTCACTTTAAAAAACGGCGCGATAACCAACGGCGAATACGAATCTGCCATTGTATCGGAAATTTACAAGCAAATAAAAACCTATCATCTGCCTTTATCGTGTTATCATTTGCGCACGCAGGATGGACGCGAGGTAGATTTGCTGCTCGAAAGTGAAGATGGTTTTATTGCCATTGAGATAAAGGCAACTGAAAACGCCAATCGTAGTGATGCCAAGCATCTTTTCGAGTTGCAGGAAATATTGAACAAACCATTATTACATGGCTTTGTGCTCTCTAATGATGTGCGTACGCAGCATTTCTGGGGTAAAATTAAAATCGTTCAAACTATGATAATTTTGTAAAAAACAAACGGACAACACTTTTTGATGTTGTCCGTTTGTTTTTTTAATGTGAGTTTATACATTTATTTATGCTCAACGACTAATTTTTGCAATTCAATAATATCATCTTTTACGGTATCTAATTTTTCGTTTGCCTCCGTCAGTTTTTTATAAATATTCTCTGCCAATGCTTGTTCGATTTGCGGATTATCTGAAAAACCGGCAGTTTCTTTTTTAAGCATATCTCCTTTGCCGGTAAGCAGCCATTCTAAATTAAATTCTTCACCAAAAGCAGAATTTAATTTAACAAGAAAGTTGTCTGTCAGATATTTTTCATCACCATTTAAAGCACGAGAAATTACAGATTTTTCTGATTTTAATACATTAGTCAAATCTTTTTGAATCGATTCATATCCTATTTTTTGAGTAAAAATCAAATAACGAATAATTTCTTTTATTCTTTCTAATTTATTATTTTTATTCATAAAACTATGATATTTATATATTTACGCAGTTTTATTATTTATATTTGTTCTAAATTAAAAATTATATAACAAAAAAATTGTTATTTCTAATTAGATATAGCAAAATAGTTGTTATCTTTGTGTCGTTATTCATACAAAAAGTCATCGAAAGCTGTTCATTAATTGTATGAAAGCTGGTCTTTTTCTAAAATATGATAAACGCGAATTGTTATGAGGACCAAACGGCAATTCGCACCGAAGGCTTATACTTTGTATGTCTCGCGACTGCAAATATAAGCCTTTTTTTTAAGAAAAGAATAAAAAATAGCATCCCCTTTGTTACATCAGCAACAAGGGGGATGCGTTTTTTTAGCTACAAACTTGTAGTGCAATGAAACTTTGCCGGAATTGAAAAATGATGTTGTCTAAAAAGTCCTTTTTAAGCATATTGTCAGCGGGCTTGATCCGCATCTCCTGTAATCAACAGGAACTTTATTATGCGATTCCGTGTCAAGCACGGAATGACGAACTTTTGGACAGTTTTATATTTCTGTTATCCGTTATATTTTTTCTCTCGCAGCTCTTTAATATCCTCGCGGGTAATATATTCGTCGTATTCCATTTGTTTGTCTATCGCGCCGTTTGGTGTAAGTTCGATAATGCGGTTACAAACGGTTTGAACAAACTCGTGGTCGTGCGAAGCCAAAAGAACATTGCCCTTAAAATTTTTCAGCGTATTGTTAAAAGCCTGAATCGATTCCATATCCAAGTGGTTGGTAGGCGAATCGAGCACGAGGCAGTTGGCATTTTTCAACATCATTCGGGCAATCATACAGCGCATTTTTTCGCCACCCGAAAGTACGGAAGCCTTCTTTTGCGTTTCTTCGCCCGAGAAAAGCATTTTGCCGAGATACGATTTGAGTTCCACTTCGTTCAAACCCGAGGTGAATTGCGAAAGCCAATCTACCAAATTGTAATCGGTGTTGAAAAACTCGGAGTTATCGAGCGGTAAATAGGCATGCGTAATAGTAGTTCCCCACGAGAATTTTCCGGCATCGAGTTTCAATTTCCCGTCCAAAATTTCGAAAAGTGCAGTCATTGCTCGGGGATCTTTCGACAGGAACGCTACCTTATCGCCCTTTTCTACTGTGAACGAAACATCTTTGAACAACACATCGCCTTCCATCGATGCGGCGAGGTCGTTTACTTCGAGAATGATATTGCCCGGTTCGCGCTCCATGGTAAAAATAATGCCCGGATAGCGGCGCGACGACGGTTTAATTTCTTCAATATTAATCTTTTCGAGCATTTTCTTGCGGCTCGTTGCCTGCTTCGATTTCGAAGCGTTGGCAGAAAAGCGGGCGATAAACTCCAAGAGTTCGGCGCGTTTTTCTTCCGCTTTCTTGTTTTGCTGCGATTGCTGGCGAAGTGCCAACTGGCTCGATTCGTACCAAAACGAATAGTTGCCGGTATAAATTTCGGCTTTACCGTAGTCAATATCCACCATGTGCGTACACACAGAGTCGAGGAAGTGGCGGTCGTGCGAAACCACCAAAACCGTATTTTCGTAAGATGCCAGATAATCTTCGAGCCAGGTAATGGTTTCGAGGTCGAGGTCGTTGGTAGGCTCGTCGAGCAGCAAGTTGTCGGGATTTCCAAACAGTGCACGCGCTAACAATACACGCACTTTCTGATTTCCGCTTAATTCTTTCATCAATACCTGATGAAATTCTTCCTTGATGCCCAAGCCGCTCAACAAAGCAGCCGCGTCGCTTTCGGCATTCCAACCTTCCATTTCGGCAAATTTATCTTCGAGTTCGGAAGCGCGAATGCCATCTTCGTCCGAAAAATCGGGCTTGGCGTAAAGCGCATCTTTTTCTTCCATGATTTTCCAAAGCGTGGTATGCCCCATGATAACGGTTTGCAACACAGGAATTTCGTCGAACTCGAAGTGGTTTTGCTTCAATACCGACAGGCGTTCGCCTTTTTCCATGTGGATATGCCCTTTGGTTGGCTGCACTTCGCCGCTGATAGCACGCAGCAAGGTCGATTTTCCGGCACCGTTTGCGCCGATAATTCCGTAACAATTGCCGGGAGTAAATTTCAAATTTACATCCTGAAATAAAATGCGTTTGCCAAACTGAATGGCAAGATTGGATACTGCAATCATTTTTTTAAATAAACAAGTTTTTTTGAATGGGGTGCAAAGGTAGAAAATTATTGTGAGGGAAAAAATTCTTTCAAGGTTAACATAATTGGGAAATACTCGGCTTTTATATACTTTTGCAGATTTAAAAAAAGAATCACATAAAAAAACAGCTATGAAAGTCAAAGTTTGTGGAATGCGCAATTTGCAGAATATTAATGAAATAGCCGCTTTAAGTCCCGATTTTATAGGTTTTATTTTTTACGAAAAATCGCCTCGTTTCGTTGTAGAGATGCAATGCAACGAGACGCAAAGTATTGCGTCTCTACCTGACGGTATCAAAAAAATCGGTGTTTTTGTGAATGAAAGCTTTGAAAAAATCTTGGAAATTGCCAACAAATACGCTTTAAACGGCATTCAGCTTCACGGCTCGGAAACGCCTTTGCAATGCTGTGCGTTGCAGGATGAATTTACCGTAATTAAAGCTTTTTCCATTGCCGAAGCTGCGGATTTTGCTCAAACGGTCGATTACGAAGGTTGTTGCGATTATTTTTTGTTCGATACCAAAACGCCGGCGCATGGCGGTTCGGGACAGAGGTTCGATTGGTCGCTGCTGGATAATTACAGCGGCGAAACGCCGTTTTTTTTAAGCGGAGGCATAGATTTAGACGATGTTGAGGCAATAAAACAAATCAAACATCCTAAATTTGCAGGCGTGGATATCAACAGCTGTTTTGAAACTGCACCTGCATTGAAAAATGTAGAAAAAGTGCGGAAATTTAAATCTCAACTAATGAATTCCTAAATTAAGAGATACGGTAAATTTATCTCCAACATTTACCTTTATCCGTTACATATTACACAAAATATATGAATAGAATTAACAAACTTTTTGCTGCAAAAAAAGCAAATATCCTTTCGGTGTATTTCACGGCAGGTTATCCGAAACTTGATGATACGGTGGAAGTTATTCGACAACTCGCGGCGCACGGTGTGGATATGATTGAAATCGGCATTCCGTTTTCCGACCCGCTTGCCGATGGGCAGGTGATACAAAACAGCAGTCGCATTGCACTCGAAAACGGTATGTCGCAACACTTGCTTTTTGAGCAATTGAAAAATATTCGCGAAATAACCGATATTCCGCTTATTTTGATGGGTTATGTGAATCCGGTTTTGCAGTTTGGCTTCGATGAATTTTGCCGACAGGCGCAGGCAATCGGTATCGATGGTTTTATTATTCCCGATTTGCCTATGGCGGAATATTTACGGGAATTTAAACCTGTTGCCGACCGCTACGGATTGGAAAATATTCTTCTTATTACGCCCGAAACGCCTGAAGAACGCATTCGCCTTATTGACCGCCACAGCAATGGTTTTATCTATATGGTGTCGTCTGCCTCGACAACGGGTATGCAAAGTTCATTTTCCAACGAAAAAGAACTGTATTTCAAGCGAATAGAAGATATGAAATTGAAAAATCCTACGCTTGTCGGTTTTGGCATTTCAAATCGCGAAACTTTTGAGAGTGCTTGTCGATATTCGAGTGGCGCAATTGTTGGCAGTGCTTTTGTAAAAGCTCTCGGCGAAAGCGAGAGTATTGAAAAAGCGGTGGAGAAATTGATTGAGGATTTGAAAAACTGAAGAGTATGATTTTTAAAAATAAAAAATCGACTTTCGTATTGTTTTGTTTATTTGTTCCTGTTCTTGTTTTTTCGCAACATGCAGCTACCGACAGTTTGACGAAAAACTTTTCTCATAATTCTCAATCAATAATTTCAAATTTCAAAATTACGGGTTTTGTGCATGTCGATTATCAATTGGCAGATACTGCCGGACAGGCAAGTCTTTCGGGCGGAAAATTTCCCAACGAAGTAGATAATCGCTTTCTGTTGCGCCGCTGCCAGATAAAATTCACTTATGAAACCCGGCTTACAACGGCTTCTGCTCAACTTTACACCACCGAAAACGGCATCGGGCTAAAAGATGCTTTTATTACACTCAATACTTCGTGGAAAAATCGACTGTCATTCACCGGAGGTTTGTTCGACCGACCTTTTGGTTACGAGATTGCTTATTCCGCAACTCGAATTGAAAGTACCGAACGCTCGCGTATTACGATGGCTCTTTTTCCCGGCGAAAAAGATTTAGGCGCGAAAATTGCCCTGAAAATGCCGCTGGAAAACGATGCGCGAATACAGTTCGATTTGGGTACATTCAATGGTAATGGTCCGGGTACGGAAACCGACAGCTACAAGGATTTTATCGGGCATTTATGGTATGCTACGAATGAAGAAAAAGCATTGAAGGCTTCGGGGGGTGTGTCGTACTATCGTGGTGGTTTTGCGGAACAGACAGATAATTCCTACGAGATGAAAAGCATTGATGGGGTAAAGGTTTTTGCAAAAAACGGACAACTAAAAGGCGACCAAGCCCGCCGCGAATATATTGGCATTGATGCACAAGCGAGCTACGACTGGTGGGCAGGAACTTCTGCTATTCGTGCCGAATATCTTTGGGGTACGCAACCCGCTTCGGCTGAAAATCCAAACAGTTTGAAAACGGCGATAGAGGGCGATACTTATTTGCGTAATTTCAACGGATATTATGTATATTTTATTCAAAATATCGGGAAAACGCCCTTTCAAGCTGTGCTGAAATACGATGTGTACGACCCAAATACTGCCGTTTCGGGTAATGAAATCGGAATATCGAGCTCTGCACCCGATGCGAAAGCAACCGGAGTTGCCGATGTGAAATATTCTACCTTTGGTGTGGGATTAAATTATTATTGGAATGAACATGTGCGTCTTACGGTGTATTACGACATGCCGCGTAATGAAACTACGCGCAATATTCATACCGCCAGCACATTGACTAATCTTGCGAAAGACAGAAAAGATAATCTGCTGACTTTTCGATTGATGTATCGCTTTTGATTATTTCTTAATTCTCAACTTCCATTCGGGGTAGGCATTGAGTACTGCCTGTGGGTCGTTGATATACCAACCGTAGCCGTCGCGGCGTTCGCGAGCAACTTCATCGAGCGAATACACACGGCTTCCGTCGCGATTACAAAACAGAGGTCGATGTGTGCCAAGTTCGTAGAAACGCGCCCAAATAGGAGGAGCGGTACTGTCTACTACAGCAATGCGGTCTGTACGCGAAATTTTGTAGCCCGTAAATACTTCGGGTGCCGACACTCTTACCACTCGTAAATTGTACACTTTCGATTCTTCAAACCATGCTACAGCAGCTTCGATTGACTTGATAATTTGCGGTGAAGGATTATCAATGCTCATTAAAAACAGCGTGAGAGCCGCACTTTCTTTGTTGCAAATCGAAGGCAGTTCGTAACGGCGGGCACCTGCAGGCGCAAGCGTGATTTCGTCGTGCTGCTGTCCCCACACGGTGAGTTTCCCATTGTCGAAAATTTGTGTTTTAAGTACACAATCCAATCCTTTTTCGTAGGCGATTTTCAATTTCTCCCGACGAGTTTTATCCACAAAACTGTAAAGCGGGTCGTTGTCTGCAATTGCTTTGAGTAGCACCATAACACCAATCATTGCATTATCGTTGTAGGTAATATGGCGGCTGTAATTGTTGCGCAAGGGAAAAAACTGAGGAAAACCGCCGTTTTCATACTGTGAGGCAAGAATAAAATCAAGTCCACGCAAAGCCGCTTTTGCATATTTTTCGTCATTTAAGGCTTGGTAAGCTACAGCGAGGGCATTTATTTGGGTAAATGTACTTTGATTATCGAAAGTGGTGTTGGTGTCGGCTTTGACCGAATCTGCCCGCAAGCTGTCTTTCTGAGCTTCGGTAAAAACGGCAAATACATCGTAGTTTTTTGCCCAGCCGCCGTTATTTTTTTGCAGCAGAAGAATGTTATCGGCAATTTGCTTTACTTCTGTGGGAGCATATTTCGGATGGTTTGGCAAGGGATTTACCACATTGCTTTTGTCTACAATGTTGTACCAATGGCGTGAGTTATCTTCGAAAGGTTCGGGATCGATTTGTACAGGTTGTGCCAAAAGCGAAAAACTTGGCAAAAGAATTAACAGGCTGAAAATGAGTATATTTTTCATGTTGAATAAATTTTTCAAGCGGCAAAGATAAGCTAAAAAACTTGTATTAATAACGCTCTTTTTCGATTTGTTTACTCCCGGTAGAAATCTTTTTTATAAAACGCTTGCAGCATAATGGGAAAAAACATTATCTTTGCCGCCTCAAAATTTATTCATTTAAATAATTATCATTATGTATTTAACTGCTGAGAAAAAGCAAGAAATCTTTGGTAAATACGGAAAGTCTAACACTGATACCGGGTCTCCAGAAGCCCAGATAGCATTGTTTTCGTACCGTATTAGCCATTTGACTGAACATTTGAAGTCAAACAAAAAAGATTATAGTACCGAGAGAGCTTTGAGAATGTTGGTTGGTAAACGCCGTCAATTGCTTGATTATGTGAAAGCAAAAGACATCGAACGCTACCGTGCAATTATCAAAGAGCTCGGACTGAGAAAGTAATTGCAACTTTAGATTTGCAGAAAAAGCCTGTGTTTTCGCACAGGCTTTTTGTTTTTTTATATCTCTTGTTATGCAGATAAAGTTTTTTTGATTTTTGCCAAACCGGCTCTTTTTATCGGAGAAAAACGAAATCGTTCGGCAAATTCCTCTTCGGAGAGTTGGAGCCAGTCTTCGCGTTTCATCGAAAGAATTTCGGGCAAAGGAGCCAATTCGACAGTGCGAGTAATTGCTGCGGGTCGATTCCACGGGCAGCAATCCTGACAGTTGTCGCAACCATACAGTTTGTTTTCTAAATAAGTTGAAATTTCTAATGGAATCGCATTTTTTGACTCAATGCTGTGATACGATAAGCAACGACGCGCGTCAAGCTTGTATGGAGCATGCAAAGCTCTCGTGGGACAATTGTCCAAACAAATGTGGCAAGTACCGCAGCGGTTGGGTAGAGGCAAATCGGGCGACAGTTCGATATTAAGAATCAGTTCGCCTATAAAAACAAAAGAACCAAGTTGCGGATTTATCAAATTTGTATTTTTGCCAATCCAACCCAATCCAGCCCGTTGTGCCCAGCGGCGTTCGAGTACGGGTGCGGTATCGACGAATGCCCGACCTTCCACTTCGGGTGAAAGACGACGAATTTCATGCAATAATTCGTGCAACTTATTTTTTATAATCGTATGATAATCTGCTCCATAAGCATATTTTGCAATTTGTGGCAGTTGTGAATTTTGTTGCTCTGCAGGAAAATAATTGAGCAGCACTACAACCACCGATTTTGCATTGTCTACAAGCAAACGCGGGTCGAGCCGTTTGTCGAAATAATTTGCCATGTAGCTCATGTCGGCATGACAATTGTCGGTAAGCCAATTTTTCAAAAAAACTTCGTCTTCATCGAGGTAATCTGCCCGAGCAATGCCGCAAGCGTCAAACCCAATCGAAAGAGCTTGTTTTTTTATTTCTGAAGAAAAATGCTGTACAGTCATGGCAATATTGTGATGGAAAAAAGAAAAAACGCCACCCGCGAAAAAACGAATGGCATTGCTTTTCTGAAAACTGATTTTTGTGGGCCCAACCGGGCTTGAACCGATGACCCCCTGATTATGAGTCAGGTGCTACTAACCAACTGAGCTATGGGCCCCTCTCGTACATTTGTAAAAAAGTATTACTTTTGTCGAGCGGTTGCAAAAGTAGTTATTTTTGCCGAACTGCAAAAACATATCTATCATTTTTTGAAAAAATACACATCTTGAAACTTATACAATATACGGATTTCATTCCCGCAGAGAGTTTTGTTGCTACGGTTGGATTTTTCGATGGCTTGCATCTCGGGCATCGGTTTTTGCTCGAACGCTTGAAAGCTGAAGCTGCGCGCGAGGGTAAAAAAACGCTGGTGATTTCGTTTGCCGTACATCCGCAAACGGTATTGAAAAATAATTATTTGCCGAAACTTTTAACCACTAACGCCGAAAAAATCGAACTGCTCAACGATGTCGGCATTGACGCTTGCGTATTGTTGCCTTTCGATGAGGAAATGATGAACCTTTCGGCGTATGATTTTTTAGAAAAAATAATTAAGAAACAGCTTGGAGTGAGTGCCTTGTTGATAGGTTACGACCATCGTTTCGGCAAAAATCGTGAAGAAGGATTTCCTCAATATGTAGAGTACGGTAAGCAGCTTGGTATTAATATATTGCCCGTTGAGGCTTTCGAAAATGGAGAGGCACATATCAGTTCGTCGTATATCCGCAAATTGCTGCTTAGTGGTCAAATAGAGGAAGCTAATTATTGCTTGGGTAGACGCTACCGATTAAACGGCAAAGTGGTAGACGGCGAAAAATTGGGACGAGAAATAGGTTTCCCTACTGCAAATTTGAATATCGACCCGCAAAAACTGTTGCCTGAAGCGGGCGTTTATGCTGTTTGGGTGCGTGTAAACGGCAAAGTATATAAGGGAATGCTCAATATTGGATGTCGTCCCACGGTGAATCGTACGAATCGTACAACTGTTGAGGTGCATATTCTCGATTTTATCGGAGAAATTTATGGAGAGATGCTGGAAATTGATTTTGTGAGAAAAATACGGAACGAGCAAAAATTCAATTCGATGGAGGAGTTAACGGTGCAACTCGAAAAAGATAAACTCGAAATAGAAAAATCTAACATTTGAAATTTATATCATGAAAAGAAATTCTTTGGAAAATTTGATACGACCCGGTGCCGGTAGCATAATAATCGCTCTTATGGTTGGGATAGCAGCGTGGATTTTGGGTTATACCTTCTTTCCGGTAAACGATTGGGATGCGGGGAAAATTGCTCTTTTTGCTCGTTGGCTTAACAGTTTTATTCCTGCTCATTCGGCATTTTCGCATATTTTAGGATTGATTTTCACTCTCTTTATAGGATTTTTTTTGGTAGAGTTTAACGAGCGTTTTTCATTTATTCGTAGGCGTAGTGTACTGCCGCTTTTTATTTTTGTGTTGCTTATGGCATGCAATGTTAATGCGCACGAGTTTTCTTTTGGGCAGTTGAGTTGCATTTTTATGCTTGCAGCACTTTGGCAGTTGTTTTCCATTTATCAGGAACGGAATCCGGTAAAGCAGTCGTTCAATATTGGTTTTTTTCTTTCCATCGGGAGTTTTTTTGCTATTGCAATGTCGTTTTTCTTACCTGTTTTTTGGCTTGGCATGGCGCGTATGAACAGTTTTTCATTGCGTGGATTTCTCGCTTCCATCATGGGCTTTGTTAGTCCGCTTGCCATTTTTTTTGGCATTGTCTATTTACAATCCGATACCGCTTATTATATTTCCGCTTTTGTTGAACAGTTGCAAAAGGAAGTGAATCTTTTCGGACATGGTTTATTTTTTCTTGTCTTTTTAGGCAGCATTGCGTTTTGCAGCCTGGTGGCTATTGTCAATATGCTGAACAATGCTTTTAGCGATAGAATAAAAGTAAGCCGCATACTTGGTTTTCTTGCTTCATGCTTTATATTTTCCATGCTGATAATGTTGTTTTTCTTCGATGAAAATGTATCTGTTTTCAGCATTGTTGCTATTTTTTCATCGTTCCTTCTATCGCATTATTTTTCTCTTCGCGAAAGTTTGTTTACGCAAATTTTATTTTGGCTGTTGGTAGCAGTTTCGGTAGTAGTATTTTTCTATTCAATGTTCTATTCGTATGTTGGAAAGTTTTTCTGAATGGGGATATACGGGATTATTTCTGGCGTCGTTTTTGTCGGCTACCGTTTTGCCGTTTTCATCGGAAGTAGTATTTACTGCCGTGGTATGGAAAATGAAGCTCGACCCGTGGGCTTGTGTTGCCTTGGCTACGGCAGGTAATACTCTTGGCGGTATGACATGCTATTGGCTCGGATTGCTCGGGAAAATGGAATGGATAGAACGATTTCTCCGATTAAACCGCGAAAAAATAGATAAATGGGTAGCGCGTTTGCATCGGCAAGGCGATTGGATTGCATTTTTTACCTTTCTTCCCGTAGTGGGCGATGTTATCGCTGTTGCCTGCGGATTTCTCCGTTGTCGCTGGTGGATAGTATTCGGTTTTATGCTCGCAGGCAAGGGTTTGCGCTACGCAGCATTACTTCTCTTTTTCTAAAAATTCTCGTTTTTGTCCGGATAGTCAATATTATAGTGTAATCCGCGGCTTTCCTTGCGCTGCGAAGCCTGTTTTATCACCAGATATGCCACGCTGATGATGTTGCGCAGTTCGCAAATTTCGCGCGAAACAACCGAGCGTTGAAACAATTCTTCTGTTTCCTGATACAAAATTTCGAGCCTTTTCATCGCGCGTTGCAGCCTTAGGTTGGAGCGCACAATGCCTACATAGGCACTCATTATTTGTTCTACTTCGCGCACACTTTGGGTAATAAGTATCATTTCTTCGGGCAGCGATGTGCCTTCATCGTTCCAGTCGGGAATATTATTTTGAAAAGATAAATTTCCGATAATTTTTTCGGCATGCTTCGAAGCTGCATCTGCATATACCACTGCCTCTATCAAGGAATTGGAAGCCAGTCGATTAGCTCCGTGCAAACCGGTGCACGAACATTCGCCGGCAGCATACAGGCGTTTTATCGAAGTATGAGCATCCATATCGACTACAATGCCGCCGCAAAGATAGTGCGCCGCAGGCACAACAGGTATCAAATCGCGCGTGATGTCGATGCCCAACAAGAGGCATTTTTCGTAAATTGTAGGGAAAGAATCTCGAGTTTCATCGGGGTCTTTATGCCGTACATCGAGATAAACAAAATCGGAACCTGCAAGTTTCATCTCGTTGTCGATGGCGCGTGCTACAATATCGCGTGGGGCAAGTGAACCGCGTTGGTCGTATTTGTACATAAATTCGTTGCCTTTCACATCGCGCAATACCGCGCCGTAGCCACGCATTGCCTCGGTAATTAAAAACGATGGTCGTTCGTTCGGATTGTAGAGCACTGTGGGGTGAAATTGCACAAACTCCATATCGCGAATCATGGCGCGCGCGCGGTGAGCCATTGCAATGCCGTCGCCTGTGGCAATGGTTGGGTTCGAAGTGGTGAGGTATACATTGCCGATACCGCCTGTAGCAAGCAGCGTAACTTTCGATAGAAAGGTGGAAATAATACGGTCTTTTTGGTTCATAATATAGGCACCGTAGCACTCGATATTGGGCGTGTGGTGCGTAACAATTTGTCCAAGGTGGTGCTGCGTAATTATTTCTATCGTAAAATGATGTTCGAATACTTGAATATTACGATGAGCGCGCACTTTTTTTACCAAACTCATTTGAATTTCGGCACCGGTGTTATCCTTATGATGTAATATACGGTGTTCCGAATGTCCGCCTTCGCGATGCAGGTCAAAATCACCATCCTCGGTTTTGTCGAAATCGACGCCCCAGCGAAGCAGTTCGGCAATTTGTGCGGGAGCTTCGCGCACTACTTTTTCCACTACAGCAGGGTCGCAATGCCCGTCGCCTGCAATGAGCGTATCTTCAATATGTTTCTGAAAATTATCGGTTGCATCGGTAACCGAAGCAATTCCGCCCTGAGCATAAAAGGTATTTGCTTCGTCCAATTTCTCTTTGCAAACAAGTGCTACTTTGCCTTTATCTGCTACTTTGAGTGCAAAACTCATTCCGGCAATTCCGCTGCCGATTACGAGATAATCGAATTTTTGAGTCATTTCGTTTTAGTTTTTTCGATTTTCTTTATTGTTGCAATATTTTTCAATTCAATTTCAGTTAGCCATTGGTCAACTTTTTTGTTTTTCCCTCCTTTATACCATTCCTGTGCAGAAAAATAGTCGTACATTTTTCTGTTTTTTCAAAATTGAAATCATAACGGGCAAAGATTTCGTTTCGCATTATTTCAAGTTCGGCAAGAGAATATTGTTCGAGTTCCTGTTCTGTCAAAATCCTTGTCGAAGCAGCATATTCACCATCTAAATGAACTCCCTGTTTTTTGAAGGAAATAAGCTCAAAGATGGCTCTTCCAAATTCACCGCGGTTATTAAATTTGTAAGTCCAGGGATTATGCACAAGAAGTCCCTTTATATTATTAAGATCCAACTTCAAAGTTACAAATTCACCGTTTGTTTGGTCGCTGTAAAATTTATTTCCTTCAATTCTGACATTGGTAAATGTATTATATACATCTTTGAATCCGCCTGTTGCTGTATCTATAACACGACATTTTGTTTGAGCAACAATAACTGTGCCGTCTACGATTAATCTTAATTCAGATTCTCCTTCCGAAACGCCAAAACGATATCTTGCCTGATAGCCCTTTTTTGAACTATTCCAAGGAAATATGTATGCTTTTGAAATATCGATATCGGCATAATATTGTCCGTATGTAGAAATCGAAATTAAAAATATCAGTATTGGCAATAGTTTTTTTATACACTTTCCCTCTCAATTTTTATTTGCCTAACAGGATACCAAGCCGCCACAAAACCCATAACACATACAGTAACAAGCACGGCAAGTACATCGCTCCATTCGAGTAAAACGGGATAAGCTTTGATGGCAAAATTTTCGCTCCCCGGAAGTTGGATAAAGCCAAAATGCTGTTGCAACAAACACAATGCACTGCCCACTGCAATACCGATAATTGCGCCAAGCAGCGAAATAAGCCAACCTTCGAACAGGAATATTTGCCGAATAAGCTGTTCGCTTGCACCAAGATTGCGCAAGGTACGAATGTCGTCGGTTTTGTCGATAATGAGCATCGACAGCGAGCCGATGATATTGAAAATGGCGATAAGAAGGATAAAGCCAAGGATAAAAAAAGCAATCCATTTTTCCACTTTCATGATGCGGAAATAATCTTCCTGCTGTTCGTAGCGGTCGAGGACCTTGAATTTTGTTCCGAGTGTTTGCCCGATTCTTTCTTTCACGGCGGAGAAATCGGCTGTGGAATCAATTTTGAGTTCGATATTTGTTACCGCATCGGGCGGATATTGGTACAACTCGCGCGTCATTTCAATAGGCACGATAAACATTTTCTCGTCGTATTCCGGCTGTTGAACGGAGAAAACGGCAGAAACGAAAGCATAATCGGTCGAAAAGCCCGTTGTCGGGTCGGCAAGGTTGATTGTAGCGTCGCGACGGGGAGCGTATATATACACCGGGTCGCTAAAATATGGAGCTACCCCAAGCGTTCCTGCCAAACCAAGACCTGCTACACCGTAGTTGAAAGCATTGTCGTGCAACAGAAAATTGCCCGCTACGATAATTTGTTTAATATTCGTCATGCGGGAAAAATCGTCGCTCACTCCTTTTACCACGCCCGGTGTTTGCTTGTCTTTATAGCGCAACATAGCGTTTTCCTGCAATACTTCGGTGAAGCAAATCACTTCCTTCATTTCCCGAACGGCTTGTATTTCATTTTCCTCTACGGAAAACGATTTGCCTTGCACGAGCGTGATTTTTAAATCGGGGTCGAAAGCCGAAAACAGTCCTTCCACCACTGAGCCAAAACCATTGAATACCGACAGTACACATACCAACGCCATCGTTCCAACCAGTACACCACCTGCCGAAATCGCCGAAACGATGTTGATAGCGTTATGCGATTTCTTGGAAAAAAGATAACGGCGGGCTATGTAAAACGGCAGTTTCATTTTTTCAACAATTCGTCAATTCGTTCCAAATAATCGAGCGTGTCGTCCAGGTGGAAAACAAGTTCGGGAATAATGCGCAACTGGTGTCGCACCTTGTTGCCCAGTTCGAAACGGATATTTTTGCCGTTGCTTTTCACGCCTGCGAGTATTTCTTCGCCTTTTGCACTCGGGAAAATGCTGAGATTGACATGCGCGATACCCAAATCGGGACTTACATTGACGCTTGTTACCGACATCAACACGCCTTGAAACCTGCGCGCATAAAGCAGGAAAATATCGCTTAATTCTTTTTGCAGTAATCTGCCTATTTTTTGTTGTCTGGTGCTTTCCATATCGTTTTGATTTACAATTTACTAATTTACAGATTTACAATTACTGCCAATAAAGCAATCGTCATTCTGAATTTATTTCAGAATAGCCCAATGCCTAATTTGGCGATTGCGGGTCAAGTCCGCAATGACGGACTGTTTTAGACGAAAACAATGTTTTATCCTTGATTTTTAAATAGATAAAATATCCGAACATGATGATAAAGAAAATATTTACAACGAGATTAACATTGAACCCATTAAGGGGTGTAGCTATAATATCGGAAATAAAATATAAACTGAGCCAAATTACTTTTAGCCAATCGAGTAACTTTTTTTCTTTTTTTGTAATAAAGCGGACAAGATAAGTTATCAGTAATGCACTAACAGAAATCGATAAAATGATAGCAGCACCCGGCCAATGTTGAACTTTGAACAAAATTCCTACAATAAAAATGGCTATTATTATTCGCAATATTCTGCCATAAATTGTTTGCATCAAATGACTATCGATCACCATTATATAAATAGGGATAGCGAGAAAGAAAATATTGCAAATGCCATCAACAAGAATGCCTGTTTCAAAATTCAAATAGATTTGAGCGAGAAACTGAACAATCAACGCTACAACCCAAACTATCAATAAAACTTTGTTTTTCATATTATTTTAAACTCCATTCCACATGATCTTTTCCATCTTTAATTTCAAAACCAAGCGCGGCAAGTTCGTTGCGGATTTTGTCGGCGGTTGCCCAGTCTTTATTTACCTTCGATTGCTGGCGAATTTGCAATAACAAATCTACTGCGCCTTTGTAAGCATCGTTGCTGCTGCCGGCTTGCTCTTCGGTTTGTAAACCAAGAATATCCTCGAAAAACAGTTTGAAAGTATCTTTCAATTCCGCCAAATCGTTGGCAGAAATCGTTCCATTGCCGTCGTGCACAGTATTTATCGCCTTGGCAGCATCGAAAAGATGCGCAATCACCATCGGAGAGTTCAAGTCGTCCTGCATTGCCTCTTCGCATTTTGCGCGCAAATCTGCGATTTGCAGAGACGCAATGCCTTGTGTCTCTACGGCAGCTTGCAATTTTTGCAATCGTTCGTAAGCCTCCGTGAGGCGTTGCAACCCTTTTTCGGCAGCTTGCAAGGCTTCGTTCGAGAAATCAATAGTGCTGCGATACTGCGCCTGCAAAATAAAAAAACGAATGGTCATCGGGCTATATGCTTTGTCGAGCAACTTATGATGTCCCGTAAAAAATTCGTCGAGCGTAATAAAATTACCCAGCGACTTGCCCATTTTTTGCCCGTTAATCGTAATCATATTGTTGTGTACCCAATAATGCACGGTTTCTTTGCCGAGAGCAGCAGTCGATTGCGCGATTTCGCATTCATGGTGCGGAAAAATCAAATCCATGCCGCCGCCGTGAATGTCAAATTCTTCACCGAGATATTTAGTACCCATTGCCGAACACTCGAGATGCCAACCCGGAAAACCTTCGCTCCAAGGCGATTTCCAGCGCATAATATGTTCGGGCGAAGCTTTTTTCCAAAGTGCAAAATCCACGGAGCGATGCTTTTCGCTTTGCCCGTCGAGATGACGGGTAGTTTCCAACAGTTCGTCGATATTTCGCCCCGACAGTTTGCCGTAGTGATGCGAACGGTTGTATTTTTCCACATCGAAATACACCGAACCTTCGCTTTCGTAAGCAAAACCGGCATCAAGAATTTTCTGCACAAATTCAATTTGTTCGATAATATGTCCCGAAGCCTGCGGTTCGATAGAAGGCGAAAGCACATTAAGTGCCGCCATATTTTGATGATAACGATTGAGATAATACTGCACCACCTCCATAGGTTCAAGTTGTTCGAGGCGAGCTTTTTTAGCGACTTTATCTTCGCCCGAATCAGCATCGTTTTCGAGGTGCCCCACATCGGTGATATTGCGCACATAACGCACTTTGTAACCCAAATGAAGCAGGTATCTGAACAGCAAATCGAAAGTAATGGCAGGTCGCGCATGTCCGAGGTGCGCATCGCCGTAAACGGTAGGTCCGCACACATACATGCCCACATTGGGCGAATGCAGCGGGACGAAAAGTTCTTTTTTGCGGGTCAGAGTGTTGTAAAGCGTAAGTTTGTGTTCCATAAAAACGGCAAAGATATTTCTGTAATTAAATAAGTCTGCAAAGGTATAAAAAAATGGGAAAAAGCTTTATTTTTGCCCTCAATAAAAAATTGTCGTCAAAATGAATATCGAACAGCTTTACAGCATTTTTACCCAGTACCCCACAATTACTACCGACAGTCGGAATTGTCCGGTGAATTCACTGTTTTTTGCCCTAAAAGGAGCAAACTTCAACGGCAATGCCTATGCAAAATCAGCTCTTGAAAAAGGTTGTGCCTACGCTGTGATTGATGAGGCGAAATATGCCGAGAATGAAAAGTTTATCGTGGTAAACAATGTGCTCGAAACTCTTCAACAACTTGCCCATTATCATCGCATTTCGCTTGGATTGCCGGTTATCGGCATCACGGGAACCAATGGAAAAACAACTACAAAAGAGCTGATTTCATCGGTGCTTTCCCGTAAATATCGTGTGCTTTATACGCAAGGAAATCTCAATAATCACATCGGAGTGCCGCTCACCCTGTTGAGCCTTACTGCCGAGCATCAAATTGCTGTGGTGGAAATGGGTGCCAACCATCCGGGCGAGATAAAAACCTTGGTTGAAATTGCCGCTCCCAACGCGGGAATTGTTACCAATGTGGGCAAGGCGCATCTCGAAGGCTTTGGCTCGTTCGAGGGTGTGATTAAAACCAAAAGCGAGATGTACGATTTCTTGCGCGATACGGGCGGTTGCGCCTTTGTCAATCTCGACAACGATATTTTGATGAAAAACTCCGAAGGCATCGAGCGAATCGGCTACGGGCTACAAGCTCAAAACGGTTTGGTGAGCGGCGAAATTACCGGTAATTCGCCTTTTTTATCTATGCGTTGGAAAATTGTGGACAATCCGAACGCGGAGTTTGAATTAAATACGCAGCTTATAGGAGCGTACAATGCCGAAAATGTGATGGCTGCCGTGTGTATAGCTTGCTATTTTGGCGTGGAGCCGCAACAGATTTGCGAGGCGATAAACGCTTATACGCCTTCGAATAACCGTTCGCAGTTTACACAGACTGCCCGTAATCGCCTTATTGTTGATGCCTATAATGCCAACCCGACAAGTATGCAGGCAGCGATTCGCAACTTTGCCGCGATGGAAATGCCTGCCAAAATGCTTATTCTTGGCGATATGCGCGAACTTGGTGCCGATTCTGCCGCCGAGCACCGGCGGATTGTCGATTTGCTTGAAGAACTCGGTTTTGAGCGCGTATTTCTTGTGGGCGAATGTTTTGGAAAAACGAAAAACCGCTATCAAACATTCGATGAAACCGATGATTTATTGCACTATTTGCAACAACACCCGGTAAACAATGCCACTGTTTTAATAAAAGGTTCAAATGGCTTGAAATTGACACGGGTAGTGGAATATTTTTGAATGGAATTATTTCTTTGAGACTTGTAGCAAATACTATCCGTCATTGTGGGCTTGACCCGCAATCGCGTAATAACGATTAATAGCTTATGCGCGATACCGCGTCAAGCGCAGTATGACGAATCTGTTTTCTACAAGTCATCGAAAGCTCGAATTTCAATTTCTGACACAGTTGATTAGACCCTGTTTTGTTTCTGACGAAATATTTTCGTTTATTTGCGGAAATATTTTTTTACGGTATAACCTTATAACCTTTACTCAAGATGAAAAAAAATCTCTTCATTGCGTTGCTTTGTTGTTCGTTTTTCCCCGTTTTTGGTCAAATAAATATGAGCGATTCTACCGCTCAAGTCGTAGGTTATTGGAATAAAAATGAAAAGCAGTCGTACATTATTACAGAAGAAAAGCTGAAAATCAAAGATGCCGACACAACGGAACGGGCAGTTCTCAAATATGTAGTAGATGTTACAGTAAAAGACTCTACCGCAAACTCTTACACAATTGATTGGCACTATCGCGATTTCGATTTCAAGTCCGACACATACAATCAAATAATGGTAGACCTCATGTCCGTTACCCAAAATATGACAATTACCATCAAAACCGATGAATTTGGAGCCTTCCAGGAAGTGGTGAATTGGAAAGATGTTCGCGGCTACATTTACAAAGCAACCGATAAAATGAAAAAAACATATCGCGAAATAGCCCACATGGACAAAGTAATTGCACAGGTGGAAGATATGTTTAAAACGAAAGAAGCTATCGAAGCTTCGTCCATCGAAGACATTCAGCAATTTTATTCTTTTCACGGAGGGAAATATAAGCTTAAAGAAGAAAATACAGGAACTATTCAATTGCACAATATATACGACAGCAAAGAGCCTTTCGATGCCAAGGTTACTGTTTGGTTAGACGAAATCAATCCCGACGACGATAATTACATCATTCGATATAATCAGGTAGTTGACGAAAAACAACTTAACGATGCGGTTTTTGCCTATCTTAACAAAATAGCAAAAACTATGAAAACGGCTGTACCTAAAAAAGAAGATATGCCTCTGTTTCAAAATGAGGTGAATCTTGCTTCGCGTATTCACAACACGGGTTGGATTATCTATTCCGTTCAAACAAAAACTGTTGTGGCAGAGGATTTTACCAACATAACCGAAACCATTATTGAGATACAATAAGCTCTCAAGAATGATATAAAAGCTTAAAATACAGCCCAAAAGTGTTAAATAAGCGCAAATTTGCTTGCAGTTTTCAACAATAAGCCTTTTCTTTGTGTGGAAAAAATTAAAAAAACGAAGGGAAATATTGGATTATGAAATATGTTTTGAGCTTATTAGCAACATTTTTATTCTGCGCCACAACAATGGCGCAAATGACTCCGCCTCGTACAAACAAAAAATATACAGCTTACAACGAATCGCTCAACAAACAGAAATTGGCAGATATTCGCCGATTAGATTCCATCATAGCAGCAAAAATTCAGGAAGATGATTTAGACGATTTCGCAATGGAAGGAGATAATCCTGCCGACGAAATTTACGAAGGCGCATGGAGTACCGAAGGCGTTAATGCCAATCGTGTAGATTATGCCAAAGTGCCCGATTCGGTGTATATTGACTGTAGCGGCTATGTGGCACCCATCGAAAGTTATATCACCTCCGAGTTCGGTCCCCGCTGGCGCAGATACCACTACGGAATTGATTTGAAAGTAACTATAGGCGACCCCGTTGGCTCGGCATTCACGGGCAAGGTGCGCGTGTGTCGTTACGACCGTGGAGGCTATGGTTCGTATGTAGTGGTGCGTCACAGCAACGGATTGGAAACCCTGTATGGGCATTTATCCGAAATAAAAGTAATAGAAGGGCAAGAAGTCCGAGCCGGACAGTGCATTGGGTTAGGTGGAAACACCGGTCGCAGTACAGGTCCGCATTTGCATTTTGAAACCCGTTTTTTAGGTAACCCAATCAATCCGAAAAAATTCTTCAATTTCGATACCGGCAAACCCCTTGTTGCCAATTATCTATTCACCAAAGAGCAGGCATTTGATTATCGCAGCTCAGCCTCTGCCGCAAAATACAAAAAAGGCAAAGGAAAAAAAAGCAGTAAGGGCAGCGGTCGTTACCACAAAGTACGCAGCGGTGAAACCCTGTCGGGTATTGCGGCACGCTATGGCACCACTGTGAGCAAGCTCTGCAAAGTAAACGGTATCAGTCGCAACGCTAAACTTCGTCCGGGACAACGCTTGCGCCGCGGATAATAATCTAAACTACATTGTTTCTGAGCCACCATGCCTTGGAAAGATTATTTTTACTTCTCGAGAAGCCAGCGTAGAGGATTAATTGTTCTTCTTGCATTAGTTGTTATCCTTTTCGTTGCCGATGGTTATATTTATTACAAAAAAACACGACACGATTTTGTTCGCAATCCGGTGTTTGTCGATTCCGTAAGTCGTTTCCAAGCATTACTTCAAGAAGATTCGCCGAGGTGGCAACAACGGAATTATCCCGAACGAAAAAAAGACTTTTACCCGAAATATTCTAACGGGGAAGAAAAGGAAACCCCCAAACTTTTCGCTTTCGACCCCAATACGCTCGATTCGGCAGGTTTTGTGCAACTGGGACTTAAACCTTTTGTGGCGCGCAATATTATGAAATTTCGCAAGGCAGGCGGAAAGTTTCGCCGCAATGTCGATTTCGCCAAACTCTACGGATTGCAACCCGAGCAATTTGAACAGCTTAAACCCTACCTGCACATTGAAAACCAAGAGGAAGAAACGCCTCAAATTACCCAATCGTTGATAATAGAACTCAACGCCGCCGATA
The DNA here is from genome assembly GCA_031271465.1 of Prevotellaceae bacterium. Lineage (GTDB taxonomy): Bacteria > Bacteroidota > Bacteroidia > Bacteroidales > Paludibacteraceae > JAFGVL01. The sequence goes on along the minus strand of JAISVR010000001.1, from coordinate 55,527 downwards.
CCCTTGCGTTGTTGCAAGTGCGGGGAATGTATGCCTCGCTGGCAAAGCGCATTGTGGGTTATAGAAAGCGTTTGGGCGGTTATCACAACATAAACCAACTGTTGGAAATAAAAGGCATTAAACCCGAAAAAATACAACAGTTGAGTCCGTTTTTGACTATCGACAAGGAACAAATACGGAAAATAAACCTCAACCGGGCAAGTATCGACCGCATGAGAAATCATCCCTATTTCAATTTTTACCAGGCAAAAGCCATTTATGAATATCGCCGCAATAAAGGGAAGATAGAATCGTTCGATGAGCTGAAAAACATAGACAGTGAAGATATTACAAGCCTGTTTTTAGAAAAAATACACGCTTATGTTGAGTTTTAAATACATTGTATTGAAATTATTTCTACTTTTACGCGCTTAAAAAAACGGAATTGCGTTCCCGTCATTATCACTCCCCGAAGGGAAGTAATAATGACGGGAACACCTAAAAAAGGATCATTCCGTAGAAAAATAATGTATAAAAAATAGATATTATGTCATTAGTCAAATTTTACTCAGGAGAAGAAATTCCGTTGGAATTGCACAAAGTGCGCATCGTACAAAAATTACATTTGGTACCCATCGAACGCAGGTTGGAAGCGTTGAAAGAAGGAGGGTTTAACACTTTTCAGTTGAGCACTACCGATGTTTTCCTCGATATGCTCACCGACAGCGGTACCAATGCCATGAGCGACAACCAGCTTTCGGCAATGATGAGAGCTGACGATGCCTACGCCGGTTCGCAAAGTTTTTACCGCCTGCAAAAAGCGGTAGAAGATGTACTGGGTAAAAAATACTATCTGCCGGCGCATCAGGGGCGTGCCGCCGAAAATATACTCGGTAAAGCCTATGTAAAAAAAGGCTGCTTTGTGCCGATGAATTACCACTTTACCACCGCCTTGGCTCATATTACCGAATATGGAGGTCAAATTGCCGAGTTGCTCTACCCGCAGGCATACGAGCTGCAATCTGCCCACCCTTTCAAAGGCAATATGAACATCGAAGCCTTAGATGCATTTATTCAAGAAAAAGGCAAAGAAAATATCCCTTATATTCGTATGGAAGCCTCGACAAACCTTATTGGCGGGCAACCCTTCTCGGTGCAAAACCTGCGCGATGTGCGCGCCATTGCCGATAAATACGGCATTCGATTGGTGCTCGACGCAAGCCTCCTGGGCGAAAACGCCTACTTGGTGAAACAGCGCGAGGACGAGTTTAAAAACAGCTCGATGGCAGAAGTTATTTTAACCATGACCGGCTTGGCAGATATTGTTTATTTCTCGGCGCGCAAACTCAGCTCTTCGCGCGGGGGAGGTATTTGTACCAACGACGAAAAAGTGTATCGCGAACTGGAAGTGCTTGTTCCGCTGTTTGAAGGATTTTTGACCTACGGCGGTATTTCTACCCGCGAAATAGAGGCAATGGCTGTAGGGCTGTACGAAACGCTCGACGAAACGATGATTTCGCAAAGCCCCACATTTATTAAATATGTGGTCGACGAAGCGTCCAAGCTCGGTGTGCCGATGGTAACGCCTGCCGGTGTACTCGGCGCGCATGTAAACGCGATGGAGTTTTGCAAACACATTCCGCAACAGGAATATCCTGCCGGAGCTTTGGCGGCTGCCTTCTTCCTTATTTCAGGTGTGCGCGGTATGGAGCGCGGTACCATGAGCAACCAGCGCGACGAAAACGGCAACGAGCCGTTGGCAGACATGGAATTGCTGCGCCTGGCAATACCGCGCCGCGTGTTTACGCTTTCGCAGGTGAAATATGTGGTCGACCGCCTGAAATGGCTGTACGACAACCGCGAACTCATCGGCGGACTGCGCTTTACCTACGAGCCTCGCGTGCTGCGTTTCTTTATGGGTAAAATGGAGCCAACCTCAGATTGGACAACGAAATTGATTGCCAAATTCCGTGCCGATTTCGGAGATAGTTTGTAAAAATAGTCATGCCGTAGCGACGGGGCACGCCCCGTCGCTATAAAAATATTTTGTTTTTCAAAAACTATTACTACATTTGCGCTGCAATAAACTAAAAACTGAGAGTTAAGAATTAAAACCGCAGGTTGCGAGAAGGAACGACAAAGCAATCTCAGAACAGGGTTGGGTTTACGAGACAGAAGCAAATAACGAAGTTTCTTTCATTTTCAGTTTTCAACTAAATAAAGAATATGCCGTGTGCCCCAAAACATATCACTTTTAACACCGACAATTTGCGAGCCTCGCAAATTGTGTTAAACACACACACACACACACACACACACACACACACACACACACACACACACACACACATGTGCGTGCGCGCGAGTATGCCGTAAACATACAGAAAACCGGTCAGTTAGAAAAAACAATCTTACCACAAGCGGTAAGAAAAACACAATACCTTCGAGAGGATTTCAACATTCTTTCGGGGGTATTTTTTGTATGCGTAGGGGCGTATTGCATACGCCCAATAACAACAAGGAGTTGTGCCAAAAGTCTTTTAGAACGCAAATGCCGCACATATCGCAAATGAACGCAAATTTTAATTCACTAAAAATCAATATATTAAAAGCGAATGCTTATGATTGCATTTGCGAAAAATTGCGTTTTTTGTGTCATTTGCGTTCTTTTGGGACAGCCTCCTACAAATCCAATCCCTCCCCCCGTTGGGGCACTCAGGGGAAAATTATGCACAAACCACCCTGTTGTATAAAACCAACGCCTTAGCAACAGCTCTCCCCCTTATTTTAAGGGGAGTACCCCGCAGGGGGGGAGGGGTTAATATATTAAGATACTCCGAAGCGGAAGAGTTATATTAAAAGAAATTACATAAAAAGAAAAACAATACAAAGTTACAAAACCTTTAAATTAAAAACACTTATGACAAACATCAAAGCAACGGCTCACCAAAATGAGCTAACGAAAGAAGTAACGAACGACTACTACCTGCGCCCCCAAGTGTTGGGTACGCTCTACTTGCCGGACATTATCAGGCGAATGGAAAACAAGCAAATAGCTACGCTCAATGTAAACGGTGAAGCCTTCGTAAAACTTGTCTTCGCCGAATGCATCGCAGCCATATGCGAAGGCTACAATGTGGTAACCGACCTCTTTCAAGCCTCTATCAGCATCGAAGGTTCCATATTGAGCAACCGGCTGGGGCACAGTATCCCCGCCGAAGAAGTATTGCTACGAATAAACCTGACCCAAGGCACAGCCGCCCGCGAAGCCGTAAGCCGGCTGACGGTAAGCGTAGCCGAGCAGCCCGCCCCGACGGGTCCGATAATCCAAAGCGTGATGAACCCAACAAGGCAGGAGCCCGATTCGCTTAATGTGGGGCAAATGGTATTGATACAGGGCATGCGTTTAGCCGTAAAAGGCGACAAAACCGAAGAAATCGGCGTGTATTTCACCAAAGCAGGCAGTGAGGACAGTATCCGAATCACGGCGGCGGAACTCTCGCCCAACAGCCCTACGAAGCTGCAGTTCGTACTGCCGCCGGCAGTTACGGCAGGAGAGTGGACGCTGCGGGTGATAACGCAGGGCAGTTCGGGCGGCAAGTTCACTAAGGAAACCCGCACGGCGGCATACCCGAACAGTATCCTGGTAGCCTGACCTCGCACGGGTGGCAGTCCTACCCTTATAAGGGTAGCGACCCTACCCTTGCAGGGGTAGCCACCCTGCCCTTATAAGGGTACGCAGGCTGTCGAAAAACGGTGAACGGCGTCATTGCGGATTTAATCCGCAATCGCCAAAGAAGCATCGTTTCCCCCTTATGCGATTGCGGGTCAAGCCCGCAATGACAGATAGTTATTTTTGAATAGAGGCATGGTGTGTTGCGCCTCTATCGTGTGTTACCGACACAAGTGAGGAATGACGAAATGTACCGATAGTGTGGCATTAACCGTTCGGAAGGATATAAAATAATTTATTAATTGAAAAAAGAAGATTTTTAGTATGGCAGAATATGATGAAAGATACGGCGCGTGGCGCGACAAAGCGGGCGGCATACACTACGATCCCGGCTATGCGGACGCCGCCGACAAGGGGATAGAGTGGAGTTCGAAAAGTTCGAGCGAATACACCCCCGTTGACCTGAACAGTCCGGAGTATAATCGCAAGTACCCCGACTACTCCGCGCAATCGACGCTCACGGCGGCGGACTACGAGGCGATGGCGCAGGAGTCTGCCGACAGAGTATTGCGTCCGGTGAACCTCGCCCTGAAGTTCGAGAAAGAGGGCTTCGAGGCTATGAAAAAACTCGATTACAAAGAGGTTGCGGAGTGTTTCACGATGGTTTACGACATTCTGAACGCACCTAACTGGAGCGAATATTACGACACTTTCTATGAGCGGAATCCCAACCTCAGTCCCGAGGTTTGGGACTCGCTCTATGCCGACCGTGATAGATTTAGAGAGCAGGCTGCGGTGGCGTGGATGCAGTGTGCGATGAAGGCGAAGGATAAGGATGACTTCGATGCGGCGGTGCGCTACGCGACCGAGGCTGTTGTATTGGGCAAAGGCAAACTTCGTGAGTCGTCTTTGGGTATTTTTGGTACCGGTCTCTTCTTTCGCGCCGATGAGTATGACAAAAAAGGGAAGACGGCGGAGGCGATCGCGGACTACAAAAGGGCGGCGCATAGCAGCGAGACTTGGCGGGAGCATGCGGTGAAGAAGCTTGCCGAAAAGGGCATCGAGTACACGCCGGGACCGATCCGGGTGACAGATAGGACGACCCCGCCTGCGGTGGTGGAGATGATAGACCGTGCCATTGCGGAGATGGATGACATTTATTCCTCTGGCTCAAAAAGGAAAAAATCAACTTCCAACTCTTACACAACTTCCCACGCCGACGAAAGCATTGCCAAAAAAGGCGGAATCATTCCGGGGGTTATTTTGGGTATCGTTTGCAGCTTTCTTAGCATTATCGGCATTGGCAGCTTATGGATGCTTGTTACGGGTGCTGCCGACCCCGAAATAGGAATACGCAACACCTTGGTTTATACGGCAATTATAGCGGCTGTCTTTACATTTGTCTGGCGAAAAAGAAAATGGCTGTGGATTATTTTGATTTTCCTGTGTGCACTCTTTGGTATGTATGTGCTTGTTGGCGCACCGGGCTTGAATATAGCAAAAACCGAAACCGTCCGGTCTGCCGCCACTGCCACCGTAACCGCTACCACGCTAAACCTTCGCGCCACGCCGTCCACAAGCGGCGCAATAGTTGCCAAACTCGCCAAAGGCAGTCGATTAACTGTAACAGGCAAAGCCGCAAACGGTTGGATTGCGGTAGAATATAACGGCAAAAAAGGTTATGTCGGCACGCAGTATATAAAAGTAAAATAATAAACAGAGAAAATCCCCGTCAGCAGTAGAATAGTTAATGCAAGTTGTTATCTAATTAAAACCCGTCCTTCGGAATTTGTAATTCCGAAGTCGTGAGTATGAGCATTTTTAATGCGAACTAATACAAAATAAAGAATAACCGGATTATAAATCCTAATACTCACAGCAATCGAATTGCAAATTCGATTGGACGGAGGTCGTGTAGAGACGCAATGCATTGCGTCTCTACTTTTGGCAAAAAAATCTTAATCTATGCGCTCATTTCCGAATGCAAAAATGAATCTTGGCTTAAAATCGTAGTCAAACGCCCCGATGGATACCACAACATCGAAAGCATTTTTTACTCCGTCTCTACGCAATTTCCTCGATGCCGAAGCCAACAGCCCGCAAATCGTCCCAAAACGAAGGATACGATTTTGTTACCACCTGCGGGTTGTTTATCGCCAGCGGCATTCGCAGGGCAATCGGAGCAAAAGCCATTGCCATGCGGTGGTCGTCGTAGGTATCAATCACAATATTATCGGGCGTTTGGCAGCGTTCGCCTGCCCATTCGAGTTGTCCGGGAGCAGGCTCGCGAAGCACAAAACCTGCTTTACGCATCTCGGCAATAAGAGCGGCAATGCGGTCGGTCTCCTTTATTTTCAAGCTTTGCAGCCCCGAAAAGCGAAACGGCACAGCCAGCATACAGCAGCACACCGCGAAAGTTTGTGCCATATCGGGCTGGTCAACAAAGTTGTAGCGCATATTGTCTATGGGCTTGCCTTTTTTTGTAATGCGCACACCCGATTTTTCGTACACCGTTTTCACGCCCAGGAGTTTGAAAATCTCCGCGATTTTAGCATCGCCCTGAAAGCTGTTTTTCTGCAATCCCTGTAAAAAAATATCGCCCTCATCGCACAAGGCTACCATCTCGTACCAGTACGATGCTGCCGACCAGTCTGCCTCCACCGTATAGCAAACCGCTTTGTATGGCTGCGGCGGAATGGTGATTGTATTGTTTTTCCAATACGCTTTCACGCCAAACTCTTCCATCATTTGCAGCGTGAGGCGAATGTAGGGCATGGAAATAATATCGCCCGTGAGCGTGAGTTGCAGCCCTTCCTGCATGGTAGGCGCAATCATCAGCAACGCAGAAATATACTGGCTGCTCACCCCGCCGTCCAATTCAATTTTGCCGCCTTTCAGCGCACTGCCGAAGATTCGCAGCGGAGGAAAACCTTCGTTCTCCGCATACTCAATCCGCGCGCCGAGCGAATTGAGCGCATCAACCAGCAGTCGGATAGGACGCTGTTTCATGCGCTCGCTGCCGGTAAGAATCCATTCCCCCACAATTTTGGAAAGAAATGCTGTGAGAAAACGCATCGAAGTGCCCGCCGCACCGATGTCGAACACCGCTTTGTCGGAGTTGAGCGCGGCAAGCATTACCGTCGTGTCGTCGCAATCGGACAGGTTTTCGACAGGCAAATCGCTGTAAGCTAATGAACTGAGAATTAATGCGCGGTTGCTGATGCTTTTCGAGGCAGGCAACGCAATGCTGCCTTGCAAACGGGCGGGAGGCGTAAGGAGAAACTTCATTCGGTCAAAATTTTCGACAAAGATAGAGGTTTTTTTTGCGTAATTTGTGCGAAAATGCGTAATTTGCGTTCCGAAAAAAAGCAAGCAAATGAAAAAACATGTCGTAATTGTAGCCGGCGGCAAAGGCGAGCGCATGAATGCCGAAATGCCCAAACAATTCCTCCTACTCGGAGGAAAACCTGTGTTGATGCACACCGTTTCGGCGTTTTATAACTACGATAAAGAAATGGCTATCGTAGTGGTTTTGCCCGAAGCGCAAATCGAATCTTGGCAGAATTTGTGCAAAACCCACGGTTTCACCGTTCCACATCGCATCGTGACAGGCGGAGCCACGCGTTTCCACTCGGTAAAAAACGGACTGGAAGCTGTCAACGAGGCGGATAGCCTGATTGCCGTGCACGACGGGGTGCGCCCGTTTGTAAGCCGCAGCACAATAGACCGCTGCTTCCGTTTGGCAAACGAGCGGGGCAGTGTCGTTCCCGTAACCGCTGTGGTAGAGAGCCTGCGTTTTGTTGATGAGAACGGGAGTTCTGCCGTAAATCGTGCCGATTACCGCTTGGTTCAAACTCCGCAGGTATTTCGCACCCGGTTGTTGAAACAGGCATACCGGCAGGAATTTTCCCCGCAGTTTACCGACGATGCAAGTGTGATTGAATCCTTCGGAGAAAAGGTATTTTTATGCGAGGGAAATGAAGAAAATATTAAAATTACTACACCTTTCGATTTAAAAATGGCGGAAATACTTCTCGACGGTTTTTAATATTCTATCCCCGCCAACATATCGGCAAATTGGTCAACAAAACCCCCGAGCTTATTACCCACCATCATTTTTACCATCATAGGCAAGTCGGTTTTAAGGCTTACTTTAAGTTGCGTTTCGCTGTCGGTTTTGCCCACAAGCTGTATCCACAGATTAAAAGGAATGGGCGAATTTTCGGCTCCAAATTTGATTGTTTTCGGTTCTTCGCGCTCAACAATGCGCAGGATAATTTTCCCTACGGGATTTACCTGAAACGACACCGAATCTTTATCGCATTCCATATCGGAAACTCCCGATGAAGACGGTATTTTTTTCGTTAAGCTTTCCAGGTTTCGAAGGTCAGCCAATTTGCTGAAAACCGCATTGTTGTTTGCCGCAATGGTTTTTATTTTGCTTTCGTAAGTAGTCATGTTAAATAGATTTTTATTTGAAATAATCCCTGTTTAAGCGTGTCCGTTATTAGCTGTTGCTGCCTGCCGGTTGTGAGGAGCTACAACTGCCCCGTCATTGCGAGGTACGAAGCAATCTCAGTACAGGAATGGATTGCTTCGTTCCTCGCAATGACGAATACTCTTAAAGTTAATTTATACCCCTTTCCATGCCGCAGGGTCTTTGCGCCATTCCTGCAAAGTTTCCATTTCGGAATCGGCAATGTAGTCGGTTTCGAGCGCAACGGCAAGCACCGAAGAATAATTGCTCAGCGTAGTGAGTTCCACTTTTTTTGCATTGAAAGCCTCAATGGAAACGGGAAATTCGTAGCTGAAAATAGCCAGCATTCCAAGCACCTCGGAGCCATTGTTTCGAATTGCCTCCACAGCTTTGAGGCTGCTGCCGCCGGTAGAGATAAGATCTTCTATCACCACCACTTTTTGGTGTGGTTTAAGGTCGCCTTCGATAAGGTTTTCCAGTCCGTGGTCTTTGGGAGCAGAACGCACATAGATAAACGGCAACCCGAGTTCGTCCGCCACCAGCGCACCTTGTGCTATGGCGCCCGTGGCAACACCCGCAATTACTTCCACATCGGGATATTTTTCCTTAATGATGCGCGCAAATTCTTCTTTGATGTACGAACGGATTTCGGGATACGACAGCGTTTTACGGTTGTCGCAGTATATGGGCGATTTCCAGCCCGATGCCCATGTAAAAGGCATGCTTGGTTGCAATTTGATAGCTCTGATTTTCAGTAATTTTTCAGCTACTTTTTTTTCGGCTCTTTTCATAGTTGTTCAATTGTTTTTAATAAGTAAATAAAGGGATAACAAGAATCTTTTGTTCGGTATAATTTTCGGCTGCAAAAGTAGTCTTTATTTTTAAAAACCTGCCATAAACAGCCCGATGTCGTTAGCAGGAATATTGAGATGCTTGCCAATGAGCGGATTAACTAATATTCCGTTGTAGATATACAAACCGTTTCGGATTCCGAAATCGTTGTGTGCAGCTTTTTTTACGCTTCCCGTAGCAGCAATTTTGAGCATCAACGGCGTGAAAATATTACTCAACGCCATAGATGCCGTGCGTCCCACGCGCGACGATAGGTTGGGTACGCAATAGTGAATCACGCCGTGTTTTTCAAATGCCGGATTCGACAACGGACGGCATTCCGAAGTTTCGAAGCAGCCATGTTGGTCGACACTCAAATCGACTATAACAGCACCTTTTTTCATCGTGCGCACCAAATCTTCCGCTATCATAAACCGCTCCGAGCCGTTGATGTATTTTAGCATGCCGATAACCGCATCTGCCGACAACAGCGCTTTGAACAATACCTTAGGATGAATTACGGAGGTAAATACATGCTGCCCGAGCAGTTGTTGCAATTTGCGGAGTTTGTTTATATCGTGGTCGAAAATTTTCACCTGTGCACCAAGTGCCATAGCTGTACGCGCAGCCGAAATCCCTGCAATTCCTGCCCCGAGAATAATCACTTCGGTAGCCGAAACGCCTGCAATGCCGCCTAGCAGCAAGCCTTTCCCGCCGTTGTCGCTGCTCATGTATTGCGAAGCTATCGAAACGGCAGCGATGCCTTCAATCTCGGAAAGCGAATTCAGTACAGGGAATTTGCGCTGTTTGTCTTTTATCAGTTCGTAAGCCACAGCGTTGATTTTTTTCTGCATCATCAATCGCACGCTTTCTCGCGACAAAAGGCTGAGTTGTAGCAGGGAAAACAAAGCGGCGCGGTCGTTCATCAAACTTATTTCCTGTGGTGTGGGCGGAGCAATTTTGAGTACAATATCGGCAGCAAAAGCGCTTGCGGCATCGTTTACAATAATGGCTCCCGCTTCGGCATAACTCAAATCGGAATAGCCTATTGCCTGTCCGGCGCCCGATTGCAACAGTACTTCGTGTCCCACTTCCGTCAAAATTTCCACTCCCTCGGGGGTGAGGGCAAGGCGTGTTTCTATTGATTGATTTTCTTTTGGAATACCGATTACAAGCCGCTTGCTTGCCGGTATGCTGCGTAACAAAAACTCTTCGGAATAAAGTGTTTCGCTTTCTTTGAACATAATTTCCATAAGTATCAGCTTTGAGGTAAAAGATTTAAAATTGTATCGACAACGGCTTGCGGGTTACTCTCATTGTTATCTACCGTAAACGATGCTTTTGTGTAAAACGGCTCTCGTTTCAATAACATTTCTTGGATGAAAACAGGCAATTCCTCTTTCGTTTTGTTGCGCACAAGCGGTCGGTCAATACAGGCAGCTTGCAAGCGAGCGGCAAGATTTTCGGCTGTCAGTTGTAAATAAATGCTTGTGCCTCTACGATTTATTTCCTGCATATTATCCGAAAAACAAGGAGCGCCGCCACCCGTTGAAATTACCGCGTTTTCAAGTTTCGAAATCTCGAACAACATTTGGCGTTCCATTTTCCGAAAAACCATTTCCCCCTCTTCGTCGAAAATCTGACTTACTGTTTTCTGATAGCGATTTTCAATAAAGCAGTCCAAATCAATGAACAACCAGCCCAATCGTTCGGCAAGTAATTTACCCACAGTGCTTTTGCCGCTACCCATATAGCCTACCAGAAAAACTCGATTCATTGTTTCCATTCGTAAAAACCAGGGACAAAGGTAATGTTTTCAAATGAATATTTTTTATTTTACAACAGTTGTAAAAATATGTTGTATGCAATGTTTTTTCCGATTGTTTTGCTTTAATAGATTGAAAATTGCGATTTTAATCGTATCTTCGCCGCCCAAATTGATATAGATTTTATGGCAGAAAACACTCTTATTGTAGAAAAAATTGTAGAAGGCATACAAGAGCTGAAAGGCAAACACATTGTAGTGGTAGATATGACACAACTTCCCGAGCGGGCTTGCGATTATTTCGTGATTTGCGAAGGAAACTCATCTACACATGTAGCTTCGATAGCCGATTCGATAAAAACTTTTGTGCAACAGGAAATCGGAGTGAAACCTTTTGCCGTAGACGGGCGCGAAAATTCGGAATGGATAGTTTTTGATTATGGACAAGTGCTTGCCCATGTATTTCAACCCGAAGCGCGTGCTTTTTACGATATTGAACATCTCTGGGCTGATGCCCGGATAAACGAAATTCCCGATTTAGATTAACTGAAAAAAAATAAGGAGAAAAATACTATGGCGTCCGGCACAAAATCCATTAAAAAAACACCTTCCTTTTTGGGTGGAGGCTCTTTCAAACCCAATTTAAATTGGCTGTTTTTTCTCATTTTTGTTGGATTGATTATATACTCGCTTCGCGGCAACGATGTTACCACGAAAGAAATTCCGTATTCGCAATTTGAGAAGCTGGCAGAAGGGAAATCGCTCAGCAAGATAGACATTGTTACAAACAGCCGGCAGGCACGCGGCGAATTGAAAAAAGAAGCAATTGCACAGGTTTTTGTTGAAAAAGAACATGCCGATTTGCAAAAAGCCGTTGTAGAAACAAGTATCCCTTCTGTTGATGAAACAGCTAAAATGCTCAAAGAAAGCAATTTTAACGGCGAAGTAAAATACACGCAGGAAGGCGGTTTTTTTGAAACCCTGTTCTTTACTTTCGGACCTATTTTACTTTTCGTCGGGTTGTGGATATTTCTTATGCGCCGTATGAGTGGCGGTGGCGGCGGAGCAAGTGTTTTCAGCGTAGGTAAAGCAAAAGCACAGCTTTTCGATAAAAATAACACCGCCAAAATTACTTTCAAAGATGTAGCAGGACTGGGTGAGGCAAAACAAGAAATTCAGGAAATAGTATCCTTCCTCAAAAGCCCGCAAAAATATACCGAACTGGGAGGAAAAATTCCCAAAGGTGCATTGCTCGTTGGTCCTCCCGGAACGGGGAAAACCCTGCTTGCCAAAGCAGTAGCAGGCGAAGCCGATGTGCCGTTCTTCTCCATGTCGGGTTCCGATTTTGTGGAAATGTTTGTCGGCGTGGGAGCTTCCCGCGTGCGCGACCTTTTCCGGCAGGCGAAAGACAAATCGCCCTGTATTATTTTTATCGACGAAATTGACGCCGTAGGTCGCGCCCGTTCACGAGGTGCAGGTGGTATGGGCGTAAACGACGAACGCGAAAATACCCTCAACCAGTTGCTCACCGAAATGGACGGCTTTGGCACCAACAGCGGGGTTATTATTCTCGCCGCAACCAACCGTGCCGATATTCTCGACAAAGCGCTGTTGCGCGCAGGGCGTTTCGACCGACAAATTCATGTTGGCTTGCCCGATTTACAAGAGCGCAAAGAGATTTTCCATGTGCATCTCCGACCAATTAAAATAGGGAATGACTTGGATATAGACTTTTTGGCAAAACAAACTCCCGGGTTTTCGGGAGCCGATATTGCCAATGTATGCAATGAGTCGGCGCTGATTGCTGCCCGACGAGATAAAAGCTGCGTAGAAAAACAAGATTTTCTCGATGCAGTCGACCGTATTGTGGGCGGGCTTGAAAAGCGTACTAAAATAATGACCGCTTCCGAAAAAAGGTCAATTGCTTATCACGAAGCAGGACATGCCACTATCAGCTGGCTGATAGAACACGCCGCGCCACTGGTAAAAGTTACTATTGTTCCGCGCGGTGAAGCTCTCGGAGCAGCTTGGTATTTGCCCGAAGAACGCGCGATAACAACCAAAGAACATTTGCTGGACGAAATGTGCGCCACTCTCGGTGGTCGCGCTGCCGAAGAAATATTTTTCGGAATGCCTTCTACAGGCGCACTCAGTGATTTGGAACGCGTAACCAAACGCGCTTATGCCATGGTAGCTCTTTATGGTATGGGCGACGATATTCCAAACCTGAGTTACTACGATTCGTCGGGCATGAGCGACTATTCGTTTACCAAGCCTTACAGCGAGCGTACTGCCCAGCTTATCGACGAAGAAACAAAACGCATTGTTGCCGAGCAATATAAACGGGCTAAAGAATTGCTTACCACACATAAACAGCAGCACAACAAACTTGCCGAATTGTTGATAGAAAAAGAAGTGATTTTTACCGACGATTTGGAACGAATTTTCGGCAAACGGCAATGGGTTTCGCGCGCCGATGAATTGTTGCACGACAGTGACGAGAGTGTCGCCCATCATGCCCCCGAAAAACACGATGAACCGGAAGCCGACGATAAGCAAAACGCAGAAAATAAATCGACAGAAATAGGAACTAACCATGAATAATCTCGTTCAACGATGCTTTACGGGTATTTTGTTTGTAGCTGTGGTGCTGGGCTGCATTTTGTGGAACGAATACAGTTTTGCCGTATTTTTTACATTGATTTCGGTGCTGGGTGTGCTCGAATTTCATAAATTGGTAAAAACAAAATATGAAGTAGATATTCATTGGAATTTCCCTGCTATAGGTGCAGTACTGTTGTTTTTGTGCCTTTATCTTACGGCAGTTTTTCCTTTTGCTATTTATGGTTTAGGTATTTATTTGTTGTTTGTAATCAGTGTTTTCATCTTCGAATTATTCCGAAAAAAAGAAGATCCAATACTCAACTGGGCATTTTTTGCATTGGGACAACTATTTATTGCCTTGCCTTTTGCCATGCTTAATTTTATTGCATTTGAACAAGGAGAAATGCGCGCCAATTACTATGACGGAACATTCTTATTAGCATTTTTCGTTATTGTTTGGGTATACGATACAGGTGCCTATTGTACAGGAATGCTTTGGGGCAAACACCGGCTGTTTGAGCGTATCTCGCCCAAAAAATCGTGGGAAGGGGCTGTTGGCGGATTCCTTTTTGCTTTGCTGGCAGCCTGTTTATTTTTCTACTTCGAAAACGAATACAGCAAAGGAGGTTCTGCACTTTCTCTGCCCGAATGGTTTGGTTTTGCAACAATAATTGTTATTTTTGCCACTCTTGGTGATTTAAGCGAATCGCTGTTTAAACGCACAATCGGTGTAAAAGATTCGGGAAAGATGTTGCCCGGACATGGAGGAATACTCGACCGTTTCGACAGCGTATTGTTTGCCTCCACGGCGATTGCTTTATATCTGTTTGTTGTTCATATTTTTTAATTTTTATCTCTATGAAAAAGCGAATAAAAATCCACAAAGAAGGGCGAAGTATTCTCAGTTTGTTATTACTCTTCCTTTGTGTAATCAATGGCATTATTTATTATCATTTTTCCAGTCCGGCGGTGGTAATCAATATTTGTCTATCGGTGTTGGCATTTTCGTTTTTCCTGTTCTTTTTTCGCAATCCTGCACGCGAGGTGGAAATAGACGACCCCAGCCTAATTATCGCGCCGGCAGACGGCACCATTGTAGTGATAGAACCCACCGATGAAAACGAATATTTTCACGATCGCCGAATACAGGTTTCCATTTTCATGTCGGTATTTAGCGTACATGCCAATTGGTATCCGATTAATGGCATTGTAAAGTTTGTGAAACACCACAGCGGACGACATATGGCAGCCTACCTGCCTAAATCAAGTACCGAAAACGAACGGGCAACCGTGGTGATTGAAAGTGAAAGCAAAACCGAAATTCTGATGCGCCAGATTGCGGGTGCGCTTGCCCGGCGTATTGTTACCTATGCTCATGCCGGCAAGCATTGCGATATTAATGAGCACTTAGGCTTTATCAAATTTGGTTCGCGGGTAGATTTATTCCTGCCGCTGGACAGCGAAATATATGTGCAAATCGGTGAAAAAACCGTTGGTAACGAAACCGTAATTGCGCGACTGAATGAATGATTTCCTCTCGATGAAAACGATAAAAAACAGCATTCCGAATTTCATTACCTGCCTCAATCTTGCGGCGGGTTGTGTGGCTTGTGTATATGGCTTTTTGGGAGATTTTCAAACAGCAGCAATCTGTATCATATTAGCAGCTATTTTCGATTTCTTCGATGGCTTTGCGGCTCGATTGCTTAAAGCCTATTCGCTGATGGGCAAAGAACTGGATTCGCTGGCAGATATGGTCAGCTTCGGACTTGCTCCGGCAATAATGCTTTTTTATTTGCTCGGACAATGCAATATGAACATGGCTTTTGTTGCTTTTTTGCTCACAGTTTTCTCTGCCCTCCGCTTGGCAAAATTCAATATCGACGAGCGGCAAACAAGTTCGTTTATCGGGCTTCCTGTGCCTGCAAACGCTATTTTTTGGGCGTTTTTGATTTGTAATATACAAACAAGTCTTGTTTTAGACGATAAAGAACTATACATAAGCTATCAAATCGGAGAAATGACATTTTCATCCCTGCAATTCTTACTACTAATTTCGGCTCTCGTCGGCATTTTCTGTTATTTGATGATTTCCGAAATCCCGATGTTTTCGCTTAAATTTAAGCACTCGAAAAGGAAAGGAAACGAATTGCGTTATGTGTTTCTTGCAGTCAGCCTCGTGTTGCTTGTGTGGTTTCAAACGAAGGCATTTCCGCTTATTATATTACTTTTTATTGTAATGTCGATATGTAATAATTTGTTTTTCAATAAAAAAGAAAAATTAGAAATATGAAAAATAAAACCTTGATAAAAATGTTGATTTTAGCGATTTCATCGTTGATTCTCATTGCTTGTGAAGAAGAATACTACGACACAAAAAACGCAGGAGAAGATTTCCTTGCCGAAATCGCTAAAAAAGGCACGGTCGACTTATATAATACGACCATAGATACGCTGAAAATGGATATTACCATAAAAACGGTAAAAACCCAAGATGGGTTGCGTGATACTGTTGTTCGTGATACCGTATATACCATTGCCGAGCGCGACACGCTTTGGAAATCGGGTGTTGAAATACGCAAACTGCCCGGAAAATCGGGTATTTACTATGCCGAATATTGGGATAATGAATATGGCGAATTTCTTAATGCTGTTTCAGTAGGTTATGTGTGGATAAATTATCGCGCCTGTTTTATTAACGGGCAGGTGCTCGATAAAGGCACCCGGGCGCAACTCGATTATCGCAATCTCGTTCCCGGTTTTCAGGAAGCATTGCGTAATATGCGTAAAGGAGCCAAATGGCGCATTTGGGTGCCTTATCAATATGCCTATGGTTCGGAGGGCAACGACGGTTCGGTTGATCCTTACACAGCTTTGATTTTTGATATTGAATTGATTGATTTTTGATTAAAAACAGGAAAATTTGGGAAGTTGGAAATAAAATTCACTTTAAAAAACTTTTAACCTTTATGAACTTTACAAACTTAAAAATAATCGCCATTTTAATCGCTTTCGTCGGGATAAACACTACAGTGTATGCCCAACGCTATGCGGTGGAAGGAGGTTACACGCTCACGGCTTTGAAGCAATCGCACTACGGCAATGCGGGCAATACAAATGTGCTCAACGGTTTTCACCTCGGACCAAAAATCGAGTTTGCCATGCCTACACTTTCGCCGCAGTTCAGCATGTCGGTAGCTGCGCTTTTTGAGATGCGTGCCAATCGTTACGATATCAGTTGGTATCGCGAAAATACTACCGCCACACGCATCTTGTATTATGCCTATGTGCCTGTAAACTTAAATTTTATACAGCCAATCTCGAAACAATTGAATTTGCTTATTGCCACCGGTCCCCGTTTGAGTTTAGGCATGTGGGGCGAAACCGACGAGCATCCCTATATGTACACTGCGCCCGATAACAAGAACGACCATCCGTTTTCGCAGGGCGGCTCAATGCGCAGTTTCGATTTCGCCTATGGTTTGTCGGTAGGGGTCGAATATCAACATTTCCAGTTTTGGCTC
Source organism: Prevotellaceae bacterium (assembly GCA_031271465.1). Taxonomy (GTDB): domain Bacteria; phylum Bacteroidota; class Bacteroidia; order Bacteroidales; family Paludibacteraceae; genus JAFGVL01. The sequence goes on along the minus strand of JAISVR010000001.1, from coordinate 38,674 downwards.
GGCTACGATTTGCCGTTCACAAACAGTTCGTACAACGCCAGTCCAAGCCTGTTGAAACAACACAATCTACGCTTCACCACCACCTTTACAATAGGAGCTTTAAAGAAATAAAAGAGTCCGAGGGTTTTCACCTCGGACTTTTTTTATGATAATACTTGTTAAAAAATTACAGTTTGTATGAAAAGGCTTGCTAACAAATAAATTTTATATTTCCTTTGCCGGCAAACTGGTGAAAGCCGAAAAACCATAAACAGAGTAGGCAAAAAAAAATAATTATATCTTATGAAAAAAATGACTAAAATTATTGCTATTGCAGCAATGTGCCTTTTTGTAGGCGGGGTAGCTAATGCTCAAATTAAATTGGGCATTGATTTGGGACTTCAAGTTCCGATGGGCGATTTTGAAAAAATGGCTGAAGTAGGTCTTGGTGGTAATGTTAATGGCGAGTATGCTATAACTGAAAACATCGGAGCAGGTCTTAGCATTGGTTATTACAAATTTTCGTTCAAAGACAATGGTTTTGGTGAAGATGAATCGTTTACTGTAACTCCGGTTGCTTTGAATGGTAAATATTACTTCATGACTGAAGGCTTGAAACCATACGCAGGTTTGGATTTAGGAATGTATTTTTTAAGTTCTACCTTTGAAAATTCAGAGGTTAAAGGCAAATTTGGTTTGGCTCCTGTTGTTGGTTTGCAATACGATTTTAGCGACAACATGGCTATCAATGCCAATGTAAAATACAACTATATTATGGCTGGCGAAAAAGAAGAATTGGGTGCAGACGCTTTGACTTCTTTCGGTATCAATGTAGGTGTTGTTTACACTCTTGGCAACTAAAAATTTACGGTAAAAAACGGAAAGCCGAAACGCTCCTAAGTGTTTCGGCTTTTTTTTTATTAGTGCAATTTTTCTTTCAATCCTTCAATCACCTGATAAACAACAGAACAAGTAGCCGCATTTTGAATGGATAAATTAGCTATTTGGTAAAATTTCTTTCGGTCGGTATGCGGATATTCGCGGCAAGCTTTGGGGCGGTTTTCGTAAATCATGCAATAATTGTCGGACATCAGAAAAGGGCAGGGCAAGGATTGAAACACCATGTCGCCGTCTTCGTCGGTGCGCAAATACGAGTTGTAAAACGCCGAAGGTTTCATGCGTAGCGATTTTGCCATTGCCGACACATCTTTATCCGTAATTCGAGGTCCAAGCGTACGACAACAATTGGCACAAAGCAAACAATCGGTTTCCGAGCTGTATTTATCGTGCAATTCATGCACAAGCCGGTCGGCATCCGTGAGTTTCTTTTTATTTTTTTTGAAAAATAAAATCGATTCCGGTCGCGCCTGTTTAGCAAGCTTGGGCAATTGTACAAGGTCAATCATATTGCTACAAAATATAAACACGGATTCCCGCATGGTGCAAAAATCCGTGTTACTTGTGTTTCAATTGTTATCATTCCACAATAGTTACCCAGCCAAAAGGATCGGCAATATCGCCATATTGAATGCCGCGCAGTTGTTCGTACAATTTGGTGCATACAGCCCCCGGTTTGCCGTCTTTCGAAAACCGGTAAGTAATATTCTTGTCCAAATCGTCGATACGCTCAATCGGGCTGATAACAGCCGCCGTTCCGCAGGCTCCCGCTTCCTCGAAAGTAGCCAGTTCTTCTACAGGCACTTCGCGGCGTTCTACCTTCAAGCCCAAATGCTCTGCCAATTGCATCAAACTTTTATTGGTAATCGATGGCAATATCGAGGTCGATTTAGGCGTAATGTAAGTATTGTTTTTAATGCCGAAGAAATTTGCCGCACCACATTCGTCGATATACTTTTTTTCTTTCGGGTCGAGGTAGAAAATGTTCGAATAACCCAAATCGTGCGCCCGCTTGCCGGCAACAAGACTTGCAGCATAGTTGCCGCCAATTTTGTAAATACCTGTACCAAGCGGTGCAGCGCGGTCGTATTCGCGCAAAATGCAGAATGGAGTAGTTTGGAATCCCCCTTTAAAGTAAGGTCCAACAGGCATAACAAGTACGATAAATAAGTATTCTTTCGCAGGTGCTACTCCGATTTGCGGACTCGTTCCGATAATCAGCGGACGAATATACAACGATGCGCCGCTTTCGTAAGGCGGAACAAAGTGTTTGTTTAACTCAACTACTTTTTTTACGGCTTCGGTGAATTTTTCGACAGGGAAGCGCGGCATCAAAATACCGTCGCACGAGGCTTGCATGCGTTTTGCGTTTTCGTCCATACGGAAAATACGAATTTTCCCGTCTTTCCCCATAAATGCTTTTAATCCCTCAAACGCCTCTTGCGAATAATGTAAACAACTTGCTGCCATGTGCATGGGTATCATTTCCGAATCGGAGGTTTCCAATTCGCCCCATTGTCCGTTTTTGTAATGACAACGAATGTTGAAATCGGTCGGCATATAGCCGAAACCTAAATTTGACCAATCTATTTCTTTCATAAGCCCAAAAAAATTTCGCACAAAGGTAGTAAAAAAACGCCATTTTGAGGCATTTTTACAATCCAAATTCCGCTTTTATCGTATCAACGAAATCAGTTTTTTCCCAAGTAAAGAGTTCTACCTCGCGGCGAAACATGTTGCCGTCGGGGTTTTTAAATTCTTTGACCACCGTTTGCGGCTTGCGACCCATGTGCCCGTAGGCAGCAGTTTCTTCGTAGATAGGGTTGCGCAGCTTCAAACGGTCTTCTATCGCTTTGGGGCGCATATCGAAAATTCCTTCGATTTTCTTTGCTATTTCGCCATCGGTCAATGCTGCTTTTGCCGTACCATAAGAGTTGATGTAAAGATTCATCGGTTTTGCCACGCCGATAGCGTAAGCCACTTGTACAAGCACTTCGCTTGCCAAACCCGAAGCAACAATATTTTTTGCAATATGTCGGGCTGCGTAGGCTGCCGAACGGTCGACTTTCGAAGGGTCTTTGCCCGAAAATGCGCCACCGCCGTGTGCACCTTTGCCGCCGTAAGTATCGACAATAATTTTTCTTCCCGTTAAGCCGGTATCACCATGCGGTCCGCCGATAACGAATTTACCCGTTGGGTTTACAAACAGCTTGTAATCGTCTTTGATAAGAGCGGCATATTGTGGGTCGAGTTTTTTTACGCGGGGAATAAGGAAATTTTTTACATCTTCGCGAATTTTAGCCAGCATTTTTTCGTCGTCCGAATCGAAATCGTCGTGCTGAGTAGATATTACGATGGTATCTATGCGCAAGGGACGGTTATCGTCGCCGTACTCAATCGTAACCTGCGATTTTGCATCGGGACGCAGGTAGGTCATTTCGCGGTTTTCACGGCGAATGGCAGCCAATTCATATACCAGCGCATGCGAGAGGTCGAGCGCAAGGGGCATCAGGTTTTTGGTTTCGGCAGTGGCGTAACCGAACATCATGCCCTGGTCGCCTGCACCTTGTTCGTCGGGGTCGGCGCGCTCAACGCCTTGATTGATGTCTGCCGACTGTTCGTGCAACGCGGAGAAAATCCCGCAAGCATCGCCGTCGAATTTATATTCGCTTTTGGTATAGCCTATACGGTTAATCACGCGGCGGGCAGTAGCCTGCACATCTACATAGGTATCTGATTTTACTTCGCCTGCCAGCACTACTTGCCCGGTGGTAACAAGGGTTTCGCAGGCGACTTTCGACTGCGGGTCGAGTGCAAGAAACTGGTCGAGGATTGCGTCCGAAATTTGGTCGGCTACCTTGTCGGGGTGCCCTTCGGATACCGATTCGGAAGAAAAGAAATAAGCCATAATTTTTTGAAATTAAAAAATTAAAGAGATTAAAAAAATTAAATAATCAGGACAATAGAAATGCGGTCAATGAAATTTCTTTCATTTTCTTCATTCTTTTCATTTTTTAATTATGGAAATTTCTTGTGCTTGCTATGGAAAAACAAAACGGAAAGGAGTACCGTATTTAGCATTTTTTCGTGTGGTTGCAAGCAGTTCAAATTTTTCCACAAGTAATTTTTATTACGCCGGCAAAGATAAGGGTATTTTTTTAGTTTGCATATTTTTGAAGGTGAAAATTTTTCGGAATTAACTCCTTTAGGCTTGTTCGTCATTAGCTCCCGCTTGTTGCGAGGAGGTACGACGAAGCAATCTCCAATAAGGTGCAACTCCAAGTATTGTTTCGTTCCTCGCAAGGACGGATAGTATTTGCTAATATTTTAACCCCTCCGCTTCGCTCGTTCTCTTTATATAACCCCTGGAGGTACTGCTTAACTAATTAACCCCTCGCCCTTCGGGGCACTCCCCTTAAAATAAGGGGAGAACTCAATACGAACTGCCCTGTTGTACAAAAAACAACGCCTGTGCAACAACTCTCCCCTTATTTTAAGGGGAGTACCCCGAATGGGGGGAGGGGTTAAAAAAAGACACAAGTACAAAAATTAAAAAAAGGAATTAAGGCTATCGTCCCTCAAATAGTTTTCAATCATCACCAATACTTGTTGAGTATGCTCAAATACTTCGCAATTCTCGAAACGCAATACACGGATGCCTACCGAATTTAGATAATCCGTTCGGTTGGCATCGTATTCCTGTGCTGTGCTGTTGAAATGTATTTCTCCGTCGAGCTCGATTGCCAAACGATGTTTGGGGCAATAAAAATCGAGGATGTAGCATCCAACGCTGTATTGCCGCAAAAAGCGTTCGCCACACAATTGACGGTTTTTTATCATGCGCCACAAGGCAGCTTCGGCAGGCGTAAGGCGTGAGCGTAACTCTCTCCGAAGCGGTTTCATGGCAGGGATGTTGAATAGTTGCTTGGAGTGCATATAAACCGTTTAATTAATTAGCCCTTCGATCGTATAATCCTTACCCTCTTTGAGGTATTCCACTTTTTTAACCCCTCGCCCTTTCAGGGTACTGCTTAACTATTAACCCCTCGCCCTTCGGGCACTCCCCTTAAAAATAAGGGGAGGACTATTACACAACCATTGCATTTGTACAACAGGGCAGTTTGTACATAAATCTCCCCTTTTATAAAGGGGAGTACCCCGAAGGGGGGAGGGGTTATATAAAGAGAACGAGCGAAGCGGAGGGATTTTAAACAGTACCCAAAAGAAACAAGAAATTAAAAAATCTCCCTAATCTTTTTTGATAATATTATACAAGTGATAATACTGTTTTTTCAGCTTTTCAGGTTGCAAGCCATCATATATAGCAGCATGTAAAAACGAAGCACCAAAAAATAGAGTATGATATAAATCTGCGTAAAATTCGATATTTGTATCCGGTTTAATTTCGCCGCTGTCTATCGCTTTTTGAAAAACTTGTTCCCACATCTCTCCGTTTAGTAATGTTTGTGTATAATATCTTTTCTTATACTTTTTCTTTCTTCTACATGCTTCTTGAATAAAAATGAGATAATGTGCTGGTGTTAAATTCATATTATCATCATTCAATTCGTCGTATAAATATTTCATAGTCATTTCAATGCGCTTGATATACATATCAATAAACTCAAGCATTGATAAGTCCTTGTCGAAACAATATTTGGTTTGAGGGTCTTGGGGTTTCAAAATATATCTATCAACAACTGTGTCGTAGAGATCTTCTTTTGTTCGGAAATACTTAAACAAGCCCGAATTATTGCTTAATCCGGCAATTCGGGCAAGTTCTATAGTAGTGCAACCCTTAAAGCCTTCTTTTATAAACAATTTTGCGGCTATTTTTATGATTTTTTCTTTTGAGGTAACCATAATTGTATTATTTTAATTAAAATTTTCGTCAAAGATAATGTTCCTGCCGGTTAAATGTAACATGTTGCCCTTATTATTTTATCGTGAAATGACTCCAATTAACATCTTTTACGGGTTAATTACTTAATTCTGCTCTTTTTTCGAATGATTTTTCTCACTTTTTCACATTTTTGGTTGCAAAAATCCCCGCGCCTCGCTTGTATTTTTTTATATAACCCCTCGCCTTTTGGGTACTGCTTAACTATTAACCCCTCGCCCTTCGGGCCCTCCCCTTAAAATAAGGGGAGGGCTATTACACAACCATTGCATTTGTACAACAGGGTAGTTTGTGCATAATTCTCCCCTTTTATAAAGGGGAGTACCCCGAGGGGGGGAGGGGTTATATAAAAGAGAACGAGCGAAGCGGAGGGGGTATATATTAGGAGTTATAGAAACAGTTACAAACACAGCCCTGATAAAGCAGGGGTGTAATACATAGCATTTAAAAAGTAATAGAAAAAGTAATATATTTGCGAGTATAAATAATAAAAAGCATACAAGTGATGACGGAAAGCGAAGTATTTATTACCAACACAGCGGCATTTTTGCCAAACCATGCAGTAGACAACGACCATATAGAAGACTATCTCGGATTGATAGGCGGCAAGCCTTCGCGCGTAAAGAATATCATTCTGAGGCAAAACGGCATTAAAAAACGCTACTACGCTTTAAATACAAATCAGCAAATTACGCACACAAACGCCGAAATCACGGCAAATGCAATCAATAGCCTTTTCGACAGGGAAGTGAATTTAAACAGCATCGAACTGTTGTCGTGCGGCACAAGTGTGCCCGACCAGCTACTGCCATCGCACACGGCTATGGTACACGGACTGTTGAAAACGAAAGCAATCGATATAATTTCGCCGGCAGGAGTTTGTGCCGCGGGTGCGCATGCTATTAAAGTGGGCTATATGTCTGTCAAATCGGGCTGTTCACGAAATGCTGTTTGTACAGGGTCGGAACAAACATCAGGCTTTTTACTGTCAAAAAATTTTGATGCAGAATACGAGGCATTGTCGCAAATAGAGCAAAACCCGATGATAGCTTTCGAAAAAGATTTCCTGCGCTTTATGCTTTCCGATGGTTCCGGAGCTTTTTTGCTTGAAAATAAACCGCGTGGCAACAAATCGCTGCGCATAGAATGGATAGACAGTATTTCGTATGCCAACCGCGAAGGCGTGTGTATGTATATGGGCGGCGAAAAGCGTGAAGACGGGGAACTGAAAAGTTGGAAACAGTTTACGCAGGACGAATGGCTTAGTCGTTCCGTGTTCAGCATAAAACAGGATGTGCGCCTACTTGACAGCAAGGTAGTAGATTATTGTACTGAACATATCAAGCTTTGCTGCGAAAAATATAAGTTTAATCCTTCGGAGGTAAATTACTTTATCCCTCACCTGTCGTCGATGATTTTCAAGGAGAAACTGCGCAAAAGCATGGACGAAAAGCAGCTAAATATCCCTTTGGAAAACTGGTTTACCAACCTCGAATGGGTTGGCAATGTAGGGTCGGCGTCCATATACATTGCGTTGGACGAACTTTTTCATTCGGGCAAACTAAAGCAAGGCGAAAAAATTCTGCTTATGATACCCGAAAGCGGTCGTTTCTCGTATGTGCTGGTGTATTTAACGGTGGTGTAAGGTAATTCTCGTTATATAAGCCTCTCTGTTTTTTTAACCCCTCGCCCGTTGGGCACTCCCCTTAAAAACAAGGGGAGAACTCAATATGAACTGCTCTGTTGTACAAAAAACAATGCTTGTGTAACAGCTGGGGTTGTCCCAAAAGTCTTTTAGAACGCAAATGCCGCACATATCGCAAATGAACGCAAATTTCATTTCACTAAAAATCAATATATTTAAAGCGAATGTTTATGATTGTGTTTGCGAAAGTTTGCGTTTTTTGTGTCATTTGCGTTCTTTTGGGACAGTCTCTAACTCCGAAAGAGGGAGGGGATAAAAAAAGGAGTTATATTAAATAAAGGGGACGAGCGAAGAGGCTTATAAAGAGAGCAAATAATTAACCTTGCTAATACTAATATGAAAATGGCTAATGAAGAGTGTTAGTCTTTTACAACCATAGTAAAATCACTCCAATCTTCTACACGAAATGCGCGCATGTCCCGTACAGATTTTTTAAACCAATCTATTTTTTTCAATGCCTCTATTGCACGATACAGGTTCGCCATATCGTTTTTCTCCGTTAAATAAACACTTCCTTGCGTGTTGAAAAAGTCGTATTCACGGAGAGTAGTTTTTATTTCAAAATAAGCATTGTTATACGGTTCTCCATAATGTTCTTTGAGGTCGGCTATCACCATGTCGAAAGCTATTGCATACATGCGATTACTGTTTTTTTAAATGTTAGCATGCCGGCAAAAAATACTTTTCTTCGCCAAAGAAAATTCTTCCCAATTTATCTTTAATAGCAATAACAATACCTTTGAATGGATTTTTTTCAATATCAATAATTTTGCCTTCTATCCATTGCATTTCTCCGGTAAGTTTCGGCGAAGCTTTTACCATATCTCCTGTTTTCATCTTTTCCGATATTTTTAAATTTTACTTCTGCAAAGATAAAACATTTCCCTAAACTCAAACAAGCATAAAGCCCGGACATTAAAAAAAATCTATTTTCGGCTTTTTATTGTGTTTGGAGAAAAGGTTTATCCTTGTTGAAACGGCAAGCTGTTTTTTGCTGTCGTTCTATGTGTTTGAATTATTTTTGTAGAGCTGCGCAGCATATTGCGACTCTCCATGTTTTTTTGTGCAACAAAGAGAAAAAAACTATCTTTGCAGGCTGAAAATTCAATATAAAACTCATAATTCAACATGCAAATTCTCAATCGTGCCGCGGATAATATCCGTATTCTGGCAGCATCTATGGTCGAAAAAGCAAAATCGGGACATCCGGGTGGTGCCATGGGTGGTGCCGATTTTATAAATGTGCTCTTCTCCGAATTTCTGGTTTACGACCCTGCAAATCCGCGCTGGGCACATCGCGACCGCTTTTTTCTCGACCCCGGGCACATGTCGCCCATGCTCTATTCCGTGCTTTCGCTCTGCGGAAAATACACGATGAGCGACCTCGAACAATTTCGTCAGTGGGGCAGTATCACACCCGGGCATCCCGAGGTGGATGTAGAGCGTGGGGTAGAAAATACCTCCGGTCCGCTCGGACAGGGACATACCATGGCTGTGGGTGCGGCAATAGCCGAACGATTTCTTGCTGCCCGGTTTGGCGAGTGGACGGCACATAAAATCTACGCTTTTATCTCCGACGGCGGTGTACAGGAAGAGATTTCGCAAGGCGCGGGGCGTGTAGCAGGTACGCTTGGGTTGAGCAACCTCATCATGTTTTACGATGCAAACAACATTCAACTTTCTACCTGTGTAGATGAAGTGAGCAGCGAAAACACGGCTGCCAAATACGAAGCATGGGGCTGGCGTGTGATAACGATTGACGGTAACAATGCAGGCGAAATTCGCAGCGCACTCACGCAGGCAAACGCCGAAACCCAACGACCAACGCTTATTATCGGTAAAACCCTGATGGGTAAAGGCGCGTTGAAAGCCGATGGAACGGATTTTTCCAACCGGGTGTCTACACACGGACAGCCGCTTGGCGATGCAGGTGCAAGCCTTGCAAAAACAATTGAAAACCTGGGTGGCGACCCCGAGAATCCTTTCCGGATTTTCCCCGAAGTAGAGAAATTATACGCCGAAAGAAAAGCAAGATTGACAGAAATCATTGCCGGACGCAAAGCCAAACAAGCGGTTTGGGAAAAGGAAAATCCTGTATTGGCAGCTAAACTGACAGCGTTTTTCAGCGGTAAAATACCCGAGATAGATTTCTCGGCAATAGAGCAAAAACCCGATGCGGCAACCCGCGTTGCTTCATCGACCGTGCTTGCCGTTTTTGCCGAAAAGATAGAAAACATGGTAGTTGCCTCTGCCGATTTGTCGAATTCCGATAAAACAGACGGTTTCCTCAAAAAGACAAAAGCTTTTGTGAAAGGCGATTTCAGCGGAGCATTTTTTCAGGCAGGTGTATGCGAGCTTACCATGGCTTGCATTATGAACGGAATGGCGTTGCACGGCGGCATTATCCCCGTTTGTGCTACTTTCTTCGTATTTTCCGATTATATGAAACCGGCTATGCGTATGTCGGCATTGATGGAATTGCCTGTGAAATATGTGTTTTCGCACGACGCTTTCCGTGTGGGCGAAGATGGTCCAACGCATCAGCCTGTCGAACAGGAAGCGCAAATTCGCTTGCTCGAACAGCTTAAAAATCATCATGGACGCAACTCGATGCTTGTATTTCGTCCAGCCGATGTAAACGAAACAACTGTTGCCTGGCAGGCTGCGCTCGAAAATACACAAACGCCGACAGCACTTATCCTGTCGCGCCAAAATATCAAAAACCTTCCTGCCGATAATGCTTACGAGCAGGCTCAACAACTGAAAAAAGGAGCCTACATAGTGCTGAAGGTAGAGAAACCGGATGTTGTTTTGTTGGCAAACGGCTCGGAGGTATCTACGCTTGTTTCGGCTCTCCCGCTGCTTGAAGCCGACGGCATACGGGCGCAGGTTGTTTCCGCTCCGAGCGAGGGATTGTTCTTCGAGCAGACTGCCGAATATCGGAACAGCGTGATTCCTGCCGGAGTACCTGTGTTTGGTTTAACGGCAGGTTTACCCGTGTCGCTGCAACGCTTGGCGGGTATAAACGGCACGGTAGCTGGACTGGAACATTTCGGCTATTCTGCTCCTTATACGGTTTTGGACGAGAAATTCGGTTTTACAGCCCAAGCGGTATATGTCAAGGTGAAAAAAATGCTTGGAAGAAATTAATTCGAAACAGCGATAAGCTGAACACATTGCGTTATTGCCGGTTTAACCCGCAATGGCGCAATGTGTTTTTAGCTTTGTTCGTCATTGCGAGGAACAAGCCTGAAAGGGATAAATCCCGATATTTTTTAATAACCTTAAGATTAAGTTTATTATGTTCCCATCAGTTTCCAAAATACACCCGATTCTTCTTTGCTGAAACTTGCAATGTGGCGGATTTGTTTGTCCTGTTCAATTTCGTTTACCGAAATCAGAATGCCGGTTTCTTCCACATTGCCAAACTCGTCGTTTATTGCTGTGCCAAATACTTTCATGCTTTGCGACAAACCCATGTACGAGTTTACCAAAGGAGGAATATTTACATCACGGTCGCGCACGGCAGCGTTGAGAACCTTGTAGTCGTCTTTGAAATTACTCTTATTGAAAATCTGTTCAATTTCCCGATCGGACAAACCGGTAACAATGGGTTTGAAAGGAGTTACCAGCGAATCTTTGTCGTAGAAGTATTTTTTCATGAAAGCAAGAATCAAATCCCGGGCTTGCCGGTCGAAATCGGGATACATGGTTACTTTGCCGAAAAAATACCGGGTATTGTGCGGATAAGTAATGGTAAGAGCGCCCAATCCGTCCCACAAGTTATCGAGAGCAAAGAGGCTTTTCGACCCCTTTTGTGTCGATTGATATTCCACGCGCACAAACGACCTGCCAAGTTCGATGGTATAAGGCAAATAATCATGAATAAATTTTTCGGAGAAATGAAACAGATGTGCCGTAGAAAGCACAGGTTGTCCCTTAGCATCAAGTTGCACCTTGCCGCCATGAAAAAACCGGTAACCTCCGATAATTTCTTCTTCGTCGGGATTCCATACAATAATTTGTTTGTAAGGATTTTCCATTGTATCGAATTCGTCAATATCGCAAGCAGCGCCGGTTCCGCCTCCTCCCGTACGGAAAGCAATTTCACGCAGTCGCCCAACCTCACGCATCGTATTAGGCGCATCGTGTGCGGAGAAGATATAAATTTCGTTGTTAGCTTTGTTTGTTTTACGAAGCAACTTATCGGGTGTAAGCTCTTTTTTGATTAAAGAAACATCAACGGGACTGATGATAGGTTCCATATTTTTAAGATGATTTTTTCGTTTTATAATTGGGATTAAGCTCCTCTTCGGATATCTGTTTCACATATTGCGCCCATTGTTTAGGCGTTTTGCTTGCATCGAAAGTTTGCCAAGATATAGGTTTCCCGATATATGCTCGGAAAGATTTGTGCCGATTGAGAAACATTTCGTGAGGCAAAAACAGCATTTCAATGTTCAGTTTGATGCCCAGCGAGCAGCGTATAAAACTAAGAGCATAGAAAAACACCGAATTGCGTCCCTCAAAATATATAGGCACTACATCGCGCTGATGTTGCACCGCTCGTATAACGAAAGTTTTTTTCCATTCCAAATCCCGAATGCCTTTTCCGGGCTGAAATCGCGAACACTTGCCGGCAGGGAAAATTACCATTTGGTTATCCGAGTCGAAAGCATTGTTTGTCATTTCGTAGAATTGTTTACTCAGAGCACCGTGTTTGTTTATCGGTATGGAAATATCGCGCAAGGCATGTATACTCAATAGCAGGTCGTTTACAAAATAGCGAATCTTACCGTTGTATCGCCTGCCGATAAGCGAAATAAGACTCACTCCATCCAAACCTCCGAGAGGATGGTTGGATACGAAAATGTATTTTTTATCGGGGTCAAGATTCTCAAAGCCGGTAGCATGTACCTTTGTATCTAAAAATTCGAGCGATTCATCGGCGAAATCAACACCGCCGGTAGCTTTGCTTCGGCTTAGAAATTCGTTCATTTCGTCTACATGCAGAATTTTTTTGAGCAGCCATACCAGCAGCCGTGATGGTTCTTTACCGCCATTTTTTGTCATTAAAATGTTGCGAATGTCGAGCAGTTGTGCCATAATTGTTCAAAAATAGTGTACAAAGGTATAAATTAAATGCAGAGCACTTTATATTTTGTAAGTAAATTAACAGTGGTTTTAATTATTTTTTTGGAAAGTACATGAAATATTAGTATTTCTATTATTGCATATTGCTCCATTTCTCCCCACTTTTTATATTGTATTGATTTTCAAATAAATAAAAAACTAATAGTATTTATATCTTGTTGGTTTATTGTTGATAAATTGTTGATATTTATTTGTTAAAATATAAGTGGGGGAGGGTGGGGGAATTGAAAAAAAACCTACTTTTACAGCGTTAAATAATTTATAATAAAGCAATGTCATCATTCTTCGGAAAAATAGAAGCTCGATTAGATGCGAAAGGTAGGGTTTTTGTGCCTGCTGCTTTTCGGCGATTGCTGGGTGTTGGCGAACATTTGTCGGTGGTGTTGCGTAAAGATTTTTATGAAGATTGCCTGGTGATTTATCCCAAAACCTCATGGGAGGCGTTGCTTGCCGATGTGAGATCGAAACTCAATCCATATAAACGAGAGCATAATGCGTTGTTGCGCAACTTGGTTGCCGAAGCCGAAGAGCTTGAGTTGGATTCGCAAGGGCGCATGCTATTGCAAAAAAGATTTTTACAGCATATTGGTTCCGAGAGCGATGTGATTTTTGTAGGCGAGATAGATAAAATTACCCTTTGGGCAAAAACTAAGCATGAAAAAAATGCCTTGTCATCGGTTGATTTTGCCGAACAGCTTGGCGGTGTGATGAATGCTTAAGCCTTGCCTTTTTGTGAAATCTGAAAATAAAATATGGCTGATCCCTATCACATACCGGCTTTGCTTATTCCTTCGGTTGATGGATTGAATATTCGTCCCGACGGTGTTTATGTAGATGTAACTTTTGGTGGCGGCGGACATTCCAGGGAAATTTTGCGTCGGTTAGGTGCGGGCAAACTTATTGCTTTCGACCAAGATGAAGATGCGGTAGCAAACTGTCCTTCCGACCCGCGTTTTGTATTTGTGCGGAGTAATTTTCGTTATCTTACAAATTTCCTTCGTTATCACAATGTAGATGCAGTAGATGGTGTGTTGGCAGATTTAGGCGTGTCCTTTCATCATTTCGACCAAGCTGAACGGGGATTTTCTTTTCGTTTCGACGGACGGTTGGATATGCGGATGAATAGACAGGCGGCTAAAACGGCAGCTGCGGTGCTTAATACTTATTCGGAAGAGCGACTTGCCGATATATTTTATTTTTATGGTGAATTGCGCGAGGCACGAAAAATTGCGCGGAAAATTTGTCAAACGCGCAACGAAAATCCATTTGAAACCATCGCTCAACTCCTGGAAGTGTTAAAGCCTTTTTTCTTCAAAGAGAAAGAAAAAAAAGAAATGGCAAAGGTATTTCAAGCCTTGCGCATAGAGGTGAACGATGAAATGGAAACATTGAAAATAATGCTGCAACAAGCTGTGTCGATGCTCAAACCCCATGGAAGATTAGTCGTGCTTACTTATCATTCGCTCGAAGATAGATTGGTGAAAAACTTTATGAAAACGGGCAATTTTGAGGGTAAACTGGAGAAGGATTTTTATGGTAATCCGCTTTGCGATTTGAAGCTGATAAACAGTAAGGCAATTGTAGCCGACGCTGCCGAAGTGGAAGCAAATCCGCGCTCGCGCAGTGCCAAATTGCGTATTGCAGAAAAGAAATAATAAACGAAAATGGCAAAAAGATTTCCCAACAAATTGAACGATGTGAAGCTCAACAAGATGTTGACTTTCCTTGGCAAGTTCGGACGAGATTTGCTCGATGGCAGTATTCTCATGCGTAAGTCCATTCGTAATCAATACAGACTGATAGTGCTTGCTGTAATTTTTTGCCTGTTTTATATCGGCAATCGTTATGCTTGCGACAAAGCTGCGTACGACAAATATAAATTAGAGAAAAAAATAGAAGGTTTGCGCTATCAAGAGAGAGAAATTCGAGCAAAATATACCGAGCTTACCCGTAATTCGGTGATTGAAGAAACGGTGAAAAATACACTTCCCTATCTGGATGTGTTGCGTGAACCGGTGGTAATAATTAATCAGGATAAAAGATGAGTCTACCCAAAGATAAACATATCATTGTATTGTTTTTTTTGCTCTATCTACTTGTGGTATTGGCATTTGGATTGGTGGTGCGCCGAATTGTAATAATTCAAGGAAAAGAAAAAATCGGTTGGTTGCATTTGAGTGATAGTCTGAATCGTGCTTACAATGATACCACGGAAATACAGCCGGCACGAGGCAATATTTATTCGGATGCAAATAAATTGCTGGTAACTACTGTGCCCGAATATAAATTGGTAATGGATTTTGAAACACTTTATGCAAGAGATACCGTTTTGCTTGCAGATAATAGAAGACTGCAAAAAAGAATCGATCAAGAGCAAAAAAAGCGGCACCGAGATACTGCACAAATAAATTCATGGCAGCGTAGAATAAAGAAAAACAGACAAATGCTTTTCGAAAACCAACGAGACTCATTGGTGCTATGCCTCGTTAAAAAATTTGGGAATAAGGGCAAAACACGAGAGCAATATGTCGATTTTTTTAGAAAAGGATACAAAAAACGGTTACGGAACGGAAGTGATACTTGGTTGTTCAACAAAGTTTCGTACACCGATTTGCAGGAAATAAAAACTTTCCCTGTTTTTCGCGAAGGGCAGTTTAAAAGCGGTCTTATCCCTGAGCAGTTGTCCGATAATCGGCATGCTCCATACGGCTCGCTGGCAGTAGCAATCCTTGGAGTCAAAAGCACGGAAAAACGCGGGATAGAGGCTGCTTTCGACAGCTATCTCGCCGGTACCAAAGGCAAGGGACACACTACCAAAAGGGCAGGAGAAAGAATTATTGAATACGACATTAAACCCGAAAACGGAGCAGATGTATATTCTACCCTGAATATCGATATGCAAGACATTGCTGAAAAAGTCCTGCGCAATAAATTGATAGAACTTAATGCCGAAAATGGCTGTGTATTGCTTATGGAAGTAAAAACAGGAGCCGTAAAGGTGTGTGTAAATTTGATAAAAACCGGCGACAGTTCCTACATCGAATTGTCAAATGGCAATCTTGCCCTGAGATCCGAGATAGCTCCCGGTTCTACATTTAAAGTGCCCACACTTATTGCAGCTTTCGAAGATAAGGTAGTGGATATTAACGATACAATAGATTGCCAAGAAGGCGTATGGAAATATCAGGACAAGGAAGTAAACGACCTCAATAAAATAAGTCGTACACCGCGAGTGAAAGGTAAAATAAGCGTATCAGATGTCATTATCCGCTCGTCGAATGTGGGGATTGCGAAACTCATCGTAAAAGGATATGAGAAAAACCCTCAACAGTTTGTAAATACCTTGCACCGCATGTGTGTCGATAAGCCGGATATCGACAACGGTTTTACGGGTGCCATGAAAGCCGAAATTCTCGGTCCGAAAGAAAAAAAGGCTCGAAAGAAAAATAATCCTAAACTCAAAAGTTGGTCACCGGTAGATTTACCGGTAATGTCGTACGGATATTCGGTAAACATGCCGATGTTTTATACGCTGCGTTTTTTCAATGCCATAGCCAACGATGGTTGCATGGTGGAACCGCAATTTGTACACGAAATAAAACGCAACGATGAGGTGATAAAAACATTTCCGCCCAAAGTAGTAAATCCTGCCATTTGTTCGCAAAAAACACTGTCGTACATTCGCGAAATGATGTTGCGGGTAGTTGAAGATACTGAGCATGGCACAGGAAAATCTGCCCGTTCGAAATTTGTACGCATAGCCGGCAAAACAGGAACTTCCGAATACGACGGAAAAGATAAAAACCGGGTATCTTTTTGTGGATTTTATCCTTACGAAAAACCGCAATATACCTGCCTGGTATTTATTGAATTGCCAAAGCAAGCGGGAGCAGCTTCGGGTGGGAGCATGGCAGGACCGGTTTTCAAGGAAATTGCCGAACGGGCGATGGCAATGACAACAAAACTATCTATAGACGATTATTCGGTCGATTCCCTGCATGAAAAATATCCTTCTAAAATGATAGGAAATACTTCAGAGTTGAAGTTTTTGTTGAAAAAATTAAACTTCAATATTGAAGGCAAAGTTCCCAATGATAAATTTGCTTCAGTGCGGCGCGACAGTATGGGTGTATTCGAGTGGTTGCCGGTAAATTATTCGCAAAATACAGTACCATCCTTGCGTGGAATGGGTTTGAAAGATGCCTTGTATGTGGCAGAAAAAGCCGGCTTACGCGTAAATGTTCAAGGGCGTGGCAAGGTAAATGCACAATCGCTTCGAGCAGGCGATAGTTTTCAAAAAGGACAAACAATTCAGCTGATTCTCAAATAGTTGAAATCCGTATTAAATAAAACAGTATGAAATTATCCGAACTTATAAAAAACATCAAAGTGATTGCTCAAAGCGGAGGAATCACAGATGTCGAAATTAATTCGATTCAATTTGATTCGCGCAAAATTACGCCGGGCGATTTATTTGTTGCTGTGCGCGGAACTGCCAGCGACGGACACGATTTTATCTCTATGGCGATAGAAAAAGGCGCCGTGGCAATTATAGTTGAAAGTGGAAAACTGAAAACTGAAAGTTTAGAAAATTTTCAGGTTTCAACTTTCAGTTTTCAGTTAATTGAAGTTGAAGATTCTGCCAAAGCTTTAGGATTGTTGGCATCGGCTTGGTATGGTTTTCCTTCGTGCGAATTAACATTGGTGGGTGTAACCGGTACAAACGGGAAAACTACCGTTGCTACACTATTATATGAAATGTTTCGAAAATTTGGGCATAAAGTAGGGTTGCTTTCTACCGTGTGCAATTATATTGACGGGAGAGCTGTTGAGGCTACCCACACTACACCCGACCCGCTGGAATTGAACCGACTTTTGGCAGAAATGGTTGATGCAGGTTGCGAGTATGCGTTTATGGAAGTAAGTTCGCACTCGATAGTACAGCAGCGTATTGCCGGACTAACATTTGATGGTGGTATTTTCACTAACATCACGCGCGACCATATTGATTATCACGGCACATTTGATCATTATTTGGCTGCCAAAAAAGCATTTTTTGATACCCTCTCGTCCGATGCTTTTGCACTTACCAATATTGATGATAAGAATGGATTGGTAATGCTTCAAAATTCCAAAGCCGAGAAGAAAACCTATTCTACACGCACGCTGGCTGATTTTAAAGGAAAGATTTTGGAAGAATCGTTTGAAGGAATGATGCTGAGTATAAATGGAAAAGAAGTTGCCGTTTCGTTCATTGGTCGATTTAATGTATATAATTTGTTGGCAGTTTTCGGTACGGCTGTTTTGTTGGGTAAAGATGAATTGGATGTGTTGCGAGTAATTAGTACATTACACTCTGTTTCGGGTAGATTTGAAACATTGCAATCGCCTACCGGATATACGGCTATTGTGGATTATGCTCATACGCCTGATGCTCTGAAAAATGTGTTGTCTACAATAAATGAAATTAGAGAAGGAGCAGGAAAACTTATCACCGTGGTAGGTTGCGGCGGTAATCGCGACAAAGGGAAACGCCCGATGATGGCGCACGAGGCTGTTGTGGCGAGCGAACAGGTGATTATCACTTCGGATAATCCTCGCCACGAAGATCCGCAAGCCATTATTAATGATATGCTTACCGGACTTTCGGCAGAGGAAATGCGCAAGGTGATAGTGATTGTTGACCGTCATCAGGCAATCAAAACTGCTTGTACAATGGCACAACGAGGCGATATAATCCTCGTTGCGGGCAAAGGACACGAAAATTATCAAATTATCGGCGATGTGAAACATCATTTTGACGACAAAGAAGAAATAAAAGCGTGTTTTTGAGGTATGATGTATGAATTATAAACGATGAAGGTATGAAAAGTAATATCTTACGGGAGAAAACTTTTGATTTTGCAGTTAGAATTATAAAACTCTATCAATATCTTACTGATACAAAAAAAGAATTTATTCTAAGTAAACAGATTCTTAAATCAGGCACTTCTATTGGTGCAAATTACAGAGAATCTCAAAACGCGGAAAGTACACCGGATTTTATTCATAAATTAGGAATTTCTCAAAAAGAATGTGATGAAACAATGTATTGGCTTGAACTTTTGCATAAAACAAAATATATAGACACACGAATGTTTGAAAGCATTTATCAAGATGCTGCCGAAATTTTAAAAATGATAAAAAGTGCCATATTAACCACTAAGAAAAAACGCGTCAATAAATCATAATTCATACATCATACTTAACCATTATGTTATATTATCTATTCAACTACCTCGATACCCTCGATTTTCCCGGAGCGGGAATGTTTCAATACATTTCGTTTCGTGCAGGGTTAGTATTTATCTTTTCGCTGTTGATTGCGACGCTTTTTGGACGGCGGGTGATTGATTTTTTGCAAAAAAAGCAAATCGGAGAAGTGGTGCGCGACCTGGGGCTGGAAGGACAAATGAGCAAAAAAGGAACGCCAACGATGGGTGGAGTGATTATCATTCTTGCTATCTTGGTGCCTGTGCTTTTACTGGCTCGCTTGGATAATATTTATATCATTCTGATGTTGATAACTACCGTTTGGCTTGGCTTAATCGGATTTTTAGACGATTATATCAAAGTATTTCGTAAAAATAAAGATGGGTTAAAAGGTAAATTTAAAATAATCGGTCAGGTAGGATTAGGTTGTATTGTAGGGTTGACACTGTATTTAAGTCCCGATGCGGTTATTCGCGAAAATGTAGGTAAAACAACCAATCAAAATACACAAATCGAAACCGTGCATTATGCCCAGCAGGATGTAAAATCAACCAAAACGACGATTCCGTTTTTCAAAAATAATAACTTGGATTATGCCGATGCTTTCAATTGGCTGGGCGAACATAAGCAAACTGCCGGTTGGATATTATTTGTATTAATAACTATTTTTATTGTAACGGCAGTGTCCAACGGAGCAAATTTGACCGATGGGTTAGACGGTTTGGCAACCGGGACTTCGGCAGTACAAGTGGTTGCCTTGGGTATTTTAGCCTATGTGTCCGGTAATGTCAATTACTCGGGATTCCTCAATATTATGTATATACCCGGAGCGGGAGAGCTGCTTGTATTTGCGGCGGCATTTATCGGAGCAACGATTGGTTTCTTATGGTATAATTCTTTCCCGGCACAAGTATTTATGGGAGATACGGGTAGTTTAACCATTGGTGGAATTATTGCCGTATTTGCCATTGCTATTCATAAAGAATTATTGATACCAATACTTTGTGGCGTGTTTTTAATTGAAAATTTGTCGGTAATTATGCAAACAACCTACTTTAAATACAGTAAAAAACGCTATGGAGAAGGCAAGCGCGTATTTAAAATGTCGCCGTTGCACCATCACTTTCAAAAGCCGGGCGATGGCAGCATTGCGGCAAGAATACAGCACCCCAAAATACCTGTACCTGAATCCAAAATCGTGGTTCGCTTTTGGATTGTAGGAATTATTTTGGCAGCCTTGACCATTATTACTCTTAAAATGAGATAATTTATGAAGAAATTAGTAATACTGGGAGCAGGCGAAAGTGGCGTTGGAACGGCTATTTTGGCAAAGAAAAAAGGATACGAAGTATTTGTGTCCGATGCTTCTGCGATAAAACCGAAATACAAAGACATATTGATGCAAAACAATATTGTGTGGGAAGAAAACGGACACACTGAATCACTCATTTTAGATGCATCAGAAGTAGTAAAATCGCCCGGTATTCCCGACAAAGCTCCGCTTATCCAAAAAATCAAGCAGAAAAATATTCCTATTATCTCCGAAATAGAATTTGCAGGCAGATATACCTCTGCAAAAATGATTTGCATTACCGGCAGTAACGGAAAAACTACTACCACGATGCTCACTTATCATATATTAAAATCCGCAGGACTCAATGTCGGTTTAGCAGGAAATGTAGGGCATAGTTTTGCCCGTCAGGTAGCAGAAGCAAATTTTGATTATTTCGTGTTGGAATTAAGCAGTTTCCAATTAGATAATATGTACGATTTCAAGGCAGATATTGCTATTTTACTCAATATTACGCCCGATCATTTAGATAGATACGGATATGAATTTCAAAATTACATTGATTCAAAATTTCGCATCACGCAAAATCAAACCGAGAAAGACGCTTTCATTTATTGGAACGACGACCCTGTGATACAAGCCGAATTGGCGAAACGAAACATAAAAGTGGTAAAATATCCTTTTGCATTGGACAAAAAGAAAGGAGTACGCGCTTTTATAGAAAATTTGGAATTGGTTATACATTCGCTGAAAGACGAATTTCGTGTGCCGGTCGAAGAATTAGCATTAGAAGGAGTACACAATACTTATAACTCGATGGCGGCAGGACTTTCGGCAAATATTATGGAAATAAAAAAAGATAAAATCCGTCAAGCATTGTCCGATTTTCAAGGCGTGGAACACCGTTTGGAATATGTGGCAACTGTGCGTGGCGTTCGTTTTATCAACGACTCCAAAGCAACCAATGTAAACTCCTGCTGGTATGCACTGCAGAGTATGAGAACGCCCACTGTACTCATTCTTGGCGGAATTGACAAGGGAAACGATTACACCGAAATAGAAAAATTGGTTAAAGAAAAAGTACACGCCCTGGTGTTTTTAGGAGTAGATAACAGTAAATTGAAAGCATTCTTTGGCGATAAAATAAAAACAATTGTCGAAGTACAATCAATGAAAGATGCAGTAGCAGAAAGTTTCCGTCTTGCCAAAAAAGACGATACCGTATTACTTTCGCCCTGCTGTGCCAGTTTCGATTTATTTGAAAACTACGAAGACAGGGGGAATCAATTTAAAGATTATGTAAAGAATCTTTGATAAGGAATTACTCCATTATATTGGGTTAGAAATTAATAACTTTTTGTTTATAGAAATGCAAAACATTATCCGGAAATATTTTAAGGGAGACCTGAAAATGTGGGTCATTATAGGCTTCCTGTGTTTGATAGCAGTTTTGGCAATTTACAGCGCAAGTGCCTATTTTGTACGCAAGGCAGACTACCACGCGGAAGAACTCGTCAGGCATGGTAAATTTCTCGTTACCGGTATTATTCTCGCATGGGGAATCCACCTGATACCTTTCCGCTGGGTTCGAGTATTTGGTTATATCCTTTTGCCGGTTTCAATTATATTCATGCTTATAATTATTTTTAAAATAGACCTCCAATATATAAAAGCATTTACCGAAAAAGGAGCAACGCGGCAGATATTGTTTTTCGGGCAAAAAATTCAAGTATTTGAATTTGTAAAGCTCTCGATGATAATTATTTTAGCCGATTTGATGAGCGCAGTTCCCGAAAAATCAATACTATTGAACGCTGTAGCCCGTTGGATGCGTAAAGACCTTAGCGATAATTTGGCTCGCAAGCTCAAATTTTGGCTTTCGCTGGCAATATTTTCGATGTTTGCTATTCCTGTTGCCCTCGAAAACGGTTCTACGGGTATTTTGCTTTTCGCTGTTGGCTTTTCAATGCTGCTGCTTTCCAATTTGTCGTTGGGGCGATGGCTCATAATGCTTGCCGCAGGAATATTGCTGATTGGCGGAATGATGCTCTTTGGCAATATAGGTCGGTCGGCAACATGGGATTCCCGCGTAGGCATTTGGCTTTCCGACGATATTTATGCCTACAACGAAAAAACCGCGCAAACGGCAGACGCTCAAATAGCAATAGCAAAAGGCGGCTGGCTTGGTGTAGGTCCCGGTATGAGCAGCCAGCGCGACCGTCTCTCGCAAGCCTACGACGATGCTATTTTTGGCATTATCGTCGAGGAATTTGGTTTCATTGGAGCGTTGTTTGTGATGTTTCTCTATCTGTCGTTTCTGTACCGCGCAGGAATTTTAGCCAAAAAATGTCCCCGCCAATACCCGGCACTGCTGGTATTGGGTTTGGCGTTGATGATAGTGTTGCAGGCATTTTTCCACATGGGAACCACCACGCTTGCCTGTCCGCCTACCGGACAGCCTTTGCCCTTAATCAGTCGCGGAGGAATGTCGGTATTATTTGTATTTATCTATATCGGAATAATTCAAAGCGTAGCGCGAAATGTTGACGAGATGAACGCGAAGAAAGCGGAAAGTGGAGAACTGAAAACTGAAAGAGAGGAATTGGAAATAAAAAACGAAGAATTAGAAAATGGAAATATTAATAATAGATAGAATACATGAAAAACAATCCAAAATTCATTATTAGCGGTGGCGGAACGGGCGGACATATTTTTCCTGCCATATCTATAGCCAATGCCTTAAAAGCAAAATTGCCCGAAAGCGAAATCCTCTTTGTCGGAGCCGAAGGGCGTATGGAAATGGAGCGCGTACCCGCAGCAGGATATAAAATCATTGGACTGCCGATGATGGGCTTAGAACGAAAAAATATGCTGAAAAACTTTAAAGTATTATATCGTTCGGCAAAAAGCCTGTTGAAAGCCCGCAAGATAATAAAAGAATTCAAGCCCGATGTAGCCGTCGGAGTAGGCGGTTATGCCAGCGGCGCCGTATTGCAGGCAGCCAATTGGGCAGGCGTGCCCACTGTGTTGCAAGAGCAAAATTCTTATGCAGGCGTAACGAATAAATTATTAGCAAAACGAGCAAAAAAAATCTGTGTTGCATACGAAGGAATGGAACGCTTTTTCCCGAAAGAAAACATTATTCTCACAGGAAATCCTGTTCGGCAGGATTTAACCGCAGGCTTGGATAAAAAAGCCGAAGCCTACGAATATTTCGGTTTTTCGCCCGATAAAAAAACAATTCTTGTAGTAGGCGGAAGTCTTGGTGCACGCACTATTAATCAAAGTATTCTTGAATTAATGAAGAATGAAGAATGGAGAATGAAGAATCAGAACATACAAATTATTTGGCAAACAGGTAAATTCTATTTTGGGAATATTAAAAATGAACTGAAACCTGTAGATAAGGAGCAAGGCGAACAATTCTTCACTCTTAATTCGTCATTCTTAATTACAGAATTTGTTTCTCGAATGGATTTAGCCTATGCCATTGCCGACTTAGTCATTTCGCGTGCAGGAGCAAGTTCCATTTCCGAACTCTGTTTGTTGAAAAAGCCCGTTATCCTTGTGCCTTCGCCCAATGTGAGCGAAGACCACCAGACGCAAAATGCGCTTGCCCTTGTGCGCAAAGACGCAGCCATAATGGTAAAAGATGCCGAGGCGGTGGAAAAGCTCATTCCCGAAGCATTGCAACTCATTGCCGATGATAAGAAATTAGCATCATTAGCCGAAAATATAGAAAAGCTGGCACAGCACGATTCGGCAAATCGTATTGCCGATGAGATAATTAAACTGATAAAATAAACGCAGTCTTTATTTTAGTATTTAGCCGGAATTTGTTTGAAAATCGCAAATTTTAGAAAATAATATATATTTTTGCCGAAAATGGAGCAATAAAACAAGTTTCGGCTAAAATGGTCATGATACGAAGAGACAGATATTTAGAAATGCTAACAGGGCTTAGAGATAAGAATCTTATCAAAGTGCTGACAGGTATTAGGCGTTGCGGAAAATCTACCGTGATGCAAATGTTTCGCGATTATTTGATGGAAGATGGTGTAACTTCTTCGCAAATAATTTTTTTGAATTTTGAGGATTTTGAAAATAACAAATGGCTCAACGATTTAGAGGGATTATATTACTATATTATAAATCAATTGGATTTATCTAAAAAATGTTATGTATTTCTTGATGAAGTGCAACAAGTCAAAGAATTCGAGCGATTAGTAGACGGACTTTATGTAAAGCCAAACATAGATGTTTATGTAACGGGTTCTAATGCATATCTTTTATCGAGCGAACTCGGTACTCTGTTAACAGGACGATATATTTCCATACATATTTTGCCTTTTTCGTTTAAGGAATATGTAAGTGCATTTGACGACAAAAGCCGTATTGATTTATTGTTTAATCGTTTTTTAGAAAACGGTGGAATGCCCGGAACACTCGAAATACAAGATGATTTTATCGAAAAATATTTGCTTGATGTTTACAATAATATTTTACATAAAGATATTATGGTGCGAAACCGTTGGCACAAGGAAAATAATTTTGAAAATATCGTAAAATTTATGTTAGACGCTGTTG
Organism: Prevotellaceae bacterium; assembly: GCA_031271465.1. Classification (GTDB taxonomy): domain Bacteria; phylum Bacteroidota; class Bacteroidia; order Bacteroidales; family Paludibacteraceae; genus JAFGVL01. Next base: position 13,909 of record JAISVR010000001.1, on the reverse strand, counting down.
GTTCGTCGCTTTCAAGTAACAATATTGCAGGAGTTTTGAAAAATGAAGGATATAAAATTTCACATCATACGGTTGAAAATTATTTGCAAGCTCTCACAGAATCATATTTGTTTTACAAAGTGCCGCGATACGATATAAAAGGAAAAAATATACTTCGCACTTTGGAAAAATATTATGCGGTTGATTTGGGTTTCAAGCAAGCATTGCTTGGTAAATCGCATAAGACAGACTTCGGGCATGATTTGGAAAATATTGTGTATTTAGAATTGCTCAGGAGAAATCGGCAAGTTTATATTGGAAAAGCCGACCGAGTAGAAATGGATTTTGCGGTAATGACAAATAGCGGAGATTGGGAATATATTCAAGTTGCATGGACAGCAAAGGAAGAAAGCACTTTTCGACGAGAAATGCGACCATTTGAATTGATAAAAGATTTCAATCGTCGAATTTTACTCACTACCGATGTTGAACCTGTAACAACTTATAAGGGTATACAGAAAAGAAATATAATTGATTGGTTGTTGGAAGACAAAGAAAAAGCATAATAAGAAAAAATCTGTCCATAACCGAATAAGTTTGGCGTAATCTCGGTAGTGTAGTTAGCACCACAACATTTGAAATCGCATTGCCGACGAGATTGTTAAACTGATAAAATAAGAGAAAAACTCCCGGCACTCGTTGTTGTACCCGCAGCAAAGCCTGCTGCACCTCCGGCAATATCTGCTGCACCTCCAGCGAAGCTTGCTGTACCTCCAGCAACATTTGCTGGACATACAGCGAAGTTTGCTGGACATACAGCAACACTTGCTGCACATACAGCGAAGTTTGCTGGACATACAGCAACATTTGCTGCACATACAGCGAAGAATACCGGACATCCGGCAACTTTTGCCGGACAAAAAAAATGTTGAAAAGCCGAAGCAGGAACGGTTGTTCGACAGGTTAAGAGGTTTCCTGCTAATACAAATTGAAAAACATTTTTCACAATGGGAAAACCAAAATCCTATGCTGAGCTAATCAGCGATGCACAAGTGATGGCTACAGGTTTGAAAACACACCTCGATGAATTGAAAAAAAGAGGTATGACCGAAGAGTTTATCACCGCATTGGAAGCAACCCTGAACAATGCCATTGCCAAAAACAATGAGCAGGAAAAACTGAAAGCAGACCTCAAAGTTGCTACCGTAGCTTTGGATAGTATGCTTACCGACATGTCGGCGTCAATGACCGAAGCCGTTAATGTAGTAAAGCTTACGCTGCCTCAGCCTCAGTGGATAGAATTTGGCATCACTGCCAAACGCTAAGCGTTGCTAACAACTGAAGAGACGGAGTGCGCTCCGTCTCTATAAATTTTCATATATCTTCAGGCTTGTTCGTCATTGCGAGGAGGAACGACGAAGCAATCCGGAGAAAACATAACGAGATTGCTTCGTACCTCGCAATGACGAGCACGCCAAGATTGCTTCATTCCTCGCAATTAGCAATCATGACTAACAGGAATTGTAAATCACTGACCGAAGGGAGGTAATAATGACGGTAATGATAGTTGCTTTTACAAGCCTGAAAAATATAATTCCGTAATTCTTTATCAAATGGAAATAGCCATATTAATAGTAGGAATATTCACCGGCATATTATCAGGCATGTTCGGTATAGGAGGCGGTATAGTAATGGTACCCGTGCTCATTGCCGTTTGCGGCTTGGGCATGCTCGACGCTTACGCCTCGTCGCTCGCAGCCATGCTCTTGCCCGTAGGTATATTGGGCGTGATAAACTATTACAAAGCCGGATTTATCAATGTAAAACACGCCCTGTGGATTGCCGTAGGAATGTTTGTCGGTTCGTTTTTCGGCGCAAAAGTAGCGGTATCCATAGACATCAGCTGGCTGTCAAAACTATATGCCCTGTTTTTGCTCTATGTCATTATCCAGTTCCTGAATATACCGCAACTCATTTTCGGTAAAAAGAAAAAAGAAACACTCCATTCTCCATTCCCCACTGTCCACTATCCTTTGTGGCAATTTTTAGTAGTCGGATTATTTGCCGGAGTCATTGCCGGAATGTTTGGCAAAGGCGGAGGAATAATTGTAGTACCCGCGTTGGTTAAGCTCTTCAACTACGATACCCGTGCCGCTACGGCAACATCGCTTGCCGCCTTGCAATTACCCACCGGTTTACCAAGCGTAATTGTTTATGCTCAGGACGGACACCTTAATTACTTATACGCAACCCTGTTGGCAGTAGGCATCGTAATCGGTGCATTTTTCGGTTCCAAATGGGCATTAAAACTCTCGGGCGTAATATTTAAGCGGATTTATGCCGTCTTTTTAGTCGGCGCGGCAGGATATATGGTGTTGAAATATTTGTAAGAAAAGACTATCGCCGTCATTGCGAGGAGGAACGACGAAGCAATCCATTCCTGTACTGAGATTGCTTCGTATCTTGTAATGACGAAGTTTTTTTAACCTGAAACAAAAGAGAATCCCGTTAATTTTTAGTCGATGCAGAGAAAGCGTTTATAAAGGAAACTTACACCTTCATTAAAAAATCTTTGAAATCGGCAAAATCTTTCGGCAATTCAATACTCTGTTTCGTCCCTTTCATAAACTCCTGCAATTTGCCGGGAATTTCTATTTTCTCGCCAATAATATGCTCCACAGTTTCAAGGAATTTAGCCGGATGAGCCGTTTCCAAAAATACACCCACTTCATTAGCTTGTAAATTATCTTCCAACGCTTGATAGCCGCAAGCCCCATGAGGTTCGAGCAAATAACCGGTATCCCGATAACAGCGTTTCACCGTTGCCGCAATCTCTTCGTCGGAATAACGGGCAGCACTGATGTCGCGTTTAATCGCGTTGAAATCATTATTATACAAATCCAAAATACGCACAAAATTGCTCGGGTCGCCCACATCCATGGCATTAGCCAAAGTAGCTACCGACGGACGCGGATTATACTCTCCGCTCTGCAAGTATTGGAAGAAAATATCGTTACTGTTGTTTGCCGCAATAAACCGTGTTACCGGCAAACCCATGCGCTTACCAAACAATCCGGCAGTAATATTCCCAAAGTTTCCGCTTGGTACACAAACAACCAAATCTTTACCCGCAGCAGCCTTTTTTACTTGCGCATAAGCATAGAAATAATAAAAAGCCTGAGGTAAAAAGCGAGCCACATTGATAGAATTAGCCGAAGTCAATAGATGCTTTGCATTCAAGTCCGCATCCATAAAAGCAGCCTTTACCAACGCCTGACAATCGTCGAAAGTACCATCAACCTCCAACGCAATAATATTTTTACCCAAAGTGGTAAACTGACACTCTTGTATCGGACTCACTTTTCCTTTCGGATACAACACAAATACACGAATACCTTCCACCCCGAGAAAACCATTGGCAACCGCGCTTCCCGTGTCGCCCGAAGTAGCCACCAGCACATTCACCAATTGCTTATTCTTTTCTTTTTCGATAAAATAGCCCAGCAAGCGCGCCATAAAACGCGCGCCAACATCTTTAAAAGCCAAAGTAGGTCCGTGAAACAATTCGAGGCTATAAATATTCTCCTTCACTTTCACTGCCGGCGTATCGAAACTAAGCGTATCGTACACTATCTGTTTCAAATTATCAGCCTCAACATCTTCGCCGAAGAAAGCATCGGCAACAGTATAAGCAATTTCTTGGAAAGAAAGGTTTTCAATCGTATCGAAAAATGCTCGCGGCAACGATTTAATCCTTTCAGGCATATAAAGCCCCTTGTCCGAAGCCAAACCTTTAACAACAGCTTCTTCGAGCGTAGCAAGAGGAGCTTGTTTATTCGTGCTGTAATATTTCATTGTTAAGCTAAAAAAGAGTGATGAGCTAATAATTATTCGACCATTCTTTAAACATCTGTTTCATTTTACGATACGAAGCCACGATAAAATTCGTGTCCGTAAGAGCATCCATAAATTGATTGCCGGCAAGTTCGCCGTAGCTGCCTTGTTTTACCGAAAATTCGTCGAACACTTTTACCTTGTCAGCCTCTTTTCCCGGACGATAAATAAGAAAAGGCACAGGGTCGGCAGTATGAGTACGGGTGCGGCAAAGCGTAGGATGGTCGGGCAAAATAGCAATAGCCACCGGTTCGTTCCAGGTCGATATCTCTTCGTAAATCGGTTTAACAACACGGTCGTCGAGATATTCAATAGTGCGCACCTTCAACTTTGCATTGCCTTCGTGTCCCGCTTCATCGCTTGCCTCTATATGAAGAAACACAAAATCATTATCTTTCAAAGCCTCGATAGCAGCTTTAGTTTTACCTTCGTAGTTGGTGTCGTATAACCCTGTGGCGCCTTCAACATCAATGCTTTGCAATCCCGCATAAATACCGATACCCTTTATCAAATCAACTGCCGAAATCACTGCCCCGTTGCGTAAATCATAAGTTTCGAGCAAGGTTTCCATGCGTGGGCGATATCCGGGCGACCATAACCAAATGCTGTTGGCTGGGTCTTTACCCTCGGCAATGCGTTTTTGGTTCACAGGATGATCTTTAAGCAAATCCTGCGAACGAAGTATCAAATCGTTCAGTTGCGAAGCAGTTTCTTCAGCTTCCTCTTTTTCGGCACGAATAAGAACATCGCGGAAAGGAGTACCCGGCACATCGTGCGGAGGAGTGCAGGCAATGGCTTTATTGCCGTTTTTCATTACCAGCAGATGGCGATACGATACTCCCGGATAGAATCTAATGCTGTCGGAACCCAATTCCTTGTTCAGAAATTGAATCAATTCGGTAGCTTCCTCGGTAGAAATGTGTCCGGCAGAATGGTTTTTTATTTTTCCGTCCTCAATACAAATGAGGTTGCAGCGCATAGCCATTTCTTTTTCCTTTATCGAAACACCCATGCTGGCAGCTTCGAGTACGCCTCTTCCTTCAAATACTTTGCTCACATCGTAGCCAAGTACGGAAAGGTTGGCAATTTCGCTGCCCGGCGGGAAACCCTCGGGAATAGTGCGCAAGGTACCACATCTGCCGAGTTCAGCCAGTTTATCAATAGTAGGTTTTTTTGCTGCTTGCAACGGAGTTTTTCCACCCAATATTTCAATGGGTTCATCTGCCATCCCGTCGCCAAGAATAATGATATATTTCATGTTTTGTAATGTGCCGATAAACAATGTGCTAATAAACAGATGTTGAGCTTTTCGTTCTCTATTCTCAACTAACACATCACTATTAGCTGTTAACTATTAACTATTTTCTCTTTATATAAAGGTATGATTTCTTCTACTTTCTTGATGGCATTTTCGAGCGAGTCAAAATAATCACCGCCCGAAGCGTTAAAATGCCCACCGCCGTTGAAATAAGTTGCAGCAATTTCATTTACGGCAAACTCTCCGCGTGAGCGTAGCGATACCCGAATACGGTCTTTTTCCTCTTTCAAAAATATGGAAAAAACAATACCGTCAATTGCCAGCGGCAGGTTAACAAAGCCTTCCGCATCGCCCCGCTGGAAATTAAACTGCTTCTGTTCGTCGTACGAAAGACTGATAAGCGCAGTTCGGCTGTCGGTATAAAGTTTCATTTTATTAGACAACAAAAAGCCCATCAACCGCATTCGGTCGGCAGAGTAGGTATTCACGCGGCGATAAATTTCATCTTTATCAATGCCTTTGCGGATAAGTTCGCCAACAATATAATACATTTCGGCATTATTTGCATTGAAAGTAAAATTTCCGGTATCGGTCATCATGCCGGTAAAAATACTTTCGGCACAGTATTTATTTATCTCCGAAGCATGCCCCATTCTGCATATCAGGCGAAATACGATTTCGCACGATGAAGCGATTTGCGGATACGAAATTTTTGCCTTCCAAAATCCTTCGGCAGGGTTGGGATGATGGTCAATCAGCAATTTGTCGGTCTTGCTGTTTGCCAGCAGTTGCGCCATATCGCCCGCACGGCTCGGCTCATTGAAATCGACACAGAGAATCAAGTCAACTTCTTCAAACAGTTTTTCGATTTCGGTTTGCTGTTGGTTATAAACCAGCGATTTATCGACTCCTTGCAGCCAGCCGAGATAGGCAGGATAACTGTCGGGATATACCACAACCGCTTCCTTATCGATTGTGTACAAAAAATGATACAAAGCCATCGAAGCACCTATGGCATCACCGTCGGGAGCCTTATGGGCTACGATAGCAATTCGTTCGGCATCATAAATTAAATCTCTGGCAGCAACAATATCGCTTTCGGAAATTATTTTTGAAATCATGTCTGTTTTTTGAGCTTATTTTTACGAATTGGCAAAAGTACAAAAAAAATAAATGGAATATTGATTTTGCTTGGAATTTGCAAAGTATTTTTATTCAAAATTTGCGACGAAGGAGGCGTTTTCGATGGTGTGATGGCAAACAATGCCGGCGTTGCGACATTCGCTTAGTAATTTTTTGGCACGATAGCTTGGGAAACTACTGTCGACTATCAACATGTTTACATCAAACAGTTCTTGAATATCGTGCGAAGTGATGTTGGCATTTTTTCCTACAATAAGATAGTCGAGTTTCAATTTTCCTTTTGTTGCTTTTCGATGGTATTTTTCATCAGTCAAAATTAAAATTCGTTTTCCTGCAAAAGAAACTGCATTATCCCGAATGTAAACGGGTTTATCGAGTCGCATTTTGAGCCAGTAGCAGCCGGCAATTAATTCGGCACGCAATGAATCGGTAGTAAAAATTCGATGCCTGCCGCGCTCGATAAAATCTACCGTACTGCATTGTTTGTTGGAATAAACTCGCAGTTCGGTACATTGTGCTGCCCGCTGGTGTCTGTAAAGCACAACAGATTGAAATACAAGGAAAGAAAATAGTGCATAAAATAAAAAAGCAGTTCGTTTTTTTAGTATAAAAACAGAAATAAAAGCAACCATGGCGTAGAGTAGCAGCACATCGCTGAGGCTAATCCAAGCGTGTGAAGTAGAATGGGGCAGATGGTCGATAAACACGATGCTGTCGTTCTGTGCACGAAGCAAAAATTTGAGAGCCGTGCCTATCCAATCGCACAGATAAGGCACTGCCGAAACAGCAAACAGTAGCATTGCCAAATAAATAATGCCGGTGGAAATAGGAATGGCAATGTAATTGGTAAGCAAAAAATGGTTGGAAAACTTGTTGAAACAAAACATCCCGAGAGGAAAAGTGGCAATTTGTGCTGCCACAGATACGCAAAATAAATCCCAAGCCCAATTAAGTAGTTTGTTTTTAAAATGCAACAATCGTTTGAAGCGCGGTTGAAAAAACACAATACCCAGTACAGCCGAATAACTCAGCTGAAAACTCACATCGAAAAGATAATTCGGATTGATAAGCAGCAGCAGAAATGCCGAGAAAAATATCGTGTTGTAAATCTGAGATTTGTAGCTAAAAGCCTGTCCGAAAGCAATGAGGGAAAACATCAGCGCGGCACGCATCACCGAAGGAGAAAGACCGGTAATAAAAGCATAAAGCCAAAGCAAAACAATGATAAGAATAGATTTGAAAAAGCGTGTGCGTGCCGTTTTGTCGAGAAATGACAATAAAAAAGCAAACACCACATAAATAATCCCCACATGCAATCCGCTCACCGAAAGAATATGCAATGCACCCGAATTGCTGTAACTGATATAGAGTTCATCGCGAATTTCGTCCTGATAACCTAATGTGAGCGCAGCAAGAACAGCAAATTCATCGCCTTCGATATGTTGTTTTTTATATACCTCGAGTAGCCGGGCGCGACAATCGGCAGCAAGTTGTCGAAGAGAAATACTTTGCGTTTTTGCCAATCGTCGCCAATGTAATGCCGACAGGTAGCAAGAAGAAGCAATACCTTTGCGTTGAAGATAATCCCCGTAGTTAAATTCTTCCGGATTGCCCGTTGTAGGTATTGGTTCGAATTTGCAGCCAAGCAGCAGTGTGTCGCCAATTTGCAAGTCGGCAGCTTCGCTTGTTTTTGCGAGATAAAGAATAGCATTACCTTGCGTTTTTTCAAAATGAATGCTATCTGCGGCAAATGCTAACATTTGAGTTTGTACGGCATACGAACGCGGTTTTTCCAATGGAACTGATATTACTTTTGCCGTAAAAATCCCTCTTTCGTTCAAATGTTCGAAACGATTTCGGTTTGCATTATTTGCAGCCAAGTATAAACCCAAAGCTGTAAAAAAACAAAAAAACCCGCTGCCATATAGCCAGCGGAGTTTAAATAAAGTACTCTGTTTTTTGCAGAACCAATGTGTTGCCAAGCAAAGCATCGATGCTATTAAAAGCGGGATAAATGCTCCCGACGATTCAAATTGGTAGAAAATCAAAATCCCTGTAATAAGAGCCAGAATTGGTCGAAAAAAAGGATTTCGCAGCAAAAATGTTTTCATTATTGATTTCTAAACTTCAAAACAGCATTATAATGCTTTAAATTCGGCAATCGCTGCCTTTATGTCGGGCGTAGCAAAAATAGAATTTCCTGCAACAAAGGCATCGGCACCGAGTGCGGAAAGTTTTTTTGCATTTTCGAGATTAATGCCGCCATCTACTTCGATAAGGCAGTTTGCATTTTTCCGTAAAATAAGCTCCTTGAGTTGCGAAACCTTATTATAAGTGTTCTCGATAAAGCTTTGTGCCGCAAAACCGGGATTGACAGACATTAGCAATACCATATCCGCGTCGCTTATTATATCCTCGAGTAACACAACCGGTGTGTGCGGATTGAGAGTAACAGCCGCTTTCATCCCTTCCTTGCGTATTTGATTCAGGGTTCGGTTAAGATGTGTGCAAGCTTCGTAGTGTACATTCAAAATGTTGGCTCCCGCTTCTTTGAAACGAGAAATGTAGCGGTCGGGTTCTACTATCATCAGATGCACATCGAGCGGTTTGTAGCTTATTTTTTTCAATGCTTCCATTACGGGAAATCCAAAGGAAATGTTGGGTACAAATACTCCGTCCATTACATCGATATGCAACCAGTCAGCCGAGCTTTCGTTGATTAAATCAACATCACTTTTTAAATCGGCAAAATTGGCTGAAAGCAGGGATGGGGCTAAAATCATAAGATTCGATTTTTAAGGTTTTATAAAATTGTAAACGCAAAATTACATATTTTTACCGATTCGCAAAATATATTTCGAAAAAAAATGATATTATTCTGGAATGTTTCAATTTATTTTAGAAAGAATGATTAATTTTGCCGAATCTAACTGTTTTACATTGTGTTATAAAAATCAATCCGATTAACTTACATTTATATTTTAATTGAAAAATGAAAAATAAATATATCGATTTAATAGAACAATCGTTTGAATTGCCAAACGAGGAATTTACGATTGAACAAAACGAACTTTACTGGTTTGGAGTCCCTGTGATGGATATAATTAAGCAATACGGGACGCCTTTGCGCATTTCGTATTTGCCGAAAATAGGGATGAATATCCAAAAAGCTCGTCGAATGTTTAATGTGGCAATGGCAAAAGTAGACTATAATGCCGATTATCACTACTGTTATTGTACCAAAAGTTCACATTTTTCGTTTGTAATGGAAGAAGTGCTTAAACATGGCGTACATGTGGAAACTTCATCGGCATTTGACATCAATTTACTTGAAACATTATTTGAAGCCGGTCATCTTAAATCTGATGTATTTGTGATATGTAACGGATTTAAACGACCTCAATATGTAGAGAATATTCAAAATCTAATTAATCTTGGGTTTAACAATGTAATTTCTGTACTTGACAATAAGTTTGAATTAGATTCGTTACTCAAAGATTTCGATAAAAAACTTCAAATTGGTATCCGAATCGCAGCAGAAGAGGAACCTAAATTTGATTTTTATACCTCGCGCCTGGGTATTCGATACAGCGATATTCTTCCTTACTATCGTAATGTAATTCGTAAAAACAAGCAAGTAAACCTCAAAATGCTGCACTTCTTTATCAATACCGGTATTAAGGATACGGCTTACTATTGGAATGAATTGAATAAAGCAGTTGGTTTATATTGCGAATTGCGGAAGGAATGTCCCGATTTAGACAGCTTGAATATTGGCGGAGGTTTTCCTATTCAGGCGCATCTTGATTTTGTGTATGATTACGAATATATGGCAGAAGAAATTGTATCGCAGATAAAAAAGATTTGCCAGCAAAACGATGTGCCCGAGCCGAATATTTTTACCGAATTTGGTTCGTATACCGTAGGCGAAAGCGGAGCAATGCTTTATTCCATTGTAAATCAAAAACAACAAAACGACCGCGAGTTATGGAATATGATTGACAGTTCGTTTATCACTACTTTGCCCGATACTTGGGCAATTAATCAGCGATTCCCGTTTTTGGCAATCAACAATTGGGACAGCGAGTATGAGCGTGTACACTTGGGTGGTTTAACTTGCGACAGTGAAGATTTTTACAACGCAGAATCGCATTCTAATGCTATTTTCCTCCCTAAAATGGAACCTGATCGTGAGCAATACATTGGGTTTTTTCACTGTGGAGCTTATCAGGAGTCGCTAAGTGGATATGGTGGTATTCAACACTGCTTGTTGCCTGCACCAAAGCTTGTTGTGATAGACCGTGATGCCGATGGCGAATGGTATACCAAACTTTTTGCCAAGGAGCAAAGCTACAAATCGATGTTGAAAATTTTAGGTTATTAAAAAATTGAATGCTGTAATAAATAAAAAAATGCTTGGTTCAAAACCAAGCATTTTTTTATTTCAAATATCAATCTCAGATTACAAATCTGTAATTGGACTGTGTTTCGGAACAAGAACCTTCATCATTATCCATGCAATAAGATAAGCAAGAGCACAAACTCCAAACATAATTCCGTATGCAGTAGAAATATTAGACGAAATCATATCCATTGCCTGTTGAAAGTGGGCTTGATCTACCAATACTTCTTTCAGGTTGTCAATTTTAATATCTTTTACCGGAATAGCATCAGTAGCTTTAATTAAACCTTCGGCTTGAGCAACCAATACACCTTTAATACGATAAATATCTTCCAAACGACCTGCCAATATCTGTACCAATACACCTCCTAAACCTCCGGCAGCGGCACCGATACCGGTTACACTACCTACAGCTTTTTTAGGAAACATATCCGATACTGTGGTAAACAAGTTAGCCGACCATGCCTGATGAGCAGCACCACCAATACTAATAATAGCAATTGCGGCAACAATACCAAAACCGGCAGCATACTGAGTACCTAATAATAATAAAGGAGCAAATGCAATAAGCAATAACGCGGTCATACGCGCTTTATAAGTTTGCCAGCCTTTATTCATAAATGTCATAGGGATAGAACCTCCGTAAATAGAACCAACAATAGCAATACCATACACAATGAAAGTAGAAATCATCACCGTATATTTTGTTTCGTCAGGACCCATACCTTGAGGAATACAGAATTGCTGCTTAACATAAGTCGGCAACCAGAACAACAGGAACCACCAAATACCATCGGTCATAAATTTACCGGCTACAAACGACCAAGTTTGTTTATAAGTCAACATTTTACCCCATGATACCTTTTTAGCAGTATCGTCGGCAATTTCTTCCGCTTTAGTTTCAGGTACATCATCATCGCTGTGAATATAGTCGTATTCAGCCTGGTTAATCGCACCTTTTTTTAACAGTTGTTTTGGAGTTCCATACGATTTACCCCAGAAAATTAACCACAAGAAACCAACAATACCTGTAATAATAAATGCCATTTGCCAACCGTGGAAAAGCCCCATAAACAAATCGGTTCCTTTTTCGGCATCAGGGGTCCAAGCCACAAGAATAATCGGAATAATAAGGGCGCAAATCATTGCTCCGATGTTAGAACCGGAGTTGAATATGCCGGTAGCTAATGCTCTTTCTTTTTTAGGGAACCATTCTGCTACAGTTTTGATAGATGCAGGGAAGTTACCGGCTTCACCGGCTCCGAAGAAACTTCGCACAATACACTGAAAAATAACACTTGCCGGAAGAATTACACCGAAAATAGTAACGCTCTTAGAAATCAACGCGCCCGGCATAAATGCACTTCCAATACCAGCAATCGACCATAAGATTAATGAATAAGCCAATCCTTTTTTGGTTCCGATTTTATCAATGATATAACCGGCTACCAGCGTAAAACCGGCATAGAAGAAAGTAAATACAGAAGTTAAGATAGAAAAATCGGTTGCCGACCATCCAAATCCTCCCTGAGAAACAGGAGAACAGAAGAAATCTTTTAGATAACCAACTACATTTCTGTCCATGTAGTTAATTGTTGTCGCGAAGAGAAGCAGAGCTACAATCGACCAGCGATACTTAGTCATTTTCTCCGTAACATTTTTTACTTTACTCATAATTATTAGATTTAAAAGTTAATAAATTAATATCTTATTTTTAAAACAAAACGGACTACGGGCTATACAGATAAAGCCCATAATCCGTTTTGAAATTTTATTTGCGTACGGCTTTGACAATTGCCAAAGCGTCTTTACACATTGCAGTGATTTTACTCCATTCTTTGGCGGCAATAACATCAGCAGGGAAAAGATTGGAACCCATTCCTACGCAAGTTACGCCCGCATCGAACCAAGTTTTCAAGTTGCCCTCTTCGGGTTTAACACCGCCGGTTACCATCAACATAGACCATGGCATCGGCGCTTTCAAACCTTTTACAAAGTTGGCACCCAACACATCGCCGGGGAATACTTTGCACACATCGCAGCCCAGTTCCTGAGCCAAACCTACTTCCGAAACAGAACCGCAACCCGGCATGTAAGGAACCAAACGACGGTTTGCAATTTTGCAGATTTCGGGGTTGAACAACGGACCAACGATGAAATTTGCTCCCAATTGAAGATACAATGCCGCCGTAGCAGGATCAACAACCGAACCGATACCGAGAATCATTTCGGGACATTCTTTTGCTGCGAATTTTACCAATTCGCCAAAAACTTCGTGAGCGAAATCGCCGCGGTTAGTGAACTCGAACACGCGAACGCCACCTTCATAACAGGCTTTTACAACCTGTTTTGCCACTTCCAAATCTTTGTTGAAGAACACAGGCACCATACCTGTTTCTTTGGCTGCAGCAATTACTTGAATTTTATTAAATTTAGCCATAATAATAATGTGATAATTTGAAAATATGAAAATGAGATAATATAAAAATGCGGAAATTTATTTTCATATTTCCTCATTTTTACATTTCCACATTCGTTTATCTCTGTACGCGACCACTCGCGTCGCCACCGGCAAGATTTTCTACCTCTTCGATAGAAACAAGGTTGAAGTCACCGTTGATAGTGTGTTTCAATGCCGATGCCGCTACGGCAAATTCAAGAGCCTCGCCTTGGTTTGGTTTGGTAAGCAAGCCGTGAATGATACCGCCCGCAAACGAATCGCCACCGCCTACGCGGTCGATGATTGGGTTGATGTCATAGCGCTTAGAAGTGTAAAATTCCTTGCCGTTATAAATCATTGCTTTCCAGCCATTATGCGATGCCGAGAATGATTCGCGAAGAGTAGAAATAACATATTTGAAGTCAAATTCTTTTGCCATTTGAGTAAAAATACCTTTGTAACCTTCGGCATCGGTGTGTCCTTTTTCTACATCAGCATCCGGTTTGAAACCTAAGCAAAGTTCCGCATCTTCTTCGTTACCGATGCACACATCCACATATTGCATCAAAGGTTTCATAATAGATTGTGCTTTCTCTTTTGTCCACAATTTTTTGCGGAAGTTCAAGTCCACAGAAACCGTTACGCCGTTGCGTTTTGCAGCTTCGCAAGCGAGTTTTGTGAGTTCAGCCGATTTGTCCGAAATAGCAGGCGTGATACCCGACCAGTGGAACCAGTCTGCGCCTTTCATAATAGCATCGAAATCGAAATCTGATGGATTTGCTTCAGCGATAGC
>JAISVR010000007.1 GCA_031271465.1 Prevotellaceae bacterium | reverse complement strand
TCCCAGTTGTAGCTATAGCTGTCTGTTGTGGCTATGCCGTCAATTGTTGTCGCGGCGGCAAAGATTGTCGTATGGGGTGGGGTTGAACTGATGGATACTTCTTCGTCGGGGACGCTGAGCAGGGGCAGATCGATAAGTTCAGTTACCACACAAGATCCGTCGCACACAGTAACCGAATATTTTTTACCCGAACCGATTACAGGAGTATAATTTTGAGCATTGTTTGTACCCGCTGCCGGAATCCAATTTGTACCATCAAATTCTTTCCACGCATATTGCAAGCCCGCCAAAGGACGACCTGTCGGATTAGCCATAAACTCAACTCCTCCGCTACCGTCACAAGCACTTGTAATTGTAGTAGTGAATGGATCCGGATCGGCAATGCTAAAGTTCTGCGTTACCGGCGTATTACTTATATCGGTCAAGATTATTTTGTAGTCGCCTGCCTTTAATCCATCAACCGAGAAATCATACGAATTTACATTGGTAGCATTCGACTGGAAAAACACGGTGTTGTCATCGACAGCATCTACTACTTTCATCACATATACAGGATCACCTTCGGTTGCTCTGATGGTGGCTGTTCCGTTTGTTTCGCCAACGCAAGTTGTCGGTGCCGTACTAACGACTGTAATTTTTGGTACTTTGGCAACTTCGATAGTGAAATAAAATTCTTCCTCACAGTCACTGCCCACATTACGCCAAGCAATGTAGTTTTGTATTGCTACAGCGTTAGTCATTACATCTGTGGGCAACACAGCAACCATATTATCCGTAAATACGGTGTAGAGTGCAGCCTCGGAAGTGGGGCGTCCCAACTTGGTTAGCTGTGTTTCCAACAATTGCCTTACTCTTGCCACAATCAGCGGCGGTGTTGCACTATTTACCTCATCGCTAAGGTTGATAGTCATATTGTGAGTTTCTTCGATAAGGTCTTCCAAATCCTGGTCATCCACCCTTACTATTTCAGGTTCTCCAAAACCGCCGCAACCGGCAGTAGCGTTGCTGCCCGCTATAAGGTCAGCACCTTCGGTTGTTTTGTAAAAAATAGTCGCTTTATTTCTAATTTCACGGCGGCAGCCTACACTCCAAATATCCATACGGTCTTTTTCTTTTACCCGTACCGAAAATTCGATGGTAATAGAATCTGTTGCCACTTCATTTACTCCTGCTGCAATTTCGGGCAAAGTAAATTTCAAAGTTTCGTTGTTGTCTGCGCCTTTATTTTCAATTTGATAAGTAACCGTTGTGATAGGGTTCATATCTTTATCGAAAAATTTAATGGACGATTCGTCTATCATATCAACCGGCAAATCCAGTGTATCCACAATAAGCGCACCGGCATTCGATTTTAAGCCTCCAATGTTCTTTGTCGTTATGCGATAGGTTATATCCTTTCCGGTTTCTACCGTTGGGCTAACGGCTTTTTTGGTCATTTTAAGGTTTGGCTGTAAGGTTTCGATTGCCATATATGCCATAAAGGGAGTATATCCACCGCCGCAAGGGTTATCGCCTGATTTTTTTGTCCCTGCCCTTTCACAAACAAGACTCATAGTAGCACTTCTTGCACTGGCTCCCATTGCTCCAGCCGGCAATTTGATATGGTGGGCATCATATCCTGCGGTATAGCGGTTTTCAGGGCGACGACTCAAATCATTGCCATTGGTACCAGCATCTTTATCCCACGAACTGATACGCGAACAGAATACTCCGTCCAAGGCTGGGAAAGGTACTGTTGGTCCGGCATCATAAGGTTGATTATCAGTAAATACATTTATTTTAGCCGGTGTTCCTGTTGTTCCTCCGCTTCCACCTGTACCTAACGAAGATTTAAAACCAATGTAATTGTTTTGCTCCACATCAGCATAGGTCATTTGTCTATCTACCATCAAATCAAAAGCAAAGCCCTCGCCATCTAATGCGCAAATACCCATATAGGAAACACTATTACCGGTAGCAGGCACTTCGCCCGGAGCAAAATCCAAATTCATATCCCAGCCGCCGGTTGCTTTCATTTCAGAATTTGCTTCCCAAAATTTGATAACTCGATTGGGACAGTTAGGCGGCGAAAAAATCACCACCAAACTCCACGCAGCAACTCCACCGTCTCCAAGGTCTGAAGATGAGCCAACATCAGCAACCCAATACATGCCGCCGCCTTTGTTCTGCACCAAGGAAGTTACATCTTTAAAATACACATTGTTAGGCAGCGTGCCACCCGACCTATCGGCTGTTATGGTATGATAGTTAACATCTAATGGTGTTTTAAATTTAATTGTATGTGCGGTTGACGAATTCCCGGTAGCACCACCATTATGCGAACGACTGGTAAGTTTACCCGGATATGGCTTGTAGGTAGTTGTATTTCCGGTACAAACTACCCAATACAAATAGGCTGCCTGCACAGTGGTACATTCCATTTCTGAGCCAAAATCCAAATAAGCTGCCGATGATTGAAAAGTATTCATATCCTCATCGCAATCGGCATATGCTACTCCCATTTTTGCAGCACCGGCAGGTGCGCCGGCAGGTGCATTTGGGAAACCACCCAAATCATTATTTTGTGTGGTAAGCCTTCCGAATTGCAACTGTTCGTCGGTAGTGATTTCTTGAAGAATATCCATATTACTGTTGGAAGAACCTGACTTCAACCAAACCGGATGCATTATGGGAGCAGAAATCATTCTAATATCATAGGCACCGGAAAAACCCATTGTCGGCTTTTCTGTCATTGTTTGCGCCAAAAGCAATGCCGGTGACATTGCCAGCATCAAAAGCATAAACAGGATTTTATGCTTTTTGTTATTTGATTTATTATATAATGTGTTCATATCTGTATTTTTTTAGATTTTAGAATTAAAAGCCACAATTGAAAGTTGCAGTCGGGTCTGCCTGTGTACGAAAAGGTCCGATAATAAGCGTTGTTTGATTTGGACCCGGCGCAGGCATCACAGCCTCTACTCCGTATTTATACAGCGTATTGGGGTCTAATCCGCTTAGGGTAGTGCTTGTACCTGCCAAACCGGTTTGTGGCGTACCTACTATATTACCGGCTGCGTCATATACGGTTACGGTATAGCTGCTCGCACCGGCTACGGCATCCCAAGTGATGTCCATTGTGTTTTTTGTTGAGCCGGTTGGCGGAAATACATTGAAATCGCCGTTTACGGTTACGGGTGGCTGTTGCACTCCTTTTTCAACATAAATAATAATGGTTCCCTTGTCCGAATTCATTGTAAAGTTGCGCGTAAGCGACGATCCGCCCAAACCATCATTCCAACGCACGAGCTTATAACCGGCTTCGGGCGTAAAGGTTACGGTCAATACTGTTCCTTTTTTGAAAATCGTTCCACCCAAGCTTTGGCGAATAGACCCTGTGCCCGGCACGGAAGTGCCGTCCGGCAACAGTTCCATTATCTGAAAACGAATGCTGAACATTTCCGGTTTGGTCAGAGTAGTTTCGCCAAAGAGGTCAATTTCCACAGATGTTGCACCGGGGCTTGTCAAAGTGAGTTTCGCCTGATGAAGAATTGCTTTAATATCTCCATTATAGGTTATTTCTATTATTGTTCCGGCAGTTGCGGTTGCTTGCGGAATAACCCGTATTTCGGGTGTAAAGAAATCTTTATCCGTGCCGCTTATGGTTGCTGTAATGGGACCTGTCAGGTTCACACCTGCCACATTCAGCGTTAAGGTTTGTTTGTTGATAACCGAAGTTGCGAAAGAAAGCGGCTCGTCTTTGGCGATAATTACAGGAGTTGTACCTGCTGTGGGAGTGGAAACGCCTATCAGAGAAACATATACATCGTCGGCTCCCGGACTGGATATTTTTAACCGCGCATCGTGAATAGCGGGTACAGCAGACGAAGTATAAGTTATAGCCAAATTTTTACCTGCTTCTGCGGTGGCTTTATCCAAGGTTGTAGTCGATAAAGAGAAATAGCCTGCATAATCACCGACAACTTCGAGAGTTACCCCTGCGGCATTCAGGTTAAAACCTTTTACCTGTAGCGTTTTCGCATCTTTGTTTCCACCCACAACAGCAGAGAAATTAGCATCTGTTCCAAGCGTGTAGGTCAGAATGGGGTCGGTGCCTGGGTTAGAGCAGATGGTCATTTTTGAAATGGTAAATCCGCCATTAGAGAATGTGAAGTCTAATATTTTATTTCCAACAAATGATGGAGGAAAAGTAAAAGTATATGTACCCACTGCACTTATGGTATGACTTGCCGGAGATGCTCCGGCTATCGCTAATGTACGATTGTTGCTTGGCGGAGAGGTAACTTCTACAACTACAGAACCTCCTCCGTAAAAGTAAAATTGAGGGCTGTGCAAATGTCTATTACTACTACCGGTAGTTACACCACTGCCACTCGTCTGAATTCCTCCTTCGCCTTCCCATCCGTTGCTTCCGGGTATGATACCATATTGACCGGAACTAGTTTCGGGGTTTGTTCCCCAACCGGAAAAATCGGTGTTAAAAATAGAAATCATCGAACTACCACAAGGCGAAGTAATCACCACCGTTGGCATCAGGGTTTCAATTTCGTTTGAATTGGCAGATTCTGCACCGTCGCAATAAGTTACACCGTCGCCAACGGCTTTTATAGTAAAGGTATACTTGGTCAAACCCTGCAAACCGCTAATATTGTAGCTTGTACCGGTAATTTCTGTTTCGCGTATCCAAGTTGACCCTTGATAGACGGTAAGCAAATAGCTTGAAGCATTGGGCACTGCAGTCCATGTAGCAGTAAAGCCGTCTTCGGTTTCTGCCGATGCCACAGGTGCAGGAGTTGAAACACCGAGCGGAGTTCCGAAACAAGGTGCGGCAGCTATTTTAAGCGTGTAACTTTGGGGACTTACCGGACAAATGGCATTAGCGGCATCTTTGTCCTGTTCTACAGAAATTGTAACCGAACCCTTGTCGAGAATAGTTACTACGCCTGACGGGGAAGCAACAGTAGCAATAGCAGGATTACTGCTTGTCCATTTTTGTGGCGACAGATTGTTCGAAGTAAAAGTATTGGTAATGGTTGCATCAACACCCAACTGTGCGTTTATCGTTCCGGGTGTATCGAAAGAGAAGGTGGCGTTATTACAGCCGGGTTCACCTGTGATAACAAGATTACGAAACTTCATATCATAATTGCCGGTTCTTCCTATATTAAACACGGCAGCTGCTCCGGTTGCGGTTATGGCAGTTGCAGCCTGTGTTCTCCAAGTGCTGCCGCTACTGTAAGAAGTTGAAGTCAGCAGAGTTGCGCCTTCTAATTTTACTGTTGCAGATCCCGAAGAGTTCGTAATTTGAAATTCAAAGGAGATTTCTATATTTGTCCATAGCGACAAATCCAAAGGTGGCAAATCATAGCCTGCCGTTTTAGGTGCAGTAGTTTCTGCCGGAAGCGAGAAAATCGTTTGTCGTTGCGCATTGACCTGCGCCCAACCGCCCAGCGACAACAGCATAGCCAATAACACCCCTTTTTTAAAAAGGTGTTTTAAGAAGTGTGTGTGTTTCATAAGATATTATATTAGAATTAAGTTTTGATACGAATAAATGAAGCTTTTTATTTTGCAGGAAAATTATTCTACACTAAATTTGCGCAAATTTAAATCAATTCTTTGAACATTACAATATGTAAATGAAAATCAACGAATTATATTGTATAATATTTTAGGTTTTTTAACTATTCATGAGATTGTTTCCTATTTTCCTATTGATTTTAAGTACTTTAAGCGTTGCATTACCGGCGCAAACAACATCCATGCCGGTAGTGTATCAAAAAGGGAAACTGTTTGGTTACCGCGATTCGCTGTCGGGTAAGCAAATAACCTCTGCAAAATACGAAATGGCAGGCGAGTTTGTCGATGGCTTGGCGCGGGTGCGGATGAATAAAAAACTCGGTATGATAAATACTTTGGGTAGAGCGATAATCTCGGTACGCTACGATGAAATCGGCGAATTTTCGGAAAATGCAATTTGGGTGCGACTGGGTAAGAAATATGGATTTATCGACCGCAAGGGTGTGCGTATCGGTTCGTTGAAATACGACAATGTACACGATTTTCACGAAGGATTGGCAGCGGTATGCCTCAACAAAAAATGGGGTTTTATCAATCCTAAAGGCGAAGTGGTTATCCCGATTATTTACAGCGAAGTATCGGAGTTTGTAGGAGGTATGGCAGCTGTAAATCTCGACGATGAGGAGTTTACCATCAACGCGCAGGGCGAGCGGGTGGTACCGAAATATTAAAGCCTCCTACAGGAGGTTTTGGAGCGACAACAGTGAATTTGCAAAACGAATAAAATAAACTAATGCCTGCCAAAAGTTCCCCTCAAAGGGGATTTAGGGGGTTTGATTTAATATGAAAAAAGCTGTTTTTCCGGGTTCGTTCGACCCGTTTACCATCGGACATTTTTCCATCGTACAGCGTGGTTTGCAGTTGTTCGACGAAATTGTAGTTGCAGTGGGTGTAAATCAGGCAAAGAAATCGTTGTTTTCGCCCGATGAGCGGATTGCGGCTATTCGTCGTACTTTTGCTAACGAGCCCCGGGTTTCGGTAGCGCAATACAATGGTTTGACGGTCGATTTTGCACAAGCGGTGGGTGCCGATTTTATTTTGCGCGGTTTGCGTTCCGTAGGCGATTTTGAGTATGAGCATGCTGTAGCCGATGCTAACCGCAAGCTCAGCGGAATTGAAACGGTTATTCTTTTTACCGATTCGCAATATTCGTTTATTTCGTCTTCTGTGGTGCGCGATTTAATAACCTACGGCAAGGATATTTCGGCATTTTTGCCACCGGTTTGAAATTTGGAGTATAGATTTTGGAGTGCAGTTCACACTTTACTCATTAAACAATAATTACCATGAAAATCTCAAGCAATTTTTATCATTTCAATTTCAATGTAGTTAATTTGGAGCGTAGCATTGAGTTTTACGACAAAGCTCTGGGCTTGAAAGAGATAAAGCGCAAGGAAGCTGTCGACGGCTCGTACATCATCGTGTTCCTTAGCGACGGAACGACCGATTTTTATCTTGAGCTTACCTGGTTGCGCGACCATCCGCAAAAATACGACATCGGCGAGGAGGAATTCCATCTTGCTTTGCGTGTGACAGGCGATTACGACGAAGTGCGTGCCTATCATAAGGAGCAAGGCTGGGTGTGTTTTGAGAACGAAGCGATGGGCATTTATTTTATTAACGACCCCGACGGATATTGGATTGAAGTTTTGCCAAGTTCTCGTTCAATGAAATAATGCACGATAAAAAACGCTACAACGATTATGCTTCGGTATTGAAAACGATTTTTCCCGCAAGGGTGCAAAAAATCTTAGTCAATGCAGGGTTCTCGTGTCCAAACCGTGACGGTACGAAAGGCAGAGGCGGTTGTACTTATTGCAACAACCAAAGTTTCAGTCCTGAGTATTGCCAAGCGCAAAAAAGCGTTACACAACAGATTGAAGAAGGCATTGTGTTTTTTCGCCATAAGTATCCTGCACAAAATTACCTTGTTTATTTTCAGGCTTATACGAATACTTACGGCGATTTTCAACGATTGAAATCGCTCTACGATGAAGCGCTTTCGGTGCAAGGTGTTCGAGGTTTGGTGGTGGGCACGCGTCCCGATTGTGTGAACGACGAATTGCTCGATTATTTTGCCCGGCTGTCGAAACACAATTATATTATGCTTGAATATGGTGTGGAGTCGGTGTATAACGCGACTCTTGCTTTTGTAAACCGTGGACATTCGTTTGCCGATGCCAAAAAAGCTATTAGGGCTACTGCCGAAAGGGGTATTTATACCGGCGCACACCTCATTCTCGGTTTGCCGCACGAAACACGGGAAATGCTGCTCGATGCTGCCGACAGACTGAACCAAATTCCGATTAATGCACTGAAACTGCATCAGCTACAAATAATAAAAGGTACTGCGATGGCAGAACAATATGCAGAGCACCCCGAGTGGTTTCATTTTTTCGAAGTAGATGAATACATCGATTTGCTGGTAGATTTTCTCGAACGCTTGCGACCCGATATGGCGATAGAACGCTTTGTGTCGCAATCGCTGGCAGAATTGCTTATTGCGCCGCAATGGGGATTGAAAAACTTTGAATTCACCGCAAAACTCGAGAAGCGATTGCGGGAACGAAATACTTGGCAGGGAAAAACTTGGTAATATGAAAAATGCTTTTTGTTACTCTTTTATCCATTACTCTTTACACTAATTATAAAAAATATGCTCGATTTACAGTTAGACAAAATTCTTTTTTTAGACATAGAAACGGTGCCGCAAACGGCAGAATTTGCTCAATTGCCAGCCGAGCTGGCACAGTTATGGGAAGAAAAAGCGCAAATGCTGCAACAGCGTAACCCCGAACGCTATTCTGCCGAACAAACGGCAGAAGATATGTTTGCTTCGGCGGGCATTTATGCCGAATTTGGCAAGGTGGTGTGTATATCGGTAGGTTTTGTGCATTACAACAGGGACAAGGAAATGTGTTTGCGTACTAAGTCGTTTTGTGGCGATGATGAACGCGAACTGCTCATCGAGTTTTCTGACCTGTTGCGTAAAAACAACTACATGCTTTGTGGGCATAATATTAAGGAATTTGATGTGCCTTATCTTTGTCGCCGAATGCTGGTAAATGGATTACCCCTGCCGCCGGTGCTGCGTATTGCGGGCAAGAAACCTTGGGAAGTGCAGTTTCTCGACACGCTGGAGTTGTGGAAATTCGGCGACTATAAAAATTACACTTCACTCAAACTGCTCACGGCAATTTTCGGCATTCCTACACCGAAAGACGATATTGATGGCTCGCAGGTTGCCGGCGTGTATTACAACGATCATGATCTTCGGCGCATCGCCGTGTATTGCGAAAAAGATGTAACCGCTACTGCCCAGTTGCTGCTCCGGATGTGTGGGAAAAATCTTATCGAGGAAAAAAACATTGCAAGTGCAAACGGGTAAAAAAAAGATGCCTGTTTATACAAATCACGCCGCCTGATTGAACTCGGGCGGCGTGAATAAAATTTAATCTTTTGTGAATTACCCTACCGAAATACTATTTTCCTGTATTGTAATTACGACTCCTTTTCTTCTTTGTTCTTCTATAAAAAAGCGGAGACTGTCTGAAGCTTCGTATACCTCTGCAAAATCCATACATGTTCCGAATTTTTCAGCAGTCAGATAAGTACTAAGCATGATTTTTCCGGGTTTTTTACTGTCGATCAACTCCTGTAAATTAGCGATGATTTTATCTTCCATCTTGTTTGAAATTAATTCGTTTTCCATAACTTTTATTGTTTTATAGTTTATAATGGTGGTAAAAATACAACTATTTTTTAAAAAAGTTAAATAATTATTTCTGTATTTTTTCAGCGTAGGGATGAATGAAGAAGTGTTTTTTCTTCTTCAGAACTCCACCACCGTAATTCCCGCTCCTCCAAATTGTACATGTTCATCGCGGAAATTTACTACACCACCTACCGCAGCAAGGTATTGGCGTATTATTTGACGGAGTGCGCCCGTTCCTGTACCATGCAGTATACGCACTTTTGAAACGCCTACCATCAGCGCATCGTCGATGAAATAGGTAACAGCCTGCAACGCTTCGTCTGCACGCATGCCGCGCACATCTATTTCGGGTTTGAAATGCAGTTTGCGTTGGCGGATTTCTTCGGTTAATGCAGGGGCGTTGCGCGCAATACCCGTATTGCGCTGTTCCTTTTTCAATTGATTATTGCTGATTTTTTCTAATTTTTCAATTTTAACAGTCGATTTCAAATTGCCAAAATTCACAAGAGCGTTTTTTTCTTGCAATTCAATAATTTGCCCAACAACACTTTGTCCTTTTAATTTTACATTGTCTCCTACATTGAGAATTATTGGAGTAGGAGCGTTATGTGTCACGCTCTTATGGCGTTTATCAATTTTCAATTTATGTAAATCTGTATTATCTGCATCATTGGCATTCACTAAATCCGCTTTAAATACTTCTAAATTCTTACGAATAGCTTTTGTGCGCTCTTTTTCGGCTTGCGCGGTTTTTATTTCGCGAATGGTATTTTCTATTTTGGCGTTTGCTTCCTGTAAAAGATTGCCGGCTTCCGCTTTTGCCTGTCGAACGATTTCTTTACGCTGCTTATCGGTAGTTTGCAATTCGGCTTGGTATCTTTCCATTAGTTCGTCCAACTGTTTTTCTTTTCGGCGAATTTGTTGGCGTTTGTTTTCCCAGTAGCGTTTGTCGCGCGCGATGTCTTGCAGGTGCTTGTCGTAGTTGATATGCTCTGAGCCGACCTTTTCAGTGGCGGCTTGGATAACCGGTTCGGGCAAGCCGATTTTGCGTGCAATTTCGATGGCAAACGAGCTTCCTGCATTGCCTGTTTCGAGGCGGAAGAGGGGTTGCATTTGATGACGGTCGTAGAGCATGGCTCCATTTACGATACCTTCGGTGGCTTGTGCAAAGAGTTTCAGGTTGGTGTAGTGAGTAGTTATCACGCCGAAAGCGCGGTTTCCGTTGAATTTTTCAAGCAGCGATTCGGCAATTGCTCCGCCAATCATCGGTTCGGTACCGCCGCCGAATTCGTCTATTAAAATTAATGTGCGGTGATTGATATTGCGTACGAAAAACTTCATGTTTGTAAGGTGCGAACTGTAGGTCGAAAGGTCGTTTTCTATCGATTGCTCATCGCCGATGTCGATAAACAACCGTTCGAAAATACCCATGCGGCTGCTTTCGTGCAACGGAACCAACAGTCCGCACTGGAGCATGTATTGCAGCAAGCCGGCTGTCTTGAGGCAAACGGATTTTCCGCCTGCATTCGGTCCCGAAATGAGCAAGATACGCTGCTTTTCGTTGAGCGTGATATCGAGCGGCACTATTTCCTTTCCCTGTTTTTGCAGGGATAAAAATAAAATCGGGTGTATCGCCTTGTGCCAGTCAAGCAGGCAATGGGTGCTGACGGCAGGTTTTATGGCATTTATCGTCAAGGAAAACAGGGCTTTGGCACGGATAAAATCTACTGTTGCCAAGAATCTGCAGGACTGCAAAATGTCTTCCAGCGAGGGGCGCAGATAATTGGCAAAATCTACCAGTATGCGAATAATCTCGCGTCGTTCTTCGGCTTCGAGTTCGCGCAGGCGGTTGTTTTGTTCTACTACTTCGGCAGGTTCTACAAAAACGGTTTTACCGGTAGCCGACTCGTCGTGTACAATGCCGCGCAAACGGCGTTTGTAGGCGGGCGGAATGGGGATTACAAGCCGTCCTTCGCGCATGGTGGGCTGTGCGTCTTTTTCGACCAAACCGTCTGTTTGTGCTTGCCGCAAAATGGATTGCAGTGTTTTTGATACACTGCCTTGTACGGCAAACATTTCTTTGCGAATGCGTGCCAGTTCGCTTGAAGCATTGTCTTTTATTTTGCCGAATTTATTGATAATAGAATCTATTTTCTGCACAAGCGCAGGGAAAACGGCAATGCCTTCGGTAAGTTGTTTAAGTTGTGGTATTTCGCCTTCGGGTTTGTCGTTAATGAAGCGAACTATGTTGTTGATAACTTCGAGCGAACGGCGCAGGTCGAACAGTTCGCCCGCATCGAGGTATAAGCCTTCGATGCGAATACGCGCCAAGCCTTCGCGCAGGTCGAAAAAGGCAGTGAGCGGAAATTCCGTGTGGCTGTCGGTTGCGAGTGTGCGCATTTCGTCTGTTTGGGCAAGTTGCCGGCATATGGTTTCGTAATCGGCAGAAAAAGTCATTTCGTCTGCTTTTTCTTCACCCAAGCGGCTGATACAGTTTTCCTTAATCAGCAAACGGATTTTGTCGAAGGCTATTTTTTGTTCGAAATTACGGGGGTATATCATAGAGAGTTTTCAATTATTGCAAGGCAAAAGTAATGATTAAAAAAGATTCTCTTGAAAAATCGTTTATTTTATTCGGATTCTTTTTTCATTCAAATGATAAAATATTACTTTTATGCCCCAAAAAATATATAATATATGTTACGAAAAATCAGACTACTAACAGCAATACCGGTATTTGTAATCATTACATTATTGTTCCTCGATTTTACGGGAACATTGCACAAATGGTTTCACTTCTTAGCGCATATTCAATTCATACCTGCTTTGCTGGCATTGAATGTGGGTATTGTGCTGTTTCTTATTGTTTTGACTTGGGTTTTCGGGCGTATTTATTGCTCGGTTATTTGTCCCTTGGGCGTGTTTCAAGATATCATTGCACGAATTAGCCGGCTGAGAAAAAAACTGCCTTATTCCTATTCGCCCGCTCTTTCGTGGCTACGCTATGGCGTGTTAGCTGTGTTTTTGGTAGCATTCGTTGCAGGGCTTATTGCCGGCGTGAGCTATTTTCTGGTGCCCTTGCTCGACCCGTACAGCGCCTACGGTCGTATAGCATCTAACCTTTTTGCGCCGATTTGGCTGTGGGGAAATAATCTGCTTGCCGCTTGGGCAGAGCGTGTGGACAGTTACGCTTTCTACCGCGTTGATATTTGGATAAAAAGCACACTCGTGTTTGTTACCGCTGTTGTTACTTTTGTAATAGTAGCCGTATTAGCGTGGCGCAACGGGCGTACTTACTGCAACACGATATGCCCTGTTGGTACGATACTTGGTTTTATTTCCCGTTTTTCGTTATTTCGGATAAAAATTGATGCGGATAAATGTAATCATTGTACGCTTTGCGCAAGAAACTGCAAATCGTCGTGCATTAATTACTTGGAATACGAAGTAGATAACAGCCGTTGTGTAGCTTGCGGAAATTGTGTAGGGAAATGTAAACGAGATGCCATCGGATATAAATTTGTGGGAATGCGGATCACGCAGATTTCTACAAATATTGAAAAAAATCCGCGAGAATCCGTGCAATCCGCGTCATCTGCGTGCAACGAATCTCGCCGTAACTTTTTGGCTGTAGGTGCATTACTTGCATCAACGGCAGTACTGAAAGCGCAGGAAAAAGCCGATGGCGGATTGGCGGTAATTGTAGATAAGAAAATACCGAAGCGCAATACTCCCATTGTTCCTCCCGGCGCGGCAGGTTTACGCAATATGACGCAACAATGTACGGCGTGCCAACTCTGTGTTTCCGTTTGTCCGAATCAAGTACTGATTCCATCAAGTAATTTATCTTCGTTGATGCAGCCCGAACTATCGTACGAAAAAGGTTTTTGTCGTCCCGAATGTGTAAAGTGCGCCGAAGTCTGTCCCACAGGCGCGATAAAACACATCGCCAAAGAAGAAAAATCGTCCATTCAAATTGGGCAGGCAGTATGGATAAAGCAAAATTGTATCGTGCTGACCGATAAGGTTAAATGTGGCAACTGTGCCCGCCATTGTCCTGCCGAAGCAATTTTAATGATTCCTTCCGAAGCGGGAAACGATAACTCGCTTCAAATACCTGCCGTAAATACCGAAAAATGTATTGGCTGCGGGGCTTGCGAATATGTTTGTCCTTCGCGACCATTTTCGGCGATTTATGTGGAGGGGGTAGAGAGGCATAAAGTAGTGTAATAGAAGAAAAGTGTAGTTTACTAATATATACTTTTGTCTATTAGTAATATACAGATTTATGCCTTCGCGTCCATGGATATTGCTATCAAATTTTGAAATAAAAGTTCAAAATGAAATCAGAGTTTTATCAATAAAAAAATCAAACTAAAAATATGTCCCAAAACAAAAATAAAATCCATCTTCCCGAACAAACGCTGTTCAACGACCTTTCACAGTTGATTGAGCGCAGCAAGCAATTTGTTATTACTCAGGCAAACAGCGTAATGACAATGCTGTTTTGGAATGTCGGCAAACGAATAAACGAAGATATTTTACAAAACAAGCGAGCGGATTATGGGAAGCAAATTGTGGCGACACTGGCGACACAATTGACGGAAAAATATGGTAATAACTTTGAACCTAAAAATCTGCGAAGAATGATGCAGTTTGCAGATAAATTTCCCGATGCGGAAATTGTCGCGCCACTGGCGCGACAATTATCTTGGTCGCATTTTCGGGAACTTATCCCGTTAAAAGACGAAAAAGCACGATTGTATTACGCTAACGAAGCCGCAGAAAGGCATTGGGGAAAACGCGAACTTCGTCAATCCATTGAGCGCAAAGAATTTGAGCGCACCGAAATCGCAAATTTGCAGCTGTCGGAGCAATCGCCCGTACCGTTTAATATATTCAAAGATCCTTACTTTTTGGATTTTTTGAATTTACCCAAAGACTTTCTCGAAAATGATGTGGAAGAAGCCATACTTAAAGAATTGGAGCGTTTTATTCTTGAAATGGGAAAAGGTTTTGCTTTTGTCGAACGGCAAAAGCGAATGATTATCGATGGCGAGGATTTTCATTTGGATTTGCTTTTCTTTCACCGAACGCTTAAACGGCTTGTTGCCATTGAATTGAAACTCGGAAAATTCAAAGCCAAATACAAAGGACAAATGGAGTTGTATTTAAAGTGGCTTAACCGCTACGAACGGCAAGAAGGTGAAAACGAACCTGTCGGGCTGATACTTTGTACAGAAGGAAGTCGTGAGCAAATAGAATTGTTGGAAATGCACAAGGACGGAATTATGATAGCAGAATATTGGGCTGAACTTCCGCCAAAGCAACTATTGGAGCAAAAAATACACGAAATTGTAGCTGAAACCCGCGAACTTTTTGAACGAAATAAACAGATAAAACAATAAAACTATGTCCAAAAACATAACCCGTCGCGATTTCCTGAAAATCGCAGGCATCACTACGGCAACAGCAACTGCCGGAATCTACGGTTGTACATCCAAAGCCGAAAAAGCTTTAGAGCTTAACGCTTCAACACCTGTGCCGAAAGGTAAAATGACCTACCGCACACAGCCCAAAAGCAAAGACAAAGTGTCGCTGCTTGGCTATGGCTGTATGCGTTTTCCTACCGTGCCCAATCCTGATGGCGAAGGCGAACTGGTAGACCAAGATGTGGTGAACGAGCTGGTTGATTACGCTATCGAACACGGTGTAAATTTCTTTGATACGGCGCCGGTGTATGTGCAAGGCTTTTCGGAAACAGCTACCGGTATAGCATTGAAACGACACCCGCGCGAGAAGTTTTTCGTATCAACGAAAATGTCGAATTTCCGCGATTTTTCTTACGAAAGCAGTGTGAAAATGTACAAACAATCGTTCAAAAGTCTGCAGGTAGATTACATCGATTATTATTTTCTTCACTCGTTAGGAAAAACCGGCGATACGGAATTTCGCGAACGCTTTATTGATAATGGTGTGTTGGATTTTTTGCTCAAAGAACGCGAAGCGGGGCGTATCCGCCACCTTGGTTTTTCCTTTCACGGCACACAGGAGGGGTTTGATTTTGCTGTGGCGCAACACGAAAAGGTGCATTGGGATTTTGCGATGATTCAGCTTAATTATGTGGATTGGAAACACGCTACAGCTCCGCGTAATGTAAATGCCGATTATCTTTATGCTGAATTGGAAAAACGGCAAATCCCGACTATTGTGATGGAGCCTTTGCTTGGCGGACGCTTGTCCAATCTATCCAATTATGTGGTGTCGCGCCTTAAACAGCGAAATCCTGAGGGAAGCGTGGCTTCGTGGGCATTTCGTTTTGCGGGTTCGCCGGCAAATGTGCTGACTGTGTTGAGCGGAATGACTTATATGGAGCATTTGCAGGATAATATTCGCACTTACTCGCCGCTTGTGCCGTTAAGCGACGATGATAAGGAGTTTTTGGAAGAAACGGCAAAGGTCATTATTTCTTACCCGACCATAGACTGCACCGACTGCAAATATTGTATGCCTTGCCCGTATGGTATTGACATTCCGGCAGTTTTGCTGCATTATAATAAGTGTGTGAACGAAGGGCATATTATTGATAATCCTGCAAATGAGGAGTATAAAAAAAGCCGTCGGGCATTCCTTGTCGGTTACGACCGCAGTGTGCCAAAACTTCGTCAAGCGAAAATGTGTATCGGTTGCGATATATGCGTGCCGACCTGTCCGCAAAGTATCGATATTCCCAAAGAGCTGTTTCGCATCGACCGCTTTGTGGAGCATTTGAAACAGGAGAAAAGTTAATAAAATTATCAGACGGCATTTACAAAATGAACAAGCTTATCCAAATCCTACACACCGGAAAATACTCTTGCGTTATTGCTAATGGAAACGATGTACGCACATTCTCGCAACGCGGCGTGAACGATTTGTATGATTTGTATAACCAAGACCCTGCTTTTTTGCAAGGAGCTTCTATTGCCGATAAGATAGTGGGTAAAGCTGCCGCTGCTTTAATGATACTTGGAGGAATTAAAAAACTATATACCGGTGTTATCAGCGAATCGGCATTGGAAATTTTGCAAAATAGCGGAATAGAACTTACATACGGCAAAGTAGTTCCTTTTGTAGAAAACAGAGCTAAAACAGCTTCTTGTCCAATGGAAGCCGCCTGTAAAGAAGCGAAAACGGCAGCAGAAGTGTATGCCGTTATTGAGCAATTTTAGAAAAATAAAAAACCATTAAAAGAGGAAAAAGATTACAGGTTAAAACTTCCACCGCAACAACAAGCGTGCGTCGGTTTTGCGATTGTCTGAAATTTCGTCTAAGTTGCTGCCTACTAAATCGCGGTCGATGTAGGCGGTTTGTGCAAGTTTGAAATAGATTGAGAGATTCTTTATCAGTTCGTATTTCAAATTCAGGTAATAGCGATTGCCTTTTCCGTTGAGTGCCGGAATAGCAAAGGCATACAATACATCGCGTTCGTAGATGTATATTCGATTGTCGTATTCGGGAATGTCGAAAAACTCATAGGCAAGGTCAATCGAAAGCGGGAAATTGCTAAACTTATAGCTCAACTCCTGGTTAAGCACTCGTCCCCACGAGCCATCAGCCGTGCCTCGCCGTGCATAGCTCCATTCGAGGATATTGCGCAATTTGAGATTATCCGTCAGGCTGTATTGTAGGCGATAGCGCATCGAGCCGTGATCGTAAGGAGCAATATTGGGCGTAGTGGTGGTAGAATTGGGTATGCGGTCGTCTTTTTTCTCAAAACGAACCCGCCAATACATGCTCAAATTGCTGCCCGGTGTGTAGTCGCTTTGCAGCAGCAAGTCGTAGCCGTAGGAAGGTTTCTCTACCAAATAACGCGCCCAAGGAAAACGGTAAGCATCGGCGTAGGCAGTAAATTTCCAAAATTTAAATGGAACAACTTCGGCTGCTATATACAAGCCTTCTTCATTTGTTACGCGCGAATTTTCGCCAAAAGCATTGGCAAAAATGGAATTATATTTTGGGTCATAGTAACGATGCACAATTGCCAGATTGACAGCCGAATGTGGTGCCATAGTCAATCCATTGAGTGTACCTATGCCTTTTTGGTCGTTTATGGCAGTTTCTCCGAAAAAGAACAGTTTGCGCCAACGAAGCTGATAATCGATACTCCCCACCGTTTGTTCTTTTCCCGAAAAGGCATGAAAATTGTCGAGCCTTGGCATCGGCTGCATGTCGGTGTCTAACTGTGTATTGATAAAGGTTGCTCCGAGGTGAAAAATACCGCTCGCCCAGCCTGCATGTGCCCCGATAGTTTGCATGCCCACATTGTTTTTCTTTGCCAGCTCGCTTGGTGTGCGGTGATAACCGGTTTCGTTGAACGAAGAAATGAATCCGTCGGTGGTATCGCCGTCGGTTTTTTTATTGGAGTAAAAAGCGGTTAAATCTATTTTTCCGAGTTTCATTGTGGCACCTACGCCGCGGAAGTAATTAAACTCGCCCGTGGAACTGTATTTACGCAATCCATCGTTACGGTTTGTTACATTCAGCACCATGCTTGATTTCCCGAAACCGAAATTTGTACTCAATGCCACGCCTTGTCCGAACGATGCGCTGAAATCGCCTGCTACAATGGTGGTAAATTTCCAAATATCGTTGAGTTGTATGTAGCCCGAATAAAAATCGAATACCTTGTTTTCTTTGCTCCAGGCTTCTTCGCCCGCATCTTTTTCGCCCGTGAAGCCAAACTGCACACGCCTGCTCGACTGAAAGCGGTAACGGAGTGAATAGTAAAATGGGTCGCCGAGATAACGGCTGTTGGGATGTTCCTGCAATTCTTCTTCGGGTAAAAAGCGGTAGCCTTCCTTGGTTTCTACGCCGCGGTCGGAGCGGGCGAGAATTTCGTGCCGTCCGTATCGGAAAATATTTTTCAACCGGAACGGCGGCGTTTTCTGCTCTACTTTGCCTATTGCTACAAAAGGAAGCAGATTACGAATATCTTGAGCATAGAAACCATCGACTAATTGTAATTCGTACAAGCTTTGCATCGGACCATATTGATGTAAATAGGCTAACAAATTTTCGACTTGAATATCCGACAGGAATTGCAGTTTCTCCAGTTCGCTCCGGTTTGTACTATTGAGATTGATAGGGTTTTGCGAAAAATACACCAAGTCGTCGTAGAGTTGCGTTTCGTCAATTTCTTCCTGCTCACGGTTTTCGGCTATCTGCGAAAGAATATCGTCAAGCAAATCGGGCGAGAACTGCCGTTCTTCCTGTGCCGACAACGGCATGGAAACAAGTAGCGAGAGGGATAATAATGTGAGTAAAAGATGTTTCATCTGTTTAAAATTTAGAACCGTAATTTTAAGCCTTGCTTTGCATGTCTAAAATCTTTGTTCTTTTATCGTCGTTTGACTAAAAGGCGTATCGTAAAGCACAAGCGGAGTTAATTCCTAACTGTTGGTGCCGTTCAAAGTTAAGGTCGAGAGCGAATTTGTTCAACTGTAAACTTGCCCCGAGGTTTGGTACAAAAGGACTTCCGTATCCGCCTACGCGTACGGCAAATTCTTTTACAATCCAGTATTCAAAACCTGTGCGCCATTGCAGGTCGTGGTCTATTTCTTTGTCGATTTGTGCAAGCCACAACAGGTTGCCGCCGAATTTATATTGTGCTCCCAACTCGAACAAGGATGGGATTCGCTTTTCGGTATCTCCTAAACCGATATTTGTTTGTGCGGGATTGAAGGCATGGAAACCCACTGTTAAATTGTCCGTGAGTTCTGATAATAAACCAATTTGCGCTACCACAGTACCTTTGCTGCCTTCTTCGGGCGAGAGGTATATTGAATAATAATTTGCCTGCACTGCTAATTGGAGCCGCTTGGTGAACCTTCGGGAAAGAGCTATCCCTGCTTGCGTTTCGTTGTATTTCGAGTAGCCGAAACGGCTCACTGCTACACCAATATCTACCTTTGAAGTAGGAATGGCAACGCTCGCTGCGCCGATTGACAACTCCTTTATTCCGAAGCGATTTTCGTAGCCCAACTGAGCGGTAATTTCTTTTGAGCCTGATAAAGCTGCCGGATTGTGAAAACCTGTCCATGCGCGGGTATAAGCTACCGAAGCATCAGCCGGAGCAGCCGACGATACTACCGGCGAAACCGACTGTTGCGCCTGAATGCTTGTCCACCCGATTGACAAAATCGCTGTGCTTAACGCTATTTTTCTGAATTGGTTCATAATCTGTTTTTGTATAAAAATCAAAATAAATTCCCCAAAGATAAAAAGAAAAATAGAAAAGATACAATTTTTCATAAATTCTCTGCCTCTTCCAGCCATATTTTTGCCGAAGCATCGCTTGGCATACGAAAGCCGTTGCGGGGCGAAAGGCTGACTTCAAATACCTGCGGGCAGTCGGGCATGCAGGAGCGTTTAAACTGCTGCGAAAAGAAACGGCTAAGAAATACGCGAAGCCATTTATTGATAACGGCAACACTGTATTTTTTCGTGAAAACCTGTTCTGCCGATTTTTGCAAGCGGGCAGGAGAGGAGCCGCTTTTGAGCAGGTGGTAGAGGAAGAAGTCGTGCAGTTCGTAGGGTCCGACCAAATCTTCGGTTTTGTGCCCGATAGTATTTTCCTCGTTTGAAGGGAGCAATTCGGGACTTATGGGTGTGTCGATAATATCGCGCAAGTTGTTTTTTACGGCAAGAAACGGTTCTGTATCTGCTGCCCAGGCTACGATGTGCCGCACCATTGTTTTGGGTACGCCGCCGTTGACGCAGTACATCGATAAATGATCGCCGCCGTAGGTTGCCCAGCCGAGCGCGAGTTCCGAAAGGTCGCCGGTGCCTATTACCAGAGCGTTTTGCTGATTGGCGATATCCATCAAAATTTGTGTGCGTTCGCGGGCTTGGGCGTTTTCGTAGGTGGTATCGTGTTTGTTTATCGGCTGATTGATGTCGTTGAAATGCTGTAAACACGCTTCTTTAATGCTTATTTCCCGGAAAGAGACGCCCAGCTTTTGAATCAGTTCAACGGCATTGCGATAGGTACGCCCTGTGGTGCCAAATCCGGGCATGGTGATGCCGGTGATTTGCTTGCGCGGAATACCCATTTTGTCGAACACATTGACGCAAACCAGCAATGCCAGCGTAGAATCCAAACCACCTGAAACGCCTAACAGCACTTTGTTTATCCCTGTATGTTGAAGGCGGGTAAGCAAGCCTTGCGTTTGAATGGCAAAAGCTTCTTGGCAGCATTCGGCAAGGTTGAGGTTTGGAGGAAGAAAAGGGTTTTGTATGCCGGTTGTGTCGGGCGTAGCGAAGCGGAGTTGCGACATTTCATTGTCAATTTTTTGCGCTGTTTCCACAAACTTGGCAGTTCGATTGATCTTACCGGCTGCATGACGGGGGGTTATTTCGGCAGTAATCATTTGTGCCGATGTTTTGTATAATTCCGTTTCGGCAAGGATTTCCGATTTGCCGGCAATCAATGCTTGTCCTGCAAACACGCCGTCGGTGGTCGATTCGCCAAAGCCTGCCGATACAAACACTACTGCCTGCGTTGCGGAGATTGTTGCTGCCTGTTTGCGTAATAGCTCGGCTTGTCCCGCGGTGGCAGGCAGAGCCGCAGGAACGACTAATACATCGGTAGCTGTTTTGGGTAGCGAAAAGCTGTTTGACACGGTAATGGAAAAGCTTTCGGCAGCTACAAAGCCGCTCGAACAGGATACGGCTTGCCCGCAAAGGCTGGTTTCTTTTTCTGCCAAGAGTTCGGCGGGTGCATCGAAAATGCTTTTTTCTATCTTGGATAATGAAGTGGGTACAACTGCTAATAAATTGCCTTTGGCACAAACCGCGCTTACTTTATACACTCCTTCTTTGTGGCGAACGGGCAAAGTTGCTACAACGGTAATTGTCGAATCCTCAGTTGCTGTTAGTAATACTTGCAGGGCTTTTTCTGCTTCGGAAAGCAGGAGTTCGTTGTGGAACAAATCGCCGCAGCTTGCTCCGGTAAGGCACAGTTCGGGAAAACAAAGCAAATGGACACCTTGCTTGGTGGCTTGCTGTATGTGTTGCAGCAGTTGCGTTGCGTTAGCTTGGCAATTTGCCAACGAAACTTCGGGTATGGAGGCTGCTATTTTTAGGAATTGGTGGGACATATATTTTTACAGATTAAAAAAGATTACCAAGATGTTGCTTTGCGGCAAGGTCTTGGTAATTGTAGTGGTTTATCAGAACTCGTTTTCGTATAGTATTCGGATTTGTTTTTTCAATGGTTCTAAATCTTTTTGAGTGATTTTCCATACAATCTCATCTTTAATTTGATAGTATCCATGAACTAAAACATGGCGCAAATCAACTATTATTTGCCATTCTATCTCAGGGTGAGCGTTTCGAAATTCTTTTGTTAGTTTATAACTTGCCTCTCCAATGATTTCAAGGTTTTTTATCACAGCAAATCGGAGCATTTTATTTTTCATAAAATCTTCGAAACCGGCATCTTTCGTGAATTCAAGAATATTATCAATCGACTCT
The DNA here is from genome assembly GCA_031271465.1 of Prevotellaceae bacterium. GTDB lineage: Bacteria > Bacteroidota > Bacteroidia > Bacteroidales > Paludibacteraceae > JAFGVL01. The sequence continues at coordinate 39,902 of JAISVR010000007.1, read as the reverse complement.
AAAATATGTTCGATTCGTCCCTTGTCTCTAACTTGCTCTCTCATAAACTACTACTTTTTCGTTTTCTACAGTGTCCTGTACCCAACGGCGAAGTTGACCTTCCTCTACTAAATCTACTTTTTTATGCAGGGTATCTTGCAGTCCGTGTATTATCCTTATATAATCGAACAGCGAAATATCAGCATTTTTGGAAAAACGCACCATTACATCAATATCGCTCTTGCGGGTTTCTTCGCCGCGAGCGTAGGAACCAAATACCCATGCTTTCTCGACGGGATATGCTGCAAAAAACGACTGCAATTTTTTGATAAGAGCTTGTTTCATAGTGATTTTGTATTAAATATTCCACGCAAAGCTACTTCTTTTTTCTTTTGCTTCGCGTATCGGCGCGCAAATTTTTTCTACACAGTCTTTGATTGCTGTAAATTCAAATTCGAATTGTGTTTTAATCTTTTCTGCCGAATAATAGCTGCGTTTCAATGCCGTGCGGGCTGTTCCGCGGTCGATAAGGGCTTTCTTGCCGGTTATTTTCCCGAAAAATTCCATGACGGTTGCAAGGGTCATCAGCAGCGGGCGACTGCCGTGAATCCACGGGCGATGCACGCCCAGAGAGTCGGCAATGAGGTTGAGCAATTCGCGGTTCGACAGGTTTTCGGACACGAGTACAAAACTCTCGTTGTGTACATCGCTCTCGGTAAGCAATTGCATGGCGCGGCATACATCGAGCACCCCGACAAAGCCCGAACCTCCCAGTGTGTATATAGGCAATCCGCGTTCCACAGCGTAGAAGAGCTGCATTGTACCGTTCCCGGGCAGGGCATAGCCGAGAATTACGCCCGGATTTACCACCACGCCCGACAATCCGCGCTCAAAGGCTTGCCGCGCAAGTTGTTCGGCAGCCAGTTTGCTTTGCGAGTAGGGCGAGCTGTCTGTTTTTTCTTTACCGAAACAGTTTTCGTCAATGATTTCTTTACATTCGGACGAATCGAGCGCGGCAATGGAGCTTACGAAGCAAAACCGCCGAATGCCTGTTGCCAGCGCGGCATCGAGTGTATTGCGCGTGCCCTCGATATTTACCACGAGCAGCTGTGCGGGGTTGTCGGCAAACGACACCACGGCGGCGCAGTGATACACCGTGTCTATGCCTTGCATGGCTTGCCGCATCGACGCGGGGTTGAGTACATCGGCTTCCACCCATTCGAGTTGTTGGGCGTAGCGGCTCAGGCGGTCGTTGTAGAAGCGGAAAATGCGGTCGGTTTGTTCAAACGAACTGCCGCGTCGTTTGGTGGCGCGGCAATTTTTCCCCTGCCGGAGCAAATGCCACAACAAATGTGATCCGAGCATTCCGGTGGCTCCGGTAACGAGAATGGTGGGGGTTGCTTGCGGCATGGTGTGTATCGAAAAAAACTATTTTACGAAAGTGCCGTCGGCTTTGAAGGTGGCTTTAAGCTCAATTTCTTCTTGTTCAAGTTCCACTTTGTAAAAGGTTTCCGACCCTTGAACAATTCGTGTGGCGTCTTCAATTCTGTGTTTGGGAAATTTGCTTCCAATGGCATTTCTCACCTCTATGGGTACTTGCGAGCGGGCAATATCAGTACTGTACATCAGCAAGTTGCCGTCGGTATCGTAAAAAGCCTTATGGTCGGTAAATAGCACTGCAAACTCAGCTTCAAAAAGCTTGCCGTCGCTTTCCCAGTCAATATCTTTTGCCCGCGGAAAATCGGCAAGCAGTTTGCGTTGCAAATCGGCAGCCGGATTGGTATCGCGCGACTGCGAACTTTGAAACGCAGCCAGCAGTTGCGCTATTTGTTCATTGCTGTAATTTTTTGAAATAGTCGGCTCTTGGGCATGTGTGCAGGCAAAAAATCCTAAAAGCAAGCTTGCCAACATCATTCGGAAAGATGAAATTGTTTTCATAATACATAAGTTTTTTGAAATTATATTATAGAAAAGTTGTTCGTTTGTAACTATTGAAGCGGAACAAATGTAATATTTTTTAAATTATAACGAAAATATATTTTGCTTATCTGTTAAAAATATACCAATGCTCCCGGTGCAGTAGGGGGGAGGCGTAGGTAAATTTCCGCTTTGCTCGTTTTATGACTCCTGCGTTTTGCTTGTATCTTTTTAATTAACCCCTCGCCCTTCGGGCACTCCCCTTAAAATAAGGGGAGTGTATAGTACTAACTGTTCCGTTGTACAATTACAACACTTGTGCAACAGCTCTCCCCTTTTATAAAGGGGAGTACCCCCAACGGGGGGGAGGGGTTATAATTTAAGGAGAGCAGAGTACCTTCGAAGGGTGAGGGGTTACCTAAAAAAATACAAACACTGTGTTATTATAAGACGCACCCGCCATATTATCGTATATACTGCCTTCGCGCAATTTTTTCGCGTCTTACTGTTTGCCATACGAAAGATGCGCTTGGTAGCGGCTCCAAATCAAGGAAAATTTTTTCTCAAGACGAACGAAATTTTTCCTCAAGTGGCACATGAATTTTCCTCAAGTGGTACGGAAATTTTCCTCAAGTGAAAAAAAAATTTTCCTCAAGTGGAAAATATTTTTTCCTCAAGTGGAAAATTTATCTCTCTCAGCTTGGCGTAAATTCAGCCTGTGTTGCAGCTAAAAGATAAGCCGTTTGGGGTATTTTCTGTATATTAATCTTTGCGCTTTGTGCGTGTATTGTTAATTAACTCTTCGCCCTTCGGGCACTCTACTCTCCTTAAATTATAACCCCTCCCCCCCGTTGGGGGTACTCCCCTTATAAAAGGGGAGAGCTGTTGCACAAGCGTTGTATTTGTACAACGAAGCAGTTAATACTATACTCTCCCCTTATTTTAAGGGGAGTGCCCGAAGGGCGAGGGGTTAATTAAAAAGATACAAGCAAAATGCAGAGCTTTAATAGAAATTTTTCGACATAAAATAAGGGGCATTGCACGCAACGCCCCCTACATTCTTTGTTGATTTCTTTTATAGTATGCTTTCTTTTGGTTTCAGCGAAGTGAGGTCGGCAATTTTCACCGGTTTTCCACTGTCAATGCTGTTGCGGGCAGCTACACCAACCAAAATTGCCATAGCTCCGGCACGCACATCTGCGCTTTGTTTGAGCGGGTCGGCTTGATTCTCGCCTTTGAACAGGTAGGCATGAATGAGCGGATCTGCACCGCCGTGTCCGCCTTCGCCTTGTTGCACGCGAATTACCTTGCGCTTGCCGAAGTTTTTGGTGAGGAATATCACATCGTCGTCCTCGGCTTCTTCCCACGGCTGACGCTCCTTAATCCACGCTTCGAGGCGACCTTTTGTACCGTTGAAGGCAATGCGGTAACCCTCGTAAGGCGAGTAAGTGGTGAGCGAATAACTTACCTGAACTTTGTTCATATAACGAATTTGCACCGCCATTTTGTCGAAAATATCAATGTTTTCGCGATACACGCAGCCGTCGCGGAAATAACCGTCGTAGCTTTCGTTGGCGGGGAACATTTCCATCATGCGTTTTTCTTTGGTAATATCGAAGTAAAAATCGCATTCGCTTTTGTGGCTGCACAGGCGACAGTTTTCACCGCGGAACTTGCCGTTTTTGCCGTAAAATTCCAACGCGCCGTAGCTGAAAACTTCTTCCGGTTCCGAGCCAATCCACCAGTTTAACAGGTCGAAATGGTGCGACGATTTATGCACCAGCAAACTGCCGCTGTTTTTGCGGTAAGCATGCCAGCGGCGGAAATAATCCGAGCCGTGTTTGGTATCTAAATACCAGTGGAAATCGACCGAAGTGATTTCGCCAATTTCGCCTGCACGAATCAGTTCGTAGAGTTTTGCGCGGTGTGGCGAATAACGGTAGTTGAATGTAACGGTTACCTTTTTGCCTGTGCGGGCTTGTGCATCGAGAATTGCCTGACATTTTGCCTCGTCGGTAGTCATCGGCTTTTCGGTAATCACATTCACACCTGCTTCCAACGCGCAGATGATAAAATCGCTGTGTGTAGCATCGGGCGTGGTAACCATCACCACATCGGGTTTGGTTTCTTTAAGCATTTTAGCGAAATCGGCACTGCTATAGGTTGGACAATCGGGAATGTTCATCACTCGTTTGGCGTAGTCCATGCGTCCGGGATTTGTGTCGCACAAACCTACAAAATCAATGTACTGCTTGTAGCCGTCGTCCACAAGTTTTTTCCCCCACATGCCTGTGCCGCGATGTCCGCAACCCACCATTGCATAACGGATTTTCTTACCGGTGCCTGCTTTTTGCGCCATGGTGTCGAGCGTTTTGCCCAATGCCGAAGCAGCCATCATACTGCCGGCAATCGCGCCGCTTGTTTTTAGAAAATTTCTTCTGTTCATAGTATCTCAAATTTAAAAGTTTATAAAGTAGAATGTTGTTTTGTTTTAGAATAAGGTGTAACAAATAGGGATAAATTCTTAACTCTTAATTCTTAGTTTCGAAGAAGCCTTGTTTTTTCAACACTTCAATCAGTACCGATGAAAAATGTTCGTTGTTAGCCTTCGTGTAGCGAATATCGGTAAAAATCTGCGCGAGTGTTTCCTTGTTGTTTTCGGCAATGTATTTTTTTGACGATTCGAGATTTTCGCGCTCGGCATAAATCTGGTCAATGTCGTCAATCGAATAATCGTGGTAAGTTTCGTAATGCACGATGCCCGAGAGCGGCAGGCGGTCTTCCTGCACGGCAGGCAGTTCGGCAGGATAACCTGCCGTGATGGTAGTAACCGGCACAACGAAACGGGGCAGTTTAAGAATGTCGATAATCTTATCCGCCGTGTAGGTAGTAGTGCCGAGGTAGCAAATGCCCAGCCCTTCGCTTTCGGCAGCGACGCAAAAGTTCTGTGCCGCCAGCGAAGCGTCAATCATTCCCGAAGTAAACGACAGGAAATTATCGTAACCCGGCACCGCTTTGCGCTGTTCGCACCATTTGTTGAAGCGGTTAAAATCGGCACAAACCGTGAGTACAACCGGAGCCTGCGTTACCATTTTCTGGTTAAAATGGCAAGGCGCGAGGGCGGCTTTCATCGCCTCATCTTGCGTAACGATGAAGCTGTATGTTTGCATATTACCCGTGTTCGATGCGCGGCAAGCAGCTTTGAGCAGGCGGTTGAGCAGCGCAGGTTCGATAGCTTTATCCGAATATTGGCGCACCGTGCGGTGATTTGTAAGCAGATTTATCATTGTATGTTTAATTGTTTTTTTACGGTATAATAAAAGGTGTAAAGTGTAAGGAGTAAAAATTACACACTAAACCCTACTAACTATATTTTATTAAAAATCTTATCCATCACCCAAGCTGCCCGCGCGCCGTTTTCGGCGTTCGATAAAGCAGTACCTCGTCCGAGCAACTCGTCGACCACCGTTTGTATAAGCGGTTGCTGCACATGAGCAGGGTTTGGTATTTCAAACTTCTGTTCACCTTCGGAAGTAGTTAAGATTATCGGCGTAAAATCAAAGGCAGCAAATTGTACTTTACCCTTCGTACCGAGAATTTCGATGCAGTCGATATTCGACGCTTCCTGAGTAACAAAACTCCAAATCCCTGTGCCCAATGCACCATTCTCGAAGCGCAAAGAAGCAGACACAGTATCTTCCACCTCATAAAGCTGTCCCAAATTTGAAGTAAAACCCCGGGCATCGGCAATTTTTCCAAGCAAATAATCGAGAATATCAATCGTATGCGGCGCAAGGTCGTAGAAATAACCGCCACCTGCAATGTCGCCTTTCACGCGCCAGGTTTGCGTATCCGGCTCAAAATCGCTCGAAAACGGAGCGCGAAACTGTTTCACCGCCACCGCCACCGGTTTACCTATCTGTCCGTTGTCGATAATATCCTTCACCTTAATAAAATAAGGCATCGCCCGGCGATAAAATGCTACAAAGAGCTTTTGTCCGGATTCGCGAGCCGCCTGCATCATTTCCTCGCATTCGGCATAATTCATAGCCATCGGCTTTTCCACATACACAGGACGCCCGCTCTTCAGAGCTTTAATTGCGAGTTCCTTATGCGATTGCGGTGGCGTAGCAATATATACGGCATTCACTTGCGGGTCGGCAAGCAATTCGTCTGCCGACGAGTAGAAATGCGCCACCTTGTGCCGGCAAGCAAAATCTTTCGCTTTCCCGGCATCGCGCCGCGCCACGGCAACGAGTGCCGAACCGTTGCATTTGTAAAACGCAGGTCCGCTTTTCAGTTCACACACATCGCCTGCGCCGATTATTCCCCAGTTTATTTTCATCATTTCAAATTCTTTATTTCATATTTCGTCATTTCAACCTTGTGGAGAAATCGCACTAAACAAAGCATTTGTGTAATGCGATTTCTCGGCTTCGTTTGAAATTACGGCACTTTATTCCTCCTCTGCCAAATCCATATCCACCAATCCGTCGGGCAGGCTTACATGGATAATTTTATTTTCGTTGTCAATTTCCGTAATATAATAATCCGCCGCAGGAATGAGCAGTTCGTTACCCTTGTTATTTACCACAAAAAGCACATTTTTAGTACTATCTTCAATATCAGTGATTTTCCCCAGATTTCCGTTAAAATTATCTTCAATGCCGTAACCGATATAGCGACGAATGTTATCATCGTCCTCTTCATTATCAATAAGATATTGATTGTGTATATAGATGGTTTTACCCGATAGCGTGCGCGCTTGCTCTTCGTTGTCGATGCCCTCAAATTTGTAGAGCGCGGTAGTGTCGGTTTTAAATCGGAAACTTTCTATAAAAAAAGGCACGAAAATCCCGTCCATTTCAAAAATGAAAGCAGGCGTTTCGTCCTCATCGAACGGGAAACGGTCGAAACTTACGGAAAGTTCTCCCTTTATGCCGTGTGGCTTTGCAACAAAACCAACGGCAGTAATTTCCTCATTTGTAATCATTTGTAAACCAACTGAAATTCTTAGGCGCAAAGATAAAATTTCTTCGTTAATTTAAAAAAAGAATAAAGGGGAAATATTTGCAATAGAAAAAGAATATTGTATCTTTGCAGCCGTTTTCCGAAAATCGGAGAGCAAATAAATCAATTTAATTCATTAAAAATAAAGAGTTTATGTTGAAAAACTATGAAACCGTTTTCATTTTGACTCCCGTTTTGTCTGACGCACAGATGAAGGAAGCGGTCGAAAAATTCAAAAATCTCCTCGTAGAACAAGGTGCGGAGATTGTGAATGAAGAAAATTGGGGTTTGAAAAAACTGGCTTACCCCATTGCGAAAAAATCTACCGGTTTTTACTCGTTGATTCAGTTCAAAGCCGAACCAACGGTGGTAAGACCCCTCGAAGTTGCTTATCGTCGCGACGAGCGAGTGTTGCGTTTCCTTACCTTTGCGCTCGACAAATATGCGGTAGAATATGCAGAAAAAAGAAAGAGTGTTAAATCGGCTAAAAAAGAAAAGGAGGCTTAAATTATGGCAGCAACAAACAATTCGGAAATCAGATACTTAACGCCTCTTTCGGTAGATGTTAAGAAGAAAAAATACTGTCGTTTCAAAAAAAGCGGTATCAAATATATCGACTATAAAGATGCTGAGTTTTTGAAAAAATTCTTGAACGAGCAAGGAAAAATCCTTCCTCGCCGCCTCACGGGTACTTCGTTGAAATTTCAACGCAAAGTAGCTCAAGCCGTGAAAAGAGCGCGTCATTTGGCGTTGCTTCCTTATGTAACCGATATGATGAAATAATTAACGAAGGAGAACTAAATAATGGAAATCATACTGAAAGAAGATGTACAGAATTTGGGATACAAAGACGATGTTTTAACCGTGAAAGACGGCTATGGTCGCAATTACCTTATCCCGCAAAAGAAAGCCGTGTTGGCAACTCCTTCCGCTAAAAAAATGTTGGCAGAAGACTTGAAGCAACGCGCACACAAGCTCGCTAAAATCAAAGCCGACGCCGAAGCTCTTGCTGCCAAGGTGAACGGCTTGGTTCTCACCATTGGAACGAAAGCCAGTTCGAACGGCAAGATTTTTGGTTCGGTAACTAATATTCAGGTTGCTGAGGAACTTAAAAAAGCAGGTTTCGAAGTGGACAGAAAAGCAATTGTGATAAAAGATGCCATCAAGGAAGTTGGTTCATACAAAGCACAACTCAAACTTCACAAAGAGGTGAGTGCCGAAATAACTTTGGAGATTGTAGCTGAATAAGCAAAAAACTAAAATAAGTTCATAGCTAGGACTATTTTAATAGTGGAAAATAAGAGTTTGGAATATTCCGAACTCTTATTTTTTTATAAAAATAATTGGCAGTATTCGTCGAATTTTTTCACAGAATCGCTGCCGAATTTTTTTAGGGATTTTCGAATTGTTGCAACACTGTCTTCGTCTTGCAGGCGACTTTTGGAGAAAAATTCATCGGCAAAGCATATAAGTTTTTCTTCGAGCGATACGGGACACATGTCGCGATGAGGAAGCGGCAGTTTCTCGTCAATGATTTGTTTGAGGCTCAAGCCCGTTCCGGTATGTCGTTCGCATACAAGGGCATGTTTTGGCAACCCTTCGGCGCGTAGTAAATCGGCTCCCAGGTAGCCATGACAAATATAGGGGAACTCACCGTAGCAATCAATTTTGGGCGCATAACAGCGAAAAATGCCGATGTCGTGCAACATGGCGGCTTCTTCAACAAATTGTTTATCTATTGCTAATTCGGGGTGAAGATTGGCAAGTTGCAACGCTTTATGGGCAACGGAACGGCTGTGTTCTACCAAGATAGCGTAAACACGACTGTTTTTCGAATAATATTTTTCAATAATTGCGAGTGGATTCATGCGGTATTGTTTAAACGAAAAATACTTTATTCTTTTTCAACCCAGTCGCCGCTTGCCTTAATCAGCTCTACGAGTTTTTCTACAGCTTGTTCGGCTGGGATATTTTTTTCTACGCATTGCTGCTTTTTATATAAACTTACCTTGCCTGCTGCTGCACCTACATAGCCGTAATCGGCATCAGCCATTTCGCCCGGACCATTAACAATGCAACCCATGATGCCTATTTTTAATCCTGTGAGGTGGTTTGTTCTGGCTTTGATTTGAGCAATAACGCTTTGCAGGTCGAAAAGCGTACGCCCGCAACCCGGACAGGAAATGTATTCGGTTTTGGTAATGCGCGAACGCGTGGCTTGCAGGATAGCAAATGCAACGGGAATTTCATTTTCGGGTGCTTCGGAGAGCGACACGCGGATGGTGTCGCCAATGCCGTCGACAAGCAGCGAACCGATTCCGACGGCAGACTTTATGCGTCCGTCTTCGCCGTCGCCTGCTTCGGTAACGCCCAAATGTAGCGGGAAATGATAATTTTCGGCATCCATGCGTTCTACCAACAGGCGCACGGCGTTTACCATCAGTCGCGTGTTTGACGATTTGAGGGAAATGACAACATGTTTGAAATCTACTTCGCGACAAAAACGCAACATTTCCATACAGCTTTCTACCATGCCGAGTGGGGTGTCGCCATAACGATTCATCATGCGCTCCGAGAGCGAACCGTGGTTTACTCCGATACGAACGGCGGTATTGTGTTGTTTGCAAATTGCCAGAAAACGGATGAATTTTTCGCGCAGTAAAAGCCGTTCCTGTTCAAATTCTTCGTCGCTGTAATCGCTGCTGCTTTTGATGCTTTTTACAAAATTGCCCGGATTGATGCGTACTTTTTCAACGAATTGTGCCGCTACTTCGGCAGCTTCGGGGTTGAAGTGGATATCGGCAACGAGCGGTGTATCGCCGTAACCGCGTTGTGTGAGTTCGGCTTTAATGTGTTTCAGATTTTCGGCTTCGCGCACGCCTTGTGCCGTGAGTCGTACCAGTTCGCCGCCCGCTTCGATAATGCGGATAGCTTGTGCAACACAAGCTTCGGTATCGAGGGTGTTGGTATTAGTCATGCTTTGTACGCGCACGGGATTTGAAGCACCCATGCTGAGTTTGCCTATCCATATTTCGTCGCTGTATCGGCGAGTGTCGGTTGAGTTTGCTGTCATGGTGTGATTTTTTTATTTTTTTTGCGAAACAAAGGTAATATTTTTCGAAAAAAAATAATCATTTTGTCAGAAAATAGTATCTTTGCACGCCAAAAAGCTTATCATTTTAATCCTTCAACATTATGTACGACAAAATCATTATCATCGACTTTGGGGCAAACAGCACTCAGTTGGTCGGTCGCCGCGTGCGCGAACTCAACACTTATTGCGAAATAGTTCCTTTCAACAAATTGCCTTCCGATACGAAAGGTGTGAAAGGTATTATTCTGTCGGGCAATCCTGCTTCGATAGTGCCCAATGTGGCGGCTTTCAAGGAAGAATTGGCAGCGTTTGGCGGAGAGTTACCCAAGCTTTGCATTTGCGATGCAAGCGAAAATTGTTCCTGTTCCGATTGGGGCAAAAGTTGTACAAGCGATGTGCTTACGCCGGAAGGATTGAGTGGTTTGGATGATTTTTTGACCGAGTGTGGCGTTGCTAAAAACTGGACTCCGGCTTCGTTTATCGAGCAAACGGTGAAGGAATTGAAAGAGTCGTTGGGCAACGACAAGGTGATTTTGGCTCTGTCGGGCGGTGTGGATTCGTCGGTAACGGCTGTGTTGCTGAACAAAGCTATAGGTAAAAACCTTACCTGTATTTTTGTTAATCACGGTTTGTTGCGTAAAAACGAGTTTGAAAATGTATTGCGCGATTACGAACATCTTGGTTTGAATGTTATCGGCATCGATGCCCGTGAAAAATTCTATTCGGCATTGGCAGGTGTAACCGACCCCGAACAAAAACGCAAAATCATTGGTAAGGGTTTTATCGATGTTTTCGACGAGGAGGCTAAAAAAATAGAGGGTGCAAAATGGCTCGGACAGGGTACTATTTATCCTGATATTATCGAATCGATTTCTGTTACGGGAAAAGTTATCAAATCGCACCACAATGTGGGTGGTTTGCCCGAAAAAATGAACTTGAAACTTGTTGAGCCTTTGCGCCTGTTGTTTAAAGATGAGGTGCGCCGCATTGGTCGCGAATTGGGTATGATGCCTCATTTGATTAATCGTCATCCGTTTCCGGGTCCGGGTTTGGGTGTGCGTTTGCTGGGTGCTATTACGCCCGAAAGAGTACACATTTTGCAAGATGCCGACGATGTGTTTATCTCTGCCTTGCGCGAGTGGGGTTTGTATGACAAAGTATGGCAGGCGGGCGCAATCCTTTTGCCGGTACAGTCGGTAGGGGTGAGCAACGATGCGCGAACCTACGAAAATGCTGTTGCTTTGCGTGCAGTACATTCGGTTGATGCAATTACGGCAGACTGGGCGCAACTGCCCTACGATTTCCTTGCACAGGTATCGAACGATATTATCAATAAAGTGCAGGGTGTAAACCGTGTGGTGTACGACATCAGTTCGAAACCTCCTGCAACTATAGAGTGGGAATAATTTATTAGCTCATTACTATGTAGATAAAACTATTTCTGCATTATATCAATAATTTAAGCCACATTTTAAGCTAATTCATTAGTTTTAAAATGTGGCTTTTCTGTATATAATTAGTGCTTTGAAAAAAGGAAAAACAATATCTTTTTGCGACTAATAAAAAGCATAAGAATTATGGCAAAGGTAAACGATAGCAATTCCCCTCCACAGGAGGGGAATCGTTTATGACAGAAGTCAATTAAACTGATTTTCTGATATATTTTTATTGTAATTTTTCTTTCTCTTCGCAAAGCAGCTCCCATTCATACATCTTTTGTTCCAACGCTCGTTTTTTCTTTTCATAATCCTGAAAGAGCGTAGCATCGTTTGCTCTTTCGGGATTTTGCAGTTCGGTTTCGATAGCGGCTAATTCCGTTTCCAAGGCAGCGATTTGGTTTTCGGCTTCTTCTACTGCTCGCTCGGCTTTACGGAGGAGTTTGCTTTGTTCTTTGCGCGCTTCGTAGTTCAGTTTGTTTTCCGAAACGGTATTTTCTTCCACATTTTTTTCTGTGTTTGTACGCAAAGAGATTTCTAATTGATTAAGATTTTCAATGTTTTTCTTGCGCAGGAAATCGTAAATTCCGCCCATGTGTTCGCGCACTTTTTTGTTGGAAAATTCATAGACTTTATCCACTAATCCATCAAGAAATTCGCGGTCGTGCGACACTACGATGACCGTTCCGTCGAATGCTTTGATGGCATTTTTCAGCACATCTTTGCTTTGCATATCCAAGTGATTGGTAGGCTCATCGAGGATAAGCAGATTGACCGGTTCGAGCAGTAGTCGTATCATTGCCAAGCGGCTGCGCTCGCCTCCCGAAAGCACTTTTACCTTTTTATCGCTTGCATCGCCGCCAAACATAAATGCGCCGAGTATGTCGCGAATTTTTGTTCGAATGTCGCCCACAGCCACATAATCAATCGTCTCGAACACTGTTTTCTCGCCGTCCAACAAACTTGCCTGATTTTGCGCAAAATAGCCGATTTTTACATTGTGTCCCAATTTAAGCGTTCCGCTGTATGGAATTTCGTCCATCATACATTTTACGAGCGTGGATTTTCCTTCGCCGTTTTTGCCCACAAAAGCTACTTTTTCGCCTCTATTAATAATGAGTCCAATCTCTTTCAATACGGTATGTTCGCCGTAAATTTTCGTTAAATGCTCTATTTCTACCGGAATGCTTCCCGAGCGGGGTGCAGGCGGAAATTTAAGATTCAGCCGGGCAGTATCTTCCAAATCCACCTCAATTCGCTCTACCTTATCCAATTGTTTCATGCGCGATTGTACTTGCACGGCTTTGGTTGCCTTGTAGCGGAATCGCTCAATAAACTCTTCGGTATCGGCAATCATTTTTTGCTGATTTTCGTAAGCACGCATCTGTTGCTCGCGGCGTTCTTTGCGCAGCACAATGTATTTGTCGTACGGAACGCGGTAGTCGTAAATTTGCCCCAGCGAAATTTCAATCGTTCGATTGGTTACCGCATTGATAAAAGCGCGGTCGTGCGACACCAGCATCACTGCCGATGAGCTGGTCTTCAAAAAGTTTTCGAGCCATTGAATGGATTCAATATCAAGGTGGTTGGTCGGCTCGTCCAGCAGTAAGACATCGGGGCGTTGGAGCAGTATTTTAGCCAATTCGATACGCATACGCCATCCCCCCGAAAATTCGCTTGTTTGCCGGTCAAAATCGCTACGCAGAAAACCTAAGCCCAGTAGCGTTTTTTCTACATCGGCTTTGTAATCGGCACCGCCCAGCATAGCCAGCTTTTCGCTTTCGTGTGTGAGGTCGTCAATCAGTTTCAGATAACTTTCGCTGTCGTAATCCGTACGCTCGGCAAGTTCGTTAGTTAACCGCTCGATGAGTTTTTGCTGTTCAAAAATTCCGGCAAAAGCTTTCTCCGTTTCCTGCATCACGGTAGAGCCGTCATGATGTATCATATGCTGCGGCAAATAACCGATTTTTATATCTTTCGGTACGACTAAATTACCCGAAGTAGGGTTTTGCAGTCCTGCAATAATTTTGAGCAATGTACTTTTACCTGCTCCGTTTTTTCCTACTAAGGCAATTTTATCTTTGGGATTAATTAAAAATGTAATGCCGTCGAATAGTGTATGTCCGCTAAATTCTACCGTGAGTTGTTCTATTGAAACCATTTACCTGTTTATTTTAAGGTGGCAAAGGTAGGGAAAATAGGGATAATTTCGTTTTATTAAATTTGACCTTTTGCAAATTTTTCCATAAAATATTCTCGGTAACGGCTACCGATAGACAATTCGTGTGTGCCGATATAAATATCGTTTACATCGAAAGAATCGATTTTATTCAGATTGACGATATATGATTTATTGGTACGCAGGAACATATCTTCCGGAAGGCGTTCTTGCATAGCTTTCAGTGTGGTATTGGTAATTATTCTCCGGTCTGCGGTTTGGATAATTACATAGTCTTTCAATCCTTCGATAAAGAGAATATCACGGAACAGGATTTTGAAATATCGCCGGTCTGCTTTTACGAAAATGTGTTCTTTTGTAACACTTTCTATGGTGCTTTTTTGCGACTTATCCTGTAAAAGCTGCAGGTAATCCGATGCTTTACTTACCGCTTTTTGGAAGCGTGCTGCTTCAATGGGTTTCAGCAGATAATCAATGGCATCGAGTTCATAACTATCGACCGCATATTCGGGATACGCAGTAGTGAAAATGACAAGCGTATTGTCTTTTATTGTCCGGGCAAATGTTATCCCGTCGGTACCGGGCATACGGATGTCGAGAAATACCAAATCGACCGGATGGTTGAGCAGGAATTCGCCTGCCGATTGAGTATCGCCGAAACTGCCGAGCAGCTTCAGTTCCGGTGTTTCTTTTATCAACAATTGGATTGCTTCGCGTCCCAAAGGTTCGTCATCAACAATAATACAGTTCATAGCTTTTTATTTTTTCAAATCAATATCTAATTGTACCGTATAGCATATCTCGTTTTCGGTAATTTCTAAATGATAGCTGTTGCCATACAGCAGGTCGAGGCGGCGGCGTATGTTGGGAAGTCCCAGCCCGCCAACTTCGTCATTGTGTATCGGACGCATCGGTTTGGAATTTACGCATACGAAACGCAATTTGTCATTTTCAAAAGTAAACCGGATCTGTACGAAAGAAAGGATACGGTTGTCGTTGTTGTGTTTCACGGCATTTTCTACAAACGGAATAAACAACAGCGAAGGTAGCGAAATTTCTTCTACCCCACTGTCTGCATAGATACTGAATTCGAAATTGTCGCGTCGCAACTTTTCGAGGTTCAGGTAATCGGTCAGGAAACGAATATCATCACCCAACCGTATGGATTGCCCTGCGGAACTGTGGAATTGGTATTTCAGCATATCGTTTAATTTATGCAAGATATCGGATGCTTGAGCGGGATTTTTCTTTGTCAGTACAATAATATTATTGAGCATATTGAACAGGAAATGCGGATTTACCTGATTCTGCAATAATTCCAGTTCCGAAAGCACGGTGGTAGTTTCGAGTTCGGCTATATGCTGTTGGTTGCGTACCCAGTATTGAAAGAGAACTATGGCGTTTATGCCGATAATGGGGAAACTGATGATAATAATATAAGAAATGGTATAAAGGGCGAGTATCCATACGGAAGTGCCATTCACACTTGTTTCCTGAAAATAATGAATTTGTATGGGCATAACAACAACAAGTACTGATGCCATAACTGCTGCCAGATAGGCACGCACACGACCTTGCATTATTAGTTTGGGCATCAGCACATAGATATTAAAATAGGTCAGTGCCAAAAATATAGGTAATGGCAGCAATAGCGCAAACAGGAGCGATGATAATGAACCATCGAAATTGGACAGGATTATTGCGGTAAAGAGAGTTATCATCATTGCATGCCGCAAGAGGCGGTAACGCTTATCTGTGAGCAAATGCATTGCAGGCGAATGCAGATCGAATGTTTGTGCCGGAGATTCGTGCAAAGTTGTATGCCGATAACGGCTTTCGTAGAGTTGTATGCGCAGCGATCGGCTCAAATCCATCAGTAGCGAAACGACTTCCGAAGGCGATTGTTTGATGATGGAAATAGCTTTATCGAGCGTATTAAACAATGCTTCGGAGTCGATACGCGTTCGAACTTTTATCAGTTCACTTTGGGCATTTTGTTCTCCCACTTCGCGTATTTTTTCGCCCGACTGTTCCCACAGGTGTAGAAAAATGATAAGTGCCGAACCTGCAATGCTGACGGAATAGGATACTACGGAAGATAACAGATCGAAAAATAACATATTGTCATTATCGGAAAAATACGAGTATCGACCAAGCGTAATATGATAACGATCTTTTAACACATACTCAAATACAATTTCCATAAGGGTGAAAGTTGCTGCAAATGCCAGCAAAGAAAGTATATATCTGACAAACTTGTTGTGGAGCAGCAGACGGGGAACCAGCACACGAATATTTGCTATGATGGCAATGAAATATGCCATCGTAAGCAAAATTACCTCTGCAGTCAATACCCCGCCTGCCTGCTCCATTCCATCAGGAGATACCTGATAGATATTACTCAGGGCAATGAAGAGCAATACCGAAATGAGCACCAGATTATTTGCCAAGCGTTTCATTAAAACGATATTTTATAGTAAATATTAGGTATGCTGACGGAAGGAGTTACCCTGTCCATGTTGCGGGTGTTGAAGTTATATTCGTAGCCGTAATATTCCTTGCTGCCTGTTAGATTCAGCATCATGATACCAAATTCGTGCGTTAATCCGGGCTTGTTAATTTTCCAGTTAACCGTTGCATGAGCAACGAAGCTTGCAGGATTCTTACTCTCCATCATACGAGATTCATCTTCAATCGGACGCTCTTCGGCAAGCGATAACGCTTCGTTAAGAGGCGTATAATAACTGCCGCCCATCAAATTGAAGCGAAGATTTACACCCAATACATGTTGTTTCCTTTTTCCAAGCATCCACTCTTTACCGGCAAGTGCATTTGCCAGAAAACGGCGATTGAGCCGGGTATTGCGCCATACATTATCATCTCCCCGGTATTTGGAATCGAATATAGAAGCAGTCAGCATATAATAAAAGCCATCTTTAAGATAACGCTCAAAAGTGAAATCAACGCCGAAGTTACGCCCATTTCCGCTGTTTACCAACTGTTCTTTCATAAAAAAATCAGTCTGATTGATAATGGAACGGTTGCTGCCCGCTACCATCGGCACATCATAGAGGTATTGAAAATAAGGCTCGATGCGGAAATTCATGTTATCGGAAATACGCCAATCGTAACTCAGTGTGGCGTGATAGGCTTTCGTAAAATCAAGGTTTTTATTCACCAATTCGTTACCCGTCTGTGGCGTAGTTACAAAATAATAATCAATCCGTTCGTGCCGGCTATGCATACCCATAGCAGCAGCAACAGTATGCCGCGGGGCAGCTTTCCAGCGTATACTTGCGCGAGGTTCTACCGTCCGGCGTTCGTTGAGAGTAAAATACTGCGCATTGATACCTATTTCCGTAGTCAGGCGTTCGTTCCATTGGAATACCGACTGGCTGAACACCGAAACCAGCGAACTGCTGCCATCCGTATCGGCAAAGTTTGCAATCGGTCCGGTAGAATAAGGAGCATCTGGAGCCATATTGTAGTTGTCGTCGTAAAATAAGCCGGTTAGCGTAACGCCGGTTCGGTTTGTATGGCGGGCACTGAACTTTGTGTTCAAATAAGAATTGAAAATGAGATTGGTGTTCTTATCGAGCATATCAACAATCCGTTCAAGACCTTGTTTTTGGCTATCGTAGAGGTCTATATAAACATGATTATAGGCGTGAGTGGCGGCAAGCGTAGTTTTCAGGTAAGTGTTTGCCGAGAAAAATATCCGGTGTCCCAAACCTGCCGCACCCATATATTGACGAGTAGCATTTTCGGCGGGCAAATATTCGTAATTTAACAAATCGTCCGGCAACGGCGTAAACATTTTATCGTTTGTACCGATGCCCCACAGCGAAAACACACCTGCTTTTTTCGTGGGAAGGTTAATTTTGAAAGATAAATCCTGATAACGCATACCCGAAACTTCTTGTAATGCGCCCCCCATAATATCGCCTGCCAATGCCATTGTAGAATAGCGGTAATTGAAAAGATAAGAAGCTTTTTTGCCCTTTTTGAATGGACCTTCGGAAGCAAATTCTACGCCAAGTGTACCCAACTGCGCCGTATGTTCGTACTGTTGGTTATTACCGTTGCGCAGCATCATATCGAATACGCCGGACAGCGCGTTGTTGTATTGCGCAGGGAATGCGCCTGTAAAGAAATCGGAATTGCCCAACACCTGCGAACTGAACGCCGTCAAAATTCCTCCGCCAATAGAGCCGACTTCAGGGTAGTGGCTGGGATTGGGTATTTCAACACCTTCCAGTTTCCATTGCAGAAATTGCGGCGAATTTCCCCGGATAGAAATGCTGTTGCTCGTTACATCGCCCGCTGCGCCGGCAAACGAAGTTGCCAGACGAGCAGGGTCGTCCAAACCGCCTGCATAGCGATTTGCTTCTTCAACACTGAGCATGCGCGCTCCGGTCAGAGCCATCGAATTGAGCGGCGATTCTTTGTTTGTTTTGGGTCGTACTACCAATTCGTCTAATGCCTGTATGCTCTCTGTCATGGAAATCTCGAGCACGGATTCTTTTGCCGACAACACCATCACTTCGCGGATTGTTGCCGGTTCATATCCCATATATGAAGCTTGAATGTTGTAACGCCCAACGGGGAGCGGCGGCAGGCTGAAAGCCCCTTGTTCGTCGCTTACTACGCCTACGACAGGGTCGGTATTCAATACTACTACAGTAACATACGGTAAAGTTTGTCCCGATGCGGCATCAATCACGCTTCCGCGAATGTTTCCGTTTGTTTGTGCCGACACTTGTGCCGATATCCCAACTATTACCAGTATAATCCATAAAACTAATTGTTGCTTTTTCATGTTTTTTTATTTTAAAAAATTTCGACAAAAGTAGATGGAAATACAGGGAAATATATGTTTTTTCGACGAAATGCAGCAACACTTCGACAAATTAACCAAAATAAAACCATTAGTTTTTTAGAAAAACCCCTTTTAAACAACACCCTCGTCACACCTCCCACTACTTACCTGACGCACCGTTGATTGCCGGACGCTCACCGTCGACTCCTGGACACTCACCGCCGACTGCCGGATACTCACCGTTGATTGCTGGACACTCACCGCCGACTGCTGGACATGCACCGTCGACTCCTGGACACTCACCGTCGACTGCTGGACATGCACCGTCGACTCCTGGACACTCACCGCCGACTGCTGGACATGCACCGTTGACTCCTGGACACTCACCGCCGACTGCTGGACATGCACCGTTGACTGCTGGACATGCACCGTTGACTGCTGGACATGCACCGTCGACTCCTGGACATGCACCGTTGACTGCTGGACATGCACCGTTGATTGCCGGACACTCACCGCCGACTCCTGGACACTCACCGTCGACTGCTGGACATGCACCGTCGACTCCTGGACACTCACCATTGACTGCTGGACACTCACCGTTGATTGCCGGACACTCACCGTCGACTGCTGGACATGCACCGTCCACTCCTGGACACTTACCGCCGACTGCCGGACGCTCACCGTTCTCACCATGCACCGCTGACTTCCTGATTATCTATTCGCGTCATTGCGAGGCACGAAGCAATCCATGCGGAACTGCGCGATAGCCTCCTCAAACCTCCCCACAACGACAAATACTGTCCCTCGTGCAAACCATTATACCCCCTGTAGTAAAGTCTTCCGATTTTTAAGACAGCCCCATCGTATTGCATCTCCCCTCATCATCTTGGCAGTATATTTATTTCGAGCGTATGCAATACACCCCAACAAGCATTTCCTGCAGGAACAATAAATAACAACATTCAAAAACTACAGCAATCAACACACATTAATCACGCAAAAAAGCATGAATTTTGTTTACGATAAAAAAGAACAAAAAAACGATTTTAGACTAAGGTTAGGATATTTTTTTTACCTTTGCAACGCAAAAAACGGCACTTTATGGACCCGTAGTTCAATGGATAGAATTTCAGATTCCGGTTCTGACGATGGGAGTTCGAATCTCCCCGGGTTCACTTGAGTTACTGCCTTTTTAGCTCAGTTGGTAGAGCAATTCATTCGTAATGAATAGGTCTGGGGTTCGAGTCCCCAAAAAGGCTCTATAAATAAAAAAAACCGTCTCTCTTACGAGGACGGTCTTTTATTTTTTTTTGATGCTTTTATTTCTTCGCTTTTTTAACAATCGCTTTAAAAGCTTCAGGATGATTCATTGCTAAATCGGCAAGCACTTTGCGGTTCATTTCGATACCCGATTTGTGGAGTGCGCCCATAAGTTTCGAGTACGACAATCCTTCCAAGCGGGCAGCAGCGTTGATACGCTGAATCCACAACGCACGGAAATTGCGTTTTTTGTTCTTACGGTCGCGGTAAGCATATTGCAAACCTTTTTCCCAAGTGTTTTTGGCTACTGTCCACACATTTTTGCGCGCTCCGAAATAACCGCGGGTTAATTTCAAAATTCTTTTTCTCTTAGCTCTTGAAGCTACATGATTTACTGACCTTGGCATAATTTTGTAATGATTTTTTGATTGTCAGCGTTTCGCCTTTCGGTGAACTCTTTTTTGCTGAACATTCGGTTAAAACTAAATTTTTTTGCTTTGATAAACGCTGTTCTATTTGATTCCCAACAACACTTTAGCTGCTTTCTCGTCTACTTTGCTGATAAGGGCATCGTGGGTTAAAGCGCGTTTTTGCTTGGTTGTTTTCTTCGTCAAAATATGACGCTTAAAAGCATGTTTCCGTTTAATTTTTCCTGACCCGGTAAGGCTGAACCTTTTTTTGGCACCGGAATTAGTTTTCATTTTTGGCATTATACAATATTTTAATTAATAAAAGATTTTCGGTTTTTAAGCCTTCTTTGCTTTGGGCGACATCATGATGATCATTCGTTTCCCTTCGAGAGTAGGCATTGAATCTACTTTGGCAATGTCTTCCAAATCATTGGCAAAGCGTAATAAAAGCACCTCGCCTTGCTCTTTAAATAAAATGGAACGACCTTTGAAAAACACATAAGCTTTCAGTTTGCAACCTTCTTTGATGAACTCCTGCGCATGTTTGAGCTTGAAATTGTAGTCGTGGTCGTCGGTTTGCGGTCCGAAACGGATTTCTTTTACCACCACTTTTACCTGCTTGGCTTTTTGCTCTTTTTCGCGTTTTTTCTGTTGGTATAGAAACTTTTGATAATCAACAATGCGACAAACCGGTGGTACTGCATTGGGTGAAATTTCTACCAAATCAAGTTCGAGCTTGTCTGCCAGTTTCATGGCTTCCTGAATGGAATATACGCCTTGTTCTACATTGTCGCCTACCAAACGAACTTCTTTTGCACTGATTTTTTCGTTAATTCGGTGCAAATCTTCTTTCACAACTCGCCGGTTGGCTCTGGGGATAAACTGCTTAGCTATTGCTTGGGTCCTCCTGAAAAAAGTGTTACTACTGTGTTTTTATTCTTTTGCTCAGTTTTTTGAGCGCACAAAGATAGTTATTCATTTGATATATTGTATAAAAGAGTGATTTTTTTTTGAAAAAAATAAAACATATTTGTAAAAATACCCAAGAGTAACTATTAAGCTGCTCTGCAACTTAATAGATGTTGAAGACTGTGATGTAGCTACAAAGCTTAGCGCTGCATTGCAGCTCCGGGGTTAAATAAAGACACGGAGCATTGTAAATCTTTGTAGAAATTAAAAAACATCGGAATAGCACCTTTTAGCATGTTCGTCATTAGCTCCCGTTGGTTGTAACCGCCGGTTGCGAGGTACGGCAATCTCGTACTGTTTTTTCTCCGGATTGCTTCGTCGTTCCTCCTCGCAATGACGGGAAAGTCGATACCGATGCGTCATTGCGAGCGCGAGGAACGAAGCGGGAAGCAATCTCAGTACAGGAATAGATTGCTTTGTACCTCGCAATCGGCAGTTACAATCAACGGTAGCTAAGTAACGGCGATAGTTAAAAAGTATAATCCCGAAAAAAATTAAAACCGTGCTGCTATTTCCTCTTCCGATAAGATGCTGATTATCACATTGCCTTCGGGGTCGTAGTTATGGTTTGGGCAGGCAAACAGGGCTTCAATCAAAGCTGTGATTTCGGCAGCAGAAAGCGATTTCCCGTAAGGTAAGGCAGCGGCTTTGGCTAACGAAAGAGCAATGCGTTCGTGAATAATATCGCGCCCCGAACCGGCATATTGGCGGCTGTGCAATAACATTTCCTCCAAAATAGCAACGCTGTTGAGCTGTTCAAAACCCGACGGCACTCCGTTGATTTGGTAGCAGTTTTTACCGATATGCTCAATATCGAAACCCACAAAAGAAAGATCGTCGCAAATTTCGTCCATTATCAAGCTGTCTTCGGCAGAAAGCTCGATGCACTCGGGGAAAAGCGATTGTTGCGAAACGCCCTTTTGCAAGCGAATAGAAGTGAGATATTGTTCAAACAAAACGCGAATGTGCGCCCGTCTCCGGTCGATAATCATCAATCCCGATTTAACCGAGGTAAGCAAATATTTCCCCTTGAAATTGAAATATTCGGAAGCATTTTGTTCTGTTTCGGCAAAAAGCGGCTCGGAGCCTTCATCGTTTTTATACTCCGGCATTTCAGTGCTGCGATTTTCCGATACTCCGGTAGTTTCATTATCCGATTGAAAACCTGTGTAAAGTTTTTCCCAGTCGAACGATTGCTTTTTATACCCGTCAGCCCTGTTGCTGCTTGTCGAGCTACTGCTTGTTTTAGCAAAAGGATTATAGTCGGGGTCAAAACTTACTTGTGGCGCTCGGATAGTTGTGTTTGCCTCTATTACCGGCATATCGGCAGCACCTTCGGCATCAAAGTCAATGCCCGGCACAATATTGAATTTGCCCAATGCTTCGCGTACCGATGCCAATAAAATAGACCAGATAGCCTGTTCGTTTTCAAATTTAATTTCGGTTTTTGTAGGATGAATATTCACATCAATAGTTGCCGGGTCGATGTCGAAAGCTATAAAATAACTCGGAGCAGTATCGGGAGCCAGCATGCGGTCGAAAGCTTGCAACACCGCCCGCCGGAAATAAGAGTGATTCATATACCGCCCGTTGACAAAAAAATACTGGTTGTGCATTTGTTTGCGGGCGGTTTCGGGCTTGCCTACAAAGCCACTGATTTTTACCAGACTTGTTTCGGTATTCAATTCAAGCAACTGCGAATTCAGGCTTTTCCCAAAAATATTGATAATGCGTTGCCGGAGCGTAGATTCGGGCAAGTTATACAGTTCGTCTTTATTGTTTAGCAACGAAAATGAAACTTGCGGATAAATAATGGCAATGCGGTTGAATTCGGTGATGATGTGTCGCAATTCAGTTTCGTTTTTTTTCAAAAATTTTCGGCGTGCAGGAATGTTGAAGAACAGATTTTTTACCGAAAACATGCTGCCTTTCGGACAGCTTATTGCTTCTTGCGCTTCTATTTTCGAAGCTTCGATTTGGATAAAAGTGCCGAGTTCATCCTCATCGCGGCGGGTGCGGAGTTCAACCTGCGCCACGGCTGCTATCGACGCCAATGCTTCGCCGCGAAAACCCATGCTGCGAAGTGCAAACAAGTCGCCGGCAGAACGAATTTTAGAAGTAGCATGCCGTTCGAACGACATGCGGGCATCGGTTTCGCTCATACCTTTTCCGTTGTCAATAACTTGAATAAGCGTTCGTCCGGCGTCTTTTATCACTAAGCGAATATCGCTTGCTCCGGCATCCAGCGCATTTTCCATCAATTCCTTAACTATCGAAGCAGGTCGCTGTACGACTTCTCCGGCAGCTATCTGATTGGCAACCGAATCGGGTAACAGGTGAATAATATCCATGCGAGTGTGTAAAGGTGAAATTTATAAATCAAATAAACTTCCCTTTGAATTTTATGGTTATATCGTTTACTATTTGACGAATTTTTTGCTCTTCAGTTTTCCGGCAAATGAGCAACACATCGTCTTCTTCGGCTACAATGTAATTGTCGAGTCCTTCGAGCACGGCAAGTTTCCCTTTCGGCAGCACAACGATATTATCGCGACTGTCGTAATATTGCGCATCGCATTTAAGCGTTACATTCTGCCGGTCGTCCTTGTCGGACAGTTCGTAGAGCGAACCCCAGGTGCCTAAATCCGACCAGCCAAACTCGGCGCAGAGCACAAACACATTCGGTGCTTTTTCCAAAATACCGTAGTCTATCGAAATGTTTTGGCAGGAAGGGAATATTTCATCGATAAAATCTTTTTCGGCAGCCGTGTTAAACCGGTCTTTTCCGGCGCTGAACTTGCTTGCCAAGTCGGGCAAATAGCATTCAAAAGCTTCGTCGATAGCCTGTAAATTCCACAAAAAGATACCCGAATTCCAATAAAATTCGCCGCTGTCTACAAATACTTTTGCCAATTCCAAATCGGGTTTTTCGGTAAAAGTTTTCACCTTGCGCAAGTCGCCCTCTCCTTCGGAAATTTGAATGTATCCGTAACCGGTTTCGGGACGGGTAGGTTTCATGCCGAGCGTGAGCAGACTTTTGTTTTTTTCAACAAAATCGATGCCTTTGCGAATAGTAGCAATAAAATCGTCTTCTTTTAATATAAGGTGGTCGGAGGGAGCAACAATGATGTTTGCGTTATCGGCTACCGCTTTGATACGGTTTACAGCGTAGGCAATGCAGGGTGCGGTATTGCGGCGCATAGGCTCGAGTAACACTTGATTTTCGTTTAGCTCGGGCAGTTGTTCCAAAATCAGGTCTTTGTAGAGATGATTGGATACAATAAGGATATTTTCGGCAGGAACAATGCGGCGAAAGCGGTCGTAGGTGAGTTGCAACAGCGATTTTCCGGTGCCGAAAAAATCGAGAAACTGTTTCGGTTTATGATTCCGGCTGAAGGGCCAAAAGCGGGCACCGATACCGCCTGCCATAATTACGCAATAGTTAGTACTCATTATATCAATATTTTAGTTGTTTGTATGTGTTATTTTTTTCGGACGGCTAAGGTAGGATTATTTTTTATGATACGCAAACCTAAAAAATATTTGCAAAATATGCCCATTAAATAGTTGTAGTATCAAAAATAATACTACCTTTGCCCCGCATTTGTAAAAAATGCGCCAACGCCCAGATGGCGGAATCGGTAGACGCGCTGGTCTCAAACACCAGTGGATTCACTTCCATCCCGGTTCGACCCCGGGTCTGGGTACTTTGGAGAGAGAGTTTTTAAAAACTCTCTCTTTTTTTATTCCGGAATCATTCCCTTTCTCTTTGGTCAGTGATTTTTCGTTATATATTTTTTGGGTTAAAATGGTTTTGTTCTCTTTCTTTGTCGTTTTTCAAATAAACATTAATATTATGCGGGCAATGTGCGTGGCACAGGGCACAGGGCACAGGAGCAGGCGTGTATATTGTACGCGTGGGCAGTAAGGCAAGAAAAATAGTCGTGAAGTAAGAGGTAGAAAATCTTTTGCCCTGCTCTTGATTACTTTTGCTTTTGTAATCTATAATCCCTCTCTCTGTTGGGACAGTTCTTTATTAAAACCCCTCCGCTTCGCTCGTCCCCTTTAAAAAAGGGGACAGTGTTGCACAGGCATTGTGTTTATAATAATGGGTAAGTTTGTATTAAACTTCTCCCCTTATTTTAAGGGGAAGTGCCCAACGGGCGAGGGGATTCTATAAAAGGGGACAGTATTGCACAGGCTTCTTGTTCGTGTAATGCAAATTGTTTGTGCATAATTCTCCCCTTTTATAAAGGGGAGTACCCCAACGGGGGGAGGGGTTAGATAAGGGGAGTACTGTTGCTCAAGCTTCGTGTTTGTGTAATGAAGATTGTTTGTACAATACTCTCCCCTTACTATTATTAACCCCTCCGCTTCGCTCGTCCCCTTTAAAAAAGGGGACAGTGTTGCACAGGCATTGTGTTTATAATAATGGGTAAGTTTGTATTAAACTCTCCCCTTGCTTCAAGGGGAGTACCCGAAGGGGGAGGGGTTAAAATTAAGAGGGGTTAAAAGCATCTATTGCTTCGCGATAATTCCACATTGCTTCTCCATTCTCCATTCTCAGTTTTCAACTTCGCAATAAATCATTATCTTTGCGCCCTCAGAAAAAACAAGCGCGGAATTCCTTCCCCGTTCATTTAATTAGTTTACAAAAAAACTTATGCAAAACATTCGCAACATTGCAATTATTGCCCATGTAGATCATGGCAAAACTACGCTGGTAGACAAAATGCTGCTTGCCGGCAAACTTTTCCGCGAAAACGAAGAACGCACCGACCTCGTAATGGATAATAATGACCTCGAGCGCGAGCGCGGCATCACCATTTTGGCAAAAAATGTATCCATTAACTACAATGGAGTAAAAATAAACATTATCGACACCCCCGGGCACGCTGATTTCGGCGGCGAAGTAGAACGCGTGCTTAATATGGCAGATGGAGTTCTGCTCCTTGTCGATGCTTTTGAAGGACCAATGCCGCAAACGCGCTTTGTGCTCCAAAAAGCTATTCAAATGGGATTAAAACCAATTGTGGTAATAAATAAGGTTGACAAGCCAAACTGTACCCCCGACCTTGTGCACGAAGCGGTTTTCGACCTTATGTTTCAGCTCGACGCCACCGAAGAACAGCTCGATTTCCACACTGTATACGGTTCGGCAAAGCAAAACTGGATGGCTGCCGACTGGAAAACTCCTACCGATAACATCAACTACCTGCTCGACTCGATTATTGAGTACATACCTGCACCTGTGCAACTTGAAGGTACCCCGCAAATGCTTATTACCTCGCTCGACTATTCGTCGTATGTAGGGCGTATTGCCGTAGGGCGCGTGCATCGCGGCGAACTGCGTACCGGGCAGGATGTAGCTCTTGCCAAGCGCGACGGTTCGATACAAAAAGCCCGCATTAAAGAGGTACAGATATTTGAAGGCTTGGGGCGCGTAAAAGTGGACAGCGTGAAATCGGGCGATATTTGCGCTCTTGTCGGACTCGAGAATTTCGACATCGGCGACAGCGTTTGCGATGCCCAAAATCCCGAACCGCTTGCGCCCATTGCAGTTGATGAACCTACAATGAGCATGCTTTTTACAATAAACGATTCGCCGTTTTTCGGCAAAGAAGGCAAATTTGTAACCTCGCGCCATATTAACGACCGACTGGTGAAAGAATTGGACAAAAACCTTGCTCTGCGCGTAGTAAAATCCGAAACAGAAGATGCGTGGAGCGTATTCGGTCGCGGAGTACTTCACCTTTCGGTACTCATAGAAACCATGCGCCGCGAAGGATACGAATTGCAAGTAGGGCAGCCGCAAGTGATCTTTAAGGAAATAAACGGCGTGAAACACGAACCTGTAGAACAGCTATCTATCAATGTGCCCGAAGAAAGTTCGGGAAAAGTAATTGAAATGGTATCGGTGCGCAAAGGCGAAATGCTATCGATGGACAGCAAAGGCGAGCGAGTGCAGATGGAGTTTCTTATACCTTCGCGAGGCATAATCGGGTTGCGCACAAATGTGCTTACTGCAACGGCAGGCGAAGCCGTTATGTCGCACCGTTTCCTCGAATATCAACCTTATAAAGGAGAAATTGAACGACGCAACAACGGTGCGATTATTGCCATGGAAAGCGGCACAGCCTATGCCTACGCCATCGACAAACTGCAAGACCGGGGCAGATTTTTTGTGCACCCGCAAGACGAGGTATATATGGGGCAAGTGGTGGGCGAAAACGCAAAAGACAACGATTTGGTGGTAAATGTTACCAAGTCGAAAAAGCTCACTAACATGCGCGCATCAGGTGCCGACGATAAAGTGCGCCTCGTTCCGCCCATTGAATTTAGCCTCGAGGAGGCTCTCGAATATATCCGCGAAGACGAGTATGTGGAACTTACCCCAAAATCTATCCGTTTACGCAAAATTTACTTAGACGAAAATGAACGCAAGCGAATGAGCAAAAAATAAAAATAATTATTGTTCGAAGTGGGCAATTTAAAAAAATACGCTATTTTTGTCGGCGTTTTGCAAAAACATACATAACAAAATAATTTTAACTATTAATCCTTTAAAAAAACATTTTAAAAAAATGGAAATGGCATTAGATTTAAGCAAGTATGGCATTAGCAGCAGCATTCCTGTTGTACATAATCCATCTTACGAAGAACTTTTTCAAGCGGAAATGGACCCTGCAAACGAAGGGTTTGAAAAAGGTACTTTGACTAACACCGGCGCGGTGGCAGTGGATACCGGTAAATTTACAGGTCGCTCGCCTAAAGACCGTTACATCGTGAAAAACGCTGCATCGGACAAAATTTGGTGGGACGGCACTATTAACAAACCTGTAAGCGAAGACATTTGGGAACATTGCAAAAAATTGACTATCAAAGAACTGAATTCTGCAGAAAAACTTTATGTAGTTGATGCTTTTTGCGGAACAAACGAAGATACTCGTATGAAAGTGCGTTTCATCGTGGAAGTTGCTTGGCAAGCCCACTTTGTAACTAATATGTTTATCCGTCCGTCGCACTACGAATTGGCTAACTTCGGCGAGCCTGATTTCGTGGTATTCAACGGTTCAAAAACAACAAATCCTGACTGGGAAAAACAAGGTTTGAACTCGGAAGTATATGTGATGTTTAATTTGGATTGCAAAGAGCAAATTATCGGCGGTACTTGGTACGGCGGCGAAATGAAAAAAGGTATGTTTGCGATGCAAAACTTCTACCTTCCACAACGCGGTATCGCTTCTATGCACTGTTCTGCCAATGTAGGCGAAGCAGGCGATGTAGCTATTTTCTTCGGTCTTTCGGGAACAGGAAAAACAACTCTTTCGGCTGACCCTAAACGCTATTTGATTGGCGATGACGAGCACGGCTGGGACGACAAAGGCGTGTTTAACTACGAAGGTGGTTGCTATGCGAAAGTAATTGACTTGAGTAAAGAAAACGAGCCTGATATTTGGCGTGCCATCCGTCGCGATGCTTTGTTGGAAAATGTAACCGTAAAAGCAGACGGAACGCCTGACTTCTCGAAAGAAGCATCAAAAACAGAAAATACCCGCGTTTCGTACCCAATCCGTCATATCAGCAAAATCGTGATACCTTCGCGTGCAGGACATGCAAGCAAAATCGTTTACCTGTCGGCTGACGCATTCGGAGTATTGCCTCCGGTTTCTATTTTGGACGAAAAATCAGCTCAATATCACTTCCTTTGCGGTTATACTTCAAAACTTGCCGGAACAGAACGCGGTATTACCGAGCCTCTTCCATCATTCTCTCCTGCATTTGGCGAGGCGTTCTTGACATTGCACCCAACGGCTTATGCAAGCACTTTGGGCGGTAAAATGAAAGAGCACAATGCAAAAGCATATTTGGTGAACACAGGTTGGAACGGAACAGGAAAACGCATTTCGTTGAAAGACACTCGTGCTATCATCGACGCTATCATCGATGGTTCTATCGAAAAAGCCGAAAAAGTAAACATTCCGATTTTGAACTTAAATGCTCCAAAATCCTTGTCGAATGTATCGGATATTCTTGACCCTCGTTCAACTTACGCAAATGTTGCCGAGTGGGAAGAAAAAGCAAAATCATTGGCTGCTAAATACATCAAAAACTTCGAGCAATATTTGCCCGAAGGAGCAGATTTGTTAGCAAGCGGTCCACAATTGTAATTTGATTTTGGATAATAAAAAAACGGGGCAAACAACAAGTTAGCCCCGTTTTTTATTTAAAAACTCTTTTATCTTTTGTCATCAATACCGTATTCTTTCCACTGCGGTTGCGGAACATCAAGTTTCACCACTTTGATAGCCTCTTTCATCTGTGTGTTTAACTGAGCCAGGAGCGACTCAATCGTTGCAGTGGTAGCGCGGAGGTCGGCTTTTTGGCGTTCCTGTACAATGTCTTTTTCCGAAATACTGTTGATTAAATTTTCGAGCAAGTCGATAAACTCTTCACTCATACCCCGTTGTTTCAAAGTTTCGAGGTTCATTCTCAGGGCAGCAATCATCAGTTTGGCTTTGTTAACCTGTTCGGCAAATGTTTTTGATTTAGTACTCATAAAATTTCTTTTCAAATTAAAAAAATTAATAATGCCGCAAATATAGTATTTATTTTTTAATCCCAATATTCGGGCTGAAAAAAAATATGCCTATTCGTAAAACTACCCAACTATATTTTTACACTGCCCTACAGCTTATTTATTATGATAATTATTGACTGCAAAGAATTATGCAGCGCTGCAGCTTTCATGTTTTTATAATAAAGGCACAGCGTGTCGTAAAGATTTGTAGAAATTAAAAAATACTACCTGTTCAGGTGCATAGCACCGTAAATATTACTTTTGGACTAATTGCTGATAAGCACAAATAAATGTTTGGGAAGCCGTCCCAAAGTTTGGGAGAGCATCCCAAAGTTTGGGGAAGCGCCCCAAAGTTTGGGAAACAATATAATTGTTTGGGGAGTCGCCCCAAAGTTTGGGAAAGCTCCCCAAAGTTTGGGGAAGAATATATTTAATTGGGAAGCAATATAAATGTTTGGGGAAGCACCCCGCTGTATGTGCGAGGCTGCCGGTAAACTAAATGAGATAATTCCGATTCTTCCTTTTTGTGTTCAAAATCCGTTGCAATTATTCAAAATTAAAAGTCAAAACCAGCAGGCGAGAAGTAAGCCGCTTAACCGCCTGAGTATATTTCAATTCATCTTCATTAAGAATGGCAGGGCGGTCGCGCTCTATCATGTCGTTAAAACCAAGACACATACGCAACTCAGGCGCAAGTTTGAAATAAGGCAAATAAAAATCGCAACCCACACCAAATTCAACATACAAATCGAAAGGCTTCAACAAAAGAGTCATATCCTTTTTGCGCGAAAGGTCAATCATCGCGCCGCCCCCCGCAATTAAATAAGGTCGATAATTATTCAATCGCTTCGAACGATACTTTACATAAAAAGGCATAGAAACCAGCGTAGACAGCACCGAAGTAGAAAACTCGTCAACTTTTACCTCATCGATAAACCCCGAATAGCTCACCTGCCGTTCGCCGAAGTTAAGCGTAGGCACAAAGCGAAGGTTGAAATATTCACCCATACGAAAATCGCTGATAATACCCACCGTAAATCCGGGCGAAGGCTGCGCCACATCGCCACGCCACACAATGCCGTTATTATCCGGAATTTCGGAAGGCGTAAGCATAAAATCCTGCGAATGCAAACCCAGCGTAAATCCAAAATGGAATCTTTTGTAATCAACCATGGGCAGATTTTGCACTTTGGCGGTTTGTGTTGCCGCCGGCAATATAAAAACCCATAATAAAGCGATGGATAGAAGCGTTTTTTTCAAAATAAAATACTTAAACATTTATTTTACAAACGAAAATTCAAACGCAAAAGTATTCAGATTTTCTTTATCGAGCTATTTTTTTTCAAAATTTTCGACAAAAGATAAGATTATACAAAGTTTTTTATCTTTTTCGACGAAATTTCTTGCAAAAGTTTT
Source organism: Prevotellaceae bacterium (assembly GCA_031271465.1). GTDB lineage: Bacteria > Bacteroidota > Bacteroidia > Bacteroidales > Paludibacteraceae > JAFGVL01. The sequence continues at coordinate 8,832 of JAISVR010000007.1, read as the reverse complement.
TTGTCAAGTAATAAAATGCGGTATTTTTGTCGGCGATAATTAGTACTAATTTTAATCTTAAAGAAAAAATGGCTTACATTATTTCAGACGATTGCATCGCTTGCGGCTCTTGCATCAGCGAATGTCCGGTAGAAGCTATCTCGGAAGGAGATATTTATGTAATCAACGCAGATGTTTGTACCGACTGTGGCTCTTGCGCCGAAGTTTGTCCTTCGGAAGCAATCCATCCGGCATAAGCATCACGCTTCATGCAACAGAAAAGAAAAACCGCTCTCGACAGAGCGGTTTTTTTATTGCCCAAAGAAGGTTTTCAGACTTATCTCTATTTAGGCTTGTAAAGCAAAGCATCGCCGTCATTGCTCTTCCCGTCATTGCTCCTCCCGTCATTGCGAGGAGGTACGACGAAGCAATCTTAGTACAGGCATGGATTGCTTCGTTCCTCGCAATGACGAAAACGACGAAACGCGCGTCATTGCGAGGAGGTACGACGAAGCAATCTCTCGTACTATTTTTCTATAGATTGCTTCGTACCTCGCAATGACGGAAAGAGCAATGACGAAAACGACGAAACGCGTCATTGCGAGGAGGTACGACGAAACAATCTCTCGTACTATTTTTTCTATAGATTGCTTCGTTCCTCGCAATGACGGGAAGAGCAATGACGAAAACGACGAAACGCGTCATTGCGAGGAGGTACGACGAAGCAATCTCTCGTACTATTTTTCTCTGGATTGCTTCGTACCTCGCAATGACGGAGATATCTCAAAGGTATAGTCCCGAGTTTTTTTAAGCGAATCGCATTATTATTTAAAGAATAATAGTAGCTTTGTAACTTTAATAATTTAAATATTATGAAAATACGAATCCTATCAGCCGTGCTTTTAATGGGATGTTGCCTTTATGGATTTGCCCAGAAAACCACCAAAAAACAAACGCTCGAACCGACGCCCGCAACAATACTCGCCGATTCGACAGCCACCGTAAATGTATTGGTTACCAACCTGAAAGATAAACCCACACAAGGCGATAAAATTTCATTTGTGAGTCTTGTTACCAAACAAGTGTATTCGGGCGTGTCGGACGAAAACGGTCGTTTTACCATCGAGCTGCCCAAAGGAGAAGCATTCGAAGTGCGTTTTCTTTCGCTGGGAAAAGATTCGGTGTTGCGTACCTTGCCCATTCCTCCGGTAGAAAATAAAGTTACGATGAACTACACTATAAAATATGAATTGCCCCGCACGCTGATTTTAGATAATGTATATTTCGATACGAACAAAACTACGCTCAAGCCCGCCTCGTTTGTTGCTCTCGACAATTTGGTAGAACTGCTCAAATACAAGTCGTCCATAAACATGGAAATTGCCGGACATACCGACAATGTTGGCAGTGCGGAGTCTAATATGCGCCTTTCGCAAGGTCGCGCCGATGTGGTAAAAGCTTATTTGGTAAAGAAAGGCATTAAAGAAGAGCGACTTACTGCGAAAGGTTACGGACTAAGCATGCCCATCGATACCAACGATACGCCCGAAGGCAGAGCCAACAATCGTAGAACGGAAGCTCATATTTTGGGAGAATAAAAAAGGAGCTGTTCTAAAAGAACGCAGATATTAACCCCTCGCCCTTCGGGCACTCCCCTTAAAATAAGGGGAGAACTGTTGCTCAAGCTTCGTGTTTGTGCAATGAAGAATGTTTGTGCATAATTCTCCCCTTTTTTAAAGGGGAGTACCCCAACGGGGGGAGGGGTTAGATAAGGGGACGAGCGAAGCGGAGGGGTTAATAATATTAGGGAGTACCCCTGCTTAGGGGATAGCACATAAGCATAATATTCTCTCATTTAAAAATCTGCATTATCCGCGTCATCTGCGTTCAAAAATACTTTTAGGACAGCTTTTTTTTCCTAAGCTACTTACACTGCATAGTTGGCACATCCTCTTTTAGTATAACCTCTCGGCTTCGCTTGTATCTTTATATCTAACCCCTCCCCCCCGTTGGGGTACTCCCTAATATTATTAACCCCTCGCCCTTCGGGCACTCCCCTTAAATAAGGGGAGAACTGTTGCTCAAGCTTCGTGTTTGTGCAATGAAGAATGTTTGTGTATAATTCTCCCCTTTTTTAAAGGGGAGTACCCCGACGGGGGGAGGGGTTAGATAAGGGGACGAGCGAAGCGGAGGGGTTAATAATATTAGGGAGTACCCCTTGCTTAGGGGATAGCACATAAGCATAATATTCTCTCATTTAAAAATCTGCATTCTCCGCGTCATCTGCGTTCAAAAATATTTTTAGAACAGCCTCTTTTTACAGCTTACCTGTTTTTACAAGCGCACTTCTATTCCTTTTTCTTTCAAAAACTGTTTTAGTGCAGGGATTTCAATTTCTTTGTAATGGAAAACGCTTGCGCCCAATGCAGCATCGGCTTTCCCTTCTGTTAGAGCTTCTGCGAAATGCTCCATTGTTCCGGCACCGCCGCTGGCAATTACCGGTACATTTACCGCTTCGCTCATCGCACGGGTAATATCCAGTGCAAAGCCATTTTTTGTTCCGTCGTGGTTCATCGAAGTAACGAGGATTTCGCCTGCACCAAGTCGTACCGCTTCAATTGCCCAATCGAGCGCTTTAATATCTGTTACCACCTGTCCGCCGTGCGTACATACAAACCACTCGCCGTCCACCTGTTTTACATCAATAGCAATTACCACGCATTGCGAACCAAATTCGCCGGCAAGCTCCGTGAGCAATTGCGGATTTTTTACAGCGGCAGTATTTACCGAAATCTTGTCCGCACCGCAGCCAAGCAACACCCGCACATCTTCCACACTACTGATTCCTCCGCCCACGCAGAACGGAATGTTAATATTTTGCGCCACACGGGCAACAAGGTCCGAAAGAGTTTTGCGCTTTTCGTTCGTAGCGGTAATATCCAAAAAAACAAGTTCGTCGGCACCCATTTTCGCATACAGTGCACCCAATTCTACCGGATCGCCCACGGTTTTAATATCTACAAAATTGATACCTTTTACGGTTTTCCCATCTTTTACATCAAGACAGGGAATAATTCTTTTTGTTAACATCTTCATTTTATTTATTATAGTTCATTATTGGTAAAAGTATGTGTATCTAACTTATAATCTTTTTCCCGGATTACTTCGCCATCGCTCGCAATAACACACTGCTCTTGGGTTTTGCGTCATTGCGAGGAACGAAGCAATCTGAAACTAATTTAAAGCTGATTTTGAATTTCAGTTTTTCAACTCTAAAAAATTGCGTAATATTTGCTCTCCAATATCGCCCGATTTTTCGGGATGAAATTGCATGGCATAAAAATTCTCTTTGCACAGAGCAGCGCTGTAATTCTGCGTATAATAAGTGGTAGCTATGGTATTTTCGCCCAATTCGGCATAATATCCATGTACAAAATATACATAAGAATGTTCTTTAATACCTTTAAATACAGGATTGTGCAGTTCAAAAATATCGTTCCATCCAATCTGCGGTACTTTTTCCGTGTTAGGAAAGCGTTTCACCCGTTGAGGAAAAATGCCAAGGCAATCTACATTCCCTTCTTCAGAGTGGGAACACATCAGTTGCAAACCGAGGCAAATACCCAAAACAGGTTGAGTAAGCGAACGGATTACGCTGTCCAATCCCTTTTCTTGCAAATATTTCATTGCCGAAGCCGCTTCGCCTACACCGGGAAAAATAACATAATCTGCCGAACGAATAACGGCAGGTTCATCGCTTACAGTAGCTGTATAGCCCAATCGTTCAAGCGCATAGTAAACGGATTGAACATTGCCGGCATTATATTTTATGATAACGATATTCACCTTAAAAATCGGATTTTTAAAACGCTGCAAAAATACGAAAAAATCATTTCTAAATTTACTCGTTACATTCACTTTTACTTCTCAAAAGCTGTATTAATTATTAAAAAAACATAAAAATTTAAATTGATGATAAAACATTTTCATTTTCAAGGCATTATTTTTTGTGAAGAGTTTTTTTTGTTTTTATATTTGTGGGCTGAAATTAGGTGAAAACTACGAAAGGTTAAAAAATACATGAAATCCAAAGAAATAAAAAGAGCAGGCAAAACCTTGTTGGGAGAAAAAAAACTTTCGCCCGTAGCCTTGTATTGGCAAAACAGGGAGTCTATACCAATAAGTAAAAGTGCTATGCGTGCCATATTGAAATAATATGCAATATTATTTGGATACAAATATTCTTGTTTTTTTATTACAAAATCGCGATGAAATTGGTAGTGATGTGGAGCCCTTGTTGTTTGATTATGGAAATTTACTCTATACAAGTTCAGTAGCAATTGCAGAATTGCTGTTGTTGTTTCGGATTGGAAAATTGGAAAAGAAGCAATTTAAAACAGAACAGGATTTGCTTGATGGATTAGGACAGCTTGGTATTGAAATTGTCTATTTTAATGAAAAGCATTTAGTAGCATATACAAACCTGAAAATAAAAGAAAGCCATAAAGATATGAACGACCATGCCATAATAGCGCAAGCAATTGCCGATAAACGAGCGGTGATTTTTTCCGACAGGGCGTTTAAGCATTATGTAGCACAAGGCTTGGATTTTGTGTTTAACAAAAGATGAAAATCTTGAACCAGTGATTTTACTAAGATTATCAAGAAAACACGAAAAATTTTGTTAATCTTTTAATCCCAAAAATCCTGGTTCAGACAAAAAATAGAAACCTTAAATCAAAAAAACAAAATAAAATGAATACAATGAAAACACAAATTTTTAAATGGGCAATAATTATTGTTGCGTTGTTTTGCGCTGTAAATGCGAGTGCGCAAGCACCTGATGTCGAAATGGGTTATGGTATGCCTAATGCTTGGGCTAATACTACCATTAATAATGGCTCTGCAAAAGAATTTTCAACTAATGCATCAAAAGGATATACTTCTCAGAATTTTTGCGGGGTTACAGGAAATAATGCAGGATTGCTTGATGACGGTAGCGCATATTTTGAAGGCAGCCTTACAGCTAATAGTGCCAGTTCAAGTATCTCTAAAATCATTGTAAATGGCAGTACGAATCAAGGGTCTGCCCAAGATGGCGCTATTGCTTTTTCTGATAAATGTCCATTTGATGCAAACTCTGTAATAGGCATACAGGAATTCGGAGCAGATATTAGAGCTAATGCTTGTGCAAATGCAGAAATAACACCACCTGTAGGTACAAAATCTTTTCGTTTATTTCGCAGAACTTATTATGCTGCAGGTAGTCCTGGTAGTATAAGTCAGAGTTCTGGTGGCGGAAGAACACAATATGGTAATAATCAAACTATTTATTTAGGAAATTTATCTGTTTGGATTTCATTGCCTGGACCAATTATTGATGGATTTACTTTAATTCCCGGATATGATGGTGTTATAACTACTACCAATTTAGGAACGATAAGTACGATTGTTGTTGATAAAGTACCTTATGCTACTGATATTACCAATGTTGTTCCTGAGGATATTTCATTAATCACAGGAACTTCGTTTGCGGCAGGTTCTGATGATACTACTCCACACGATTTTTCATCAGTAGTGAGTTATGAAGTTACAGATGGTAGCGATAATCGTACATACGAAGTTACCGTAAACAAAATCCCTGCTTCAAAAGGAAATGAAATCAAGATTACCAAATTCACAGTTCCATTTAAAGGTAATAACTTAATAGGTACAGTTGATAATACAGCCGATACAATCGGTGTTACTGTTCCATTCACTATTACGGATGCGGAATTAGCTGTATTAGCTCCTGTTTATGAAACAGACGGATTGTTGTGTAGAACATTTATGAATGCCTGGACTCCGGGATGTGACTCCACACTGATGAAAAATAAAAACAATGACCCCGACCCATTAACTCATACTTCTTACAATTTTTCACAGTCATTACCCGCTGAAAATAACACCAATCCGGTAATATACACGATTGTTGCCGAAAATGGGGAGCAACGAGATTATGTAGTTAAAATCTCGCGCGCTCCTGCTGACATAAAATGCAATATAGATAGTTTTTACTTTACCGGATATAACAAGGAATGCTATAGAGGTGTGATAAGCGGTACAAAAATTATGGTAACTCTTCCTGCAAGTGTGGCATTAGACCCTTTGAATCCTGTTGTTCGTACGAATTCGATTGCAACAACGCCAATAGCATTACCATATCCAACAAATTATACTAATCCTGTAAATATTATTGTTTCGTCAGAAAAAGCAGAAGCAGGCTTAGATGCTACGGCAATAAAAGAATACGAAGTAACAGTTGTAAATCACACTCATAAGCCCGATACCATAGCAGGTGGTACCCGTCCTGCTAATGGAGCAACAGGACTTGGCTTGAGTGGCATGGCTGTTTTCACTTTCGATGAAGATATTACGGCAACAGGTACCGGTACAGTTACGATTACCGGTGCAGGCTCCCCTTCGTTGGGTGCCGTGTCGGTAACAGGCGATGAAACCCGCTTTACTTATTCTAATCTGGAAAGCGAAGAAGAATACACAATTACTATTCCTGCCGGATATGTTGAAGATTGCTGGGGAAACACAAACGATGAAATTGTGATTAAGTTCACCACAGGAGCCGGTGTATTAACAGATTTCCCGTACGCTGCCTGTATGAACTCCGATGAATTTAGTACACCTGCCTTTATTCAAGGCTCAACCGTTGCTGCCGCTTACAACGCTGCCGCTGACACCAAAGCTACAACTCCAAATCAGTATGGTGCGTATGAAATTCCTGCCGGACAAAGTTTGATAATTACCGTAGCCGAAGTAGGACAAATTACGGCAAGTATTTACGCTCCGGGAAGCAATCGTAGCTTTACGATTACCACAGGTAGTGCTGCAGGGGCAGTAGTAACATCGGGCAATTTCTCTAACTACGAAAACAAGGGAATAAGCCTTACATCGACAGCGATTAATGCAAGTACATCGACCGAAATTTACATAAACAACACATCAGGTTCAGGGGTGATTTATGTACCGTTTATTTATATCAGTGCAAACGGACAATCGGCAATGCCAGCAAATGACGCTTGCTGTAAATAACATAATCTTGAACTAAGATTTTCAGGATTGAAAGATTAACAGGATAAGAATAATCCTGCAAATTAAGAGAATCTTGTAAAAATCAAGGTTCAGACAATTAATATATTATGAAAAAACACATTCTATATATACTGCTTGCTTGCTTTGGTTTCTCGGAAGCCTTTGCTCAAATGGAAATGCCAAGTACACAAGGCTCGGAATTTTATTTGAGTTTTATCAAAGCAAACCCGAAACGCGAAAAAACAATGTTGCTTATCGTATCGGCAGAGCGAATAGGGAAGCTTGAATTTACTGATGCTAACGGCTTGGTAACCACCAAAAACTTTAACGCAGGTACTACAATTATCGAAATGGTAAGCACCGATGATACAGATGCTATTACAGGTGGCGATTTGCGGAATTGTTACACGACTCTTATCAATCAAGAGAGCAAAACGGGCTATAAAATTGTAGCATTTGAAAATGATGGCACAACCCTGCAAAAAGTTTCGCTTTATGCCGGATTAAGTGGAGATGATACTGCCGATTTTGGTAATGTCTATCCTATTGAAGCATTAGGGAACGAATATATTGTGGTAAGCCATGCAGGTATGACAAAGGATAGCTATCCCCAACCCTCTGAGGCTTTGGTTGTAGCTACCCGGGACGGAACAGAAATAGAAGTTGTACCGGCTTGTTTACTCGAAGGCTATGGGGACGAATTGCTTCCTGCATTTACTGTTACACTTAATAAAGGAGAAGTATATCAGTTGCGTGCAAAAAGCCCTAATAGTGGTGATAAAGGGCAAAATGATTTGTCTGGAACCGTTTTTCGCACAAAAAAAGGTACAGCAAGCGAATGTTATCCGATTGCGGTATTCACCGGTGGAGCACATAGCAACCCCGGCGATTATGAATACGAACAGCTTTTCCCTACGCATCTTTGGGGTAAGAATTATTTGGTTACTACGCCTCAGAACGAGTCAAACGAAGTTTATGTGCGCGTGATGGCAGCGCAAGGCTGTACGGAAGTGAAAGTAGATGGTGTACTAAAAGCAACACTCAATCAAACAGAGTATTATGAATATACTTCACCCAGCGGAGGCAGTTATATTGAAGCAAGCAAACCTGTAGAGGTTGCTTTCTTTACAGCGCCCGAATCGGGAGGTTCCAGTTCCGATGCCTCTATGACTGTGCTTGCACCGGTTGAGCAGATGTTGGAAGAAATCGTTTTTGTTGCCCCCTATGTAAAAGCTTATGGGAGCGATTTCAGTAATTACAAAGTGTCTATTGTAACTCCAACTAAGTTTATGGGAGATATTCATTTGAAAAATCTTGCTAATTCTACGGAGCTAACTCTTTCCGGTTGGGTTTCTGTGGCAGGAACGAATGATGGCTATAAATCTATTGCTGTGAATGTTGATGCAGGAACTACTTATCAGATAATAGCTGATGCAGGAGGATTTAACGCTATTGTATATGCTTACGGCGGCAATCCTGAATACAGTTTTTCCGTAGGTTCTAAGGCTCAAACGGAGATAGACTTGGGCATCGGTTCCAATCCCGAGAACGGCGGCAAGCCCTATACAAGTTCCGAGCTTGCAGTGCTGGAATGTCCCCCGTTGGGCGGCACACAACCGCTTGTACCCTTTGGACTTGAAAATATTATTTACAGTCATGTCGACTGGGAAGTGTTTGAAGACGCCGATGTCCAATTAGACACAGACGGCAAAATCATCGGCATCAACAACATCGGCACCCCAATGCTCACCAAGACCGGCGACAAGC
>JAISVR010000036.1 GCA_031271465.1 Prevotellaceae bacterium | reverse complement strand
AAGTCGGCATTAATCTCATAGTAGCTGTTTGATTGCATCTCTTCAGCCCATCCGATATAATCTTCAGCTTTCTTCAAGTCGTCTATTATAAACTTATAAATAGTGTTACGGTCTGTTTTGGGAGCATATAAATTGGCGTCAAAACGCAATTGCACATCGCCCCACCAGCGAATCAAGTCGTAGTAGTAATAGGCTCTGAGGGTAAGAGCCTTGGCATACAAAGGACGCATTGCATTTTTTTTGTCGCCTTGTAATAGTGTATTCGTACTGTCAGCAAACCAACTGATAACATTGTTGCAAATATCAATATTTTCTTGAACGCTACTCCATACTTTATCTAATTTATATTGAGTATTATTCACACCCACATTGTACTGCATTATTGATGCTTCCGCATTTCCGGCGGTTGTAAGTGTTTTCCACATTTCAATATCGGTGTTGGCAGCGTCAAACCAGCGGTCAACGACATTGCGATAGCTATCACTTTCACCCATATTTTTCAATGTGCCGTTTAATACGCTGTTAATCAGCCCAGGATCAGAAAGCAGTTCTTCGGCATCCATCTGTCCCGGTGGGGTTTCTAATTCCAAGAAATCATCAATACACGATGATAAGCCCGTTATCAAAAGGACAGAGAAAATTACATATTTTATACGATTTTTCATATTCATTTCTTTTTAAATATTCGTTAATTAAAATGTCAAGTTCATACCAATGTTGTATGAGCGACTTTTGGGGTATCCCGAAAAATCAACACCAGGAGTAAGAGGATTCTTGCGCATTGTATCGGCTTCGGGATCGAAACCAGAGTAGTTGGTCAAACAGAACAGATTACCTGCCGAGAAATATACTCGTAAATTCGAAATATGATATTTTGTCAGTAAATTTTTCGGAACGGTATAACCTAATGTCAGTGTACTTAAACGCAGGAAAGAACCATCTTCGATAGCATCAGAAGTCAAAATCCCTGTTTTCATAAATGGATTGTGCGTTGTCGTGTTGGCATTCAGTTCGTTCAAGTGGTCTGGATTTGTAATATATTCTCCAGCCGCATAACCATTCCAACCCTCTACCTGATTGATAAATGTCCAGCGTTTGCCATCGGCTACATCGGAAGTGAAGTTGCGCAAAATATGCGACTCCTCGCCCAAAGTAGTATAGTCGATTTTGTTGGCATTGTATATATCGTTACCCAGCACATAGTAGAAGTTTGCTGCAAGGTCGAACTGTTTGTAACGAGCTGACAGTGTGAATCCACCCGTAATTTCCGGCACGGTATAACCGATAATTGTTTTATCGTCTTCATTAATTTTACCATCACCGTTGCGGTCTTTTACTTTCAACCCTCCGGGACCATAACCCATACCTGTGCTCCAAGGTTCAACGAAATACCGTTTGTTAGGATCTCCATCTTCGTAATATTTCAAGTCATCAGATCCGTCGGTTAACTTTTTGCCGGGTATTTGTTGAAACTTTGTATCATTCATAGACCAGTGACCTGTTGCTCCATTAGAGGTTGGGGCTGTGTATTTAAAATCTGTTGCATCGTAGCGTCCGTCATATTCGTAACCATACACGGCACCTAGTGGCTGTCCTTCCTGAATACGGAAGTCGTTGCTAATACCACCTCCCGATGACCAGTTTGACGAAACGGTTTCAACTCCGTTGTAGTCGTCTATACGACTTTTATTGTAACTAATATTGAAACTGAAATCTACACCGTAGTTTTTCTTGTCAATAATTGCGGTATTCAGCGTAAGTTCAACCCCTTTGTTTGAGGTAGAACCCATATTGCGATACTGCCCATCGAAACCCGGTACAGGGTAAAGAATCAACAGGTCTTGTGTGGTGTTCCAATACAAATCGACTGTACCGTTTATCCTATCTTTGAGGAAACCAAAGTCCAAGCCAAAATTACGAGTAACCATTGTTTCCCAAGTTAAATTGAGATTTGGAAACACTCTGTTGCCTTTTTCGTCAGGGCTTTGCGTAATCGAAGGAGTTATCGGGTGTCCGTCCGATTCATAAGTAATTTTGTATGTTCCGGTAGGAATATCGTTGTTACCAACTGCACCATAGCTTAAACGAGCTTTCAGGTTCGACAGCCACGATTTTGTCGGACGCATAAACTGTTCGTCGGAAACACGCCAGCTCACAACTCCCGAAGGGAAAATTCCCCAGTGTTTGTCAGCAGGAAATTTGTTGGAAGCATCGCCGCGCACCGTAATGGTAGCATAATATTTACTTTTGTAGTTATAATCAAAGCGACCAAAGAAAGACAGCATTTTGTCATCGTAGGCATAGCTTGGATAAGATTTTACGCGATTCACTCCATTGGAATTCAAATACCCCAACGCCTCGTCTTTTTTAGGATACTCTGTAGGGGTTCCGGTAATTTCATCAAACTCTGTTGGTAACCCTTCCACTTGCAAATTGAAAAATTCACCGGTCCTGACCACGGTTTCTTCACCGAGCAAAGTAGTAAAGTTATGCTTGCCGTCTTTGCTCCTCGTTTTCCATTCTATGGTATTGGAGTTTGTAAAGCGAGTGCGTTGCTCATCTTTTGTTGTAACTAAGGGGTGAAAATTGTTAGGCTGCCCTGCAACACCGGGACCTGTTAATACAAAAGTTGTTTTATCTTTCGATTTGCTGCTCGATGGACCATAGTAACGATATTCGCTGTTGTACGACCTGTCAAAACTGAGTTTGGATTGAAACTGCAAGCCCTTTTTAATATCCCAAGCTAACCCTCCATTATACGCATAATTTATCTTATGGGTTTCTTTGTGGTTATCATCAATGTAAAGGTCGGGGTAAATAAGTGCCGAGTTTGTATATGGATTAAGTCCGCCGAGGTCTTCATCTTCACCGGTGTCGGTACCTCCTTGCCAGCGAAACAAAGGAATAATACCGTAGCCAATGTTCCGTGGGTCTTCAAGCCTGTTACCTATATTACCTCTACCGTAGGGCATATAACGCACTGTTTGGCGCATACGCGATTCTTGTACACCGCCATTACCTGTAGCGTCGGTTGCACCTGAGCCTGCAACACGCGTGTCGGTATAGCGTGCTCTAAAATTAAGTTTCAAGTTATTAAATGGTTTGGCATTTAATTTGAATTCCAAGAAATCGCGTTGATAGTCTGAACCGTACATAATAGCTTTATCATCTACCCGGTTGTAATTCACACTATATGTTGCAACCTTGCCGCCACCATTAATGGTGAGAGAGTGATTGGAGGTAAAACCCGTGCGACCGAAAATTTCATCTTGCCAGTCAACAGTTGGTTCATCTGTCCAATAATCCATAATATCATTGAAATGTGTATTTATGGCATCGCCAGCACTTAGATTGTACATTTCATAATTAGGTGCGAAATATCGGAAGAATGGAGATTTTTGTCCGTTGCTACCCGATGCAAGCCCATTACTTGCCGAACGCGATGCAGCCCGCTCATATTGAGAGAGCACAAAGTCACGGCTATCAAGCACATCAAGCGTTTTAGTGATTTTTTTCCAACCGATAAAGCCTGCATAATCTACCGAGAATTTACCTTCGCTTGGCTCTTTGGTGGTAACATTAATAACCCCGTTCGCACCACGGGCACCATAAATTGCCGTTGCCGAAGCATCTTTGAGTACATCAATAGACTTGATGTTTCCGGGAGGAATATCGTTAATGTTATCTACCGGAAAACCATCTACAATATAGAGGGGCTCGCTGCTCTGAGTAACCGAACCACCACCGCGTACACGAATCTTAATATCTGCATCGGGAGATCCTTCGGTTGCAGTAACTTGCACTCCGGCGAGTTTACCACTCAAAGCTTCGGCAGCTGAAGATACCGGAATATCCTTTAAAGCTTTTCCTCCAACGGAATTGATTGTACCTGTAAGGTCTGTGCGGGCAACCCCCGATCCATAACCGGTAACAACAAGATCTTCGAGCGTAGTTGCTGTCGCATCTTCTTTCAATGATACATCAACAGTGCCACCACTGATAGGTACTTCTCTTGTAGTAAAGCCCATGTAGGATACTTCCAGCGTTTGTGCATCTTGTGGTACACCGGTGAGGGTATATTTTCCGTCTACATCGGTGAGGGTTCCAATATCTGTACCTTTTACTTTTACCGTAGCACCGATAGCTGCCTCGCCCATGTCGTCGGTAACCACACCCGAAATGTCTTTCGTTTGCGCAAACGCTTGCAAAGAAGCCACAGTGAACAATAAAAGCATCACCATAAGGCGTTTTACACCCATAAGTTTACTTGCTTTTTCTTTCATAGAATTAAATTTAAAGGTTAAATTAATAATAAATTAGGCGGCAAATATACTATTTAATTTTATACGAATTACGAATTACGAATTACGAAATCCAAAAAAAGCCTGAAATCTTTTGGATTTCAGGCTTTTTTAACAAATTTTACAATTTCCAGATTGTCTTCTTATTTATTTGTACATTATTCTTTTACAAAATCTTCGAATTTTACGATAAACTCTACGCGCCGATTTTTAGTGCGTCCGGCAGCGGTTTTGTTGTCAGCTACCGGCACTGTATCGCCGAAACCTTGCGAAGTCATACGGTTTGAATCTACGCCTTTGCCTGTGAGATAATCTTTCACGGCTTTTGCTCGATTTTCCGACAGTTTTTGATTCATATCCGCCTTGCCTACATTGTCTGTATGTCCGTTTATCAGTAACAGATACGATGGATTGTTGAACATAATATTCGCGATGTCGTTTAAAATACCGTAGGAAGCAGGCTTAATCACAGCTTTTCCGGTTTGGAACTGTATGCCTTGTAAGGCTTTTTCAAAGATTTGCTTTTCAGCAGCTTTTATTTCGGGACAACCATTATTCAAGCGTGTACCTTGCAGGGTTGGACAATTATCTTCATAGTCGGCTACTCCATCGAGGTCTGTATCTTTGGGGCAACCGGTTGCGTCAATAAAACCTCTGAGAGTTTCCGGAGTTTCGGGACACTGGTCGAGATAGTCAGCTACTCCGTCTCCGTCGCTGTCGAGTGGGCAGCCCACACTGTCGACAGGTGCACCGGCAGGCGTTCCGGGACATTTGTCCAAGTAGTCGGCTACACCATCTTTATCGCCGTCGAGTGGACAACCCACACTATCCACTTGCACAGCCTCGGGTGTGTTCGGGCAAATATCATTGATGTTTGGTACATTGTCTTTATCGTCGTCAAGCAGGCAACCTACGCTGTCTACCGGAATACCGGCAGGTGTTTCGGGACAATTATCCAAGTTGTCGGGTACTCCGTCTCCGTCGGTATCAACGGTACAGCCTTGTTTATCCACTTGCCAACCGAATGGTGTGTCGGGACATTTATCTTTGCTGTTTTTTACACCGTCTTTATCGTTGTCGCCAACTTTACGCGGATTGCCGATAACCCAAATCCAGCCCACCTGAATATTTGTTCCCGTGAAATTAGTCGGAATGGTGGTATTGTTTGCCTTATCTTTCATAAATGTTAGCGGAATGTTGTCGATAGCCAAATACATGCTGAATGGCAATACTTGCAACTGTGCACCGAAACCGATTGTTTGTGCTCGTCCATTAAGGAAAGAATAGCTGCCCGTGAGGTTAAACCAGTCGCAAGGGCGAAGGTTTGCCGACAGGGTGAGTTCTTCGTACAGCTGTTTGTTGGCAAACAGGGTTGACGACAGCACACCGAAACCAAGTTTGTCTTGCCAAACACTGTATTCGGCACCCAAATTTACGCGTGCATTGAGCCAGGTGGTATAGGATTTGTTGGAAGCACCGTTTACAAAAGCATCTTCAAAAGCGTTTCCGATGCTGTCCCATTTTTCTTCAAAATCATAATCCCTATCAGCTTCATATTCGATACCGTCGAAATCGAAATTGCCGTTGAGCGATGCGTTTGTAGTATTTTTGCGCCAGCGGATAAATCCGAGGTCGGTAACGGCAGCCGAGAGTTGCAGGTTTTCAATCGGACGGTAAGTTGCACCGAGGTCGATACCGAAACCAATGTTACTGGTAAAAATATTATCCAAAATATTACTTCCGCTGATGGTATCAATTTTCGACTCAATATTATCAAAATCAATCGTTCGGTCGGGTTGAATAGGAATCGTTACGGCAGGAATGGAGGCATTAATAGAGCCATGTCCGTCGAGCCGCCATTGTTCTTCGTTGGCTACGAGCTTGAACTTGTCGATGTCGGTATTGATATTTGCCTGTCCCATCAGGAATTTGAGTTTCCCGCCGACTGTCCATTGGTCGTTAATTTTGCGGGAATATCCCAGTCCATATTCGGTATACATAGACATATTTATGCCGAAGTTATTCAAATCGTAGTTGCTACCCTTATCGGTGCCGTAAATGGCAAGTTTAAAGAAATCTTTCGGGATATAAAGCCCCATGTTTACCTTTTGTGCCACTTCGAACGAAAAATAGTTTATTTCCTTTACCCGAAAACCAAAACCGAGCAGGTTGAAATGGAAATCGCTGTAAATCCGCGTGGTTTTGTGCAGCGAGTTATAAAAATCGTCTGCATTTGCTTCGGGGTGCATAAAGGTAATGGTACTGTCTCGCCCGTTGATTTTTTTCGAGAAAATTACATCGTTGAAACTCAGCGAATTGTTGCCAAGCCCCATACGGTAGTTGGGCAATACAGGCAAATCTATCCATACATTGTGAATGGGTTGAAACGCGGGGTTGTAGTCGCTGCGTTCAGGTACATTGTTCATAAAATACAGCGTACCAACCTGTTGAGCTTTCAAATTGGCTCCGAAACAAAGCATCAGCAAAGCTACGGTAATATATTTAAGTTTTTTCATTTCTATGTTTTCCTTTCCAGATTGTTAGTTACTCGTATAGCTTATTTTTTTCAATTGTAAGCCCACTTGCAGTTGCAGATAATCGTCTCCTTTTAGAGTTCTCTTATCAGGGTCTCCGCCGGGCAAAGGTGGCATTCTATATTCCAAGATTAAGGCTTTGGCTTTTTTCAAGTCATTTACTCTTTCTTTGTTGAAAGAAATAGTAAAGTCCTCTAAACGGTGCGTTTCGTATGGAGCGACAGTTGTGGCAGTATAGTGCCCTTCACTACCGGTGGCTAACCATACATTAACTTCCGAAGCAAACGGTAATCCATTGTCGCAAATGAAAATCAAATTTGCTTCTTCTACATTGAACTGGTCGAGGTCGAGGCTGTCGCTTTCCGAAATATCCAATGCTATTGTGTCGCGGTAATAGATATAGTCACCTTCGCCGAGTACACAAGGAATTGTAGTATGGGTATTAATGCCTAAAGTATTTTTTGACGAAATAAACTGCTCGGTAACAGGTTTACCGTTCAATTCACAATCGACGCAGGCATATGTTGGATTACTCCAGTTGCCGTCGTGAGTAATGCTGACTGTTCCAACTGAATATTTAAGCGAAATGCTGTCCAGCGAAGTAGTAATCAAGCCGCTAATTCCGGGTATTTCATCATTGTTGATATTTATGGGGCTAACAGCCGTTTCGCCTACATTATTAACCCGCTTGATTTCGTAGTCCTTTTGCTCTGTAATTTGTCCGGTAGAATCATTTCCATTTACATCTTTATGAAAAGCAGTGATTTCTTCAATTTCAAAAATAATAGGTACTCCAAAACTGGAAGCGATATCGAATTCGAAGCGCGCTTCGGGGAAACTGAGGCGTTGCTTTGCATTTTTAAATTCGCCTGCAATATCGGATTTGTAACCTTCTTCTTTTATTCCGCCGAGCAAGTCGTCGTAATTAAAATAGCCGAAAGCGATAAATTCGCTGTTGTCGCTACCGGTGTCGAGTTTCAGGCTAACTGTAAGCGACGATGTCCCGCTTACAGTACCGGAGGCTGCGATATTGATTTTCAGTTTATCGCCCGCTGCGTGCAGAGCCTCCAAATCGATGGTGAAATTGCTGGTCAGCGTTTTTTGTCCGCTTTCTGTAAGGACGAACGAAATTTTTGTAGGATTTGCTCCGGTTTGAGGCAATTCAACTTCCAATGTAACCGAACCGCCGTTGAACGATAAACCGGGAGCCTGTACATCGAGAATTACATCTGTATTTAAAAACTCAATTCTTTTGATGCGATGTCTGGCTGGGCTTTCGTTTTCGTTTACCGATTGCCACAGGTTACAGTTTACGGGGAATGACAAAGTTGTACCGCCGCTCAACATACCGATAGGCGTGCCGTCGGGGAGCACCACAAGGTCGTCAATCAGCGTGTTGAAATTTCCGAAATTGGTGTTGATGTCCGGCATTTCGTATGGCACTTCGTAGTCGAACTGCATGGTGAGGATGTTGTCGATAATACGAAAGCGAGCCGCATTTTCGGGGTCGTCGTATGCACCAACCATCTCTGCTACTGTTACTTTGCTTTTGGCAAGTACCGGTCCGGCAAAGGAGCCGTTCCATTGCATGTCGTCGGACAAGTTGTCCAAATCTAACTTGTCGTCTATGCAGGAACTTAGCGTAAGCCCACACAACAATAAAAGAAAGGTCAAAAATCTGACCGTTGGGAAGTTGATTTTTCTCATAAAAATTGGGGTATTAAAAAATTTTTCCAAAAGTATAAAATTAAGATTAGAGTATTGATACAAAAATGAAAAGATATTTTCAACGAAAAAAATCGTTGTCGAAATTGACTAAATAAAGCTGTCGAGAAGCCCGCGTGAGTGCGGTATAGAGCCAGTGAAAAAAATCCTCGTCCAACGGATTATTGGGAAGGTAGCCTTGGTCTATAAAAACGGTATTCCATTGTCCTCCCTGCGCCTTATGACAGGTTACGGCGTAAGCAAATTTCACTTGCAGGGCATTGTAGTATTCGTTTTGTCGAATCTGTTTCATGCGTTCGCGGCGGTTGCCAATGTCGGCATAGTCTTCCGAAACTTGCTCGAAAAGTTTTTTATTGATTGCTTCAAGCTCGGCGGGTGTTTCGGCATGGAGCGCATCGAGCAGAAGGCGCGCGTCGAGTTCGTATTCGTAATCGAGAAAGCGCAGGCTGACATCAACAAATCGCATGTTGTACATGCTGTGATAACGGCGGATACGAGTAATTTCTACAATATCGCCGTTGGCAATAAAATCGAGGTTTTCGTAATCTTTTGCCCAAAAATAATTGTTCTTGGTTATCATGAGCAGGTCGCCGTTGGTAATTTCGTCTTCCTTTTGCATTACCTGCGCACGAATACCTTTATTATATAGTGCGGCGCGTTTGTTCGAGCGGGTTATTACGATGCAGTTTTCTTCGCCTACGCGGTTGTAGCTTTGATTGAGCGTATCGATAAGTTCGGCTCCCGATATTTTTTGTATGTCGGCAAAATCTTGTAATTCGAATTTCGGTTTAGCAGCGATTTGTCCGTTTTGAATAAGCCGGCGAATGAGTGTAGCATTGTGTAAAATTCCGCTTTCGCGACTTTGACGCAATACTTGCGTGAGGCAAAATTCGGAAACTGAAAGTGAGTATCCTTCCAAGTTATCTTTTTCGAGTGCGGGACTGTATGCTTGTCCAACGGGTGGAAGCTGGGCGCTGTCGCCCATTAGCAATAGCCGGCAGCCTTCGCCCGAATACACGAAAGAAATCAAATCGTCGAGCAGCCGCCCTGTGCCAAATGCGCTGTCGCCACTGTTGGCAATCATCGAGGCTTCATCGACGATAAATAGCGTGTGTTTATATAGATTTTCGGCAAGTTCGAAACGAAAGTCGACAGCTGATTTTTGCCTGAAAATCTTTTTATGAATGGTGAATGCGCTTTGTCCCGAATAGGCGGAAAAAACTTTTGCTGCCCGCCCCGTTGGAGCAAGCAGCAATGTTTTTTGCTTAAGTTCTGCCATCACACGAATGAGGGCAGAGACCAGGGATGTTTTCCCCGTACCGGCGTAACCGGTAAGCAGGAATAATTCGTCGTTCTGCTGCGAGAGCAGGAATTTTGATAATTGCACAATTAGCTCCGCTTGTTCTTCGGTGGGCGTGTAGGGCAATTGTTCAACGATTTTTTTTTCAAGAAAATCGGACAGCATGTTGTTTTTTATATCCAGCGAACGAAATTGAAATTTTGCCGGTTAGGCAAATCATCGTTTTTGGGGAACATGCGGATACCGAATTTGTAGTTTCCTCCTTTATTGATGCGATAGTCGAGTTTGAACGAAACAACTGCGCCTTCGATTTTTGTTTGTTCAAATTCTTTTACTTCGTATACACGCTTAATGTTTTTCGCATCGCGGTAGGTAACTACTAATTCTAATCCGATACTTTTTTGCGGTTCTTCCTTCATGTCGATTTCGGCAGTGATGGTATAGGTTTCGCCTGCTTGCGGGTTGTGCAGCATTTGCTCGGGAATGTTGAGCGAGCGCACTTCGTTTCCGTCCCACAGGCGTACAACCCGCTCTTTCCACGCTGCTATTTCTTTTGCTTTGGCAAAATTGTTTTCTTTCAACAAATTTCCACGGGTAGCGAGTTTGTTGTAGAATCGTTCAAAGTAATCGTCCAACATGCGTTTCATGGTGAAACGGGGAGTGATTTTTGCGATGGAGTTTTTGATGGTTTGTATCCATTCGGGCGAGTAGCCAAGGCTGTTTTTGGCGTAATACATCGGCACGATTTCGTTTTCGAGCATCGAATATATTGTGAGGGCGTCGAGTTGGTCCTGGTACGCCTGATTGTCGAAAGTTTTCTTGTCTGTTAATGCCCAGCCTGCGCCTTTCACATAGCCTTCGAGCCACCAGCCGTCGAGTACCGAGAAGTTGAGCACGCCGTTCATTTGTGCTTTTTCGCCCGAGGTTCCCGATGCTTCCAGCGGACGGGTAGGGGTGTTGAGCCAAATGTCTACGCCCGAAACGAGGCGTTTGGCGAGGCGCATGTCGTAGTTTTCGAGGAAGATAATTTTGCCCAGGAATTGTGGCATGCGCGAGATTTCGATGATGCGTTTAATAAGTCCCTGTCCGGCTCCGTCGGCAGGGTGAGCTTTGCCGGTGTAGAGGAATTGAACGGGATAATTGGCATTGTTTACGATTTTTGCCAAGCGATCTAAATCGGTAAAGAGCAGGTGTGCCCGTTTGTAGGTTGCGAAACGACGCCCGAAACCGATAAGCAGTGCTTTGGGATTAATGGAGTCGATAGCTTGCAGCCAAGTGCTTGGACTTTGGTTTTTAGCCCATTGCTCGCGCATTTGCAGTTTGATGTGTTCGATGAGTTTATTTTTCATCTCGCATCGGGTTTTCCAAATTTCCTCGTCGGGTACTTGATATATTTTCGACCAGATATTGAGGTTTGACTGGTCGAAGACATAATCGGCTCCAAAAGTTTTCTCGTAAAGTTTTTTCCAGCTGTTTGCAGCCCAAGTTGGCAAGTGCACGCCATTGGTAACATAGCTTACATGGAGTTCTTCGGGGAAATATCCTTTCCAAATGGGTTGAAACATTTCTTGCGACACTTTGCCGTGGAGCCAGCTTACGCCGTTTACTTCCTGGCAGGTATTGCAGGCAAATACGCTCATGGAAAATTTTTCATCTTTGTTGCCCGGGTTTTCTCGTCCGAGGTCGATGAAATCGTCCCATGTAATGCCGAGCTTTTCGGGATACTTGTTCATGTATTTATAAAACAAGCCTTCGTCGAAGCTGTCGTGTCCGGCAGGAACGGGTGTGTGTACCGTGTACAGTGCGCTGCCTTTTACAACTTCCATTGCTTCATTGAACGATAGGCTTTTTTCCTGAATATAGTTTACCAGTCGTTCGGCATTGATGAGTGCGGCATGACCTTCGTTGCAGTGGTAAACTTGCTTTTCGATGCCAAGGGTTTTCAGTGTAATAATGCCTCCGATACCGAGCAGATATTCTTGTTTCAGGCGGTTTTCCCAGTCGCCTCCGTAAAGCTGATGTGTAATGGTACGGTCAAATTCGCTGTTGAGATCTGTATCGGTATCGAGCAGGTAGAGTGATACTCGACCTACATTTACCCGCCATAGGTTGGCATATACGGTGTGGTCGGGGTAAGGTACGCTGATAACAATTTGCTGTCCCTGTTCATCTTTTACGGCTTCGATGGGCAAGAGGTTGAAAACTTGCGGGTCGTAGATAGCCAATTGGTCGCCTTCGGTAGAAAGCTGTTGTGTAAAATAACCGTAGCGGTATAAAAAGCCTACTGCCGTCATATCTACATTGCTGTCGGAAGCTTCTTTGAGATAATCGCCTGCCAACACGCCCAATCCGCCGGAATAGATTTTGAGAATTTCCGTCAAACCGTATTCCATGCTGAAATAGGCTATGGTAGGTTTTTGGGGGTCGGGCTTTACATCCATATAACTGCGGAAGGTGCTGTATACGGCATTTAGTTTTTTCATGCAAGCTTCGTCTTTTACGATTTCTTCCATGCGCTGGTAATCGAGGCGTTCGAGGAACTGTACGGGATTATAAGCGCATTCTTTAAATAAGTCGGGGTCGATATCGTTAAACAAGTCGGTGGCTTCGTCGTTCCAGTTCCACCAAATGTTATGGGCTATTTCTTGCAATTTTTCCAAATCTTTAGGTACGCGTGAACTTACGGTTATTTCTTTCCAATTTGGTTCGTTGGTTTTGCTTGCTGCAATTTTCATAAGAGTAAAAAGTTTATAAAGTTCATAAAGTTTGCAACTATCAGCTGTGTAGTTGCTGCCTGTGAGCTATTGATTGTTAGCTGTTAGTTTTTTTCGGAGGGCAAAGTTATAAGATTCTTCGTAAAATACAATAAAATGTTTCCACAATGCGGCTTTCGACAGTTCCTTGGCATGGGCATTAATTTTCTTTACCTTTTGCCGGTCGAACTGCGCAAAGTGGAGTATGGTTTGTTTAAGATGGTCGGCAACTTGATGGTAGTTGTTATCATTGCGGTGCAATACTGCCACGCCTTTATTCACATCGTTGGTGTAGTCGCTCCCAAGCATCGAGTTTGCCCACGCACCGAAACCCGACAGGTCGGTAGTTATGGTAGGTATGCCAAAGGCGATACTTTCGAGCGGGGTATAGCCCCACGGCTCGTAGTACGACGGAAAGGCGGTGAGGTCGAAACCAACAAGCAAGTCGTAGTACGAAAGTCCGAAAATACCGTCCTCGCCATTCAGATAGCTCGGCACGAAGATAATTTTCACCGTATCGGTCGGCTTGTTGCGCATTCCATACCAGTGAATGGCGCTCACAATCGGGTCGCTGTCGGGTGAAGTCAAGTTATGAGTTACAAAATTATCGGGCAACACATGCTTCGAATTCGGGTTTTGAAGTTTCTTTTTCAAGTCGCTGCGCGCCGATTTCGGGTAAGCCGGCACCATTACGAAAGCCACAATTTCGCGCGTAGAGTTTTTATCCAGTCGCAAACGATTGAAGCTGTCGATAAATAAATCCAAGCCCTTGTTACGATATTCGTATCGTCCGCAAGTACCTGCAAACAGCACATTGCTGCTCAATTTATAGCCCAATAAGGCTTCGGCAACAGCGGTAAGGCGTTGTCGAGCCGTTTGTCGTTTTCCCTCAAACGCTTCGTCCGAAGGAACAAAATCATCTTCAAAACCGTTGGGTGTAACCACATCGGGGCGTTTTTCGAGTAGCTGTTCGCATTCGGCGGCAGTAATATCGCTCACCGTAGTGAAACAATCAGCCAGATGCGCCGCCGTTTTTTCTGCCGAATGTTTTGCCACAACATTCAACTCCTGTGCCATTTGGTCGCCGTTGTAGGCATAAAAATATTCGTAAAGCGGCTTATTGTTTCCGGCAATCGACCGCCCTATTGAAGTAGCGTGCGTGGTAAACAGCGTGGCTACTTCGGGCAAATGTTTTTTCACATAAAAAAGCCCGAAAGCCGTTTGCCATTCGTTGAAGTGGGCGATGATATGCCGTTTTTTCAATTTGGGAAATTGGCAGAAACATTCAATCGTTCGTCCGGCAATCATGCCGAAAGCGGCGCATGCGTCGTATTCGGGATAGGAGCGGAGCGAATCCACACCGTAGTTGAACCACATTTTTCGGTAGCTGTCGTTCAAATAATCGGGTTGAACAAACGGTTTGAAATCAATCAGTATGGCAATGGGCTGTCCGGGTATATTCCAGCGACCGACGCGCAGGCTGATGCCTTTTTCGGCGGCTGCGGCTTTCCATTCTTTAAGCAGTACCGGCTTTTCGGTGAAAAGCGGGTTTTCCTTGCCTATCCAAAAGTCGGGACCAAGGAATATAATGCGGTCTTTGCGCGCTTCCTGCAATGTTTTTGCTTTGGTGGAAAGCACCGTGTAGATACCTCCTACCTGGTTGCAAACCTCCCAGCTTGTTTCAAAAATATAATCGGGGCAGATGTGTTTCTTCATTAAGTTGAAAATGTATTTTTACGAATTGAGCGGCAAAGATATTTTTTTTATGCTATCAACCAACAACAATCGTCGTTAAATCTAACAAATTTTTTAAAGGTGTTGTCTACAGATGTTGGTTATGACAGGCTATTCAGCCGCTTTCCGGCTGTACTCGTCCCCTTTAAAAAGCGGACAATGTTACACAAGCATCGTATTTGTATAATAGGGCAGTTTGCATTAAACTCTTTCCCCTTGTTTCAAGGGGAGTACTCCGAAGGTGGGAGGGGTTATTATAAAGGAAAGAACGAAACGGGGAAATTCCAAATAAAGGCAAAATTTACGCCGAATTCAGGCTGCTAAATTTCTCTCAAGTGGTACGGAAATTTTCCACTTGAGGAAAGAAAATTTTTCACTTGAGGAAAATATTTTTTTCACTTGAGGAAAATTTTCGTACCACTTGAGGAAAATTCATGTTCGTCTTGAGGAAAATTTTTCCTCGATTTGACGCCGTTAGCACGCGATTCTTTTGTGTGCTAAACAGAGTTCCGGATTTAATAATCTTTCCTTTCGTTGAGGTACTAATATTAACTGCTCCGCTTCGCTCGTTTCTCTTATTTATGATATTAGCCCCTCGCCCTTTGGGCACTCCCCTTGAAACAAGGAGAGAATTTACTATTAACTGCCCTGTTGTACAAATACAATGTTTGTGCAATACTCTCCCCTTTAATAATTAAAGGGGAGTACCCCAACGGGGTGAGGGGTTAAATATGCAAAAAACGAGCGAAGCGGAGGAGTTAATATTAGTACCTCGCAAAGAGGGAGAGGTTTTAACTTATAAAAGAGAGGAGCAAAGCGGATAAGGATTACAGAAGTTATTCCCGTATTTATTTCTTAATAGATTGATATATTACCGATTCTATTTTGCTTCGGATATTCAAGTCTTGCAGGCGGTTGTTCCAGTGTTCGGGACAAATTCGATTGGACAGGAAAATATATATAAGTTCCTCCTCCGGGTCAATCCACAGGCAAGTGCCGGTAAAACCGTAATGCCCGAATTTAAAATGCTCGGCAGTGCTGCCGCTTTGCTTTACCGCTTGGCGGTCGAAACCCAAGCCGCGGCGGCTCAACGAACTGTGCTTGGTGGTAAATAATTCTACCGTTTTGGCTGACAACAGGGTGTCGCCGCCGTACACGCCATGATTAAGCAGCAGTTGGCAGTATTTTGCCAAATCGCCTGCCGATGAAAACAAGCCCGCATGCCCCGCTACTCCGCCCATGAAAGCTGTGTTCTGGTCGTGCACAAAACCTCGTAGCGATTGCTTGCGCAGGAACGAATCGTTTTCGGTGGGAACAATGGTATTGAGAGCAAATCTCTTGGCAGGATTAAACGAGCTTGAAGCCCCCAACTTTTCGTACAACGATGCCGTGTAACTGTCCAGCGATTCGCCCGCGAGCTTTTCGACTACGCGTTGCAACATCAGAAAACTGAGGTCGCTGTATACATATTTTTTCTCGGAAGCGATGTCCACCTCTTTTATTTCGCGCCACACCTCGTCGCGAAAATCTTCCGAAACAAACAGGCTGTCGGCTACTTGCAAGTTATGCAGGGAATCGGGCGACTGAGCAATAAACCGGGGTTTGAATTTGAAATACTTGTTGGCAAACAGGTTTTTATCTACCCGCAACGAATAAATCGAATCGCGGCGCGTGCTCATCAAGTTGCCTTGGTATGAGTTTTTGTCGATAGCTTCGGTATAGAATGCACGGAAAGCCGGCAAACCCGCCTGATGAGTAAGCAAATCGAAAATGCTGATAGTTCGTTTGTTTGTATGCCGCAAATCGGGCAGGTAATGAGCAGCCCGTTCGTCTAACTTGATATTCCCCTCGTCGTAGAGATTCATCAGCATGGGCAGGGTTGCCGTGATTTTGCTAACGGACGCTACATCGTACAAATCGCTGTTTTTCACAGACTGTTTGGCGGTATAATCATGATAGCCGAACGACTTCTGATAAACAACCTGCCCGCGCCGTGCTACCAGTACTTGGCAGCCCGGAGTAGCTCCTTTTGCTATGGCATCGTTTGCAATGGAATCGATGCGAGCCAATACCGTCGATTGCATGCCGGCATCTTCGGGCAAAGCATAGCCCAAGCGGGTTTGAGGCGTGTCGAAACAAGTATGTTTTTCAAACAATCCGGGTAAAGTAATCGGTAAATGTCCCGTAACAGCCTTTCCGCCAAACAGGCTTTGTGCACAAGCCGTTTGCGTCGTTTGCCGGTTTTCGTAGGCAAGCACAACAGCCGTTGCCGCTTTTGCCGCTTGGGCGTAGTTAACAAAATGGTAGGGAGAAATAAAAGCAACAAGCAGCGAGTTTTTCGCATTGCCGCAAAGTTGCGCCACAATACTGTCGGCAATTTGCGTGTTGAGCAGGGAGAAAATTACCGTTTCGTGTTGCATAAACAAGCTGTCGAGCGTTTGTATGCAGCTTGGCGAAACAGATGACGGCAACAGCGTGTAGTGCGACACCGAATCGTAGAGCGCAAGTGTTTCACGGAAATTGGCAGGACATTCGGCTCCAACTCCGACCACGGCAATGCGCTTTCCCCCCAACTTTTTGAGCGGCAATATATCGTTGTCGTTTTTCACAATCGTGATGCTCTGTTCTGCCAAATGCGCCTGCAAACGGTAAGCATCAATGGTATTTACACGACTTTCAAGCCCGTTCAACTCTATCGGAATGTAATTATTCAGTCCGCATAAAAACTTGTAACGCAATATCTTTCTACATCTTGCATCTATCGAATCCATGCTCAAGCGGTTTTCCTTAATCGCCGTTTTCACAGCATCAATATCATGGTCAAGATTTACTACATCAAGCACCATGTCGTTGCCCGCCACAAGAGCTTTTACCGCGGCATCTTTATCGGTCGAAACGGCTTTCATCTTTATGGCATCGGTAAAAATTAAGCCGCCGTAACCCATTTTATCTTTCAATAAATCGTTAATAATCAAAGGAGAAAGAGATGCCGGTGCGCCACTGCTGTCAATCGCAGGAACAGCAAGATGCCCCACCATAATGCCGTCCAATTCATTGTTGAGCTGTCTATAAGGAAACAAATCTACCGAATCCAGTTCTGCCCAATCGTGTGTAACAGTTGCTATCTCGCGATGAGAATCTTGCGAAGTATCGCCATGTCCGGGAAAATGCTTGCCTGCCGCCAATATGTTGCGGCTATGCAAACCGTCGATAAACAAACGGGCGTTACGGGTAACGGTTTCGGGGTCGTCGCCAAACGAACGGGTATTAATTACCGAATTTTGCGGATTAAGATTTACATCCAGCACCGGGTCAAAATTAATATTGATGCGCATTTCGTTGCATTGACGC
The DNA here is from genome assembly GCA_031271465.1 of Prevotellaceae bacterium. GTDB lineage: Bacteria > Bacteroidota > Bacteroidia > Bacteroidales > Paludibacteraceae > JAFGVL01. The sequence continues at coordinate 12,244 of JAISVR010000036.1, read as the reverse complement.
CCGATTTCGGCGCCAAGGTCGTAAATCAAACTGTCGTCGGCAAGCGCGCTTAAAGCAATTTTCTGAGAATAACGCAAGGCATCTTTGAGGCGCATTTGTAAACCCCATTCGCCGTCGAGAGTAATAAACAAAGGCACTTTGGAACTTTGTTGAGCATAATTGGTGAGGTCGGCTTGCGCTGCAAGGCTACCGTTCCAAAACAACACTCCACCTATATGATTTCGCTCCACCACGCGCAAAAGATTCGCAAGAGTCTTCGAGTCGTTAGTAGCAGCCGTGTTGTAAATAAAAAGCTGCCCGATGCGTTCGTCGGGCGTAAGGGTAGCAAACACCGAATCGACCCATGCCCGGCAGGCAGCATCGTTGTTCTTAGCCTGTATTTTCGTTGAAAAAACTAACACAAACAAAGCAAACAGCAAGAACGGTTTTTTATACCAACTCATTTTCCCCTTTTAAATAAAATTTTTACTTCTCCGATATAAGCACCCGTTCGTCCGGCTTGAACAACAGGAATGCTGTCGCCGTCGAGATTAGGCACGCGCAGCCTGTCAATCAGCTCGTGGCTGTGCCCGCCGATAACAAGGTCGATATTTCGCGTGCGGCGCACCAAAACGCTGTCCGACATGCCGTCAATCGAATTTTTTGTGTCATTTCCCAAATGCGAAAGACAAATCACCAAATCGCACTTCTCCACACCTTTGAGAAAGTCCGCATAATAGTTGGCTATAACAACAGGTTCGATATAAGAAATATCCTTGAAGTTCTGTTCGGCAATCAAGCTGTTGGGATTTACCCCCACACCAAAAACGCCGATTTTCAAGCCCCCGCGCTCAAAAATTTTAAAACGAGTTACAAGCGAATCAAGAGCTGTTCCCGTCATAGAATAATTCACACATACTACAGGAATATCCATTTCCAGCAACACGCGGTCGAGAGCAGCCACACCGTTATCAAATTCATGGTTGCCAAGCGTAACCGCATCGTAGCGCATAGCTCTATAGGCTTTAGCTTCCAAATCACCCTTAAAAAAATTAAAAAAAGGCGTGCCCTGTAAAAAATCGCCCGCATCAAGCAACAATACATTGCGGTTTTTTGTCCGCACACTGTCGATAAACGCCGCGCGGCGCGCGTAACCACCCAAGCCGCTGTATTGGTTACCGGCAATTATGTTATTTGGTTCTACCTGACTGTGCGTGTCGTTGGTATGAAGTATCACCAGCTCTTTTGTCGTCGATGCGCAAGACACGAAAAAGAGCAGAACCAAAAAATAAAAAAAAACCGTTCTATTTTTCATAAACCCGTCCGTCTTTTTTCGCTTCGATAGGTTTTCCCTCGGCGCTTCGTTGTTTTATACAGTCAATAAAAATATCGCGCAATATGCCAATACGCCTGTGATCGTAGCTTTTTTTAAAGGCAGTCATTTTATCCGTACCGCCAAGCAAGTAGTCGCTGGTAACAATCGTGTACACCTTAGCAGGCAATTGCAAAAGCATTGCCGCAGTAAGAGCCTCACCGCCCACCACAATATGTTGAGCTTTGCCGCCTGCAATTTCCATTCTCAAGCCACTCACCGGTTCACCGCCTTTCACAGCAAAAGTATCGAGCAATTCCTGCAAATCGGCAGCCCGCAGTTTTACAATCACAGCCTCATTGTCGAAAGGCATCAACTCAAAAATACTGCGCAACGAAATATCCCCCTGCGGTATCGGTTTGCGTAAACCGCCGAAATTGAGCACAGCAATATCTATCGTATCCCGTGTTGTTTTACGGGCATAATCAAGCAGCGCATCGGTACAAAAGTTCGACAACGAGCTTTCGGGCTGCCCGGCAATCAAAGTTTGCGGCGCATAACCAATCACATGGTCGAGTACCTTATCCAAGCTGTCCTTATAAGGCTGTATAAGATCGTTCATTTGTGTTGCCGCCTCCGAAGAGCAGTCGGAGGCAAGGGGAATGAGTTTGTTGTCGATTTTCACGGGAACATAATTACCCCCTCGACACGATAAAAACATTGCCGAAAACAAAAAGAAATAAATAAAGATTCGCAGAGGCATACAGTTGTTAAAAGTTTTCGGGCTTATCCTTTTTAGGCGTGTCCGTCATTGCGGGCTTGAGCCGCAATCGCATAATAATGATTAATCGCTTTATGTGCGATACCGCGTCAAGCGCGGTATGACGAATCCTTATTTACAAATCTGAAAGGGATAATTCCAAAAGTTTTTTGCAAAAGTAATTAATTTTCGAATGCAGCGAATTTTTTGTAAAAAAATAGCACAAGTTTTTGCAGGAATAAAAAAAACAATTACTTTTGCGCCCTGTTTTGGGTAACCTCTGACAGAATGAAGTGAGGTCTGTGTATGTTGCTCAAACATAAATAAAAACATTTTTCAGTTTATAGAAATGGACTTAATTAAAGTTGCAGAACAGGCATTTGTCGTAGAAAAAAATCATCCTGCGTTTAAAAGCGGAGACACAGTAACAGTGGCTTACCGTATTATTGAAGGTAACAAAGAGCGTGTACAGTCGTACCGCGGTGTAGTTATCAAAATTGCCGGAAGCGGCGACCAAAAACGCTTCACGGTGCGTAAAATGTCGGACAATGTGGGTGTAGAGCGTATTTTTCCTCTCAATTCGCCTTTCATCGAAAAAATAGAAGTGAATAAAGTTGGTAAAGTGCGTCGCGCAAAACTTTATTATTTGCGTGGACTTACCGGTAAAAAAGCTCGCATCAAAGAAAAAAGATTTTAAAAAGAAAATTTTATTGGTTTTTAAGATGGGAAAAGGAATTGTTTCGGCAGTTCCTTTTTGCCTTTTAGGCAATATTAGGCTTGAAAAGCAAACACTATCCGTCAGCGACCAACGGAAACTAATGACGAACAAACCTAAAAAAGGGATAATTCCGATTAATAATAAAAACAATTGAAAAAATATTACGATTCGGATAATAAATATAAGAAATATGCGTTTTTGATAAAAAAATATTGCGAGTTCCAAAAAATGGTTCTATCTTCACGCCCGATTTTTTTGAATACTAACTTTTTAATTTTTGAATACTAAATATTTAATTAATCAATAATTTTAATTTTATGAAAACAAGTTTTAAAAGTATTTTTTCAGCATTAGTTATTCCGGTTTCCTTAGTTGTAGCCATTTGTGTGTACATCTTTATCTTCGGTGATGGAAGCCACTTCCAAGGCGGTAGCAACGAAAATATGCCGTTACCCGGCGATTTCTTCGGAGTTATCTACAAAGGTGGATTTATCGTGCCGATATTGATGGCATTTTTGCTCATTGTAATTGTATACTCTTTCGAGCGTTATTTCGCAATCGGCAAAGCATCGGGTAAAATTAACTCGGTGAATTTTGTGTTGCAAATCAAATCGTTGTTGGACAAAAACAGCATCAAAGAAGCAAAAGACCTTTGTCTTGCACAAAAAGGTTCGGTAGGAAATGTAGTGCTTTCTTCGCTCGAAAAATACGAGCAAATGGAACATGAAAAAGAACTTACCAAAGACCAAAAATTGGTAGCAATCCAAAAAGAAGTAGAAGAATCGACTGCGCTCGAATTGCCAAGCTTGGAACAAAATTTGGTTATCCTGGCAACCCTTTCTTCTGTATCTACGCTGGTGGCTTTGTTGGGAACGGTAATCGGTATGATTCGCGCGTTTGCGGCAATGAGTAGCGCCGGTGCTCCCGACTCTACGGCTCTTGCAACAGGTATCTCGGAAGCTCTTATCAATACCGCTCTCGGTATCGGTACGGCAGCCGTTGCTGTAATTATGTACAATGTGTTTACTACTAAAATCGATAAACTTACCCACAGCATTGACGAAGCAGGTTACAGTATCGTACAGTCTTACGCTGCAAACCATAAATAATATCAGTTTTAGATTTTCGGATAATCAGATTTTCAGAAAATCGGAAAAACGAAATTAATTGTTAAATTATAAACAGATATTATTATGCCTAAGGTAAAAATAAAAAGAAAAAGTATATTGTTGGACATGGCTCCCATGTGCGACATGGGCTTCCTTTTGCTTAACTTCTTCATTTTGACCTCGAATTTTATCCAAAAAGAGGTGGTGCAGGTAACTACACCTTCGTCTATTTCGGAAATTAAAATTCCTGAAACGAATGTAATGCTTATCCTCGTATCGAATGACAATAAAGTGTTTTTCGGGCTCGACGGACAAACAAAAAGAGAAGAAATGCTGAAAGAGGTGGGCGCAAAATATAATGTGCAATTTTCGCCATGGGAACTCAAAGAGTTTAGCGTGTTGCCGAATTTCGGGGTACCTATTGAAGCCATGAAAAGCTATTTGGCGCAAAAGCCCGAGGTGCGCGACAGCAAAGAGTGGACTCTCGGAATACCAGCCGACAGTACCAACAACCAGCTTAAAGCTTGGGTTGTAGCTGCACGCAATGCAAATCCCGAGGCGCGTATCGCTATCAAAGCTGATGCAACTTGCGGATACCCGATTATTAAACAAGTAATGACCTCTTTGCAGGAACTCGACGAAAACAGGTACAACCTGATTACAAGTTTGGAAGAAAATCCTGAAAAAGTAAAATATTAAGTTATGGCAGATATAGAAACAGGAGGAAAACAGAAAGGCGGCAAAGGCAAGCAGAAGAAAATGTCTACCCATGTGGATTTAACACCGATGGTAGACTTGGCTTTCTTGCTCATCACCTTTTTCATGCTCACAACTACGATGATTAAGCCCCAAACTATGGAGTTGGCTATGCCATCGAAAGAAAAAACGGATAAGCCGAATCTCGTAAAAGAATCAAGAGCTATAACCATTGTGCTCGGTAAGGACAATAAAGTTTTTTACTGGACAGGAAAGGAAGAAAACGGAGTGAAACCCGAAGTTACCGAAGCCGATTTTTCGGGTGGAGAAAAGGGAATTCGTCGTTTCCTTATTGAGCGCAACTACGAAATTATGACACAGGTACGCGAATTGGACCGCGAACAGCTTGAGCCACAAACCCGTGTGCCTGATACGACCTACAATCGCAAAAAGTCGGAAATCCAAAAACAAAAAACTTCGCCCGTGGTGATTATTAAAGTTACCGACGATGCGAATTACGAGGATCTTATTGATATTTTGGACGAGATGGCTATTTGCAACATTGGAACCTATGCAATCGTGGATATTACACCCGAAGATTTGGAAATGATTAAAGGGGCAAAAACTTTGTAAAACACTGAAAGGAAAATAGAATATGTCAAAAATTGATATTAACGCCGTTGAATGGTGCGACATTGTCTTTGAGGACAGAAATAAAAAATTCGGTGCATTTACCCTGCGAACAAAATCGTCGGACAGGCATTTGAGAGCTCTTATCATTTCTACGATACTCTTTCTTATTGCTATTTCAACACCTATCCTTGTAAAGGAAGTGATGAAAAATATAAAGAAAACAGATACGCAGGTGCGTGTAATAGAGGATGTTACATTCGACAAGAAAGAGCCGCCAAAAGAAGAACAGATTGATCTTCCGCCACCACCTAAGGAGGTAATGCAAAATACGGTGAGGTTTACTCCACCTGTGGTTGCACGCGATAATGAGGTGCCTGAAGATGAGGAACCGCCAACACAGAAAGATTTAACGGAGAGCACAACGGCAATTGGTACCGTGAATTTCAATGAAGGTACCGACGACCGAACTGCAGAAAAACCTAAAGAAGAGGTACAACAAATTACCCAAACAGAGGAGCCTGAAAAAATCTATGATGTGCCGCAACAATCGGCAGGTTTTCCGGGTGGTACCGCAGCCTTGTACGAATGGTTGGGTAAAAACATTGAGTACCCTGCTGCCGCTCGTGAAGCCGGTATTTTTGGAAAGGTTATAGTTGGTTTTGTAGTAGAAAAAAACGGACGAGTATCTGAGGTTAAAGTGCTGAAAGGCGTTGATCCTGCACTCGATGCGGAAGCTGTTCGCCTGGTAAAAGCCATGCCGCCATGGAATCCCGGACGACACGGCGATGCACCTGTGCGTTCGCGCTTTACTTTGCCTATAACATTTAAACTGCAAAATTAATCTTTTGCAAAGTTTGCAAATAATAGAGAGGCAATGGCGGTAAAAAAGCATACCTCCATTGCTTTCTTTTGTTTTTTACTTAAAAGTCAATAAACCAAGTAAAACGAAAAAAAATGTATTACTTCAAAGCCTTTGTTGTAGCCTGCTATTTTTCGATGGGAATTTATATTCTTGTTACGGATAATGTGTTGGGCAATCACTCTGCCGCACTGAAATATGTGGGAGGAATATGTATTTTGAGCTACGGTGCGTTTCGTGCTGTGAGGTATTACAATGAATATAAACGCTCAAAGAATGAAAATGAAAGCTAAATCTTTGCTTGTCTTTTTGTTGGCAATATGCTCGTTTTGCGCCTGTAACCGTGGCAGCAAGCAATCGGTAGAAACACCCACACAGGGGCGCGCACGGATTGCTGTCGACGAAACATTTCGTCCTATTATAGACGCAGAATTAATGGTATTTCACGGTATCTACGGAGAAGCTACCATTGAGCCGCTCTATTTGCCCGCAAACAAACTGTTTGAAGTATTGGACAACGATTCTGTGCGGCTCATCATTTCTTCGCGCCGCCTTACCGAGGAGCAAAAGGCATTTTACATCGATAAAAAACTCAATCCCCGCGAAGTAGCTATTGCCAAAGATGCCATTGCGGTGATTGTTAATCGCGAAAACAGCGATTCGCTGCTCACCGTAGAGCAAATTCGCCAAATACTCGCGGGCAAAATTACTTCGTGGAAAGATATTAACCCCCGTTCGCGTTGCGGTGCAGTTGAAGTGGTGTTTGATAACCGCAATTCAAGCACCGTGCGTTATGCTATCGATTCTCTTTGCAACGGAAATATACCTTCCGCTTCTTACATCAACGCGTTGGAAATCAACACCGATGTGATTGAATATGTACAAAAAAACAAAGGCAGCATCGGTTTTATCGGCGTATCGTGGATAAGCGACCGCAACGACAGCACGCATCTTTCGTTTATCGACAAGGTGCGCGTGGTATCGCTGAGCCGCTACGCTACCGCCGACCACGAAAACAGTTATCAACCTTTTCAGGCATATATCTTCAACGATTTGTATCCGTTTACGCGTACGATGTATGCCATTGTTACCGACCCGCGTAACGGAGTGCCCACAGGCTTTACCTCGTTTTTGGGCAGCGACAAGGGGCAACGCATTATTTTGAAATCGGGCATTGTGCCTGCCGTAGCCCCAACAAGGGTAGTTAATGTGAGAGCAGATTATTAAAAACCAAATACAAAAAATACCAAAGTAAAGATGAAAAAGTTACAATTTCTTTTGCCAATAGTTTTGTTGGCAACCGGTTTGCAAGCGCAGACCCTGGAAGAGGGAAGAAACCTCTATAACGAAGAGCAGTATGAGGCTGCCAAACAAGTGCTGACACAAGTAAATCAACAAAAACCTTCGGCGGAAGCTTACTATTATTTAGGGGAAATGGCGTTGCGCGAAAAACAGTTTAGCGTGGCAGAAAATGCGTTCAACGAAGGGTTGAAAACAGACCCAAAGTATTTGTATAACAACAGCGGTTTGGGCGCGTTGGCTCTCGAACTCGGTGACCGTGCCCGTGCCGACGAGAATTTTGAAAAAGTACGCAAAGGAGCAAAAAAAGACATGAAGTTGTTGCTATCCGTAGCCGAAGCTGCGATGAATGCAAGCAAGCCCGATTTGGAATTGGCTAAGTCGTATATCACCATTGCAGAAGAAACGAACAACAAATCGCCTTATTTATACCTTGTGCGTGGCGATTACAACTTCAAAACCCGTAAACTTGGCGATGCCATCAACGATTACAACAACGCCGAATATTATAAAGCAGATAAAGGCGTAGCACAAATCCGTTTGGGAGAACTGTACAGCAAAATCAACAACCTGAGAGAATCGGAAAAAGCCTTTAAAGCAGCTATTGTTGCCAATCCGAAATCGATTATTGTGTACAAAAAAATGGGTGATATGTATTATTCTTTCGCCCAATATGCCAAAGCAAAAGAAGCTTATACAACTTACTTAAACCGTGTGCAGGGTACTGCCGAAGAGAAAGAAAAATATGCGTTGATATTATTCTTCAACAAAGATTATGAAGAATCGAACCGGATTATCGACGAGATTTCGGCGCAAAACCCCGACAACGCCGTGTTGTACCGTGTTCGTGCCTATGGTGCCTACGAAGAAGGTAAATATGCCGAAGGATTGGAAGCTATCAAAAAATTGTTTGAAATACAGAAGCCGGAAAAAATTATTGCCTTAGACTATAACTACTATGGTAAACTGATGCTGGCAACAGGCGATACCCTGAAGGCTGCCGAAAACTATATTAAAGCCTACGAGTTGGATTCTGCCCGCGTGGCAGATATGGAGGAAGCTGCCAACTTGTACGCCAAACGCAAGGATTACGAAAAATCTATCGCAATTTATACCCGCTTGCAACAGAATCCTACGCAGGATAAATCTTCTTCGGCTTACACCATTGGTCGCGAATATTATTACTACGCCACCGATTTGGCTGGAGGCAACGAGGAGCAAAAAGCTCTTTCGCTTGTGAAATATGCTTCTGCCGACAGTTGCTTTGCTGTGGTAAATGAATTGTCGCCACGCTATACGCTCGGATACTTGTGGAAAGGTCGTGCAGCTACCGCCGTCGATCCCGAAGCAAAAACCGAAGAAGCGAAAAAAGCTTACGAGGCAGCTCTTACATTGTTGTTGAGCAGTGCTAAACCTGAAGAAAACTACATCATTGAATGTTATCAATACTTGGCATCGTACTACTATTTTCAGTACGACCGCGCTGTTCATGGCTCGGAAACCCGTAGCTCGAACAAGAATATGTCAATCGAATATTTTGAAAAGATTTTAACCGTGCGCCCCGAAGACCAACGCTCGATGGACGCAATTCGTATGTTGAAATCGTCGAACTGATAACCGAAGTAAACAAGTGGACGAGTAAACGAGAATACGGCATAGCCTTCTCGTTTACTCGTTTTCTTACTACTTGTTTACTAAATTTTCGTTTACCGATGATTGTTTTGTTAGGTTTAGGCAGTAATTTGGGCAACAAGGAGCAGAATCTCCGTTTTGCCATCAATGAAATTGAGCAACATATCGGAAAAATAGCCCGTGCTTCGAGTTTCTACGAGTCGGAGCCGTGGGGATATTGTTCGAAAAACAGTTTTCTCAACGCTGCCGTATGTGTGCACAGCGATTTATTGCCCGAGCAGTTGCTCGAAGCCTGCAAAGCTATCGAAAAAGCTGCCGGACGAACTGCCAGGACTACTGCCGGATATCAAGACCGCGTGCTCGATATTGATATTCTCTACTATGGGAATTGCGTGTTGAACACCGGACAGTTGCAATTGCCTCATCCGCACATTGCCCGCCGTCGCTTTGTACTCGAGCCGCTGTGCGAAATTGCTCCGCAATTTATCGACCCGCTCACGGGGAAAACCATAAAAGATATGCTGGCAGATAATCTTTGCGCTTGAATAATCCTGCATTGCGCTACGCTTTACGAGGTTATCAATAGAAAAATGTTAAGTAAATAAGTAAAAAGATAGCAAACATATCGGAATCATTCTTTTTTAGGGTTGTTCGTCATTGCGGGCTTGACCCGCAATCGCAAAATAAAATCGCTTTATATGCGATACCGCGTCAAGCACGGCATGACGAATCCTTTTTACACGCCTAAAAATAATCCCGTTTCAATTTAAAAGTATTTTTACGGATAAGCATTTCCCTTATTATTTAAAATGTGTTACTTTTGCCGACATTTAGAACTCAAAAAAAACCTTTCATTATTATGAACTTCAATTTACGGATATTGACAGCAAGCATACTGCTGAGTATAAGTGTTTCGAGCGTGTGGGCAAAAGACGATTCGGCTGATTTGCTGCGTGATATTGTTAGTGGAAATTTTACCGTAAAAGCGCAGGAAAATCCGCGTTCGATGCTCGACGGCGAATTTTACACCCGCCTCTCTGCCGATGGAAAAACCATCAGTCAGTGCAGTTACAAGACAGGCAAGGTAGAAAAAGTGCTTTTCGATGCCGATAAAACGCGCGGCGAGAAAGTAAGCCGAATCGACGGCTATTTTTTCAGTCCGACGGAAAAGCTGATGCTTGTGTATTGCAATGCCAAAAAGCTGTATCGCCATTCGTTTCTTGCCGATTATTACATCTTCGACCCTGAACGCAACCGCCTCGAAGCTCTTTCGGACAGTGTGGGCAAGCAGCGCGACCCTGTGTTTTCGCCCAACGGACGGAACATCGTGTTTTATCGAGGAAAAAATCTTTACTTGAAAAAATTGGACTATAATACAGAATCTGCTGTAACGCAAAACGGCAGCGCTGACCTTGTGCACGGCGTTACGGATTGGCTCTACGAGGAAGAATTTACTGTTACGCGCCTTATACAGTGGTCGCCCGACAGTAAACTGATAGCCTTTGTGAGCTTCGACGAAACTGAGGTAGGAAAGTATCGTTTCCCTGTGTATGGACCTTATCCTTTTCACACGGATACGGATTTATACCCCGCAGTTAAAACCCTGAAATACCCCAAAACGGGTACCGTGAACCCCAAAGCGATATTGAATATTTTTGATGTTTATTACAAAAAAATGCAGCAGGTGCAGTTGCCCAACAGCGACGACTGTTATATTCCGCGCATCAAATGGACAAACGACAACGAAACCCTTGCCGCTTTTGTGCTCAACCGTAATCAGGACAGGCTCGAAATGTATGCCGTAAACTCCAAATCGTTGCTTAGCACCTTGTTGCTTAATGACGAGGATAAGGCATACATCGACTTTAGCAACATTGACTATATTACATTTACCAATGACAACAAGTTTTCATTCGTGAGCGAAAAGGACGGGTACCGCCACCTGTACCTCTACACCATAAACGGAATTTTAGACAAACAGCTCACCGCGGGCAATTGGGATATTACCGATGTGTATGGCTACGACAGCATTAAAAAACTGTTTTATTTTCAGGCAGCACAAAAAACGCCGCTTGCCCGCGAGATATACAGTGTAGATACGAAGGGGAAAATCTCTACCGTGAGCAACGATGCCGGTACTACCGATGCGAAGTTTAACAGTTCGTATACTTATTTTGTGAAAAAGCACAGCACGGCAGCCCAGCCTGTTCAATACAGCATTTGCAGCGCGTCGGGTAAGAAAGTGAGGGAATTGGAAAGCACGCAAGGGGCAGGAGAGAAGGCAGCCTCGTTGCCGAAAAAAGAATTTATTACCCTGAAAGCTGCCGATGGTAACGACCTGAACGCATGGATATTGAAGCCTGCCGGTTTTAATCCGGCAACGAAATACGCTGCGGTGCTCTACCAATACAGCGGACCCGATTCGCAGGAAGTGCTCAATCGTTACCATATAGGCTTTGAACAGTATTTGGCGGCGCAGGGATTTGTGGTGCTTTGCGTAGACGGACGAGGCACGGGAGCGCGTGGTGCAGAGTTCCGTAAATCGACCTACCAGCATCTTGGCGAGCAGGAAGCCGCCGATCAGATAGCCGCTGCCAAGCAGCTTGGCGAAATGTCGTTTATCGACAAAAATAAAATAGGCATTTGGGGTTGGAGCTATGGTGCTTTCACCACGCTGATGGCAATGAGTACGGGCGAGCGGGTGTTTGCGGCAGGTGTTGCGGTGGCTCCGGTTACCGATTTCAAGTTTTACGACACGGCTTATACCGAACGCTATATGCGTCGCCCGCAGGAAAACCTTACGGGCTACGACCGTTCTTCGCCTATGGCTTTGGCAGAAAAGCTCGAAGGCAGGTTGCTGCTTGTGCACGGTACGGCAGACGATAATGTGCATCTGCAAAATACCCTGCAATATGCCGACCGCCTGGTGCAAGCCGGCAAACAGTTTGATATGCAGATTTACTCCAACCGTAACCACAACTTGCAGGGTGGAAATACCCGGCAGCATTTGTATATCCGCATTGCAGAGTTTTTTGCGCAGCAGTTAAAATAACTGAAAGTTGAGAATAGAAAACTGAATTGAAAATCAGCGAAGCTAAAATCAGCATAAGCCAACCCGGTTCGGAATTATCTCTTTGAGGCTTGCTTCGTCATTAGCTCCCGTTGGTCGCTGACTGCTGGTTGCGAGGAGAAACGACGAAGCGCGTCATTGCGAGGTACGAAGCAATCTTAGTACAAGCATGGATTG
>JAISVR010000032.1 GCA_031271465.1 Prevotellaceae bacterium | reverse complement strand
CATTCGTCTATCCCCTCATGATAGCCGATGTAGTTTTTAGCCACTTCATACAGTCCGAGAAAGTGATATAAAGGACTTTTCCCGTCTACCCCGCAAGAAAATAGTGCGAGTTTGATGTCCTCGTACGGAAACAGGCTAATAGCGTCCGTTGCATTTAACCGTTCGCCGGATTCCGCTCCGGTGGGCGTTGTTTGAGCGCGATTATCTGCGCTCAAACTGTTTTCATTCTTTGTGTCGTTCATTTTTATAAGAATTATAATAAAACAGCAACGCCCATCGTAGGTGTGAACGACACTATACGCTGGGCGTTTAGTCGCAGGTTGTTTCCTTCCTGCCACCATAATGGGCATTGCCTTTTATCTTGTTAAGAAAATGTGATTTTTTCGCCCAAGAATTGTATAGTATCGTTCGGGGGCAAAAGTAGTATTATTTTTGAAATATTTCTTCTTTTATGGGGATAAAAATATTTTTTTGTAGGGATAGGGCGGACGCCTCGTCTTTATTTTTTTAACCCCTCCCCCCGTTGGGGCACTCCCCTTGAAACAAGGGGAGAATTATGCACAAACAGTCTTTATTGTACAAGCACGATGTCTGTACAACAGTTCTCCCCCTTATTTTAACCCCTCGCCCTTCGGGCACTCCCCTTGAAACAAGGGGAGAGTTATGCACAAACAGTCTTTATTGTACAAACACAATGCTTGAGCAACATTGTCCCCTTTTTTAAAGGGGACGAGCGAAGCGGAGGGGTTAATATCTATTAGCGAGTACCCCGAAGGGGCGAGGGGTTATATAAAAGATACCGGCAAATATGCCCCGTCCCTACAGTTTCTACAACTATTTATTTCCCCCTGTCTGATTTTTATTTATCACAGCATCTATTTTTATTTTCTTGCTTATATATTTCTACTGAAGTATATACTAAAACTTAGTATAGTATATACTATATTATCGTATAGTATATGCTTTAGCAAATTATAGTATATACTATATCGTCGTAAAGTATATACTATAATCATTTATAGTATATACTTTATTGAAAATATTTGCGTAGATTTGCAACATTTTATGGTTATTGAATTTAATATTCATTGTTTTATAATTCTTTTTTAATTATGAAGTATCGTGTAAAACAGAAGCGCAACGGGATTAACAGCAAGGAGCTGTTTCATGCCGAGTCGGTATGGTCGGGGTTGATTGGTACGCGCGAGATTGCAGAGATGATTGCGGCGCGCAGTTCGCTTACGCCGGGCGATATCCGTGCCACGCTTATCGGTTTGGTGGAGGTGATGGAGGCTTATCTGCACCGGGGTTACAGTGTAAAGCTCGACGATTTGGGGGTGTTTCGCCTTTCTGCTACGAGCGACGGCTACGATTCGCCCGAGGAATGTACTCCACATCGTGTGCGGGCTGCTAAACTGTGTTTCCGCGCTGACCCACAGATGAAGAGGAATCTCCAATTTGTGAAGTTTGAGAGGGACGGGATGGATAAGAAATAATGCTGTTGGCTTGACGCGATTGATGCGGTATTGCTTTATTAGGTAATCGATTGTTGTTTGGCGATTGCGGGTCAAGCCTGCAATTAGCAATCACGACCAACGGGAGTAATGACGAGAATGGTTGCTTCGTTTTTCGCTATTACGGGAACCGGGGTGCAGTGTGTCATTGCGAGGAGCTACGATGAAGCAATCTCGGTACGGGAATGGATTGTTTTGTTCCTCGCTATGACGGTGCGTTTAAAGAGAATTATTCCGAAAAAATAAACTTACAAGGGTATACGGATTTCTTTTCTTTAAAAAAAATACACTTTTACCCAATAATGGGGATAGTAAATGTTATTTAAAGCCCTTACCTTTGTCGTTCGAAAAAAAAGTTAACATAACATGACTATATTTCTTTCCGACCTGAAAACAGGCGACACCGCCGTTATCGTGAAGGTGCTCGGGCACGGAGCGTTTCGCAAGCGTATTACCGAAATGGGCTTTATAAAGGGTAAAAAAGTTACGGTGATAAAAAACGCGCCGCTGCAAGACCCTGTCGAATACGAAATTATGGGCTACAAACTGTCGTTGCGCCGAAGCGAGGCTGAACTTGTAGAGGTCGATACAGCTCCTCCCAGCCGTTCCAAAGAAGGGGAGAATGGTACACGGCAGCTTACCCACCAACCGTCTGATAATAAAAATCAAAGCTCCCCAACTCCCCCGAAGGGTGACTTAAAGCACTCTCTTTCGGAGGGGGGAGGGATTATCAATATCGCCCTTGTGGGTAACCCGAACAGTGGTAAAACCACGCTGTTTAACTACGCTTCGGGGGCTCACGAACGGGTGGGTAACTACGGCGGGGTAACTGTTGATGCCAAGGAGGCGAGTTTGACGAAAAACGGTTATACATTTCGTATTTCCGACTTGCCGGGTACTTATTCCATTACCGAATATTCGCTCGAAGAACTGTATGTGCGCCGCCATATTATGGAAAAAATGCCCGACATTGTGGTTAATGTGGTCGATGCTTCGAACCTCGAACGCAACCTTTTTCTTACCACGCAGCTTATCGACATGGATATTAAAGTGGTGATTGCCTTGAATATGTACGACGAACTGATGCATAAAGGTACGCAACTCGACTACAGGGCGTTGGGCGAAATGATGGGGATACCGATTATTCCTACCGTTGCCTCGCGCGGAAAGGGTATCGACGAATTGTTTGCGAAGCTGATTGATGTGTATGAAGACCGCGACCCGATTGTGCGCCATATTCATATCAACTACGGCGAAATGATTGAATCGTCGATAACTGTACTGCAAGACGAGATTTGGAAAAACCCTGCTGTAACCGACAAGTATTCGTCGCGCTACATTGCTATCAAATTACTCGAAACAGATAAAACTACTTTGCAATCGCTCAAGAAATGCAAAAATTTTGAACAGATAAAACAGATTGCTGCAAGCGAGATTGCCAAGCTTGAAAAGGAATACGGCGAACGCTCGGAAACCATTATTGCCGATGCAAAATACGGTTTTATCGACGGCGCGCTCAAAGAAACCCGCCGCGAACCGCAAGTGGAAAACAAGCGTAAATTGCGCGAAATAGATGATATTCTTACACACCGTTTTTGGGGTTTCCCCATTTTTGTAGGCTTTTTGTGGCTGATGTTTCAGGCAACCTTCACGCTTGGAAGCTATCCTATGGAATGGATTGAAAGCGGCGTGAGTGCGCTTGGCAACTGGATTTCGGGCGCAATGGCAGACGGTGCGTTGAAAGATTTAATTGTCGATGGCGTAATTGCCGGCGTAGGCGGGGTTATTGTCTTTTTGCCCAATATTTTAATCCTGTTTTTCTTTATCTCGCTGATGGAAGACACGGGCTACATGGCGCGCGCAGCGTTTATGATGGACAAGCTGATGCACAAAATCGGACTGCACGGCAAGTCGTTTATCCCGCTCGTGATGGGCTTCGGCTGCAATGTGCCCGCCGTAATGGCAACCCGTACGCTCGAAAACCGCAAAGACAGGATTCTAACCATGCTTATCATACCCTTTATGTCGTGCTCGGCGCGGCTGCCGGTGTATGTGCTGATGGTGTCGGCATTTTTCCCCAACAATCAGGCTTTGGTGTTGCTGTCGATTTATCTCGCAGGGATAATCGTGGCAATATTGGCGGCATCGCTGTTTAAAAAACTGTTTTTTGCCAAAAAAGATGTTCCTTTTGTAATGGAACTTCCGCCCTACCGCATACCTACGCTGCGCAATACCTCGCGCCACACATGGCACAAGGGGCAGCAGTATCTTAAAAAAATGAGCACGGTTATTCTGCTTGCTTCTATTTTGATTTGGGGCTTGGGATATTTTCCGCAGCACAACACGGCGCACACAGCCGAACAGCAGGAGCAATCGTACATCGGACAACTCGGACATGCCATCGAACCGGTTATTGCCCCGTTGGGTTTCGACTGGAAAATGGGCGTAAGCATCATCACAGGTTTAAGTGCGAAGGAAATTGTGGTAAGCACAATGAGCATTCTCTATCAGGCAGACGACAGTTCGTCGCTCAAAGAAACGCTGCAACACGATAAAACATTTTCGCCGCTGGTGGCATACTGTTTTATGCTGTTTATTTTGATATACTTTCCCTGCGTGGCGGTAATTGCCGCTATCCGAAAAGAAGTGGGCTGGCGCTGGGCAGTGTTCACAATGGGATACACTACGGTGTTGGCTTGGATTATTTCCTTTGCAGTGTATCAAATAGTCAGTATAATTTAGAAAAAAGACATCTTCTATAACGCTAATAAAATGCAACTGATTATCGTCTATATCATTTTAGCAATAGCTGTACTTTGTTCGGGCTATGCCATTACTCGTTATTTGCGTAGGAAGAATACTGATTCCTGTTCCGAATGTGAAAGCTGCGACCTGTGCGACTTAAAAAACTCTTGTAACAAAAAGGCTTAACAAAAGATTCTATGACTGCCCTGAAAGCATCGTTTCCGCCGCTCGTTTATACCGATACCAACATTCTTATTCTCGGCTCGCTGCCCGGCGAGGCTTCGCTGGCTGCGCAAGAGTATTACGCCTACCCGCAAAACCGCTTTTGGAAAACGATTGCTGCCGTTACCCGTGAATCTGCTCCTTCATGCTACGACGAGAAAAAACGCATGCTGCAAAAACACCGCATCGGGCTGTGGGATTTGGCTAAAACCGCCCGCCGCGAAGGCAGCCTCGATTCCAACATGACCGACGAAACGGTGAACGATATTGACCGGTTGTTACAATCATTCCCCCAAATACATACCGTTGCTTTTAACGGGAAAAAAGCACAGGTGCTGTTCGACAAAAATTTCAATCGAAACTCCGGCATCCGCTACCTTGCCCTGCCAAGTACAAGTCCTGCCAATGCAGGGTTTTCGTTCGAGAAACTGTGTGAAGCTTGGCAGAAGATTATTGGATAGGGTTAAATTGTGAGAATGAATTTTTAAAACTTTCAGGTAAAATACGGATACAATATGGATATTTTATATCTTTGCAATCTGACCAATACGGATAAAATACAGATACAATATGGATAATTATATTCAAAAATTGAGCTTTGATTTTCACACAAATCAGCGTGTAATGCAGCTTATTGCTACAATTGACGAGTATCGAGGCAAATGGAATACGGTTGAAAAAAAAGAAAACCGTTATTTAAAAGAATTACGAAAAGTCGCCACAATCGAAAGCATTGGCTCATCTACTCGTATTGAAGGAGCAACCATGACTGACGAAGAAGTACAACAATTGCTGAAAGATGTAAAAATCGCCACATTCAAAACCCGCGATGAACAAGAAGTAATAGGCTATTACGAAGTTTTGGAACTCGTTTTTGATAACTTTTCCGACATAAAACTATCCGAAAGTTATATCAAGCAACTGCACCAACTTTTACTACAACACAGCCATAAAGACGAGCGGCACCGTGGCAGTTATAAAAATCTGTCCAACAAAGTGGTAGCAACTTATCCCACAGGCAAGCAAAAAACCATTTTCGACACCACCGAACCCGCCTTAGTAGAAGGCGAAATGTATCAATTAATCCAATGGACAAACAGTCAATGGAACGAAAAAACCATTCACCCACTCATTGTATTAGCTGTTTTTATCTACGAATTTTTGAGCATTCACCCATTCCAAGACGGAAACGGCAGATTAAGCCGATTGCTGACAACGCTCTTTCTTTTGAAACAAGGCTATGAATTTATGCACTATATTTCATTTGAACACCATATTGAAACACACAAAAAAGCATACTATGATGCACTAATGACCGCACAACGCAAACGAAAAACGGGAGAAGACATCATTGATAAATGGCTGCTTTTCTTCTTGGAAAGTTTGAAAACACTGACTGAACAATTGGATAAAAAATATGATGTTTTCAAACAAAAAGGCGGTTACCTAAACGAAAGGCAAAAAATGCTCAAAGAATTTATCCTTCAACAAAAAACCGTTAAAATTTCCGATTTATCCCTTGCTTTTCCCGATATTTCGCCAAACACATTAAAAAAAGACCTACAATACCTGAAAGCAGAACAAATGATAACAACCATAGGACAAGGAAAAGGAACTGTTTATGTAATCAAGCAATAAAATCATGAACATAATAAAAGCCAAGCACTAACGATTTTCATTTAACCATGCGAAATTATCTATTTTTCTTTGCACAACTGTTTTTTACTCTGTATTTTTGAGGCATTTTTTAAACATAATCAACACATACTATGAAGAAACACCTACTCTTAAGCCTTATTACTATTACGCTTGGCAGTTTACAGGCGTGGGCATTTACATTCAACGGACAGACAATCAATGAAAATAAAGATTTTACGCGCAGTGAAATCTGCAAAGCCGACAAATCGCTCGAAGAAATTTCGGGCATTGCCTGTAGCCGCAGTACCGAAGGCTATTTTTGGGTACATGTTGACCAGGGCGACCCGAAAATCTATGCTTTAAATCCCGACGGAAGCATCAAACAAACCGTAACGCTCGAATTCCCGACAAAAAACGACGACTGGGAAGACATTTGCATGGCAAGTATCGACGATAAAAACTATATTCTGATAGGCTGCATTGGCGATAATGATGTAAAAGACGGAAAAAGCAAAGGAAAACAAACCTACTATATCTACCGGATAGAAGAACCCGAAATTACCGGCACAAACATTTCCATTAAGAAAAACAATATCGATGTAATTACCTATACTTACGACGGCACACACAACATCGACGATTGCAAAGATGGAAAAAGCCATAATGCAGAAACACTAATGTTCGACCCTATCGACCAAAAAATATACATCGCAACCAAACACGAAAAAAAAATCAACGCATTGTATATGACAGATTGGAAGTCAGGTTCCTATACCACCACCATGCAATGGGTATGCGATTTAGGTAATTTGGCAGATATGCCCAAAGGCTCCGAAAAAGACCCGAACGATTTCCTTTACTTAACGGCAGGCGATATTTCGGCTGACGGCTCAAAAATATTGATAAAAAACAAATTCCATATTCTAAGCTGGGAACGCCAAGGCTCCGAAAGCCTATCGACAACATTCAGCCGGACACCGCAGCATATTGCTGCCTACCGCGAAGAAGAACAGGGCGAAGCCGTAGCCTGGGCAAACAATGGAATTGATTTCTACACCGCCAGCGAAGGAAAAGAAGAACCGATATTCCGGTTCAAAAACACCCAGACTGTTTCTGCTGCAAACGAAACTACTTCTACCTGCAACCTGTTTGTTGCCAACGGACAACTGTGGGTCGATAATTTAAATGGTAAAACCATATCCATTTACAACCTTGTGGGACAAAACATGCTAAGCAATGCCCAAAGTCCGGTAAATATCTCGACATTGCGAGGCATTCATATTGTAAGAATCGGAACATTCTCAAAAAAGGTAAATTTCGGCTATTGATGCGATTCTATACGCGACTTGTTCATCTGGTTTTTTTTACGCACCTTTGCAGCTTCAAATTCTTACCATAAACACACACAACATGGCATTTAAAAACAATGACAGGCACTCTAAACCCGGGAGGGGTACGGGTGCCGGCAACAGCGGCAAAAGTTACTCCAACTTTCGTAGCGACAACAAGTTTAAAAAAAACTTTTCCGATAGCGAAGGCGGCAACTATAACCGCAACCGCAGCGAAGGAAGTTATCAAAAACGCAACAGCAAGGACAGCAACAGCGAAGGCGGTTATCAAAAACGCAATAATAACGACAATAAATACAATCGTAATGAAGACGGCTTCTCCAAACGCCGCTTCGATAATAACCGCCGTTCAACCGACAACTATCGTTCGGGCGACGATAACCGCGAGTTTCGCCCGCGCCTTGTAAAGAAAAACGATTTGCCCGCCAACGAAGAAAAACGCTACGAACGAAAGCCTATTCAACGATTCGATAAGAACGAGCAACTTAAATCATATTCCGAAACTCGTTTCAACGATGAACGCAAAATGCGTCCGCGCAAAGACTCCGAAGGCTATAATCCAAATGCCAAGTACAGCCAAAAGAAACAATTGGAATACGGCAAAAACAATATCGACCCAACCAAACCGATGCGTCTCAACCGCTTTATTGCCAATGCAGGATTGTGTTCGCGCCGCGAAGCCGACGAATACATTCAAGCCGGTGTAGTAACGGTAAATGGCGAAATAATAACCGAATTGGGACATAAAATTATTCCTGCTACCGACAAGGTAATGTTTCACGACCAGCCTGTGCGTTCCGAGCGCAAAGTATATTTGCTGCTCAATAAACCCAAAGACTGTGTTACCACCACCGACGACCCCAAAGCCCGTCTCACCGTGATGGATTTGGTTAGAAATGCCTGTACGGAACGCATTTATCCCGTGGGGCGACTCGACCGGAATACCACCGGAGTACTCCTGCTTACCAACGATGGCGACTTGGCGGTACGCCTTACACATCCAAAGCACAACAAGAAGAAAATATATCATGTATCGCTCGATAAGCCCGTTACGCAGGAAGATATGCAAAAAATTGCTACCGGTATCGATTTGGAAGACGGCTCCATTGCTGCAGATGAGGTGCATTATGTAAAAGACGATGACCTGAAACAAGTGGGCATCGAAATTCACTCGGGACGCAACCGCATTGTACGCCGTATTTTCGAACATTTAGGCTACAAAGTTATCCGGCTCGACCGCGTATTCTTTGCCGGATTAACCAAGAAAAATCTCACAAGAGGTCGCTGGCGTTTCCTCACCGAGCGCGAAATAAATATGCTCCGCATGGGTGCCTACGAATAACTTTTATTCCGAATAACATGCAAATCAGAATCTTCACCATCCTTGTTGTTGCCTTGGTATTTGCGGCATGTGGCAAAAAGCCGGCTACCGAAGCGGAATTGGCGCAGGCTCATTTTCTTGCTGCCGAACAGTATTTTGCCGACAATAAGCTCAACGCTGCCAAATTTGAACTCGACACAATAAAAAGCCTTTACCCAAAACAGGTAGCAGTGCGCCGTAGAGCCGATTCGCTTTTTATCAAAATTCAATTGATAGAACTCAAACGCAACCTTGTGTATGCCGACAGTTTGCTGCGCGTAAAGCAGCCTTCGCTCGATTCGGCGGCACGGAATTTCGTGTTTGAAAAAAACGAAAGCTACGAAGACCTAGGCAATTATGTATACAAAGCTCTGCGTACGGAAGTGAAAGCGGGCAGCACATACATCAAACCGCTGGTGGACGAAAATGGGAATTTTCTCCTCACAAGCGTGCTTTACGGTGGAGCAATCGGGCATTATCAGGCGCGTTTTTCGGTAGGCAGCCTTTTTGCCGAAACCGACAAGGTTACACCGGATATGGGCTACAGCCATTCGTTTGTTGATAACGGAAGCACCATCGAAACCGTGATTTATAAAGGCGATTCGAACAAAGAGATTGCCGCTTTTGTACAGCAAAACGCCGACAAGGCAATTTTGGTTACACTCACAGGTGCAAAAGGCAAACGCAGCTACACCCTCAGTGCGGCAGAGCGCAAGGCAATTTCCGAGAGTTATAATCTGTCTGTTATCGTGAGCGATGTGCGTAATTTGGAACGCATTGTCGAAACCTCGAAAAAGAAAATAATTTTATACGAAAACGAAATTTAATCAGGAAAAATAAACATGAAAAAAATCGCGTCATTGCTCTTACTCATTTCGATGATTGGAATTGGAGCCACAGCACAAACAACGAAATTGCCCGCGCTTAACAAGAAAAAATTTACAGCCGAAGTATGGGATTTCAAAAAAAGTAAGAAATTCAACTATCTGGGCGGATCGAAAGCCATTGTTATCGACTTCAACGCCGTGTGGTGTAAACCCTGTAAGGAAATTCATCCGCTGCTGCTCGAACTGCAAGCCGAATACGGCGACCAAATTACCATTTACGGCATCGATGTAGATAAGGAACCCGACATTACCGATGCGTTCAAAATTACCAATATACCCGCGTTGGTATTTATCCGCGACAATAAAACGCCTTATTTTCTTTCCGTAGGTAAAAAATCGAAAGAAGAGTTGAAAGCTCTTATCGAGGAACATTGCTTCGGGCGAAAACCGAAAGCGGTTCAGTAAACGCATTTATCTCCCGCACATTTCACGGAAGTCGCAATACTCGCAAACTTTCGTATTTTCGGTTTGAGTAAAAGCTATGGAAGGGTTGAAGACTTCGGCAAGCTTTTTGTGCAGGGCAGTTTCAAACTCCTCTGCCAACTCGCGGAAATCCTGTATCGGTTCTTTTGCCCAAGTTATCGCAGGCGAATAATCGGCAGTGTCGGTAGCTTTCTGTATATAAACGAGCGCAGGCTGTACGGCTTGCGTTTGTTTTTTTACCAAAATAGACGAATACAAAAACGCCTGAAAAATGTAGTTTGCGCGGTCTTTGCCGGACTCAAAAAGTTTGTCCATTTCGCTCACCTCTTTCGGATAACCGCCCGTTTTGTAGTCTACCACGCGCAATACGCCGGCTTTGCTGTCTATCCTGTCCACAATACCACCCACGCGGAGCTGCATGCCGTTTATTGCAATATCTTGTTCTACCGGTTGTTCCAACGCCTCAATAGTGAACGGCGCATAGGTTTTATCAATTTCAAGCAAGCGGCGTACAAATTGTTTTACCACACCGAAATATACTAATTGCTCGCCGTTATAACGACTGCGGGGTACCGCTCGATTGCCGAAAAACTCTTCGTCGAACGCCCGTTCAATCGCCCGTTCAATCCGCGCGGAGATTTTCAAAAAACCTTCTATCATTTCACTACTCACCACAAACGCAGGGAAAGCCTTACCCTGTTCCTGCTCCACTCTGCCTATTTCACGATAAATAAGTTCCACCGCCTTATGAAACACTCGTCCGAGCACCGAATTATCCAGCTCGTCGCTTAATTCCTTAGGCGGTTTTATTTTTTCGATATGATGAAGATAAAACCGCAGCGAACAGTCCATATAGTTGTTCAAAGCCGAAGGCGAAAGGCTTTGCGCGTCCGCATTAAGTGAGAAATCGTATTGCCGACGCATCTTATCGAGCAATCCGTCGGTTTTTTCTACCCGTAAAGGCTGTGCCCGATGCGGATGCATTTCGGTTTGCAGGTTTACGCGCCGTATGGGCAAGCCACTTTCGGTGAGCAATTGCAACAAGTAACGGCTTTTCTCCATTTTACCCGTTTGAGCGTTTGCCGAGTTATAAATAAGCACAACATTTTCAGCCCGTTGCAGCAAGCGATAAAAATGGTAAGCGTAAAGCGAATCCTGATGCTCAACAGTACTCATGCCAAATGCCTTGCGGATAAAATGGGGAATAAACGACGATTCATTGTCCGACTTGGGCATTACGCCTTCGTTTACACTCATTAGAAGCACATTTCGGAAATCCATATTTCGCGTTTCGAGTACGCCCATGAGTTGCAAGCCGCGCGCCGGTTCGCCGTGAAAAGGAATCGATATTCCACCCAACAGGCGTTTTAATAAGCTCACATAAGTGGCTTCTTTGAGTTGCAAATCACCTTTCGCTATGAGGTCGTTTAAGCGATTTAAGGTTTGGAAGGCGCGGAAAAGGCTTTCTTCGTAAAGCTGGCTAAAACTATCTTTTTCAGTATCCTGCTCTCCGTATCGCTGCGCCACTTTGCGCACCATATCAACCAAATATGCCGATAAATCTTCCACACTTTTGCAGGGGCAGAAAACTTGCGGTAGGCGTAATTCGTCTGCCGTGGGGAAAAAATTATTACTCTTTGTGATTTCTTCCTGTACCTTCGATGCCTCAGACGAAAGCAACCGAACATACGGATGGTGCAATACAGGCAATACAAAATTGTATCGGAATCGTCGGTTTGTTGCATCGGTGCCTCGTAATTGCAAATCTGCCAAAGCGGTAATCAAGCTGTATACAGGTGTTTGCACAAGCGGAAAGCCCATGGTGATGTTTGCCGTAATCGAATTGCCGTGAGCCGTTTTGGCAGGCAGGGCGTGCATCACGGCTTGCAGGTTTTGCTCATTGCAAAGCACAATGGCGGTATCGGGCACGGCATCGCGTTCCTCGTAATCCACTTCGTTGAGCCACAGGGGAAGGTATCCCGACTGTGCTGTTTCGGACGAACTTTCTACTATTGTCAATGATTTTTTCGACGAAAGAAAATTGGAAGTTCCTACCTCCGTCGCAGGCAAATCGTTGCCGAAACAACGCAGGTTATCGCGCATAAATCTGCCTGCTTCCTGCGTTTCGCTCATGTAATAATCGTCGAAATCCCAATAAAAAAGGGCTTTCCCGTCGGCTTTCAACATGCGGAACAAGGCTTTTTCGCATTCGGTCAATACATTGAACCCAACGAAGATGTATTTTTCTTGTGAGAATCGCGCTGTGCCTTCGCGTTGTATTTCTTCTACCACCGTGCGGTAGAGCATGCCTTCGTAGGCAATATTTTCGGAAAAAAGTTTTTGTCGAAACTCACTGTAAACCATTCCCAATATATTCCAAATGGATAAAAAAGCTTCTTTGAGCTGAGTGCGGTTGGTATTGATGTCTTTGAAAAAACGCTGTATAAGTTCCCATTGCGCAGATTCCAAGTGCTCGAAATGGTCTTTGAGTTTGTCTAATTCTGCTAAATTGGAAAACAATGCCATATCGTTTACCAGATTCTTATCCACATCGTTGAAATCGTTCAACAGTATTTCCCCGAAGAAATAAAATTCGTCGAAAGTTTCGGCAGCAACAGTCGGATGTGTACGGTTATATACCGCAGTATAGGTGTTGTACAACTCGACAAGCAACTTAAACGGGTCGGCAAGTTGCAAGCCGGAAGCCCGGCTAAACAATTCGTCTATCGAAGCATAACGGGGCGCCCACACGGGAACTTCGGAGGCGGCGCACAAATATTCGTTGAAAAACAAACGGGCACGACGGTTTGGAAATACCACCGTAACATCGGACAGATTATTGCCGTAGCGTAACAATAAATCGCCGGCTACCTGGCGAAGAAATGTATTCATCTCGTAGTTTTTTCGCACAGTATTTTCCTACCAAACAAAGATTTTTGTTCCAAGCACAGCGTTTCCGTTTTGCATCTTTATTATGTAACTGCCTTTGGCAAGTTCCGAAAGGTCGATGCGAAGCGTGTTTTCAGCCGTATTGTTTGCAAAAGATAATTCTTTAACCGGTTGTCCGGCAAGATCGAAAATGCTCAGTTGTTTTATTTTCTGCGCATTGCCGATGCTGAGTATGCCGTCTTTAACCGGATTTACCACAAAAGGCTGCTTGTTTTGCTGCGCCTCGCCCACCGCTGTTACATTGGCGCTGCTTACAAGGATGTAGGCATCGCCTGTAACTCCGCCAAACGACCCGTCGAGTTGAATCCAATAGTATTTATCGGGAGTGAGTCCGCCTATGGGCATAATCGTAGCGGCAGCTTCCGTATCGCTTGCATCGTCGTTGGCAGCCAGCAGACGGTAGTTTGCAGAATTTCCACTTATAATATCGGTATAAGTTCCTGTTGCAATGGCATCGTAGAGAGCGATTTGGGTATCGAAACCTAAACTGAGAATTTGTACCCCGCCGCTTGCCGGAGCTTTAAATTTAAACCACAGTGTAGCGTCAAGTTTTGCTTCGCCCGGACACCAACCGTTTTGTACCGTGCAGTTGGTAGCTTCGACAGGATGCGGTTCGTTGGCTTGCACGGTAGCACATTCGTTGGAAAACGAACCTTCGAGTGTTTCAAGCTGCAATTCCTTCGCGTTTTCAATATCGTCGTACGATGCGCATTTGGGACGGTTGGGGATATTTTTTGTGTACACTTTAAGGCAGATATTGAAATTTTCATCCGAATTACTACCTACGGGCAGCCAACTGCTTTTGTCGGCATAGGTTATCCATTGATAACCAACGGGCATAACTTCGGGTGTAGCTCGCTCTATCGCCATTTCTATTGGAATGGGGTAATGATAGCCCGGCGTTTTATATTTTATTCTTATATAAAATTGCCCGATAACTTCAACATCTGTATCGACAGGGAATGATTGATAGCCGGGGTGTTCGACCAATAAGTCTTTTTTAGAAAACAATAAGCCGGACAGCGCATTCCCGTCCTTTTTGCTATAAATTTCGATGTCCACCGTAGTATTGGCAACTGCGGTGTTTACACCAACTGCGGTAATGCTTTGCCATTCCGGCGCGGCAAATTTGTGCAGCGTATACGCCGTGTCGATATTTGTCCAACCATACGAACCTGTTTGCCCAAGACGGTCGTAGTAATACAATGAATCTATCTGTTCCGGTTCCATTCGTTGGGGATAAACAGCTAAATCGCTCCCTACAAGTTTATCTTCGTATGAAACATAAAAATAGCCTTGCTCGTATCTATTCGCGCCGTCGGTACCTTTCAATATCCATGCGCCGTTGGCTACGGGACGGTTGGCTGCACTGAAATTCTCCCGTGCATAAGTATCGTCCCAGCCTATAATTGTACTTGCATGGTTCGATTCTTCCGCGCTTCCTTCGGGTATAAACGAGGCACTTGTGGCAGGATTGAAATAGTTCAGGTTTAATAATCCAGCTCTGGTCATGGCTGTGAATACTGCGCCGTGGTCAACAACCATTTGTTTGATAATATTGATGTCTTTCGGGATACGCCACGCAGCAGATACAATTCCCGCTTTATCGACTTTGGTAATTTGCTTGCAAGTTCCTTCGGTGGAATTAATATAAGGGTCGGATGTTTCGTATACCGGACCTGCAAAACGCGACAGATAGGCAATAGCCAAGTCTTCGTTTCCGCCTTCATTTTTAGTTACATCGTATCCATGACAATTTACAATATTTTCTACCGAGTAGTCGGTGGTTTGAAATCCCATTCGCGCCCACGAAGCTTGCACTGCGTCAAGCGTGGCAAAGCCCCAACATGTGTTTGCATTTCCCTGATTACGAGGAGCAGTAAGCACAGCTACATTTCGAGTGTCGTATTGAGCAGGTAGAGCTTCAGCATCGCGTTTCTCTGTCGCATTGCCAAAGAAGTATTGCAACGACGAGGGAATATAACCCTGAGCTTGTCCGCCTCGTTTTATAAATTGTACATATTTGGGGTTGAGTGGAGCAATGCTTCCGGCGGGTGTTTCCTGTGCAACAATCTGTTGGCTTGCAAGCAAACAAACGAACGACAGGTATATACAGATAATTTTCTTCATACAACGATGTTTATTGTTGTTTAAGTTCGGGATAACTAATTCGGGTGTGGTAAATGGTTTTCAATTTTTCCTTAAATACCGACTTCACGGTTTCCACATCCATAAAAGTGATTTTAGCATGGCGAAACAATCCGTCGGAAATCTGTTTGTCGATAATTGTATCAACCATGTTGTCGATGCTTTCGTCCGAGTATTTGGACAGGCTCCGCGAAGTAGCTTCAACGGCATCTGCCATCATGAGTATTGCCTGTTCTTTCGTCCATGGCGCAGGTCCTTTGTAACGAAAAACACTTTCGTCCACTGCTGCATCGGGAAATCGGTTTTTGAATGAATTATAGAAATATCGGGTAACACTTTCGCCATGATGCGTGCGAATAAAGTCGATAATCACTCCGGGCAGGTTATGCTTGCGGGCTATTTTTACGCCTTCATCTACATGTCCTATAATAAGTTGAGCTGCCTCCCGGTAATCGAGTTTTTCGAGCGGATTGACACCCGAAAGCTGATTTTCGGTAAAATACATAGGATTAGTCATTTTGCCTATGTCGTGATAAATCGCGCCGATACGCACAATCAACGCATTGCCGTTTACCCGCTTGGCTGCTTCGGTTACAAGGTTTGCCACCTGCATCGAATGTTGGAACGAACCGGGTGCCTTTTCGGCATATAGTTGCAGCAGCGAACTATTAACATTGGATAATTCTACGAGCGTAACATTGGATACAAATCCGAACATTTTTTCAAACACATAAATTAACCCATAGGCGAACAGCAACAAAAACGAACTGATGCCAAATGACAGGAATGTTCGCCATTTAATTTCATCAAAATTACCTTCTATCAACAAACTATATCCCAAATACATAACGGAATAACACACAAAGATAAATATTGCCGCGCTTGCCAATTGCGAGCGTTGTGCAAGGTCTTTGAGTGTTGAAACGGCAGCCATACCTACCGGAATTTGAAACAGCATAAACCCAAAAGCATCGGGTACAATGAGCGAAATTTGCAAAATAGTGATTATATGGATAAACAGTGCCGTACGCGAATCGAAGAATACCCGAACCAAAATAGGCAACAAGGCAAAAGGCACTACATAGATATCCAAAGCATCCATTTTTACGGCAAACGATGCCAAAGACACCATCAGCAAATTCATCATCAGGAGAAAAATAATGTGCTTGGTATTGCCGAAAATATTAGGTCGGAACAGCAATAGATACAGGAAAAATAACAGCATCAAACTGCCCACCAGCAAAATCTCTCCTACCCACATCAAGTTGTATTGTGCAATAGTACCTTTTTGCTTGTCAAGCTCAATTTTAAGCGAATTCAGCAGCGCTGCACTCCGTTTGGTAACAATCTCACCCCGGTCGATAATGCGTTCGCCCACCTGTATCATGCCCTCAGAAGTTGAAAGTTGTTGCAGGAAGTCAGCTCGGTTACGCTCCGAAAGATCATGGTCGTAATGCAGATTTTCAGTCAGAAAGAAGTTGAGATTAATGGATTTCAATACTTCCTCGTTTGCCCATGCCGGACGCTTGTTGAGCAAATGCTCGTAAGCCGCTCTTACCGTAAATAAATCTTTAATTTTCCTTCGGTGAGAATGTTGTGTCGAATCGATTAACAATACCGTTGTATAGCCATTACGCAACAAGCTATCGGCACCATCGCTTGTCAACACTCCTGTGCGGTAAATCTGCTCAATTTGTTGCTGTATGTATTCTTGATATGCCTTTGGCAAATGTTCTTGTTGCGCCATAGAATCGCGAAGCTGTGCCATTTGCCGTTTTACTATTGCATAATCTATCTTCAAATAAGGTTCAAAATTACGCAGCAATTCGCGCTTCTCGGCTTCCAGTTCGGCTTTATCTTTATAAATAGGCAGGGCAAACGGAGCTGTTATCAACTCATAAGCCCATGGTTTGCCTATAGCAAACTGGTATTTAAATGATCCGTAGCGAGGAAAAAGTTGAATAATAAGCGTAGTAGCACAGAGAAACAATACTGCCTTTATAAGCATTGTGAGCCTTTTACGCGTTATCAGCATGTCTATATTCATGGTTGAAAATTTAAAGTCGTAAAAATATGAATTAATATTCAAAAATCTGTAATCTATTAGAGTAAATTTGATTCCATGATGTGAGTTGAACCATTATTTTTTGTTCTTGGAAAAAAGATTTATATTTGTGGCGATAAAAAATTTATCATGAATAAATCAAAAATATACGGAGTGCTGGGTTCGTTGGGTATCAACGGACTGGTGTTGCTGTTACTGTTTTTCGTTACTTTTTCGGGGTCGAAGGCAATGCTTGCTCCCGACAAGGAAGAGATTGGGCTTGAAGTGATGTTTGGCGACGGAGCCGGAGGTGCAGGAGCGGCAAATCCGGGCGGTTCGATTTCGGAACCGGTACTTGCCGATGCTACCGTGCCTCCTCCGGCAAGCGAGATACAAAGCAACAACGGCAGCTCGGCAGAAGACCCCGTGATGTCTCAAATAGATGATTCTGAAATAGAGATACCCGACCATAAGCCTGTGGTAAAAAAACAGGAAACTCCCAAAAAAGAAACTCCTCCTCAGAATCTTTCGGTAGAAGAAAAACTGAAAAATCTGGAAAAACTCCGTCAACAGGAAGCTCTCCGCCAGCAACGGCTTGAAGAACAGCGGCAGGCGCAACTGGCAGCCGAGAATGCAGCTAAGGCAAACCGTGCGGCATCGGCTATTGCAAGTGCCTTTGGCGCAGGAAGCGGTGGCGGCGTTGGCAACGGTGTGGGTGCAGGAAGTGGTTCGGGTGGCGGCACCGGAACGGGTGGCGACGGCTTTGGCAGCGGCAACGGAAGCGGTGGTACGGGTTCATCGCCCGGCAATCCGCTTGGACGCGGCGCAGGAGGCGGAAACTCGTGGTCGCTGGCAGGGCGCGGCATTCGCGGTACGCTTATTAAACCGCAATATGTAGGCTCGCAGGAAGGCAAAATAATAGTACAAATAACCGTAGATAAAACCGGCAAGGTTATAGCTACTTCCATAGCGCAGGGCACTACTATTACCGACGAAAATCAACGCGCCGAATGTCGTGCGAAAGCGCGGGCGCAACAATTTACCCCCGACCCCAAAGCTACGGGCAATGTAATCGGGACAATTACCTACAATTTTAAAATGGACTAAGGGGGTTTCGGAAGTCTGTTTATCGAATTATTAGAACGAAGCAATCCATTCCTAAATACGGAGATTGCTTCGCTATCGCTCGCAATGACATATAAAGGGTATTCTGTTATTCTTACTCTTTCGAGGTAGCTAAAATCATTTTTACACGAAGCTGATGACCGATGTCGAGCACATCGACCAAATCCTGTAATTGGATTGATTTGTCGGCGCGCAGAATTACGGTAGCCGCTTCCGTTGGCGTTACCATGCCTTCGATGGCGGGCTTGATTTCTTCAAACGCAATGGGCTTGTCGTTAAGGTAGTATTGCTTGTCGGCAGTAATGGAAATGTTGAGGGTTTGCTTTGCCATCTTTTGCACATTGGCAGAGGCTTTGGGAAGCATCAGCTGTATCACCGAGGGGTTGACCATGGTGGAAATGATGAGGAAAAACAACAGCAGGAAAAACATGATGTCGCTCAACGAAGCGGTGTAAACCTCAGGCTGCCCTTCTCTTTTTCTGGATATTCTCATGGCGTAAAGATTTTGTCTGCGTAACGATTAGTTTTCCCGTAAAGCGGCAACCAGCTTGTTGCCCTGTTTTTCGATGTCGGAAGCCACCTTATCTATCGAAGCGTTGATAAGATGGTAACCCGAGTAGGCAATAATCCCCACGAGCAAACCTGCTGCGGAAGCAATCATTTTTTCGTACAAACCTTCGGAGATAATACCGATGCTGATATTGTCGGTCAACGAAATGCTGTAGAAGATTTTAATAACGCCGAAAATGGTTCCCAAGAAACCCAACATGGGTGCAATAGACGAAATGACGCCCAAATATTGCATGCCGCTATTGAGCTTGTCTATTTGCTGGCGCGCTTCGCCTTCCATAGCATCTTGAATATCTTTCACGGGGTGTCCCAGCGTTTTAATACCTGCGGCAAGCACTATGGCAGCCGGTTTAGGGTTAGTTTGGCAGATACCAATCGCGCTGTCTACCTTACCTTCGATAAGCAGGTCGCACACCTTGTCCGTCAAGCTTTGGTTTTTGTTTTTCGCGGCATTTATCTGTATCGTTTTGGCAATAATAAGGTAAATAGCCACAAGCGAAAGGAATGCGATTGGTACAAGAATCCAACCGCCTTTCATTACTATTGACAACATATTTTCACTGTCGATACCGGCTACCTGAGTTTCGTTGGTTGCTACCTGTATACCTGCTTGCAAGATGCTTAGTATTTTCATGGAATTGAGGGTTTAGAATTTACCGTATTTCTTCTCTTTTGGAAAAAACCGCGTCAAAGATAACAAATTGTTCAGTTAGAAGATACAAGTTACAGGATTTTTTTTCCCTATCTTTGTACGACTAAATTCTACACGCTAATAATGCATACACTTTATCTTTTCCTTGCCCAAGGTTTTGAAGAAACCGAAGCTGTTGCTACGCTCGATGTATTGCGTCGCGCAGGATTAAACACAATTACCGTGTCTATTACCGACAGCCGTAAGGTAACCGGAGCACACCACATCACGGTGGAAGCCGATGCACTGTTTGACGAATGCGATTTCACCAATGGTGCAATGCTCATACTTCCCGGCGGAATGCCCGGCACACGCAATTTGCAGGCTTTTGCCCCGCTTAGCAAACTGATTATGGATTATTATTCCAACGGAAAATACCTGGCTGCAATCTGTGCCGCCCCGGTGATACTGGGCAACATGCACTTGTTGCGCAACACGGAGGCAATATGCTACCCGGGTTATGAAGAAGAGTTGGCAGGTGCTGTGCTGTCCAAACAAAGCGTAGTACGCTCGGGCAAGATAATTACCGCCAAAGGAGCGGGTGTAGCTCTCCAATTCGGGTTGAAAATTGTGGAAACATTAATCGGCAAAGAAAAAGCCGACGAAATTGCTGAAGCTATGATACTGCCAAAACAATAATTGAAGTGCATAGTTGCGCTCATATTCCAAGTACTCAAAAACTCTAAAAAGAGTATATATCATTTTTATATAGTGGCAGTATTATTTCCTGTTTTTTTGAGTCCTTGCCCATTACATACAAGTTGACTACGGGAGATGTACAGCCGTTTTTTATTCCCGCTGCCCCTTTGTTTTCTAAACAAGGGTAGCGGGTTTTTATATTGAATCAATAGTAATATGGTAACCGGTAGAACTTGAATTCTATCGGTATAAATTTTTGTATATATAGGAAAGTATTTTCAGTATAGTATATACTATAAATGATTATAGTATATACTTTACGGCAATATAGTATATACTATAATTTGCTAAAGTATATACTTTACGATAATATAGTATATACTATACTAAGTTTTAGTATATACTTTAATAAGAATATATAAGCAAGAAAATAAAAATAGATGCTGTTACAGTTGAAAATCTAACGGGGAGAAATAAAATTGCATGGGCAATTCATAGAGAACGGTGCGCGCTCCGCCTTTATTTTTTTAACCCCTCCCCCCGTTGGGGTACTCCTAATATTTAACCCCTCCGCTTCGCTCGTCCCCTTAAAATAAGGGGACAGTGTTGCACAAGCATTGTGTTTGTACAATAAAGATTGTTTGTGTATAACTCTCCCCTTTTATAAAGGGGAGTGCCCCAACGGGGCGAGGGGTTAAAAAAGGGGACGAGCGAAGCGGAGGGGTTAATAAGAAAAAAGACGGGTTGCGCCCCGTCTCTACTTCCCAGCCAAATAAAACGAACAAACGCCAAACGAAAACCGGCGGAGCTTCACGGTAGCGAAACCGCATTTTCGCAACAGCGCAGTCATCGCTTTGCCTTCGGGGAAGGCTTGGATAGATGAAGGCAGGTAGCGGTAGGCTTGCTTGTCGCCGGCATAAAGTCGCGCAACAATTGGAATGATGCAACGGGTGTAGAGCCGGTACAACGGTTTGAAAATAGAATAAGGCTCGCTCATTTCGAGAATTGCCAGATGCCCGCCCGGTTTGAGTACGCGGTACATTTCGGCGATGCCCTGCTCAAGATTTTCGAAGTTACGCACACCGAAAGCTACCGTTACGGCATCGAACACCTCATTATCATAAGTGAGCTGCGTAGCGTCGGCTTGATGTAATTCAATGCAGTCGCCAAGTTCGAGTTTAGCAATTTTCTGCCTGCCGGCGTCGAGCATCTTTTCGCTCAGGTCGATGCCCGTTATTCTTTGCGGACGCAATTGCCGGTAGGCTTCGATGGCGAAATCGCCGGTGCCCGTAGCCACATCGAGTATCAATTGCGGGTTAAAAGGACGCAGGGCAGCAATGGCATGGTTTCGCCAGCAAATGTCGATTCCCAAAGTCATCAGTCGATTCATACGATCGTAACGCTTCGAAATGTTGTCGAACATGCGGGTAACCTGTTCCCGTTTAGAACCCTGTTCGTCGTAAGGCAATATGTTTTCGCAAAGATATTCTGAAGTCATAAAATTAGAGTTTTAGAGTTTAAAACTTAGAGTTTAGAGTACATAAAAAAACAATGCTCTAAACACTGCAAACTAAACTCCTGTTAATTAATATTCATGCGTATTCGCCACTCGTTCGGATAAAGCGAATTGCAGCGATTACCGAGATTTTTTACCCAACCCAAGCCTAAGCCCTTGTAACTTACGAGCACAATACCCGTAGCCGTATCGGGCAGGGCGATGTTTTCGGTACGCAGAAAACGCAAAGCAGTGTCGGTATCGACTTCCGCCACAACAAATTGCGACTTGTCGAGCGCAGTGCTCAACGCCGGCGCAGCATCGGGCACAAAATTCTTGCCCTTCCACAGCCCGAGCGGAACGCCCGCATGAAACACGCGCAGCTTTTTTTGCAGGAAATTTATCAACTCGCAGTGTTCGGCAGGAAAAAGCGCAAAGCGTTCGCCAAGCAACTGTAAACTGTATTTTTCGGGCGAAACAACGAAACTTTTCAACGCAAGCTGTTCTTTGCTGAATTTGTCAGCGTGTTTACTCGCTTTGATGCGAAACGGACTTTCGGAAGCGGTTTTTCGTAGAGCAGAGATGAAGAATCCTTCACCACGAGTTTTATGAGGATAAAAGCGGTAACCGCCGTTGGTAACGCTTACGCCCCACGCAGGATTAATTTCAATCGACAGTTTTTCGGCACCCAGTTCGCGGCAAATCCATTCCACCTGCTCTTCGTTTTCCTCCCGGTTGAAAGTGCAAGTGCTGTAAATCAGCAGTCCGCCCTCGGCAAGTGTTGCCCACGCTGCTTGGAGCAGTTGCCGCTGCCGAGCTGCGCAAAGCTCCACATTGTGTTCGCTCCATTCGGTTATCGCACCCGCATCTTTGCGAAACATTCCTTCGCCCGAGCATGGAGCATCAACCAGCACGACATCGAACATCGACGACAACTCTCCGAAATCCTCAGGCGCATTGTTTGTTACCACGCAATGCGGCGCGCCCCATTTGGCAATGTTTTCGGCAAGGATATAGGCGCGACTGCGCACGATTTCGTTGCTTACCAGCAAACTGCCTTCGGGCAACAGTGCGGCTAAATGCGTAGATTTACCTCCGGGCGCAGCGCATAAATCAAGTGCATGCACGGGGCGATTTACAAACTGCCGCAGCACCTGCTCGACAAACATCGACGAAGCTTCCTGCACATAATACGCTCCGCCGTGAAAACGCGGGTCGAGTGTAAATACAGGGCGTGTAGGCAGGTAATAGCCTGTATCGCACCACGGTACCCGTTCCGGTGAGACGGCTTGTTCCGATTTGAGCGTATTCAATCGTACACTCACAGGAGGTACAGCCTGCAATGCGGCGCAGAAATCGTCAAACTCCTTGCCCAACAAAGGCTGCGTGCGACGGATAAAGGCTTCGGGGAGATTCATTCGGGATTATTTTTGTGCAAAAGTAGAAAAATTTGCTTAGTTTTGCGCAAAAATCCGCTTTATATGGCAGCACTCTATCTTATTCCTACTACGCTTGGCGAAAGCGATTTATCCGCCGTTTTGCCCGAGAAAAATAATATCATAACTCGAAAAATAAGGCATTTTATTGTAGAAGATGTTCGTACGGCGCGCCGCTTTTTACGCAAGGTAGACAGGGAATTTCCTATTGACGACTGCTCGTTTTCGGTGCTCAACCAGCATACGCAACCCGAGGAAATATCGCGCTTTCTCGAGCCGCTCGTACAGGGTAATGATATGGGAATTATTTCGGAAGCAGGCTGCCCCGCCGTTGCCGACCCCGGTGCCGATATTGTGGCAATGGCGCAACGCAAAAACCTCACAGTGGTGCCCTTGGTCGGACCCTCGTCAATTTTATTGGCAGTAATGGGTTCGGGTTTCAATGGACAAAGTTTTGCCTTTGTGGGCTATCTGCCTATCGAATCCGTTGAGCGCGCAAAAGCACTTAAACGCTTGGAAAGCCGCGCCACAGCCGAAAAACAAACGCAGCTTTTTATCGAAACGCCTTATCGTAATGCGAAAATGCTCGACGAAATTATCCGCAGCTGTAATCCTCGCACCCGCCTTTGCATTGCTGTCGACCTCACTCTCGACACGGAATTTATCCGAACAAAAACCGTTGCAGAATGGAAAAATCGCCTGCCCGATTTGAGCAAGCGACCTTGTGTTTTTGCTTTGTATTGTTGAGAAAAGCCACTTATTATTCGTCCTTGTTATATAACCCCTCCGCTTCGCTCGTCCCCTTTTTTAACCCCTCGCCCCGTTGGGGCACTCCCCTTTATAAAAGGGGAGAATTATACACAAGCAATCTTCATTGCACAAACACGATGCTTGTGCAACATTGTCCCCTTATTTTAAGGGGACGAGCGAAGCGGAGGGGTTAATATTAGGAATACCCCAACGGGGGGAGGGGTTAAAAAACGGAGAACGAGTGCAGCACAGCGAAGGATTACAAAAAAACAATTAAGCAGATTCTTATTTCCTCTAACTTACACAACTATGATAAGTAGAGCCAAAGAGAGAGTTTCGCTAAAATTGCATCATTTTGCTGATATATTTCCCTATAATATCAAATTCGAGATTCACCACGCTGCCTTTTTGAATCTGGTGGAAATTAGTATGTTCGTAAGTATAAGGAATTATTGCCACATAGAAACTGTTCTTGCTTGAATCGCATACCGTGAGGCTTACGCCGTTTACCGACACGGAACCTTTTTCCACCGTGAGGTAACCCTGTTTTGCCATTGCCGGGTCGAGGTCGTATTCGAACCAGAAACGCCAACTACCTTCGGTTTCTTCCACGGCGGTACACACAGCGGTTTGGTCTACATGCCCCTGCACGATGTGTCCGTCCAACCGTCCGTTCATCACCATGCTGCGTTCAAGGTTTACCTTGCTGCCTATGGAGAGCAATCCAAGGTTCGAACGGTCGAGCGTTTCTTTTATAGCGGTTACGGTGTACACATCGTCTTGAATCTCAACTACCGTGAGGCAAACACCGTTGTGAGCTACACTTTGGTCAATTTTCAATTCGTGTGTAAACGAACATTTTATCGAAATATGCAGGTTTTCCTGCTCGTGGCGCAAGGCAACGACTTCGGCGGCTTCTTCTATAATTCCCGAAAACATAATTTTTTATCTTTAAAATTATAAGTATCAATACTATTTGTTGCAGAAATGAATAACAATTATTTCACTGCTTTGAAGCTCATATCCAAACTTTTTACGGAGTGCGTGAGTGCTCCTACCGAAATATAATCAACACCGCATTCGGCATAAGCGCGCAAGGTATCGAATGTGATTCCTCCCGAAGATTCGATTTCGTATCGACCATTTACCATTTCCACCGCACGGCGGGTATTCTCGATGTCGAAATTGTCGAGCATAATTCTATCCACCCCACCGTGGGCAAGCACCTGTTGCAGTTCGTCGAGATTACGCACCTCGATTTCGATTTTCAAATCCTTATTGTTTTTCTTGCAATAATCCCTGGCGCGGTCAATGGCATTAGTAATACCACCTGCAAAATCCACATGATTATCTTTGAGCAAAATCATATCGTAGAGTCCGATGCGATGATTTGTTCCGCCACCCAATACTACGGCTTCTTTTTCGAGCAAACGCAGTCCCGGAGTGGTTTTGCGTGTGTCGAGCACTTTGGTTTTCAAGCCTTCGAGTTGTTTTGCGTATTTTCTTGTTACGGTGGCTACACCACTCATTCGTTGCATAATGTTTAGCATCAACCGCTCGGTTTGTAGCAGCGAGAGGATTTTTCCTTCTACCTCGAAGGCGATGTCGCCCGGATTTACTTCGCTGCCATCGGGAATGAAAACGGTCATTTTCAATTCGGGGTCGAAGCTGTGAAATATTTCGGCAGCAACTCTTACGCCTGCCAGCACGCCTTTTTCTTTGATTATTAACTGTGATTTCCCTGTTGCCGAAGCCGGAATACATGAGAGTGAAGTGTGGTCGCCATCGCCAATGTCTTCGGCAAACCAGTACTTGATTTGTTCTTGATACGAATTATTCATTGTTGCTTTTTTAGAACGACAAAAGTATATATTATTTAGCGTTGAAACAAAAAATATACGGTTGTTGTACCAATAACAAATTAATTTTACTACACTTGCACTTTTTTATATTGAAGACATAAATTATGAAGATTGTTTTATTGATGGTTGGTAAAACTCAGACGAATTACCTCATGGAAGGTATTAATGAGTATTTGAAGCGATTGAAATTTTATTTGCCGCTTGAGGTAGAAGTGATTCCCGATTTGAAAAACACTAAAAGCTTGTCGTTTACACAGCAGAAAGAGAAGAGTTCGGAATTGATTATAAATTTCCTGCAGGATGGCGATGATGTGATTTTGCTCGATGAGCGCGGACGCGAATATTCGTCGCTTGAATTTGCGGGATTTATGGAGAAAAAACTGCAACTATCGGCGCGCAGGCTGGTATTTGTGATAGGCGGGGCGTATGGCTTTTCGGAGAAACTTTATGCGCGCGCGGACGGAAAGCTGTCGGTGTCGCGTATGACTTTTTCGCACCAAATGATTCGGCTTATTTTTGTGGAACAGCTTTATCGCGCCATGACCATTATCAAAGGCGAGCCTTATCATCATGAATAATTTGTTTGCTATGTCTGTTTTGTATTGTTGAGCTTCGTGTTGATAGAGAATGTTTTGTTAATATAATGCTTAAATCAACGAAGCTGCACCCATAATGGCGGCATCGCTTTCGGGCAATTGGGATACCAACAGGCGAATTTGTCCCTGCCAAATGGGCAAAAGATTTTTCTCCATGCTTTCGCGCAGAGGGTCGAGCAGCAGGTTGCCCGCTCGAGTAAGTCCGCCAAAAAGAACGATAGCTTCGGGCGAACTGAATGCTACAAAATTGGCGAAAGCCTCGCCGAGTATTTTGCCCGTGAAACGAAAAACTTTTAATGCTACTTCATCGCCTTGTATAGCGGCATCACATATTTTTTGAGAAGTAATTTCTTCGGGCGAAAGTTGGCGTAAGATGCTTGGCGTAGAGTTTTTTGACAGCATTTCCATTGCCGAGCGCACAACGCCTGTGGCTGAGGCATAGGTTTCAAGGCAGCCGCGTCGTCCGCAGCCACAGAGCCGCCCTCGAGGTTTTACGGTAACATGACCGAGTTCGCCTGCAAAACCGTCGTGTCCGTAAATCAATTGTCCGTTTGCAACAATGCCGCTGCCTACACCGGTGCCAAGGGTTATCATTATAAAATCTTTCATGCCGCGTGCCGCACCGTAGGTCATTTCACCCAGAGCGGCAGCATTGGCATCGTTGGTAATCTTGCAGGGCATGCCGGTTTGTTCGCTTAGCATTTTCCCGAAAGGTACAACTCCTTTCCAAGGTAAATTGGGGGCGAGCACAATTTCGCCGGTGTAGTAATTGCCGTTGGGTACTCCGGCTCCGATGCCTTTTATTTTATCTTTGCCTCCGGCTTCGGTTATAAGCAATTGGATAACTTCATGCAGCGCATTGATATAATCGGAGATAACAGGATAATTTGTTGTGATAACCAAGGCTCTTTGTATAACTTTTCCTTGCTTGTCTACCAAGCCAACTTTGGTTGTTGTACCTCCGACATCTATTCCTATTGTGTACATATTTTTTATTGTTTAACTGTTTTTGTTATTTTTCCGACAAAGTAAATTCTTTTCGGCAAACTTGCCAACAATTAATAATCGATAATTCATAATTGACAATATATTTTTCTATCTTTGTCCGTCAATTTTTTAAAATTTTTATGGATATTTCAGTAATCGTACCGCTGTATAATGAGGAAGAATCGCTTCCCGAATTGTTTGCGTGGATAAAGCGCGTGATGAAGAAAAACGAATTTTCTTTCGAAGTGATTTTTATCAACGATGGCAGTACCGACCGCTCGTGGAAGGTGATTGAGCGACTGCGGGAGGAAAACCCGAACGAGGTGAAGGCGGTAAAATTTCGTCGCAATTACGGTAAATCGCCTGCGCTTTACTGCGGTTTTGAGCGGGCAGAGGGTGATGTGATTATCACGATGGACGCCGATTTGCAGGATAGTCCCGATGAAATTCCCGAACTTTACCGCATGGTTACGCAGGATAATTACGACCTTGTGTCGGGCTGGAAAAAGGTGCGTCGCGACAGTAAATTCACCAAAAATCTGCCTTCGAAACTTTATAATGCTACCGCGCGAAAAATTACCGGTTTGAAACTCCACGATATGAATTGCGGCTTGAAAGCTTATCGCCGCGATGTGGTGAAAAACATTGAAGTGTATGGCGAAATGCACCGCTACATTCCTTATTTGGCAAAAAATGCGGGCTTCGAGCGTATTGGTGAAAAAGCTGTGGCGCATCAGGCACGCAAATATGGTTACTCCAAGTTCGGGCTTAACCGCTTTGTGAACGGTTATCTCGATTTGATTTCACTCTGGTTCCTGTCTAAATTCGGGCGCAAGCCGATGCACTTTTTCGGTTTGGTGGGCTCGTTGGTGTTTTTGCTGGGATTATTGGCGGTAATAGCTGTTGGCGGAGCCAAGTTGATTGCCCTTTACGAAGGTGTGCGCGCTCCACTGGTTACCGACAGTCCGTATTTTTATCTCGCGCTGGTAGCCATGATTCTCGGTACGCAGCTTTTCCTTACGGGTTTTGTTGCCGAACTTGTGAGCCGAAATGCTTCGGGACGAAATGATTATAAGATTGAGAAAGAGATTTAAATAAATCTTACTTAAAACTAAATAGCATGAAAAAAGCAGTAAAATTTTTATGTTTCGGGTTCGGGGTGTTGATGTTATCTTTTGTTGCTTGTGCGCAGAACGACGGGCAGGCAAATGCGCAATCGTATGTCGAAGTGGCAGGTACAGCCGAAAAAGAAGTTGATCCCGATATTTTTTATTTGGGTATCAACCTCAGCGAAACGAACAAGGCAACGAAAAACGATCTCAACGCGCAGGAACAACGCTTGCTCAAAGCATTGCAATTGCTTGGTATCGACACAAAAGCCGACCTTGCCGTAACAGGCATGTCGGGCGATAACGGGTATTGGTGGCGTAAGAAACCCAGCACGGTGTATCAAAATAAAAGCTATCAACTTAAACTCGACAGCCTTGTTGTGCTCAATAAAGTTTGCGATAAACTCGACAGCTTGAAAATAAACTACTATCTGTCGAAGGTTGATTATTCAAAGCTCGACGAACTGAAAAAAGAAGTGCAACAGCAAGCCGTGAAGCAAGCCCGCCTAAAAGCTGAAAATTTGTTGAGTGCTGAAAGCCGAAAGGTGGACGAGCTGGTTTATTTACAGGAACAGGTAAATAACAGCCGGTTTAGTGCCAATGTCTTATTATATGAAACAAAGAGTGAAGTCTACGACGAAGCAGCTCCCGGTTTCGATAAAATGAAAGTTTCGTACAGCGTTGTTGCCCGATTCAGTATTAAATAATCAGTAAATTTTTTAAAAATGGATTTCCTTACAATTCTTCTTGCAGCTACTATTCCCGCAATGGTTATTGCCGCTGTGGTTTATTTATTGATAAACAAAATGTTGAAAGCAGAAAGCGAACGCCGCAATTTTGAAGTGCGCAAAACACTTGCGCCCGCTATGCTTCCCATACGCCTGAAAGCCTATGAACGCATGGTGATTTTTGTGGAACGAATAACGCCCGAATCGCTGCTTACGCGGCAATCGCTTAGCGGCAAGTCGGCACAGCATTTGCAAACGGCTTTGTTGCAGCAAATTCGCGAAGAGTGGGAACACAACGCTGCGCAACAGCTCTACATCTCTTCCGATACCTGGCTGATATTGCGCAATGCCAGAGAAAGCATCGTGCAGCTTGTAAATACTTGTGCTGCCGAAGCTTCGATGAACACCAGCGCCCTCGAATATGCTACGGCTATTATTGAAAAATACCGGTCGGTAGAGAAAACGCCGCTCGATGTGGCACTCGCCATGTTGAAAAATGATGTGGGGCGATTTTAACTTTATGCATTTCATACTAAATGGAAAAGGATAGAATAAAAATAGGTATCACGCAGGGGGATATAAACGGGGTGAGCTACGAAGTGATTATTAAAACGCTGGCTGACTTGCAACTGTTGGAAATGTTTACCCCCGTTATTTACGGCTCGCCGAAAGTGGCAGCCTATTACCGAAAAATGCTCGATATTCAGGGCTTCAACTTGAACATAATAAACTCGGTACAGGAAGCTAATTCGCGCAAGGTAAACATGATAGATTGCTGCGATGACTTGAAAGTGGAAACAGGTAAAGCGAGTGTCGAGGCAGGACAGGCTGCGATGGCTTCGCTTAGCCGCGCTGTTGCCGACCTGAAAGAAGGGCT
This sequence comes from Prevotellaceae bacterium, assembly GCA_031271465.1. Lineage (GTDB taxonomy): Bacteria > Bacteroidota > Bacteroidia > Bacteroidales > Paludibacteraceae > JAFGVL01. The sequence continues at coordinate 61,933 of JAISVR010000032.1, read as the reverse complement.
TATCGATGCATTGGTAACAACGCCTGTTGACAGGGAAAGTATTTCTACCGCCGAACAGCCGTTTCTTGGTCATGCCGAATATCTCGAAAAGCAATTCAACCAAAAAGACGGTAGTTTTTCGCTTCTGTTGAACGACAATTTCCGTGTGGCATTGCTCACGCGGCATATTCCGCTCTCGAATGTGTCGAAAACAATCACTAAAGATTTACTGATAAACAAGTTGAAGCAACTCAACAAAATACTGATACAGGATTTCGGTGTACGCCGTCCGCGTATTGCTGTGCTGAGCTTGAATCCTCCTGCCGGAGAAGGAGAAGATGTTACATTTGGTAGTGAGGAAGCTGAAATTTTCGTTCCCGCGATTAAGCAGCTGAACGACAGCGGCATGGTGTGTGTAGGTCCATTGGCAGCCGATTTGTTTTTCGGTTCGGGCGATTTTTCTAAATATGATGCGGTGCTTGCGGCGTATCACGACCAGGGTATGGCTCCCTTCAACGCTGTTTCGGTGGATATGGGCGTGAATTATACAGCCAATTTGCCGGTTATACGCACTGCACCTCTTCATGGTACGGAATACGACATTGCCGGAAAAAACATTGCTTCCGAAGAGTCGTTTCGCAACGCGCTTTACGAGGCTATAGATATTTATCGTAACCGGAAATTGTACGAGAAAATAAATGCCAATCCGCTTAAAAAACAGGAGGCAGACAGGCGTGGAAATTCCGAATAAATTTAGCCGGCTCTTTTAAACCTTTTTGCCGAATATTCGTCCATTATAACATAAACGAACAAATAAATTATACAAAGATGAAAACTTTGATTATTACCCTGACCTCAATTCTGCTCTTTTTGCTTGGTAGCTTGAGTATGGAAGCTCAAACCCGAAGCAGTAACAGCCGAAGCAATAGCAGAAATGCCCGTACGACTACAACTAACAGTCGCAGTACAACAACCCAAAGCGCGACGCCGCGCAGTACTCCTGCTCGTACGACTACGCCTTCCCGCAGTAGCGAAACCCGCGCAAGCGGTAGCAGTTCGCGTGTTAGCAACAGCCGAAGCGGTAGCACACGCGAAAACAGCCGGGTAAGCCGTCCGGCTGCAACTACGCGTCCTGCCACAAATGCTACGATTCGCCCTGCAAGCAGCAGCTCAAGCCGTAACAACAGTCGTGTATCAACAAGCAGCAGCCCAAGTCGTAGCAGCAGTCGTGTATCGACAAGCAGCAGTAACCGCCGCCCTGTAACTACTACGGTGCGTCCGCGCGCAATGCGTCATTACGACCGTTCGAGAATTGTGGTGGTAACTCCGCGTGTAGAACGCCGCGTAACGGTGATCAACCACAACTATATCAATCTTCGTTACAACGGCTACGATTATTATTACAACAACGGCTTCTATTATCGTCCCAGCAACGGGGTTTATGTGGTAGTGGCTCCTCCGCGCGGATTGCGGGTAACGGTTATTCCTACCGGATTTTTCACCATTATGGTGGGCACAGTTCCTTACTATTACTATCAGGGGGCGTATTATCGTCGCGATGTGGTGGCAAATAACTACGAGGTGGTAGAGCCGCCGATGGGAGCTATCGTGCCCGAATTGCCGATTGACGATGTGCAAACGGTAGTGATAGGAGGAAAAACTTATTTTGAGTTTGATAATATTCTTTACAAACCCGTAGTAACTCAAACGGGGGTACAGTACAAGATAATAGGTACGCTTGATGCTGCAATGTAATGAAATGGAATAACAAAAAAATACGAGCCAATACCGGTTCGTATTTTTTTTGCAAACATATTCGTTGTTTTTCTTACACAGCCTTTATTTCCTCAAGCTCCACCAGCTTGTTCACAATGGCATAAATTGTCAGCCCTGCCGGACTGTGTATTTGCAACTTGGCAGCAATGTTTTTGCGATGGGTGAGCACCGTGTGGGGCGAAAGAAAAAGCTCATCGGCAATTTGCTTGTTGGTCATGCCTTTTACTACACACACTACTACTTCCTTTTCGCGCTGCGTGAGTTGTTCGTGCGCATGTTTCGGTTTGGGAGCAGGGTGGGGGGGAGCAGTTTTTCTCGTCAGCGATAAAATCAGGCGGTCTTCAACCAGAATATGCGACGCGAGGTCCTGCTCGAACAGGAAAATATCGAACAGCACGCTGTTTAAATCGTTGCTGCTTGGGGTGTTGCAATATTTGATAATGATGTTTTTCAGTTCGGCGATATTTTTTTCCAAATGGTTGTGCTGCCGGCTGAAAACGCTTGCATTGTAGCCTTCTCCGGCAAGCATTTTTTTCAGATTGGGGAATAATGTTTTTTCCTCGTCCCTCATGTGGCGGCTCACATCGGCAGTATATTCGTCGAAAAAGCGGATAATGACTGCCGATACATTTTTATCCACGCTTTTGATGGCTTGTATTAATTTGGCGCGGATAGCAGGCAGGCGATAATCCAAAAAATAGCTGTGCGAATGTTGCAAATACCGGATAAGCGATTCCACAGAAATAGTTTTTTTAATGTTGTAATCGTCTTTGCTGCCTGCCAGAATATTGACAACAGCCAGAAAAGTAGCAGTATCTACCCCGTTTCCTCTGCACACTTCACGGATATTTTTATCGCCAAAACCCAGCGCAATGCCGAAACGGCTCAGCACGAGCAGCATCGGGTAGTTTTCGGTGATAAGGTCGCACATTCGGTCGGTGTCGGTATAATTCCCTGTTTTATACATAAAAAATGTCCTGCAAAATTTCCCGCAAAGATAAATACATTTCAGCCAACTTATAATCAGTCGGTTTAAATTACCTAAAAGTGGGTATGTTAGAGAAAACCGGATTTGCTCCGCTCAGCGTAAGCTCTGCCTGCGTCGAGCGGAGATAAAATACGGTATAAGATTTTACTTTCTCAAAATTTTCTCGTACACTCCTATTTCCGTTTTCAGGCGTTCGTTTTCCTTTTCGAGCTGTTCTACCCGTTTTTTCAGTTCGGTATCGAGTGCCGACTCCATATTCTGAGGCAACTGCATGCCCAGGTCGAAAAAGAAATTGTAGCCCAACGCCATAGATGCAGTCCAGAGGGTTTTAGTTTGAACGGTTTGCCGATTGTAGAAAGTTCTAAGCGTAGAAAAACTTATCCCCATTCGTTTGGCGACATGCGAAGGCAGCAGGCGGCTTTCTTCGATGTGTTTTTTCAGCAAATTGCCATTATGAGGCATATTGCCGGCATGTTGCAATGTTGAATTTTCCATATTGTGAATATTTTTTGCAAAGATGATAAAAAATATTCATACTTGCAGATAAAAAACTATCATATTATAATGATTTTTTATTATAGAATGATATGCTATTGTTATAGAATAATATGATATTGTTATAGAATAATATGCTATTGTTATAGAATGATATGCTATTGTTGTAGAATGATATGCTATTGTTATAGAATGATATGCTGTTGTTATAGAATAATATGCTATTGCTATAGAATAATATACTATTGCTATAGAATAATATTCTTTTACTATAGGATAATGATTTATTATTATAGATAGAAAATATCTAATAGAAAAATATCTAACCGGCATGCTTTAAATTACCAAAAAATGGGTATTTCGGGAAACAGTCGGCAATGATACTTTTGCAGCCGTAAAATTTAAATCAAAAAACGGAATTATCTCATTTAGATATGTAAAAAGGATAAATCCAACATAAAAAAGGATGAAAAAAAATATTTATACAATGCTTGTTCTCGCTTTTTTAGAGGCAGGAACTAATGCACAGGATATTGAGAAGAGAAAAGCGGATTATTTTTCGTTTGGAGCGAGCTATGTCGGCGATGTTGTGGGTAATTTTTCCGGTGGAATTAAAACCGGTGCGACTTGCCTCGGAATGGCAGCTATAACCGTGGGTTTCGACACCGAAAAAGCTAATTGGTGGAAAGGTGGCGAACTGTTTGTTAAGGGCGGAAATACGCATGGCGGCGAGCCTTCGGCAACGCTTATCGGCGATTTTCAAAAGGTATCGAACATTGAAGCGGGTAATCATACTTACCTCTACGAACTGTGGTATAGGCAACGCTTTGGCAGGTTGAGCTTCACCGCCGGTTTGCAGGATTTAAACGCCGATTATGCCGCGAGTGAGGGCGGCGCGCTGTTTAACAACAGTTACTTTGGCATTCATTCTGTGTGTGCGGATAATGTGCCTGCGCCCATTTTTCCCATGACGGGGCTGGCGTTGAATATCGCTTGGGATATTGCTAAAAGCTATCGCTGGCAGGTTGCTGTGTGGGATGCTTATTTGTATTGTTGGGAAGAGAATCCTTATAATCTGCGCTGGAATTTGTCGGCAAAAGAAGGTTTGCTCGCTATAACGGAATTTCAGGTTGCCAACAGTTTGATAAAGGGACACGCGGGTGAGTATAAAATTGGCGGTTATTATTATCACTCAAGTATCGACCCTGAAATGCCCGACAATAATTTTGGTTTCTACTTTGTGGGCGACCAGGAAATTACGGATAAATTCGCCCTGTTTGCGCAAATCGGTTTCAGTCCCGAAAAATACAACAGCCACACGCAATGTTACGGTTTGGGTATGACGGTAAGGAATTTCAGTTCGCAACGCCCCGATGATAAAATCGGACTGGCTGCCAATTATGCTGTTTTCACCGATAATGAAGCGGGCAACGAAGCCGTAATTGAACTGCAATATCATTTACAGTTGAACGGTAATATTTACCTCAAACCCGATATTCAGTACATTATCAACCCCGCAGGAAGTGATGAAAAACTGAAAAATGCACTGGTGGCAATGCTGAGGTTTGGGGTGGAATTTTAAGATTTTAAATACGCATCAATTCCCGCAGCCGCTTTGCGTCCGTCGCCCATGGCAAGAATCACGGTTGCACCGCCGCGCACAATATCGCCGCCGGCAAAGATAGTCGGGATTTCTGCCGATTGCATACTTTCGTTAACCACAATCGTTCCCCATTTGCTCATTTGCAAGCCGTCAATAGAACTTGGTACGATTGGATTGGGCGACACACCAATAGCTACAATAACCATATCCACATCCATTGTTTCAATGGCTCCGGGTATTTCTACCGGACTGCGGCGACCGCTTGCATCAGGCTCGCCAAGCGTCATTTTTTGCAGGCGCATTTGCCTAACCCTGCCTTCCTTGTCGCCAAGATACTCAATTGGATTGTGTAGCGTAAGAAACTCAACACCCTCTTCTTTGGCATGTTTTATTTCTTCCATACGCGCAGGCATTTCGTTTTCCGAACGGCGATATACAATCATTGCCCGTTCCGCTCCATTGCGTATGGCGGTACGCACCGAATCCATTGCCGTATTTCCGCCGCCTATCACGGCAACGCGTTTGCCTTTATATACAGGCGTATCGGAATTTTCTCGTCCTGCACCCATTAAGTTGACACGAGTCAAATATTCATTAGAAGAGAGCACATTTATCAAGTTTTCTCCTTTGATATTCATAAAACGAGGCAATCCTGCGCCACTTCCTACAAACAAACAACGGAAGCCTTCGGCAGCCAAATCTTCGGGCGAAATGGTTTTACCCACTACACAGTCGTTCACAAATTCTACCCCCATTTGACGAAGGTTATTAATCTCTACATCAACAATTTCGTTTGGCAAACGAAACTCAGGAATACCATATTTCAGCACACCGCCGATTTCGTGCAATGCCTCGAAAACAGTTACACTGTAACCGAGTTTCGCCAAATCACCGGCGCAAGACAATCCGGCAGGACCGGAGCCGATTACGGCAACCTTAATCCCGTTAGCCGGCGCACATTGCGGAATGGAAATAGTACCGCTTTCGCGCTCGTAATCGGCAGCAAATCGCTCCAAATTACCAATTGCCACCGCTTGTTTACCAGATTTAATGTAAATACATTTGGCTTCGCATTGTATTTCTTGCGGGCATACGCGACCGCAAACAGCAGGCAATGCACTGGTCAATTTCAACACTTTTGCTGCTTCGAGTATTTCGCCTCGTTCAATATTTTTAATAAAGCCCGGAATATCGATATTTACCGGACAACCACTCACACAGCCTGGATTTGGGCAGTCGATACAACGGCTTGCCTCCAGTTTGGCTTGTTCTATGCTTAGTCCTTGGTTTACCTCTTGGTTATTGGTACGGCGAATGGCAGGGTCAAGCTCCGGCATATGAATGCGCTCGATTGCCATGCGTTCTTTCGCTTTGAGGGATTGGCGCAAAGTTTCGCGCCATATTTCGTTTCTATCAGTCATTTTGTTGTTCTTTCTGACAGAATTTACAGAATTTACAGAATTTTTTGTGAATGCTATTCCTTGCGGTTCTAAGCATTAGTTCTGTTAATCTTGTTAAATTCGTCTATTAGTCTTGATTTTTATATTCTCTATACTTTCTTTTTATTTTTACGGAAGAAGAAAAATTGATTAATAATCCAACATCAATTCCGGTGGCGGTTAAATAATTAACTAATTGAACTTCGTGTTTTGGATGGATTTCTTCAACAGCTTTTAATTCAATAATAATATCTTCAACCATTAAGTCGGCATAATATTCACCAATACATTTGTCATCATAGTATATATGAATGGGATGTTGTTGAAAAACTTTAAAACCTTCTTTTTCGAGTTCAATTTTAAGAGCATTTTCATAGACTTTTTCTAAAAAACCTGTCCCTAATTTATTATGAACTTTATATGCACATCGGATAATATCTTTTGTTATATCATTGAAATACATATTCTTTTGTTTGACGGTTTTGGGCAGAATTTAGAAAATTTGCAGAATATATTGTAAGAAATCATGTTAATTCTGTAAATTCTGTCCGGATATATAAATTTGTCTATTTAATCTTGTTATTCGCTTCCGCCTCTTGCTCTTTGTAAGCTCCCAATCGGTTAATCATCTCATCAAAATCAACCTGATGTGCATCAAATTCAGGTCCGTCCACGCAAACGAATTTTGTTTTTCCGCCGACGGTTACGCGGCAAGCTCCGCACATTCCTGTGCCGTCCACCATAATTGTATTAAGCGAAGCCACGGTAGGTATATTATACTTTTTAGTAAGGAGAGAAACGAATTTCATCATAATAGCCGGACCAATGGTTACACACAAATCCACTTTCTCTCGCTTAATAATTTCTTCTACACCGTTAGTAACCAATCCTTTTTTACCATACGAGCCATCATCGGTCATAATAACAATTTCGTCGGCAAATCGGCTCATTTCTTTTTCCAAAATGATTAAATCTTTGCTACGAGCTGCTATTATTACAATTACTTTGTTGCCCGCTTTTTTCAATGCTTCGGCAATCGGGAGCATGGGAGCTGTACCAACACCACCGCAGGCACAAACTACTGTGCCGAAGTTTTCGATATGTGTAGCTTTCCCAAGAGGACCAACGATATGAGTGATAAAGTCGCCTTCGTTCAGTTTGCATAATTTGCGCGTTGAAAGACCTACTGCTTGTACTACCAGTGTGATAGTACCTTTTTGGGGGTCGGACGAAGCGATGGTAAGCGGAAAACGCTCGCCCGCTTCATCTACTTTTATTATTACAAAATTCCCTGCCTTGCGTGATTTCGCAATTAATGGAGCTTCCACATCAAAGCGAAAGACATTTTCGGAATACTGTTCTTTTTTTACAATTTTGTTCATGGCAAATTTGTATTTTTCACTTTTCATATTAAAAAAAACGGGCACAAATGTACGACAAAAAACAGGATTTAGCAATTTGCTGTTGACAAATTGAACGATTTTTCACTAAAAACAATAACAATTTGAAACTAAGGAATGTTGATAGTTTTTAAGCTCTTGCTTCTCGAATCATTTTTGTGATTTCTTCGTTGAAACAATCGGCAGCAAGCATTTCGTCCACAGTGAGATGCATGCGGTAGCACCATAAATTTTGGGGATTATCGGGCACATTGATGCGCTCTGCTTCCGGATTGGGATAGCGCAAGTCGGCAGAAACTGCCAGCCAATCTTGTACCGGTAAGATTACCCATGCAGCGGGCGATTGCAAGTGACGGGCAAGTATTTTTTCGACAATCCACGGTTCGCATTCGGCAGGAGCTATTCCCTCGCAACCCAACTCGGCGTTGAAATAACGCTGTGTGCGTGCGGCGTCTTCTGTCCACCATAAACGCAATGGCGACATATCGTGGGTAGAAGTTGTGCATACCGACAGGTAAGGAGCGCTGGCAGGCAAGCTAAATTCAATACCCCAAATTTTGGGCATTCGTTCCACTTCAAGAGAAAGAATGTGTAGCTCTTGCATCACTTCGGGCACAGTGGCGGGTATCATGCCCAAGTCCTCGCCGCAACAAAGCATAGGCGTGGAAGCAATCAGTTCGGGCAATTTATGCAAAGCGCGTTGCTGCCAAAATCCGTTGTGGCGATGATGGAAAAAATCCTCATAAATACGGGCGTAACACTGTTGCTCGTAGTTTGTCAAATTGAGATACGCTGTATTTTCGCGTATCGAAATGCGCGGATGATAGCGGTTGGGTTGGGTGCAATCGGGGACAAAAAGCACCTGGCATGGGTCTTCTTTATCAACCGAATGCAACATTTTTTCTTCGTCGAAAATCAAGCCGTAGGCTTCAATTTCGGCTACCGAAAGCGGCATTGCAGGGTCGAAATGTCCGAGTAAACTTGGTTTGCCTTTGGGTATCGACCAAATGCGGAAAAACCCCAAGATATGGTCGATGCGATAGGCATCAAAATAAATACTCATGTGGCGCAGGCGTGCTCGCCACCAACTAAAACCGTTGCGTTGCATTTCGTCCCAATTATAGGTAGGGAAACCCCAATTTTGACCGGTGACAGAAAAATCGTCGGGAGGTGCGCCTGCCTGTAAATCGCGCTTAAATTGTTTCGGATTGTACCATACATCAACACTGTATGGGCTTACTCCAATAGGAATATCGCCTTTGAGAAAAATACCTTTTTCTTGTGCATACCGGTGTACTTCAATCAGTTGCAAATGCAAATGATATTGAATAAATTGATATAACCCGATTTCTTCCGCATGGGTTTTGGCAAAATTTTCGATGCCTGCTTTTGCATTTAGAGTTTGATTGGAGTTGTGTTGTAGTTCGGAGAACATTGTCCATCGTTCAAAATCGGGCGTTCTCTCTGCATCGCGACAAAAGGAAAACACGGCGTAGGGAATGAGCCATTCGGCATGTTCGGCAAGAAATTGCTGATAATCACTATCTGTAGCAAGCTTCTTTTTTCTTTGTTTATAAATTAGATGAAAATATTCCCATTTCAAACAATTTACTTCTTCGTAGTTGAGCGCAGGCAAACGATTAAGTTCTTCCTGTTTTTTTTGAAAATAACTTGTTTTTGCCTTGTCGTTGAGTTTGCCCATTGCTTCCAAGCGCAAATACATGGGGTGCAGGGCAAACACCGAAAGTGTATTGTAAGGATAAGAATCGGCATTGCTGTGTGTGAGCGTGGTATCGTTTACCGGCAGAATTTGGAGCATTTTTTGCTCTGTGAGAGCTGCCCAATCAATCATTTTTTTCAAGTCGAGAAATTCGCCCACGCCAAAACTTTCTGCACTACGCAGGGAAAATACCGGTACTGCCGTTCCCGCCCCGCGAAAAGGAGCTATGTCGAAGTGCAAATTGTTGTCGGTAAAAAGGGTGTTTTGATTCGGAAGATTGTCTGTATAACGGTTTTGCCGGGTTTCCCATGCAAGAACCTTTCGATTGCTGGAATCGAAAATTACAAACTTATATTCGACCGGAAAAGTGAAATTCGATGCATCGACCGTAGCTTTCCATACACGAAAGTTAGTTGTATCGAGCGGAATTGCTGCGCTTTCTTGCCAATTGCCCAATGTAACCTGATTGCCAAGCACACCGAGTTGCCAATTGTTCATGCGCAGCAATTCCGCCCACGATGCTTCATAATGTATGTTGAACGACAGCGTCATTGATTCTTTACGATTTATCCGCAGCGCGAGAATCCACAGGTTTTACAAGTAAGACAACCTTCCTGGTACACCAAGGTGTTGTTTCCGCAATTAGGGCAGGCTTGCCCTTCGATAGCTGTTCCGTCGGCAATGTATTTTTTCAACGCTCGTTCTACACCTACTTTCCAGGTATTAATGGTTTCGCTGTCGAGTTGCAGCGCAGATACCAGCTTTATCACCTGGTCTATCGGCATACCGTAGCGCAAAACTCCCGAAATGAGTTTGGCATAGTTCCAAAACTCGGGGTCGAACTTATGCGAAAGACCTTCTACGGTAGTTTTAAAGCCTCGTTTGTTAGTAAACTGGAAGTCGTAACGAGTGCGTCCGTCGTCATCCTTTGTTTTGATAATCTTACCTTCCGTAACGGCTTTTGGCAACATAATGCCTTCTTCTTCGTCGTTCAATCCGGTGAAGATTTCATAAGGATAACCTTCGAGCAATCCGACAAATGCAATCCATTTTTCCTTGTTGTTTTGAAAACGCACCACATCGCAATCCAATTCCTTGGGGCGCACGGTAATGCGCGAAGGATAGCAATTACAATCTTTCTCAGGTTTGGAAGTTTCGTCTTTTTTGTCGGCAGGCGGAGTTACAAGTACACCTGCGCGCGAACCGTCGCGATATACGGTTACCCCTTTGCAGCCCGATTTCCAAGCTTCGACATAGAGTTGCCCAACAAGTTCTTCGCTCACATCGGCAGGCAGGTTGATAGTTACACTGATAGAATGGTCGACCCATTTCTGTATCCGTCCCTGCATTTTTACTTTCTGCAACCAGTCTACATCGTTGGCGCATGCTTTATTGTAGGGCGATTGAGCTATCATCGCGTTGCGTTCTTCTTCGGTGTAGCGTTTGGTGGTATCATATCCGTTGGCGAGCATCCATGTTACAAATTTGTGGTGGAATACGGTGAATTCTTCCCACGAATCGCCCACTTCGTCCACGAAATCAATGCGCACATCGGTATCATTGGGATTTACTTTGCGCCGACGGGTATAATACACCTGAAATGCAGGTTCAATACCCGAAGTGGTTTGCGTCATAATGCTGGTAGTACCTGTTGGAGCAATGGTAAGACAGGCTATATTGCGCCGACCGTAGCGGCTCATTTCCTTGTAAAGTGCAGGGTCTGCTTCTTTAATTCGATTCACAAACGGATTGTTTTGTTCCCGCTCGGTATTATAAATTGGGAAAGCTCCGCGTTCCTTAGCCATTTGTACCGACGAGCGATATGCTTCCACGGCAATGGTTTTGTGTATTTTTTCCGAAAATTTGGTAGCTTCCTCTGTGCCGTAGCGCAATCCGAGAGCGGCAAGCATATCGCCTTCGCCCGTAGTGCCTACTCCGGTACGGCGTCCTTGCATACTTTTGTTTTTTATTTTTTCCCAAAGCATGCGTTCGGTGCGTTTTACCTCTTCGTCTTCAGGGTCAGCTTCAATCTTTTCAATAATCTTTTCAATTTTTTCCAATTCAAGGTCGATAATATCGTCCATGATGCGCTGAGCCAATTGTATGTGTTTTTCGAACAGCTTATTATCAAACTCTGCTTTATCTGTAAATGGATTTTTCACATACGAATACAGATTTATAGCCAACAGGCGACAGCTATCGTAGGGACACAAAGGTATTTCGCCACACGGGTTGGTCGATACCGTGCGAAAACCGAGGTCGGCGTAACAATCGGGCACAGATTCTCGGATAATAGTATCCCAAAACAATACTCCGGGCTCGGCAGATTGCCATGCGTTGTGCACGATTTTTTTCCACAGCGCATCGGCATCAATATCTTTGGTAACCCAGGGAGCAGTAGCGTCGACCGGATATTGTTGCGTATATGGTTTTTGGTTGAGCATTGCCTGCATAAAATCGTCGTGTATTTTAACCGACACATTGGCTCCGGTAACTTTTCCCTGCTCCATTTTTGCGTCGATAAAGGCTTCGGCATCGGGATGTTTTATCGAAACCGAAAGCATAAGTGCGCCCCGCCGACCGTCTTGTGCTACTTCGCGCGTGGAGTTTGAGTAGCGTTCCATAAACGGCACGATGCCCGTAGAGGTAAGAGCAGAGTTTTTTACGGGCGAACCTTTGGGGCGAATGTGCGATAAATCGTGCCCCACGCCGCCGCGGCGTTTCATAAGTTGTACCTGTTCTTCGTCTATTTTTATCACGGCTCCGTAGCTGTCTGCCGAGCCGTCGCAACCAATCACAAAGCAGTTGGAGAGCGAAGCAATTTGAAAATTATTGCCAATACCGGTCATTGGGCTGCCTTGCGGAACGATGTAGGTGAAATTGCGAAAGAGTTCGAAAAGTTCATCTTCCGAAAGCGAGTTTTTGTATTTCGATTCTACACGAGCTATTTCGCTTGCTAAGCGACGATGCATATCGTCGGGCGTGCGCTCGTAAATTTTCCCGAAAGAATCTTTGAGCGCATATTTGTTTACCCATACCCGGGCAGCCAGTTCGTCACCCTGAAAATACACTAACGATGCCTGAAAGGCTTCTTCATGACTGTAAGTTTTTGTTTTCATAATTGCTTTGAAATTTTGACTCTGCGAAGGTAAATCGCTTAAATGGAAATAAAAAATTTCTTTCTACTTTTTTACAAACAAAAATGAAAAGTTTTCCATTTTATTTTATAAATGTTTGATTTTGAGAGATATAATTTTTATTGAATTGCAAAAAGTTTTCTAAAAGTAAATTTTAGTAGAATGAGAATGCTATTCTTTAGTCGGATTATTTTATAATTGCTAAGTAGCTACAAAGATTAGCGCTGCGTTGCAGCTAAAGACACAGACTGTCGTTGAATCTTTGTAGAAATTAAAAGTAGTACCGTAATAATTGTTTTTTGGGTATTTTTTCGGATAAGTATAAAAATATCGTATAGAGCATTCTTTCAATGTTTATAGATACGATATGTGAAGTTATGTTTTAAAAAACGGAAATAATCCATAATTAAATCATTATTTTGCAAAATATTTTTACGACATTTGCAATTCCTGTTAATGAATTTTAATCAACTAAATAATTTAATTTTTTCCAACTATGAAAAATCAAGAAACAAATGGAAAACCAAGCGCCGTAACAGCCTGGTTAGCCTTAGGAATTACTTTTTCGGTATTAGCGGCTACTATGGGTATTGCTATTTATTCGTTCGAGAAAGGAAGCAGCGAAATCGTATTGCAAACGCTGATTCCTCTTTGGAGTACCTGGGTTGGAACGGTATTGGCGTTTTATTTCGGAAAGAACAATTTCGACGCGGCAACCAAATCGTATCAAGCCGTTATTAAACAGCTTACTCCACACGAAAAAATGGCAAAATTGATGGTTAAAGACTACATGATTCCGGTTAAGGAAATAGAGTATTTAGATGAGAGCGAGTACAAAAATAAAATTTACGATATTATGGAATATCCTCGTTTTAAACCTTACAACCGTTTTGCTTTTTTTGACAACAAAGGAGTTGCCAAGTATATTATTCACCGAAAATTATTCGACTGGTTCATTGCTGCCAAGGTTAAAGAAAGTAAGAGTACAGAGGAAATAAAAGGATTAACGCTTCAGGATTTTATTAAAAATTACGATGCCGAGATAAATAGCGATTCCGACGCTAAGATAAAAAAGAGATTGAAAGATAGTTTTGCAGTTGTGTCAATAGATGCTACTCTGGCGGAAGCAAAAACGAAGATGGATGAAAAATGCGAATGTACCGATGTGTTTGTTACTGAAACCGGTGATGCAAACGAAAAAGTGTTGGGTTTGATAACCAACAATATTATTTTGAAAGAAGCAAGTAAATGTTTGAGCTAAAAAATAGAAATCATATCAACCGATAAATTGAGAGATATAAATCTCTCTAAGTATTAAGGAACAGTTATCAATCTTCGGAGAAGAGAAACCAAACCTTGCGGAAGTTTCCCCAATCGTTGGAGAAGCTTCCGCAAGGTTTGGAGAGTGGTTCCCAACTTTCGGAGAGTCTTCCCCAAAGTTTGGAGAGTCTTCTCCAAGGTTTGGAGAAAAGTGTTCAGAGTTTGGAGAGCAGTCCACAAACTTTGGGGACTGCTCTCCAATGATTGGAGGAGCTTTTGCACACGGTTAAAAGTAAATGCCGTGCTTGTATAAACAATGGAAATGAATAATTTTGCAAACAATAAGCCAAACAGGGTGAAATAGGTATCTGCAATCTTTCAACCGGTTTTTAAATAAGATAATCTAATATTATATGGAAGATATACTGAATGGACGCTGCGGCTGGTGTGGAACTGACGCTTTGTATATAAAATATCACGATGAGGAATGGGGAAGGCTTGTTAGTGATGATAAAACGCTGTTTGAATTTCTGGTGTTGGAAAGTGCACAGGCGGGATTGAGCTGGATTACTATCTTGAAAAAGCGTGAGGGCTACCGCAAGGCTTTCCACGGTTTTGATGCCGAAAAGGTTGCTCAAATGACTGCTGCCGATATTGAACGGTTGATGCAGTTTGATGGTATAATAAGAAACCGGTTGAAAATCGCATCTGCCATCTCCAATGCAAAGCTGTTTCTTGACATTCAGAAAGAGTTCGGCAGTTTTTACAACTATACGCTATCGTTTTTTCCGGATAACAAGCCGATAGTGAATAATCTTACATCACTGAGTGAAGCTCCTGTTTCATCGCCCGAATCTGATGCGATGAGCAAGGATATGAAAAAGCGGGGCTTCAAATTCTTTGGCTCTACTATTTGTTATGCCCATTTACAGGCTACCGGTTTTGTGAACGACCATTTGATGGATTGCTTTTGCAGGGGAGAAAGATAAACTTGCCGGTGCGGAGAAAAAAAGGAATCGTCATACCGCGCTTGACGCGGTATCGCATATAAGGCAATCAATTGTTGTTGTGCGATTGCGGGTCAAGTCCGCAATTAGCAATCACGACCAACGGGAATTGTAAATCACTGACCGAAGGGAAGTAATAATGACGGCGACAGTTTGCTTTACAAGCCTAAAAGGGATAATACCGAAAATTAAAAAGGTTATGAAGAAATTTTTCTTGGGATTATTATTGAGCTTGGCGATTTTGCCTGCCTTTGCACAAAAAACAAGCATTGTCGACAACAAAGCAATTAAATTTGAGCTTACACAAAATAACGATAGCATTCATTTTATTGTTGTTGATACGGTTTTGACACAGAAAAAGCCTGTTTTCCTGTGGAGTCAAGGCTCGCGGGCTTGTCCGTTAATTATAAGATTTGAAAATGGCAACAGTCTGTTAGTCGGCATTTCAAATTTTGATATTGCAAGTATTAAAAAATACTATCATCTGGTTATTGTTTCTATGCCCAAAACACCGGTAGTTGCCAATGAAAATGAATTGACCGATTTTGAATATATCAGCCCAAATCCTGAACATAGAAACGATTTTTTCAAAGCCGATTATTGGGAGAATCATGTGGAAAGAGCCAATATTGTATTGGGATTTTTGCGGAAACAATCCTGGGTAGATAACTCAAAACTTGTGGTGGCAGGACATTCGCAAGGGGCAAGAATAGCACCGAGAATTGCTTTTCGCAATAAAAATGTAACGCATTTGGGAATGTTTTCGGCTAATCCGTTTGGCAGGATTGACCAAATGATTCAGTCAGCAAGAAAAAATGCCGAAAGTGGAAAAATATCGTGGGAAAAGGCAGAAAAAGAAATGGAGTATTGGTATGATTTATACAAAAGAGCAAATAATCCGCAAGAAGTTGAAAAAACTCCGGAGCTTACTCCGTGGAAATCTTATAGTGAAGCACAAATAGATGAATTGGTAAAAATAAATATTCCGATTTATCTTGCTTACGGAACTGCTGATGTGGGGAGTGATTTGTGCGATTTAGTGCCGCTGCATTTTATCCGGGAAGGGAAAGACAATTTGACGCTAAAACGATATTTCAACCTTGAACATAACTTTTTTGAAGTTGATGAAAATGGCGTTCCTGATAGAAATAAACGGCATTGGGTAGAGGTAATGAACGAATTTGTGAAATGGACAATTGAAGAATTTAAATAATACTCCGCTTGGCTTGGTATATGGTTATGATACTTGATTTAAATTCGACAGAACGGATACAAAGAAAGAAAGCTGAGTTCTACTAACAAGAACTCAGCTTCCTTTCTTTATTATTGTATCCTTACTTCACAATCAGTTTACCCGTTTTCACCCTGTGCGTATCGCCGGAGGCAGAGCTTACCGATATGCGGCAGAAATAGATACCCGCAGCCAGATTGCTTAAATTCCATTTATAACGCCACACATCGCTTGCGGCATATTCGCTTTGACTGTCGCTCCACAAAAGTTGCCCCATAGGACTAAATACTTCGACTGTGTAGTTGAGCTGTGTTTGCGGCTGGTTGTGTTCACACTCGAAATACACATAATTGCCGGCAGGATTTGGGTAAATATTGAAATTATACAACTCGGGAGCTGCGTCGCTGTTTACTTCAAATGCGATAGCCGATTCGGAAGAATTGCCCAGCAAATCCCATGCACGGAGCGTAAGCGTATAGTGTCCGTTGTCAAGTTCGGGCAGTTTATAGGCAAGCGTACCCGAACCGTAATCGCCCGGATTGGTTTCAAAAAAATCGTTTACCACAAAGCGTTCCGAACCATTATTGAGCGAAAGCACCAAATCGTGTCCGATGCTGCTGCCGCCCACATTAATGCCGTTGAGGTCGGCAAGGTTGGCAAGCACAATAGGAGAGGAGCCAACCCGGTCGCCCGAACGAAAAGCGGTTGTGTTGAGGTAAAGGTTTATATCCGGTCCTTGATTTTCAAAGGTGATATTCGAATTTGTTCCCCCTACCACAAAACGGTCGTTATAACCATTAGCTTCAATTTTCTGCACCGTATCGGCAGCATAGAAAATCATTTTCCCGAAGTCGTAATTATAGGCAATATCTTTGGGTACCATAAAGCGAATGCTGAATTTGCCGTTCTCCACCGTTGTTCTTCCCGAAAAAAGCGTAGTAGGTCGGTCTTCATACTGATAAAATGTTGTATCCAGGTCGTTACCCAAGGTTTTAAATGCCATTTTTTTATCGAAAACAACGGTACTAAGTTCGCCGTTGAAACCGGAAAGCAAATCGCCTTCGGGCGATTGTATTTCACCGTTTACCGTTACAATGCTCAGGGCTTGTATCGTGTCTTGTCCGGCGGTAGAATTGCTGCTTATTTCGGTAGTAACAACCTGGTTGAGCGGAATATTCAATCGCAATGCCGGATTACACAGCAGGATAAAACTCAACTTGTTGGCATCGCCCAAAAAATCGTTTTTCGCGCGGCGCACCATTTCGCCTATGGTAAGAGCTTTGCCGTTTTCTATTTGCAGCATATAGCGGTTAAACCGAGTATCGAGTTGGAAATTTTGAGTCAGATATACTTCACGCGCAGCGGTAAACAGTCCGATAGCTCCCGCATTGGGAGTCATCAACAGGTTTTCGCCCGTAGATGCGTCCGAATTATCGAAGCGACTGAAATTACAGGTAGCCGTAACAAACAGCGGTAATTTTCGGTTTACCAAGCTGCCGATATCGCTTCGAGAAAGGATTTTTTCGCCTGCCAAGCCTTCGGCACTTGCATGCCCCAGGTAATTAACCATCAATACCCCGCGATTCAATTCGGCAAAAAACCGTTCTTTCAACTGCGGATAGCGTTGCCCGCTCGCCGTACTTTCCTGCGTGGACGAACTCATAAAGAAGCGTTGCGGCTGAAAGGCGGGGTAATTGTATTCGATATACTGAACAAGCGAATTGGCTTGGGAGGTAAAAGCCTGGTCGCCGTATGTATCGGCATCGTCAGCCAAATAAATAAGGCGGCTTTTCCATGCATCCGGTTGCCTGTTGTCCATATACGCAATAGATTTATCGACCAAAATACTTGCTTGTTCTGCCGACGATACGGGAAAGCGACCTACGCCAATATCGAGTTTCTGTGACGCAGGTTTATCTCCCTCATTGTCGTCGAGCAGGGCAAAGTAATCGTCTGTTACTTGCGAGGCGGTACTGCTTATGGAATTTTCGGTCTGATAGGTCAGCAATTTGTTCGATTGCCGGTTTATGTTTACCATGCCGCGGTTGTCGTAACTCCCGTCGCCAAAAAGCAGGAGCGATTTGGGCGCACGGTCGCTGTCGGTTCCGGCGCGGTCGTAGAGCATTTTTACAACCCGTCGATAAGCGGTAGCATCGGGTGTGCCCGACGAAAACTCGTTGTAAACCTGTTCAGGTGTAGTTATAAGCACCGAAATGCCGTCGTGTTCGCTATGCTTGCTCGCCAAACGATTGGCTTGCGCTAAAAAATCGGGGTGAGCAATAATTACCATATCAGCCTGCGCCACGCTGTGTAAATCCTGATTCGCCACCTTGCCCGCAAACGCCGGGTGCGGGAAATCAGCCTTTGTATTTACCGCTACATATTCTTGCAGTGTGGACGCGGCATCGACAAACGAGTGTACTCCGTTTGCATAGTTGGCAGGCATTTGTACGATGTCGGCAGGCTTGCTGATATTCCAAATCGATAACCCTGCGTTGCCGGTTAAAGAATATTCTACAATCCGGTCAGTGCCCGTTACATCGGGGGTGCGGAAAGGCATGCTGTTGCCCGTCATAATCAATTTTCTCCAAGCATTTACCGATACATAATCAATCCACGCCGAACCAATTGAGCTATGGTTGTAACGGGTACTGATAGTGATGTTCGAACTGTTTGGCGTAAATAAAAAATCCTTCTCGCCAAGCTGTGCTAAATTATAGTTTCCTATCGAGTTGATAAAAATGTTGCCGGATAATGCCTGTCCGTTTTGCGACACGGTAATAGAAGTTTCTTGGTTGGCTTTCGCAGCAGCGACAACCCGCACTCGAGCCTGTTTTTCGCTATAAATATTGGGGAATGAAAACAAAAGCGATTTCAACGGATTGCTGCCAAAGGCTTTGCCAAACCACTCGCGCCCCGATGAAGCGAGGTTTTCGGCTTCTTCTTCATACATAGCATAATCGAGAAAATAATCGACCGTATTGGTAGGCGAATCGCTGAGAGCCGCTTTGGGCGAAATTAGTTTTTCTTCGCCCGCATCGGAGGAGATAAAATAATACCCTTCAAATGAATACGGATTTAATGTGCGGAGAAACTCCCCAGCCGAATATTGCCACGAAACAATGCCTTGGGCGTAAAACAGCAGGTAATCGCCTGCGTTAAATATGCCGTCGGCACCGGTTTCTTTCCACACGGCAATTTGCGGCAAATCGTCGGGCACGGGTACCGAGTTTTCTTCGGGCAACATGGCTCCTCCGTAGCCGAAAATGCGTGCATTGGCAGGGTTCGAAATGCCCCATGCCTGTAAATCTTCGTACGAGATTTTGTAAATGCCGCTTTCTTTCACCGATATTTTTACCCACGAGCCGTTTCGGAGCACCGAGTTTGCAGCGTATTTATCGGCACCGGTAGCGCGTAAGGCGGCTTTTTGGTGTAAGCGGTAATTTAATTGGAAGGAAATAATTTTTTTCAATACGCCGTTTTGTTGTACAACAGGTATGAAGTTCAGTATTGCCTGCGTTTGTTTGCGGTCGGCGGTATAGTGCAGCGAAATTTCGGGTGTTTCGGGGAAATTGCGGTTGGTGTTTTCAACAACAGCTCGCTCTTTGGCAGTAAAATCGGCAAGCACTATGGCAGCGATATGCACACTGTCGAGGCTTTGAGTATTGCTAAGCGGAACTTCTGCGTTAAAACGGGGTAAAAGTGTTTCGCTGTCGGGCGTCGAACCGTCGAAACTCACAATATTGATGTTTCTTGCAGGGTCGAGTTGCGAAATTCCGTGCCAGTTAAGTGTATAGGCAATTGTTTCTGCAAAAGCTATCGTGCAGAAGAAAACTGCGGGTAAAAGGAACAAGATGCGTTTCATAATTTGGAACCTCTTTTTTTTTACGGAACACAAAGGTACGAATTTTTTTCGGAATTATCTCCTTGACTCTTGCAAAGCAAACACTATCCGTTATTGTGAGATGAACCTAAACGCAGCCCGTCATTGCGAGGAACGAAGCAATCTTAGAATAGCACTGTATTAGAGATTGCTTCGTCGTCCCTCCTCGCAATGACGGTTTGTTGTTTTTTCTATTGTTATCTTTCTTGTCATTAGCTGCCATTATTGTGAGACGAACCTAAATGCAGTCCGTCATTGCGAGGAACGAAGCAATCCTGGAATAGCACTGTATTAGAGATTGCTTCGTCGTCCCTCCTCGCAATGACGGTTTGTTTTTTTTTTCTATTGTTATCTTTCTTGTCATTAGCTGCCGTTATTTTGAGATGAACCTAAACGCAGTGCGTCATTGCGAGGAACGAAGCAATCTTGGAATAGCAACTGTATTAGAGATTGCTTCGTCGTACCTCCTCGCAATGACGGTTTGTTGTTTTTTATGTTTTTTTAAGCTACAAATTTTACGGTGCTCTGCACCTGAAATCATAATACAAGGCACAGAGTGCCGTAAAATTTGTAGTAGTTTATCTACGATAAAGTAAGAAGAAGGTGCATAGCACCGAAACAGCGTTCAGCGAAGCTAAATATTAATTTTCTGACAATGAGTAAATTACAAAATAACTTAACAGTTCTGTCCTTCAGGGGGTTGGGGGTAAAGATTGCTTCGTTGTACCTCCTTGTAATTAACAATCACTACCAGCAGGAGCTGATGACGGCGGTGATAGTTGTTTGAAAAGTTTATCGTACAAAGAAGTCTAACAGCTTTTCGTTTTCGATATAGCCTTCCAAGTGATTGTTTTCTGCCACTCTGCCAATGCCAACGGGAGTTCCGGTGAAGATAATATCGCCTATTTTTAAGGTGAAAAACCGGCTGACAAACGCGATTATTTGATTGATGTTGAATATCATATCGGCGGTATTGCCGCGTTGCACGGTTTGTCCGTCGATATCGAGATGGAAGTTCAGTTTATTCAGTTCGCCGAATTTTTCGATGGGATAAAATTCGCTTACTACCGCCGAACCGTCGAATCCTTTGGTGATTTCCCACGGATAGCCTTGCGGACGGAATTTGTACTGTAAATCGCGCGCCGTAAAATCAATACCTAAGCCGATGCGGCTGTAATAGCGCGGCGCAAAGCGTTCGGCAATGTTTTTGCCCAAGCGGTCGATTTGTACAATCACTTCGGTTTCGTATTCAATCTGTTCCGAAAAGTCGGGGAGATAAAACGGTTTATTGTTTTTGAGCAAGGCAGAGTCGGGTTTCATAAACACAACCGGCTCGCTGGGAATCGGGTTGTTCAATTCCTGCGCATGCTCGCGGTAATTCATGCCTATGCAAATTATTTTCATGGTTTTTTATGTTTAATATTCTTTTATGCAACGGACAGAATAGCCCATTTCGCGCTCTGTAATACCGGGAAATGGAGATACAGGTGGTTGTTGTGATGTAAAAAAACTGAGCGTAGGTACGGTTGGATTTGTTTCGGAACTCCAATACATCCCCGAAATTTCTGTGCCGAGTATACCGGCGTTGGAACGATAGCCGGCAGCAGGGAGAAATAAAGTAAAGTTACTGCCACCGTCGGGCGAAATTCGATAACCGGCTGTTCCCACATTGTTCCATTCCCAAGTATTTGTATTAACAATGCTTTCCAATTCTTTTCCTGTGGGTACGCGGAAGCCGGGGGGGCAGGGGTCGTTTGCTGTTTTGCTTGTATCCCACAGGCTACTGTTTGAAGGGCTGCGCCAATCGCTGCCAAACGGTGTAATAAAAAATGGATGCCCCGGCACATCGGTTGTTGAAAGGGTATTGGTCGTTCCGCTTGTGCGTTTTTCGTGTCCGTCGGTGGGGCGTCCCCACTGGTAGAGGTCGCCGTAAACGGTAGCGTCTGTGGCGTTAGCAGTTGTATATGCCATTTGTTCGTCAATGCTCATATTGGGGTCTGCACCAAGGTTGTAACATAGGAAGGTAAGTTCCCCAACAGGTAAAGAAGATTTTACAGTACCGCATTTCGGTTTCGGCTGTGGCACTTCTACTTTAAGCCTGAATTTCCCCCAGCGCACTTTATCGGCGCGATTGTTCCAAACAATGGTTTTGCCTGAACCTGTTTCCTGGGCGCTAAGGTCGCCGCTTACGGTTTGGGCGATGAGCCAGGTTTTACCGCCGTCGGGACTGTAATATAAGGTAACATCAACAGGGTCGGTAGTGCCTAAGTCGTAGTTTACCGTTACCTGCCCGGGGCAAGAGAAGTTTGCGTTGACATTGGAAACGCCGGCTTTGGGCGGACAGTATTCTTCTATTGTACCGAAGTCTTGCCAAAATGCTGCCGCTTGATAAGCCGACAATGAGCCACAAGGAACAGTCAGTGTACAAGCAGCTAAATTTACACCATCGAATGTAGTATTAACAATCGTTTGGGGTACAGGATTAAGATTAGTAACAGAACGAAGACCTGTGCAATTTCCAAAGGCTTGAAATTCAATCAATTTTACTTTGCTCGGAATGATAATTTCGGTCAAACTGCTGCAACCGCTAAAAGCTTGTTGATAAATATACTCAACACTTTCGGGGATAGTTACCGAAGGTATGTTATAACACTTGTAAAAAGTTGTAGGCTCAATTATTTGTATGCCATCAGGAATTACAATTGGGCTTGCAAGATTGTAACAATGTGAGAACGCAAAAGCCATAATTACAGTAACACTGTTGGAAATTTTGACCGAAACCAAATCTTCCAACTGCCGAAAAGCCATCTGTCCTATCCTTGTAACGCCATCTTCAATTACAATATGTTTGATTTGAGTTGCATATCCATCTTCGTACCAAGGTGTTGTTGGCGTTCCACCACTTGGAGAAGAAGTAGTCCAGCCCGTCATTCGCCCGGTCCCTCTCACATACAGCGTATCATTACTCAATGTAGCCACTACATCGGCAGCGTTGGGTGAGCCGATATTCCATGTTTGAGCACAGGCTGCAATGCTTGCCAGTAGAGCAATGGATAATAGTATTTTTTTCATGGCTGTAAAGATAATTGTTTTTTTTAGAATGGATAGCCTCTCCTTACCGTATGAGGTCATCTCTGCTTACCATAAGAGGAAGCCTCTCCTTACCGTATGAGGTCATCTCTGCTTACCATAAGAGACAGCCTCTTCTTATCAGCATCGACAATCAATCCTTACCTGTATCGGTTGTCTGTTTGTAAAAAAGGCATCGTCATGCCGCGCTCGACGCGGTATCGCCTGTAAAGCAATTAATCGTTGTTGTGCGATTGCGGGTCAAGCCCGCAATGACGGGAGTTTTACCTTACATTGTTCTGAACCTTGATTTTTACAGGATTTATAAGATTAGCAAGATTGAATGGCATCTTGTGGATTCTGTTCATCTTGAAACAACCGTAGTTAAAGACTATTCTTTTACACAACGGACGGATTGTCCTGCACAGAGGATAGGAAGATTATTCCAATTAACTGAAGTTGGACCACTTCTAAATTCCAATATGCTGGCACCTTGACCCCAATACTGACCTTGGTATGAGAAAGTGTTTTGAAGTTGACCGAAACAATCGCGATAGTCTGTTGCCGGAAGAAAAAGCTCATTAGCACCGTCAGTAAAAAGGCGACCGTTTACGCCTGTGTTTTTATAATTGATGACAAAAGCATTGCTTACTGTTGATAAATTTTGTAGTTCCGTTGCGCTTGGCAGGCGAAAACCGGTGGGGCATGGGTCATTTGTCCTTTCCCATGTTGTACCGGTATCAGATGATACAATCCACAGGCTGCCATTGGTAGAAACAAGCGGGTCGGTTGCACTCCAACCTGCTTGCCTGTTCCATTGATAAAACATTCCCGCATCTTCGGGATTTTGAGTAAATGTACCCGGTGCGTTTACATTATATTTTGCCCAGCAAACATCATTAATTTCTACGCCATCCGGACATTTCGGTTTCGGCTGTGGCACTTCCACTTTGAGTTTGAATTTTCCCCATTTTACATTATCGGCACGGTTGTCCCAAGTGATGGTTTTACCTGCGCCTGTTTCCTGGGCGCTAAGGTCGCCGCTTACGGTTTGGGCAAGCAGCCAGGTTTTACCGCCGTCGGGACTGTAATATAAGGTAACATCAACAGGGTCGGTAGTGCCTAAGTCGTAGTTTACCGTTACCTGTCCGGGGCATGAGAAGTTTGCTTTGACATTTGTAACGCCGGTTTTGGGGCAGTTTTCTACGATGGTGCCGAAATCTTGCCAGACGGGGGCATTTTGATAGGCTGACAGTGAGCCGCATGGAACGGTAAGGGTCATGTTACCGAGAGGCGGTGATAAGCTGAGAGGGTTAACCGACTGCGGTATTGGGTTGAGATTTATAACGGCATTGAGACTGATACAATTGGCGATAATATAGTCGCCGATGGTTGTTACGCTTCGGGGAATGGTAATGGATGCAATGCCGGAGCAACTAGTAAAAGCATAGTTGCCGATAGTTGTAACATTTTCGGGTATTTCAATTGTTGTGAGTGCCTGACAACCGGAGAAAGCAGAGGAACCTATCGTTGTAACATTTTCGGGAATGGTAATGGATGCAAGGTTGTAGCATTGCATAAAGGTCTGCTCGGGGATACTTGTTGCATCTTCGGGCAGTGTAACGGATGTAAGGTTGCTGCATGCGTAAAAAAGACCTTCGCCTATAGTTACATTCTCGGGGATAACAACCGATGTAAGGCTGCTGCAACTTGCAAAAACCATGTTGCCCAAGCTTATATTTTCAGGAATGGTAATCGAAGTAAGCCCCCAACATCCGGTAAAAGCGTTGGCTTCGACGGTTGTAACATTGTCGGGAATGGTAACGGATGTAAGGCTGCTGCATCTCATAAAAGTCTGCACTTTGATACTTGTAACATTTTCGGGAATAACAATCGAAGTAAGAGCAGAACAATCAAGAAAAGCATTACCGCCGATATTTATTACACTCTCGGGAATTATAACGGATGCAAGGCTGTTGCAACCTGAAAAAGCATCGTTACCAATGCTTGTTACATTGTCGGGAATGACAATCGAAGTAAGGGCAGTACATCCTTTAATAGCACTGGAACCGATACTTGTTACATTGTCGGGAATGATAATGGATGTAAGGCTGCTGCATCCATTAAAAGTCTGCGGTTCAATACTTGCAATGTTTTCGGGAATATCTATTGACATAAGAGCAGAACAGCCTTGAAAAGCCATGATGCCGATACTTGTTACATCTTCGGTTATATCAACCGAAGTAAGATCGGCGCAATTTAAAAAAGCTCCGTTACCGATTTTCGTTACTCCGGGTTCTATTACAGCGTGTGTTATACCGCTGTTTTGCCATGGATTTGGAGAAGGAATGTTTTGCATATCCCCCGTTCCCCGAATATACAGTGTATCGTTACTTAGCGTAGCCACTACATCGGCAGCGTTGGGTGAGCCGATATTCCATGTCTGGGCATGGGCACAAATACCTGACAACAATATAAGTGATACGAATAGTAGTTTTTTCATAGCAGTAAAGATAATCGCTTTGTTTTCGTTTATTTCTCTTTCTCTACTACAAAAAGAGCCGAGAATTTGCGTGGAATGGGCGTTTCGAAACGCATGTTTTCGTGTGTTACAGGGTGGATAAAAGCCAGCGAGCGGGCATGCAAACCCATGCGTCCGATAGGAGAGGGGGGGGCTCCGTATTTTTTATCGCCAATAATTGGGTGCCCTATTTCCTGCATGTGTACGCGGATTTGATTTTTGCGTCCCGTTTCGAGTTCCACGCGCAGCAGGGCGTAGTCGTTTGTGCGGCGGGTAATGCGGTAATGGGTTATGGCTTCCTTGCCGTCGTCGCCCGAGTGGCTGCTGTGTATCTTGTAAGCTTTGCTCTCGCGCAGATACGATACGATGGTGTCTTCGCTGCGTTCGGGTACGCCTTCTACTACGGCAACATATACGCGCTCGGTAACGGCGTTGTGCCAGTTATCCTGCAAGGCAAGCTGCACTTCGCGGCTTTTGGCAAACATAATCAGTCCCGAAGTTTCGCGGTCGATTCGGTGCACCACAAAGAGGCGGTTGCGAGGGTCTTTCTTTTTCAAATAATTGTTCAGGATAGAAAAAGCGGTGATTTCGTTCTTCCGTTCGTCGGTAGCCACGGCAAGCAATCCTTCGGCTTTTTCCACCACAATAAGGTAATCGTCTTCGTGCACGATTTTGAGTTTGGGGTGCTTCAGTTCGTAGGCAACCTTGCCGGTGTTGAGCGTTACCCGGTCGCCTGCGTTGAGTTGGTAGTTGTATTGTGTTACGGGTTTGCTGTTTACGCACACTTGCTTGCGGGCAAGCATCAGTTTGAGTGCCGTTCGGCTTTTTCCGTTGAAATGAATGCCGAGAAAAGGCATCAATTCTATCGGCTCTTTAACTACCAGGGCGGTTTGTTTACTTTTTATGTTGGGGGAAGAGGATTTCATCTATTGTTATGATTGAATTTTTAAAGGCAAATTTCTTTTTTATATATAGCTTGTATCTGTTCTTTGAGCGGTTGCATGTCTTTTTGAATAACTTCCCAGGCGATAGAGTCTTCAACTTGATAATAACCATGAACTAATACATGACGCATTCCGATAATAGCTTGCCAATCTATCTCCGGATATTTTTCTCTGAATTCTTTAGTCAATTTATAGGCTGCTTCGCCGATAATTTCCAAATTTTTTACAACGGCAAACTTGCCCTTCTTGTCGGCAACATATTCGTCAAAAGTCATATCTTTTGTAAATTCAAATATATTGTCGATTGATTCCAGAATATGTTCCAATCGGCTTTTATTTCTAACCTGCTCTCTCATAGACTAATATTTTATCGTTGTCGATTGATTCTTTTGCAAATTTCATTATGCCGCCTTCTGTTACCAAATCTACCTTTTTATGTAAGATTTCCTGTAATTTATTCATAATTCGTACAAGGTCGAATAAAGAAATCCTCGAATTTTCTTGAAATCGAACCATAATATCTACATCGCTTTTGCGGGTTTCTTCACCACGCGCATACGAGCCGAAAATCCACGCTTTTTCGACAGGGTAAGCGGGGAAAAATGCCTGTAATTTTTTGACCATGCTTCGTTTCATAAAATAATGTTTTCAGATTGTAATTTATAGTTTCTCTTAGTAGGAAAACAACGCAAACTATGCGTTCGTATTCCGTGGTCTGTAAGGCTGTGGAGCTTCGGAACTCCGGCGTTTGTAGGCAGGCTGATTTTCGAGTTCTTCCACCACTTTTTCGTCGTCGGTTTGACTCATCATGCTTGCAAAATTTTCGGTACGCTTTTGCTGTTCAATTTTGGTGTCGCCATAGTATTCGTTATATTCGTTATCGGCGGGAAAATTGGTAACGGTTTCGGGAGTGGTATCGGTTTCCGTACCGGTAATTTTTTCGACAACATTGTCGGCAACGGGAATTTCTATTTCGAGGTCGATGCTATCGTTGTCGCCGCTCACATCAAACTCGCCAAAGCCTGTGGCAAGGAGCGTAACTTTAACTTCTTCTTCGAGCGAATTATCGTTTCCGATACCCCAAATCATTTCTTCCACATCGTCGCCGATGCTTTCCATAAATTCGTTTATCTGGCGTATTTCGCTTGTTTTTATCGGCTTGTTGTCTTTGCGGCAATAAAAAACCATCATCACTTTTTGTGCGCCCTTGATGTCTCGATTGCGTAGCAGCGGAGATTTCAAGGCATTGTCAATTGCCCCGAGCAGGCGGTTTTCGCCCGAAGCATAACCGGTATTCATGATGGCTACGCCGCCGCCGCGCAAAATGGTATCCACATCGGCAAAATCGACATTCATATGTCCGTGCATCGTAATGATTTCGGCAATGCCTTTGGCAGCGTCTTTGAGCACATCATCGGCTTTAGCAAAGGCTTCGTCGTATTCCATTTCGCCGTAAATATCAATCAGCCGTTCGTTGTTTATCACCAGCAGAGCGTCCACATTGTCTTTCATATTCTTCAAACCTTCTAATGCCTGCGCTATTTTTCGCTTGCCTTCGAAAGTGAATGGAATGGTAATAATACCCACGGTAAGAATTGCTAATTCTTTGGCAACCTTGGCAATCACGGGAGCAGCTCCGGTTCCTGTGCCACCGCCCATTCCGGCAGTGATAAATACCATTTTGGTATTATTGGTCAGCACGGAGCGAATTTCTTCGATAGATTCTTCGGCAGCTCTACGGGCTACTTCGGGTTTGTTGCCTGCGCCGAGTCCCCCCGTGGTTTCAGGTCCAAGCTGTATTTTGTGCTCCACAGGCGATTGGTTTAATGCCTGATTATCGGTATTGCATACAATAAACGATACATCTTTGATGCCTCCTCGAAACATGTGGTTTACGGCGTTGCTGCCACCACCACCTACTCCTATAACCTTTATAATAGAACTTTCTTCGGCAGGTGCGTTAAATTCGAGTAAATCCATTACTTCTTCCATGGCAATATAATTTATTTGGGTTATTGTTTTTTTATTTTATTCAAACGAATGGTCTTCAAACATTTTTTGTTGGGCATCGTCTACTATTTCCATGCCTCTCCTTTTTATTTTCCCCCAGAGCGACGATTTGTTGGTTGGCGCAGGTTTCGGCTGAACAACGGGAGCTACCGGTTCGTCGATTTTTTCCTTCATGGTACAATTTTCCTTGCCAAAGCTCAGCAAACCCAATAGAGTTGTGTAGGCAGGGTTGATAAACTCTGCTTTGGTTTCGGGAACAAGCTGTTGTGTGTAATTCCCGTGCCGTACTTTCATGCCGCTTTTTAATTCCACAAACTGTTCGATTCCACGCAATTGCGATGCTCCTCCGGTGATGATAATGCCTTCGGCTAATTTGTCCATGTAGCCCGATTTGTAAATTTCTTCGCATACCATTTCCAGTATTTCGTCGACGCGCGATTGTATAATCAGGTTGAGGTCTTTTTTGCTGTGGATAGGATTGTCTTGTCCGCCCGTTTTTATGTTGATGGTTTTGGGTTCCGTATCGAGACTTTGCAGGGCATATCCGTATTCTTTTTTCAAACGCTCGGCATTGGCTTCGGTTACTTTCAGGCTTCGGATATCTTGTGTAATGCTTTTTCCTCCAAAAGGAATTACAGCCATATGGCGCATAAAATGTTCGGCATAAACTACCACAGTGGTGGTTTCGGCTCCAAAATCTATTACGGCAACTCCCGATTCTTTTTCTTCGGGCGAAACCAGGATTTCGGCTGTAGTAAAGGGCAATACAAACGAAGCCGCGAGTTTTTGGGGAATGCGTTCGATACAATGACAAAGTCGCAGTTCAATGCTTGGTTGCCCTGTTGCCAGCAAATAGCCTGCTTCGAGCGATGACCCGACGCATCCTTCGGGATTAAGTTCTACATCGCCGTCGATTACAGCCTCTTGCGGCATGGCATCGTATACCGTGTTGCCGTCGGGCGAAAGTTCAAAATTACGCTTGCAAAGTTCGTCGAGTTGCTCGCGTGTAAACTCCTGCTCACTGTCGGACGAAAGGCGTTGTTTCTGTGCAAGGCTTTTCATTGTGTGTCCGCCTATTCCGGCATACACTTTATCGATAATTATATTTGCATCTTGCTGCAACCGGTCGATGATGCGGGTAGCCGAAGCTGCTGCCGCACTGTAATTGTTAATCAGTCCGCGTCGTACTCCCACCGAATTTTCGCTGGCAACGGCTATAATTTCGAGCGAATCGTCTGCCCCCCGACGAGCTACCATACCGGCTATTTTATCGCTGCCAAAATCGAGAGCTACAATGTAATTTGACATAATATTTTGGTTATAAGTGAAAAATTAGATTATTTATGGTATTGAAAATTGGGATAAAAATAGTGATTTATTTTTTTGTGCCAATCACTTGATCTTTATATTTCAAACTGATTTTTGAAAAGTCGCCCCAACCTATTTTATTTAATCCTTCGAGGTAAAATGTTTTAAGCTTTGCAAGCTTTTGTTGGTAGTTATCAAGGTTTCCAAACTCAATTTCGTGATTTCCTATGCGTGGAATAAGCACAATTTCGTTTTCCGATTGCACATCGATTTGAACTATCTGAGCATTCCAAAAATCATTTTCGTGCAAAAATAATACAAATTCGCGCAATTTTCCACAGGCAAAATTTTTATTCACATTGCCCGTAACCACCGCTACCGGAATAACAAAGTTCGGCGATGCAGGAATGGTTTTTCCTTCCATATCGACAAAATAATTTTGTTTTCCCAACACACGGAAAAGCGGTTCGCGTTGCCACACATCAATGCCTATGTCGCCCGAAGCGGTTTTGTAGCATACAACTTTTCGTATGGCGGCATTTTGTTCGAGCAAATTTTCCACGCGCTTGGTGTTTATCGTGCTGAGTTTTTGTCCGCGTAGTTTTACTCGGTTTTTAACTAAAACAGCATGAACTTCCGTTGTATCTACAAAGTTGAATTGTTCGCTGTCTTTTACGGTAATAAGTACACGACGACACACTTGGTTTTCATCGTTATGCGAAAATTTAAACAAAGCAAACACTGTGTAACTTACAAGTAATACCAACAGTATTAATATACCTGATTTTTTTAGTTTATTCATAGTTGGGTTCTTTTTCATAATATCCCATTTAGGTTTATAAAAACGGATTTGTTATGCCGCGCTTGATGCGGTATCGAACATAAGCGATTTTATTATGCGATTGTGGGTCAAGCCCGCAATGACGGATATGCCTAAAAAGGATAAGTTCGTTCTTTTTTTTATATCGTTATAAATTATTCTGTACATAATTTGTTATTGCCGGTATTAATTGTTCAATATCACCTGCGCCCATTGTTACCAGTACATCGAACTGATGTTTGGGTAATTCGGCTAAAAGTTCCTCTTTGGTACAGAGTGTTTTTTGTGTAGTTATTTCATCGAAAATAATTTTGGACGAAATGCCTTCAATCGGTCGTTCGCGTGCGGGATAAATATCCAGTAATATTACTTCGTCAAGTTTGGATAATTCTTCGGCAAACTGCCGGAAAAAATCGCGTGTGCGCGTATAAAGATGCGGTTGGAAAATGCCGCATATTTTTTTGTCGGGAAACAATGCTTTGACGGAACTGATGCTTGCGCGCAGCTCTTTCGGGTGGTGTGCATAATCGTCTAAATAAGCAATCCGATCGTTTTTTACATGAAAATCGAAACGGCGGCGAATGCCTCTGAACGATGCTAATCCTTTTCTTAATTCTTCTTCGGTAACGCAGTTGAGGTAAGCGATTGCCATTGCGGCTACCGAATTTTCGACATTAATTAATACGGGGACGCCGAGTTGCATATCTTTTACGGTTTTGCTTGGTGTAACAAAATCGAATATGATTTCTCCACCGCCAATGCGAATGTTCTCGGCGTGAAAATCGCCGCCATCGTTGCCCGAATAGGTGTACAGTTTCACTCCTTCCTGCAATCGGGGCGTTACAGGAGCGTCTTTACGCATCATTAAACAACCACCTTTTTGTATTAATGAAGTGAAATGCTCGAAACTTTCGCGAAATACTTCTGCACTTCCGTAAATATCCAAATGGTCGGGGTCCGCAGCGGTGATAACTGCCATGTAGGGTGATAGCTGATGAAACGAGCGGTCAAACTCGTCAGCCTCGATAACAACTAAATCGGTATTATTGTTTATCAGAATATTTTTATCAAAATTCTTGGAAACTCCTCCTAAAAAAGCATTGCAACCTATATGTGAACTGTACAATAAATAGGCTGTGAGTGTCGAAGTAGTTGTTTTTCCGTGTGTACCGGCAACGCACAGAGCGCGAGCGTGGCGGGTAATTTCGCCCAGCACTTGCGCTCGTTTCATAATGGTAAACCCGTTCTCGCGAAACCAAGTCCACTGCTTGCTATCGGGCGGAATGGCGGGCGTAAGCACCACCAAACAGTTTGTCGGATTGCGGTATTCGGCAGGAATTAATGCTATTTCGTCTTCGTAGAAAATGCTAATGCCTTCGCTTTCCATTTCTTGTGTGAGTTGTGTGCGTGTGCGGTCGTAACCGGCAACGGGAAATCCTTTTGCCTTGTAGTAGCGAGCCAGCGCACTCATGCCGATGCCGCCGATGCCGAGAAAATAATAGGTGTTATAAGTTGTCATTAATTTTGTATCACTGTTGTTAAAACTTCACTTTCAAAAATTGCGGCGGGCGAAATTACAATTTCGTTCATTGGTATATTGTTGTCGTATCGTTCTTTCATTTTTTGCTGAACAACTTTGTTTGTCAAATCAAAATCGCTTAATTTTTCGAGTTTGCCAATCTCAGTTCCGGTGGCTCTTTGATATATTTTCCAAATCAATTCCGAACAATAAATCTTGTCATCGTTCCATTCAAAAGTCAAGTCGTAGCTTTTACCGTTAAATTTTCGACCTTCTCGCTTCATTTTTTGCAGTGTCTTTGTTGTTAAAATTTTGTCGGCATTTTTCAGGCGTTTAATTACAAAATGTCCATTTTTCCCGCGAGCAATCCATTTATCAAGCGGCGTTGTTTTTACAGGTTGAACCGCTTCAAAAACAAAATATTGTCCGTTCTCCTTATAAATTATTCCGCAGTGCGAATATTTTGATTTTGTTGCAAGTTGAATAGCTTTACTTTGTCTCGATAATGAAGTTTGAAAAATAAGGTCGCCATCTTTTATTTCGTCTTTGTCAGCAAGTTTTTTTACTTCTTTTTTTGCATTTTCAAATTGATGGTTGGGATTATAAAATTTCCGTTTCGCATAAAATGCGCTGAAAATAATTAATCCTAATAACCCAAGTATAAATAGTATTTTTTTCATTTTCCCGACCAATAGTTGTGTATATCTACCATGTTATTGTTTCGCTGTTATTATGGAAAAAACTCATTCCTGCCAAAACAAGAATGAGTTTGTTTAACAATTATGAAGAGAATCCCTTTTGTTATTTCAGTTTTGCCAAAGCCTCTTTAATACGCGCCATAGCTTTCTCGATGTTTTCGTCGGAAGTGGCATAAGACATGCGCAGGCACTCGGGCGCGCCGAAAGCAACGCCGCCTACGCAGGCTACATGAGCAGTATCGAGCAGCCACATGGCGAGTTCTGCCGAGTCTGTCATGGTTTTTCCTTCATACGATTTGCCGATATAATAGCTGCAATCGGGGAAAAGATAGAAAGCTCCGGAAGGATTGTTTACCTTGAATCCGGGAATCTCTTTTGCCAACTTAACAATCAGATTTTTACGGCGTTCGAAAGCCGCACGCATATCGGTTATGCAACTTTGGTCGCCTGTGTAGGCTGCTTCGGCTGCTTTTTGCGCAATGGAACACGGACCTGAGGTGTATTGTCCTTGCAGTTTGTTTGCTGCATCGGCAATCCATTTTGGTGCGGCAATCCAACCCAAACGCCAGCCGGTCATGGCATAAGCCTTTGATACGCCGTTTACTATCACCACGCGGTCGCGAATATTATCAAACTGAGCAATGCTTTCGTGTTTGCTCGTGTAATTGATGTGTTCATAAATTTCGTCGGCAATGACGATGATGTTCGGGTATTTTGCCAGTACATCTGCCAAGCCTTTCAATTCTTCGCGGCTATATACACTGCCCGTAGGGTTCGAAGGCGAGCAAAGGATAATGGCTTTGGTTTTTGGTGTGATAGCGGCTTCGAGTTGGGCAGGAGTAATTTTAAAATCTTGCTCAATACCTGCTTTTATCACCACATTGGTGCCTTCGGCGAGCTTTACCATTTCCACATAGCTAACCCAGTAAGGAGCGGGCACAATTACTTCATCGCCTTTGTTTACAATGCAAAGAATGGTGTTGCATACCGACTGCTTGGCTCCGTTGGAGCACACAATCTGTGAAGCATCGTAAGTCAAACCGTTTTCATTTTTAAGCTTTGCTACAATCGCATTACGCAAAGCAGGATAGCCGGGCACGGGCGAATAGAATGAAAAATTGCTGTCAATAGCTTTTTTCGCGGCTTCTTTAATGTGATCGGGCGTATTGAAATCGGGTTCGCCCACGCTGAGGTTAATTACATCGAAGCCTTTGGCTTTCAGCTCGTTACTTTTTTGCGACATGGCAAGCGTTTCCGAAGCCGCAAGTGCATTTAATCTGTCAGAAATCAGTGTCATTTTATTTTGCATAATTTTTCGGCGCAAAGATAAAGGTTTGTTTCGGAAAATCAATGTTCCATTTCCCGAAATTGTATTTTTTTTAATTAGCAGTTCTGTATCAATATATCGGAATTATCTCTTTGAGGTGTGCTCGTCATTATTACTTCCCTGCGGTCAGTGATTTACAATTCCCTTCGGTTATGACCGCTGGTTGCAAGGAACGAAGCAATCTTGGAGTACTCGTATTAGATTGTTTCGTCGTTCCTCCTCGCAATGACGGTAGTGATAGTTTAAAAAGGGATAGTTTCGCAATATATTGCAGGTTGATACACTATGCGGCATACAAATCCCTGTGATGCTTATTCTTTTCCCGATTTAATTTCTTCTAAAATCTCAAAAGCTCTATCCACCGTTGTTACATCTTGTATTGATATTGAGCGACGCGAATTCTGTTCTTTAAGCTGGCAATCGCGCGGGTGAGTAGCTATGTAGTTGAGCACTGCTCCGAAAGCATCGCTTTGGTAGTAGGCAGAATTGAGATTCGATACAAGATAAGCTATCATGCGCTTGTTTTTAAGCACAATTTTTTCGAAACCAAGCTGCATGGCTACGCGGCGCAGGCGTACAGCGGTAATCAACTGTTGCACCTCGAGGGGAAGTTTGCCGAATCGGTCTTCCATACGCCTTGTGAAGCGTTGCAGTTCGTCGTCTGTCGAAAGATTATCCAATTCGCGGTAGAGGCTCATTCGTTCCGATACATTTTCTACATACAAGGTAGGAATCATCAGCTCAAGGTCGGTATCAATTTGGCAGTCGAGCACAAAATTCCCCAAACTTTCCGAAGAAGAAGTCGTATTTGCAAGTGGGAGAGTTGTGGTAGTATTTTCCTCCTGCAATTCGTGCATTGCTTCGTTTACGATTTTGAGATAGGTTTCGTAACCGAGGTCGGCAATAAAGCCGCTCTGCTCGGCTCCGAGCATATTGCCTGCCCCGCGAATATCCAAATCCTGCATGGCGATGTTGAAACCGCTTCCAAGGTCGGCAAAAGTTTCGATAGCCTGCAGGCGGCGGCGGGCTTCGGGTGTGAGGCTGCTTAGCGGTGGTGCCAACAGGTAGCAAAATGCCTTGCGGTTGCTGCGCCCTACGCGTCCGCGTAGCTGGTGCAGGTCGCTTAAACCAAAATGATGCGCATTGTTGATAATAATGGTGTTGGCATTCGGGATGTCGATTCCCGATTCGATTATTGTAGTGGCAATAAGTACATCGTATTCATAATCGATAAAATCAACGATGATTTCTTCGAGTTTTTCGGCGTTCATTTGTCCATGTCCAACAGCGATGCGGGCTTTAGGAACAGCCTTTTTTACCATTGCTTCCAATTGAAAAATATTTTGAACGCGGTTATTGATAATAAACACCTGTCCGTTGCGCTGCATTTCGTATTCGACGGCTTCGCGGATAATTTCTTCGTCGAAAGGATAAAGTTCCGTTTGTACGGGGTAGCGATTGGGTGGAGGAGTGTTGATTATAGATAAATCGCGCGCGCCGAGCAGCGAAAATTGCAGCGTGCGCGGAATAGGCGTGGCGGTCATTGTGAGCGTATCTACATTCACACGCATGGCTTTGAGTTTTTCTTTGGTAGAAACGCCGAATTTTTGTTCCTCGTCGATAATGAGCAAACCCAAATCCTTGAACTTCACTTCTTTGCCCACCAATTTGTGAGTACCGATAATGATGTCGATTTTTCCTTCTTGCAAATCTGCCAAAATTCTTTTTACATC
This sequence comes from Prevotellaceae bacterium, assembly GCA_031271465.1. Taxonomy (GTDB): domain Bacteria; phylum Bacteroidota; class Bacteroidia; order Bacteroidales; family Paludibacteraceae; genus JAFGVL01. Next base: position 26,066 of record JAISVR010000032.1, on the reverse strand, counting down.
GGCGGTTTTGCGGGCGCGCGAGATATAATCCACTCGCACGGGGAAATTGGCAAAGCGTTCGCGGAAAGAATTGTAATGCTGCATTGCCAATACGGTGGTAGGCACGAGCACGGCAACCTGCTTGTCGTCGGTTGCAGCCTTAAATGCTGCACGCATGGCTACTTCCGTTTTGCCGAAACCTACATCGCCGCACACTAATCTGTCCATTGGCAGCGGTTTTTCCATATCAGCCTTTACATCGGCGGTAGCTTTTATTTGGTCGGGCGTGTCTTCGTAGATAAACGACGCTTCCAACTCCGTTTGCAGATAAGTGTCGGGACTAAACGCAAAACCTTTTTCTGCCTTACGACGGGCGTAGAGTTTAATCAGGTCGCGGGCAATATCCTTTACCTTTGTTTTGGTGCGTTCTTTGAGGCGTTCCCATGCGCCGGTGCCGAGTTTGTTTATTTTGGGAGGTTCGCCCTCTTTGCCTTTGTATTTCGATATTTTGTGCAGATTGTGTATGCTTACAAAAATAATATCGTTGTCTTTGTAAATGAGCTTGATAACCTCCTGCGTTTTGCCGTTTACTTCCTGTTTAAACAGTCCGCCGAACTGCCCGACACCGTGGTCGATGTGCGTAACAAAATCGCCCAACTGAAACTGATTCAGTTCTTTAAGTGTGAGCGATACTTTGCCGTTTCGGGCTTTGTCGCTTTTGAGCGTATATTTGTGAAAACGGTCGAAAAGTTGGTGGTCGGAAAAGAAACAGGCGGCGAGGTCGTGGTCGATAAATCCTTCGTGCAGCGTTCGAAGTACGGGAATAAAAGGTATTGTTTCGCCTTTATCGTCGAATATTGCCCGAATTCGGTCGGTTTGTTTCACGCTGTCGCTCAAAATGTAGAGCTTGTATTTTTTATCTAAAAACTCTTTGAATGAACTCACCACCAAGTCGAAATTCTTGTGGTAAAGCGGTTGTGGTGAAGTGTGAAATTCGATTGTTGAACCGTCATTATGACGATCGTTATTTCGCGATGAAAATTCTATTCGTTGGAAATTTAATCGACGAAAATCTATATTGTCTGCGTTTTGTGAAATTTTATCGAAAACAAATTCAAAATTATTTGCCATCAACAGTGTTTCCGGACTGATAAATTCGAAAAACGAAACACTCTGTCCGCCTTTTTGCCGGCGATGAATATCGGGCACGATGCTCACCCGCTCGCAGGCTTCGGTCGATAACTGGGTTTCGATATCGAACAGACGAATGGTTTCTACTTCGTTGCCGAAAAAATCCACGCGATAGGGCATTTCGTTCGAAAAAGAAAAAATGTCGATAATACTGCCTCGGCACGAAAACTGTCCGGGTTCGTACACAAAATCGACCCGCTCAAAATGATGGCTCAGCAGCAATTCGATAACGAATTCCATATCCACTTCCTCGCCTACGGAAAGTGTGAGAATTTGTTTACGCAGGGTTTCCGGAGCCATTACTTGCTCGGTAAGAGCTTCGGGATAGCTGACAATCAGTTGGGAATTAGTAGTTGAATTTTCCGTTTTCTGTTTTCCGCTTTCCACTATTTTGTTCAATACATCGGTACGCAAAATTTCGCTTGGAGGGTCAATTTGAGCGTATTTGATATTTTTTTTATAAGCAGAAGGAAAAAACAACACCTCGTCCATGCCGAGAATTTGAGCCAAATCGTTGTACAAATAGGCAGCCTGCTCCTGGTCGTCGGCAATGAAGAGCGTAGGGCAGCCTTGCGCCTTATATACCGCGGCTGCTACCAGTGCGCGCGCCGAAGCTTGCAACCCTGTAACTTGTTGGCTGTTTTCGGTAGAGTGGGAGTTAGCGAGGCTTTCGTTCAACGCTTTCACCTGCGGATGTTTGGCGTAGAGGTGGTATAATTCGTAAAGGGTCAAGGATAAATAAATTAAAGGATTAAAGGCAACTAAAGAGAAATGATTTTTTGGGCGAACAAAGATAGAGATTAAAAATGAAAAATTGAAAAGCAGAGTAAAGATACGCCCGTTGTTTAGTATGGCTTTTGGTTAAGCCACAGGTTTGTAAAAAATGTTTTATCTTTGCAGGGTGAAAAAAACCAAAAAATGACCCTCCAACAAATAGCCCAAATCATAGCCGCCAAACTCGCAGGCAAGCCCGATGTGGAAATTGCATACCTGCTTACAGATAGTCGTACGCTGTCGTTTCCCGAAGAAACCCTGTTCTTTGCGCTGAAAACTGCGAAAAACGATGGACATCATTATATCGAAGAATTGTATCAGCGCGGTGTGCGGAATTTTGTTGTAGGCACGAAAAACTTTCCGTCTTTGCCCGATGCTAATTTCCTCGTTGTAGAAAATCCTCTTGTTGCGCTGCAAGCCTTGGTCGCTGTGCATCGCGCGCAGTTTTCATGCCCCGTTATCGGAATCACGGGCAGTAACGGAAAAACGATTGTTAAGGAATGGTTGTATCAGCTTTTGCAGGCAGATTATCGTATTACGCGTTCGCCGCGTTCGTACAACTCGCAAATTGGTGTGCCGCTGTCGGTTTGGGAAATGTCGCCGCAAACCGAACTCGGCATTTTTGAGGCGGGTATTTCGCGAGTAGGCGAAATGGCGAAATTACAGCCGATAATTCGCCCCACAATCGGTGTTTTTACGCATTTGGGTGATGCACATCAGGAGAATTTTTCGTCGATGAAAGAAAAAATAAACGAAAAACTGCAACTGTTTATCCATTCCGAAGCTATTATCTACGAGAAAGACAACAAGTTGCTGGACATTGCCGTGCAGCAGTCGGGTTTGAAAGCAAAGTCTTTTACTTGGGGCAAAACAGCAGAGGCTGATGTACAAATTATCGAACAAAAAACAGAAGCAGGCAAAACTGCAATCACCTATTCCTGTCCGAAATTTGTTATTCCTCGTTCCTCATTCCTCATTCCTTTCACCGATATTGCCTCGATAGAAAATGCTCTGTCGTGTTTAACAACAATGCTGTACCTCGGCAAATCGTCTGAAACGATTGCCGAACGCATGGCAACGCTCGAACCGGTGGCTATGCGTTTGGAAATGAAGGAGGGATTGAATAATTGTTTGATAATCGACGACAGCTATAACTCCGACCTTTCGTCGCTCGGCATTGCGCTCGATTTCCTTGTGGAGCAAGCCGCTGCCAAGCAAATGAAGCGTACGCTCATTTTATCCGACATTTTGCAAAGCGGACAGAAAGCCAAGGAGTTGTATCGAATAATAGCCGAATTGATATTGAATAAAGGGGTGAATAAATTTATCGGTATTGGGGAGGAAATCTACAATTTACAGTCTATAATTTATGATTATTTGGAGGGGAAATGCGAAATGCAATTCTTCAAAACTACCGACGATTTCTTAAATAATCAATTGTCAAATAATCAATTCAACAACGAAGCGGTTTTGCTCAAAGGTGCACGCTCGTTTCATTTCGAAGATATTTCCGAAAAACTGGAAGCTATTGCCCATCAAACAACGCTTGAGGTGGATTTGACTGCGTTGGTGCACAATGTGGATTATTTCCGCTCGTTTCTTAAACCTGAAACCAAACTCATGAGTATGGTTAAGGCGTATGCTTACGGCAGCGGCGATATCGAAGTGGCGCGTACGCTGCAATCTGCAGGTGTTCAGTATTTGGCTGTTGCTGTTGCCGACGAAGGTGTAGCGCTGCGCAACGAGGGTATTCATATTCCTATTGTGGTGATGAATCCCGAAATCGGTGCTTTCGGCAAGATTTTCGATTATCGCCTCGAACCCGAAATTTATTCGTTCCGCCTGCTCGAGGCTTTCCGGCACGAAGCAGCGCGGCGTGGCGAAACTTCCTATCCTGTTCATATCAAAATAGATACGGGTATGAATCGTCTCGGATTTTCGCCTCAGGATGTAGATGAACTAATTAGTACACTCAAAGCGCAACAAACGCTCGCGGTGCGCTCGGTGTTTTCGCATTTGGTTGGCTCGGACGAGGCGCAGTTCGACTCATTTACTCAAACACAGGTGGAGAGATTTACTGCCGCTGCCGAAAAGTTTGAAAAGGCGTTTACACACAAAATTCTTAAACATATTCTTAATTCGGCGGGTATCGAACGCTTCCCGCAGTATCAGTTCGATATGGTGCGGCTCGGCATCGGTCATTACGGCATTTCTGCGGTAGATAATGCCCGGCTCGAAGAAGTTTGTACGCTCAAAAGCAGCATTTTGCAAATCCGCCGTGTGCCTGCAACGGAAACGGTGGGTTACTGTCGGAAAGGAAAACTGCAGCGCGACAGTTTGATTGGCGTAATTCCTGTCGGTTATGCCGACGGCTACGACCGCCACTTGGGCAATGGCGTTGGCAAGGTGCTTGTAAAAGGACAGTTAGCTCCCATAGTCGGCAATGTGTGTATGGATATTTGTATGATTGACCTTACGGATATTCCTGCGGTGAAAGAAGGCGATGCGGTTATTCTTTTCGGTAAGGAATACAGCATCAACAACATAGCTCGTTCATTGCAAACAATTGCTTATGAAGTTCTGACAGGAATTTCGCGGCGTGTGAAGCGAATTTATTTTAAGGAATAACATGTTTCGGGAACGCAATGTTCCCTTTTTTATAAAAACAAATAGTATGAAGGAAAATATTGAACTTCAAAATCTGAAATTTGAAGAAATAAACGAAGGCTATACTTTCCCCGAAGCCTTTGCGGAAGCCAATCGGTGTTTGAATTGTAAAAATCCGCTTTGTGTAACAGGTTGTCCCATCGAACATAATATTCCCGGATTTATCCAACAGCTGTCGAAAGGAAACATCGGCAATGCAATGGAGATAATCAGTGAAAAAAGCAGTTTGCCTGCCATTTGCGGTCGCGTATGTCCGCACGAAAAACAGTGCGAAGGACATTGCATTTTGAACAAAAAAGCAGCTCCTATCCGTGTGGGGAAATTGGAACGGTTTATTGCCGATTTCGACGAGGAAATGAATCTGTCGCGCGAGAAGCTGCAACCGAAAACTCGCGGACGGGTAGCTGTTATCGGTTCGGGACCTGCGGGGCTTACCGTTGCCGGCGATTTGGCGCGCCAGGGTTTCAATGTAATTATTTACGAAAAAGAACAGGAACTCGGCGGTGTGCTTATGTATGGTATTCCCGAATATCGCCTGCCGAAAGAGGTAGTGCGCCGCGAGATTGACAAAATTTCGGCTCTCGGCGTTACTTTTATGAAGAACTGCATGATTGGCACCGATATTACTATTGACCAGTTGCTGGAACGAGGTATCGATGCTGTGTTTATCGGCTCGGGAACGGCTATTCCCAAGTCGCTCGATACGCCCGGGCACGATTTAAAGGGCGTTATCCAATCGTCGTATTTCCTGCGCACGGTGAGTTTGTACAACAATCGCAGTTTGGGTAAAGACGAGGTGCCTATTAAGGTGGGCGACCGTGTGGGCATAATCGGCGCGGGCAATGTGGCTATGGACGCTGCTCGCACTGCTGTGCGATTGGGAGCCGAAAGCGTAACCGTGTTTTACCATCGCGGCGAAGAAGATATGCCGGCTTTGAAAACCGAATACCACGAGGCGGTGGAAGAGGGCGTAGAGTTCAGTTTTTTCAGTTCGGTGAAGAAGTTTACGGGCGAAAAAGGCTTGCTCAAAGCGGTAGAAGTGCAAACGCCCGATGGTGAAATCACTATGCCGATGGATAAGGTGTTGCTGGCAATCGGGTCGCGTCCTGCCAACCGCATTGTTTCAACTACTTCGGGCATCGATGTGGACGATACGGGCTATGTAATTACCAAAGAACGCCCCTACGGTATGACTTCGCGTAAAGGTGTTTTTGCCGGTGGCGATGTGGTACATACGCCTCAAACCGTAGTGCTTGCCATGCGCGAAGCCAAAAATGTGGTGAAGGGAATTGCACAATATATTGATGCGAAGAAATTGCTGGAGGAATAGGTGTATGCAAAACAACTTCCTTGAACATATATTTGTTTTTACATCGCACGAAGAATATCCGGCTTCGGCAGTTGCTTTGGCGCAGCAATTTTCGCGGGGATATGAAAAGCCGCTGTGTTTTGTATCTTTTCTCGACAAAAAAATCAAAGCCTCGAAAAGTGAAATTGAAGCTATACACCGGCAATGGCTCAATGAGCTTGCGCCGCAGTGCGAGCTGCCTCCTGCAAGCCATATATTGGATAGCAGGGTTGATTTCCAAGCGTTTATGGAGCGGGCAGAGGCTTCTATCGTAATTTTTCAACTGTCGGAAAACGCGGGTTACAACAAGGTGATGCCGCTGTTGAAGATGTGCCGCGAGTTGCGGGTGCCGTATATTTTCTCTAAGCCTTACTTTGAACCGGCGGAGTTGCAGAAAATCCTTGTTCCGGTATCGTTTCTGGTAGAAGACCGCGAAAAAGGCGTGTTTGCCAACAGCCTTGGGCGGTGGTTTGGCGCGGAACTGCTGCTGATGCCTGCCAAAGACTACGGAACGAAAGCTCGCCAAAATACCCATGCTATTTGTTCGTTGCTGGACAAATACAACCTTTCTTACAAATTTATCGAAGCGATGAAAGACAGTTTCAAAGTGGAACTCGAAGCCATACGCCGCACGGGAGAACTTGGTGCTGACCTTACGCTTATTTCTGCCTCGCGCGAATATGGACTCGACGATATTGTTTTTGGTCCAAAAGAATTAGCCTGTATTAATGAAGCTTCGGTGCCGGTGATGCTTATCAACCCCCGCGCCGACTTGTATGTGCTTTGCGGATAAACGCCTCTGAAACCTGCTTGTTTGTAGAGAAGGGCACGCTCCGTTTCTATAGCTTTTATCATTGCGGGCTTGACCCGCAATCGCATAACAATGAATTGTTTATTGAATAGGAGATTGCGGGTCAAGCCCGCAATGACGAAGCTGCAACAAGGGTTCCGTTTTTATTTCTCCCAGCTTCTACACTTGTCTAAATGAACGAAATACCTGTTGCATGTAATTGATGTCAATCAACAAAGTTTTCATTATCTTATCCGTATCTTCCGGCAAATTTTCCCAGTAGCTGACGAGGAAGTTTCTAAATTCCATTGAGCGATGCCATGTGTGCTGCTACGGTTTCTTCTTTCGACAAATAATTCATTGTCCGAATCAGTTGAGGCGTAAGCTTTACTTTGAGATTCATTGCGCGCCTCCTTTCTGAGATAGGGTTAAAAACGGATAGTTTTCGACAAACGACACGCGATTGCGTGTCGGCGCAGTTGTTTGAACTGCGGAAAGTGAATGTTTCATTTTGGTGATGTTTTGACTTTGATAGTACAGAAAAACGGCTGTACATTTCCCGTTCGTCAAAACATCACCAGTGCAAGCACAAAGTAAAATGGAAATAATACAGCCGTGTATTATTTGTGCATAAAAAAAGCCCTATAATTGGGCAACCTTTCGGTTTCACTAATGATATTTTGACTTTGCAAAGATGTGGAGTATTTTTTTATTGGCAAAATGTTTGCGGAGTTTTTTGGCTGTGCGCGCTTGTATAGAGACGGGGCGTGCCCCGTCTTTCTTTTTATTACCCCCCTCGCCCTTTCTCTCCCTAATAGTATTAACCCCTCCGCTTCGCTCGTCCCCTTTAAAAAAGGGGACAGTGTTGTACAGGCATTGTGCCTGTACAATAAAGACTGTTTGTGCATAACTCTCCCCTTTTATAAAGGGGAGTACCCCAACGGGGGGAGGGGTTAATACTATTAGGGAGTGCCCAACGGGTGAGGGGGTAAAATAAGAGGCTTCTACCAAATAGATTGCGTACTATCTTAGTAAAAAACAAAAACTGTCTAAAAAAAGGTTTAGAACACAGATGACGCGGATAACGCAGAGTTGAAATAAGTGAATAGTATGCCTGTGTGCGAGATTATGCTCCAAGCAATAGTACGGTGCAATGCACCTGAATATGTACTCTTTTTTATTATTAACCCCTCGCCCTTTGGGCACTCCCCTAATAGTATTAACCCCTCCGCTTCGCTCGTCCCCTTTAAAAAAGGGGACAGTGTTGCACAGGCATTGTGCTTGTACAATAAAGACTGTTTGTGCATAACTCTCCCCTTGTTTCAAGGGGAGTGCCCGAAGGGCGAGGGGTTAAAATTAGCTGCAGCGCAGCATAAATCTTTGTAGACAATTATTTTCCCAATAAACAAGCTGCGGAGCAGCGTAATAGTATATTGGGAAGAATAATGAATATCTAAGGATTACAATCCGTATCAAAATTTTATCTGCCTAAATCCGCGTCATCTGCGTTATCCGCGTTCTTTTTATACAGCTTCTTTTACCAGTCAAACTCATGAGTTAGCTTCACCAGGTCGAGATAGAAATCCATCGACATTGTCAGCGTATTGAAATTTCCCCTGATACATTCGTCTATCCCCTCATGATATCCGATGTAGTTTTTAGCCACTTCATACAGTCCGAGAAAATGATATAAAGGACTTTTCCCGTCTACCCCGCAAGAAAATAGTGCGAGTTTGATGTCCTCGTACGGAAACAGGCTAATAGCGTCCGTTGCATTTAACTGTTTGTCGGATTCCGATCCGGTGGGCGTTGCTTGAGCGCGATTATTCTCGCTCAAACCGTTTTCATTCTTATTGGAGTTCATAATACATAAGAATTGTGACAAAAAGCAACGCCCGTCGTAGGTGTGAACTCCACATACGCTGGGCGTTTGTAGCGGACAGTTTCCATGCCGCCACCATAACAGGCGTTGCCGTTTATCGGTTCAAATAAAATTTATTGATTAGTTTGCCCCGATTGTATATGGAGTTCGGGGGCAAAAGTAGTATTATTTTTGAAATATTTCTTCTTTTGGGGAATAAAAATATTTTTTTGTAGGGATAGGGCGAACGCCGTATCTATTTTTCTAACCCCTCCCCCCGTTGGGGTACTCCCCTTTATAAAAGGGGAGAGTTATACACAAACAATCTTCATTATACAAACACGATGCCTGTGCAACACTGTCCCCTTTTTTAAAGGGGACGAGCGAAGCGGAGGGGTTAATACTATTAGGGAGTGCCCAAACGGGGCGAGGGGTTATACTATATTTCATTTTGCAACATCTCCCCTACATCATTCCCTTATTCTTTTTCTTTGAGATAAGTTCTGCCGAGATGCTTATTGCCATGGTGATTACAAACAGGATACAACCCAGCATAAACAGCGATTGGTAATGCGCACCACCGGCAGGAGCTTCGCCCAGTTCGGCAGCGATGGTTGCGGGGATTGTACGCACGGATTCGAACAGCGAATGGGGCATCACCGCCGCATTGCCCGTTACCATAAGCACCGCCATTGTTTCGCCGATAGCGCGCCCGATACCCAGCACAACGGCAGCCGAAATGCCCGAAGCGGCATAGGGGATAATTATCCTGTAAATGGTTTGCCATTGCGTAGCTCCGAGTGCCAAACTGGCTTCGCGCATGGCTCGCGGCGTATTGCGCATCGAATCTTCGGCAACGGTAATAATGGTGGGCAACGCCATGATGGCAAGTATAAGGCTTCCCGCCAAAGCTGTTTCGCCCACAGGAAGATGCAACACTTTTTGAATCAAAGGAACGATTACCACCAATCCGAAAAAGCCATACACCACCGACGGTATTCCTGCCAGCAATTCGATGGTTGGTTTAAGAATTTTACGGGTTTTCTCACTTGCCAGTTCTGACAGGTAAATAGCTACGCCCAAACCCAAGGGTAAAGCAATAAGGATAGCAAAAAGGCTCACCCAAAGCGTACCCAAAATAAGAGGCAATACGCCAAACTGTGCTGCCGGAGTAGCCGTAGGCAACCATTCTTTTCCGCCAAAGAAATCGGAAACTTGGATAGGTTCGGCAGGTAATACTTTTACGCTGCGGTTATTTTTCGGCACATATTGCTCGGGCAGAAAAGCAATGATAGCCGGGTCGGAGGCAATAACTTCGCCCAATTTTTCAGTCAGGAGCGAATAGCTTTCACCGCCAAGTTCTTCGTCGCTATAAATGGAGAAAATCTCGTCGAAGCGAAACGGACGGATTTCTTCATCGGCACCGCCAAGCTCGTTCCAATTCGTTATTTCATAGTCGAAAATGCGTTTTATTTGGGCAGAATTAAGGCGGGTTGCCCCATTCTTTGCATTGACGCAAAGGGCATATCCTTTTTCTACCTCCGGACTATTAAACAGCCCCGAACCTTCTTTGAACAGAAAAACGATAATAAGCAAAATGGCAACACTCGTTGCAAATCCGCTTATGGTAAAAAGGCTTTCGAAAAGGCGTTCTATGAATTTTTTCATGCGATTTTTCTTTGTGTTGCAAAAGTAGCTGTATCGTGTTACGGAATAAACAAGGCTTTGTTACGAAGTTGTTAAGATGCAGAAATCACCGTGTTTTTGTTCCAAATACATATTTCTTAGCAACAAATTATTACCTTTGTCGCTTTATTTTTCATATTATATCCATGAATAAATTATTTAGTACCACTTTGTTTGCTGCGTTGCTGTTGTTTAGCAGCGTGTGTTTTTCGCAGCAGGAAAATTTGCGTCGTGCAACACTGCAAGACGGGAAAGAATACAATCTTTACCGGGTTCAGGAGGGTGAAACGCTGTATCGGATAAGCCGGACTTTTAATGTTCCGATAGACGATATTTTGCTCCTTAATCCCGAAGTTTCGGAGGGTGTAAAAGCCGGAAACGAATTGCGCTTGCCGGTTTCGGCTACTACTACCACTCCAAGCAATATTGAAGGAAAGTATTTTACCTATACTCCGGCGGCGAAAGAAACGGTATACAGCATTGCCAAGTTCCACGGCATGACGGTGGACGAACTGATTGCCTGTAACCCCGAATTGAAAGACGGGCTTAAAGCGGGGCAAAGTATAAAAATTCCGAACGACAAAAGAGTTAAACAGGCAGCTTCAACTACCACCGCCGGTGCCGGTGTTGAGAAAAAAACGGCGTCAGCCTACATCGAACATACGGTAGAAGCAAAAGAAACGCTGTATAGCATCAGCCGGAAATATGGTTTGACAACGGAGGAATTAACGGCTCTGAATCCCGAAATTGCCAATGGATTGAAAATAGGGCAGGTATTGAAAATTCGTGCTGCCAGCGCAACTATCGCAAGTCCTGCACCAACGCCCGGTATAGCGGCTACATCAACAACAGTACAAGCACCGAAACCTGCCGTTATTGCTCCTGCTGCAACGACAGCTGTTTTGCGTCCGGGACAAAAAATGTTGCGTGTAGCGTTGCTCTTGCCTTTTATGACTAATGAAAGTGAAAAACAGGACGCTACGATTGATAAGTTTATCGAGTTTTATGAAGGGGTGTTGCTCGGACTTAATACGCTGAAAGCGGAAGGTATTTCGGTAGAATTATCTACCTACGACATTGAAAAAAGCGAGGCAAAAGTACGCGAAGTGCTGAGTAAAAATCCAACTCTCAAACAGGCGGATTTAATTATCGGTCCTGCTTATTCGGTGCAAGAAAAGGCTGTGTGCAGTTTTGCACAGGCAAATTCTATTCCGGTGGTGTTGCCTTTCTTACCCAAAGTGGAATGTATTCGAAATAACCCGTTTGTGTTTCAAAACAACTGTCCGCAGTCGCGTCAAATTGTGCAGGCAAGTTCATTGTTTGCCGGTAAATTTTCCGATAAAAACATCGTTATAATTCATTTCAACAACGATTATAACGACAACGGCAGCGAATTTGCCAGAACGCTGACAGAGAATTTGAAAAAACAAAAATTTGCTTTCCGGGAAATGAATTTTACGCAAGAAAATTTCCAGCTGCTGAAAAATTACCGGCAGGCAAACAAAGAAACTATCGTGGTGTTGGGTACCGATAAAGCGGTGTTGGTAAAAGACCTTTTACCCAAAATACAACAACTCAATACCGCAGAAACTCCAATCTCTGTGTTTGGATTCTCCGCTTGGGACAAAACGCTTAAAACTTATCCGTCAAGCTACTATTATTCGCCGTTTTTTGTAAATAACCACAGCAAGGAAACTCAGTTGTACAGGCAAGAATTTCGTCGTCAGTTCGGTGTTGTTCCTACGGTTTCGCCGCGTTTCGATTTAATGGGTTACGACCTCACAGTTTATTTCGTTAAAGCGTTAAGTAGCTACGGGAAATCTTTTGCCGCTTCGCTTGGTACTTACAAACAGGAGCATTCGCTGCAATCCAATTTTCATTTCGAAAAATATGGTGCAACCGGAGGTTATATAAATACAGGCGTACAAATTTTGCATTACACCGAAGGCAAAGGTATTTTTGCGAAATAATAACAAACACAAATACAAAAAGCGAGGCTGTCTGAAAAGTTTCGGGAAACTATCCTTTTCAGGCTTGCTAAAGCAAATACCACCGCCGTTATTACGATCACGCCTCAAAGGGATTATCCTAAAAGGTTTTTAAACACAAAAGAACTCTAAGTTTTACACAAAGAGCACAAAGAATTGGATTAATTCTTTGTGCTCTTTTTTCTTTGTGAACTTTGTATTAAAGTTTTCTGACTTTTTAGGGCAGCCTCTTTTTTATTTGTTTAAAATCCGCTTACCATAATATCGAGTTTCATCGGATATTTTTCATTCTTGCCGTTCCAAAGCGTTACGCCGCGCAGCTTTGTTTCGTAACGCGAATTGGTTATATAATTGTTTGTTATATCAACCCAAACGGGAATAAGCAACAACGGGTCGTTATCAACAGCGTTTTCGTTGCGCAGTTCGTTTTGTAAATAAGCATTCAACTCAAAGATGTATGCTTTTGCCTTGGCATCGTAAAGCGCAGCCATGGCAGTAGTTCCGTTAGGTATACCCAATTGGCTGAAGAATTTATCTTTTTCCGACTCTTTAACCAGCATCAAACAGGAAGGCACGGAAAGCGACGAACTGTCTGCCACCATAATTTTAAGCGTCGAGCTGTTGATACTCAGTTTGCGATTATTATCCACATACGCTACACCGTTTTGATTGCTAATGCCGAATTTCTTTTTTATGCCGGTCAACGGAATCTCTATTTTTGTATACAATCCGGCAGGCGCGAAAGCATAAACAAGGCTGTCAGCCCGTTTGCCGAATTCGGCAGCAGAATAATCGTGTTTTATGCTGTTTGTTTGCCGCACTTCCTTGCTTGCCGGAAAAACAAACTCTCTCCAAAGCAAAGAACCACCCTCATTCTTATACCGGCAACTTAAATTCATTCCCATACCACTTACCGTAAGCATAGCATTTGCACCGCTCTCTACAGAGAAATAAATTCCTTTGAAAAAATCCCTAATCGTTGCCGTATTACCCGATGCAAGTTGGTTTTTTAGGTCCGACAACAAGTCGTTTTTCAATTTTTCGGGCAAATTAACTATAATTGTTCCGCTCTTTGAAGCTGAATCGTAAACAGGTTTAAACACCGTATCGCAGAGTAACATCGAACGGTCGCAATAGATGTCGGGATTTACAGCTGTGCTGTTTGCCGCCGCATCGAGCTTGCTGCTCAATTGGTACATTTTAATGTGTACGGTCGAATCGCCTGTTGCCATATAGTCGGAATAATTTACAAACAGGTAAAACGCAGTAGTGTCGTAGTCGGGTAAAGCTGTGATAGCCGGACTGTTGAATTCTGCAAGAATTTCTCCTTTCGTATTACCAAAAATCTTGTCGTAATATTCGCCAAGCAGCATTTGCGTACTGTGCTGTTTGTTGAGTTTAATATCAGATACCTCGAAATAATTACAAGCCAAATGGAATGTATCACCTTTCACCACAATGGTGTCCGAAGAAGGTTGTATAGAGTTTTCAAAATCGCTGTCGTCGTTGCAAGCCGACAACATTATTGCAAACAATGCAATGCAGAAAAATTTTAAATTTCTCATTCTTTATTCTAAATTTTTCAATCTTACTTAAAAAGGCTGTCGTAAAAATCGATGTATGGGTCTGCGTAATTTTGCAGCGTTTCGGTGTCGTAACATTGCAGTGCAGGCAGTTTGCGAGCCTCAATATGCGACTGAATTTCGGGTGCAAGAGTGTTGTGAGTAACAATTACTCCGTCCGAGAAATCGACCGCTAAATTGGTCAGTGCGTTGTAACTGATATTGTCGTTTTCGATAGCTTGCAAATCGCTTTTTTCTATACCATCGAGCATCAGTCGCTCTCTGAAAAGCGGATTGAGCGGTTGTTGGAAAGCATCGTCGTATATCGAATACACCACTTTTGCATCTTTGAAAAAAGGGTCGTCGTTAAAAGCTTTTTTTATGTAAAGCGGAGCCAATGCCGACAGCCAACCGTGGCAATGTACCACATCGGGTGCCCAGCGCAGTTTTTTTACAGTTTCGATAACACCGCGCACAAAGAAGATAGCACGCTCGTCGTTGTCGGGAAATTCTACGCCGCTATCGTCGGAAACAGTATGTTTACGCTGAAAAAAGTCTTCATTATCAATAAAATACACCTGCATGCGGGCGGGCTGTATAGAAGCAACTTTAATAATTAGCGGATGGTCGGTGTCGTCGATAATCAAATTCATGCCCGACAGTCGAATAACTTCGTGAAGTTGGTTTCTCCGCTCATTGATACAACCAAAACGAGGCATAAATGCCCGCATTTCTCTTCCTTTTTCTTGTACTGCCTGCGGCATATAACGACAGATGTTTGCTATGGGCGACTCGGGTAGATAGGGGGTTATTTCTTGTGAAATAAACAGAACTTTTTGAGCTTCTTTCATTATTTTCGGGTAAAAAAACTTTGCAAAGATATTAAAAAAAAATGAGTTTCCGACAAAATAATTCGACTGTTTTTTTCTGAAAAAACATATTAGGTTTTATTCCCTAACTCTTATATCTTTGCAAAAAAATGTAAAACTATGAATGTAGAATTAATTAAAATTATCATCAGCACGGTTTTTGTGATTGTGGTATATCCCGTTGCCCGCTTTGTTGCTAAAAAGCTTATCGAAAATGTTGCAAAATTTAATTCGTACGACGAGGGACGCACCAAAATGATAGGCAAAACAATTAATGTGTTGATTGTTTTTGTGATAGCTACAATTTTAATTAGTATATGGGGAGTAGATACAAAAAACTTGTTGCTGGCTCTTTCGTCGGTATTTGCTGTTATCGGTGTAGCTTTGTTCGCACAATGGTCTATTCTGAGCAATGTAACGGCAGGTATTGTTATATATTTTACCTTGCAGCTTAAAATAGGCGACAGAATAAAAATTTACGACAAAGATTTCCCCATAGAGGCTACTTTGATCGATATTCGAACATTTTATGTGTATTTGAAAACCGACGAAGGGGAGAGAATTACCTATCCTAATAATTTGATTCTACAAAAAGGCATTTCCATTAACAAGGCATCGAGGAGCACTAAGAATATAAGCACAAAAAAATAGTGCCGTTATTCTTCTAACATACCCAATGCATATTTTTAGTGTATCAGTTTATACAGCAATTCTTTAACCAGTTCGCTTTCGGGCTCTTTCGAGTCGATTCCCTTTGTTTTGGCATCAAATTCGCGTAGCAAGGCGATGTTTTGCATACATTTCCTTGCGTTGTAATGCGTTGCTGCTGCACGATAATCTTTCACAAAAAAAGGATTTACCCCCATACGACCAGCCAGGGCATTGTCGTTGTTTCGGCTTTGTGGCGAGCTGTAGTGAAACAGCAGTAAATTGCTGTAAAAGCCAAACAATACAGAAAGTGTAACTACCAGCGGATTGTTTTTCGGATTTTTGGCAAAATAGTCGGCTATGCGATTGATTTTGAGAATATCGCGCTTCATTATCGCGTTTTGCAACTCAAAATTATTGTACTCCTTGCTGATTCCGATGTTTTTTTCAATCAATTCGCAGGTAATGGCGTTCGTATTGGCAGGTTTGGTTAGGACGAGTTTGTCGAGTTCTCCCACGATGCGACTTAGGTCGGCACCTAAAAACTCGGCGAGCAACGCAGTAGCTTTTTCGTCGATTGTGAGGTTTTTGCTCTTTACATAATTTTTTATCCACGCAGGCAACTGGTAATCGCGCAGCAAATCGGATTGAAAAACGATTCCCGTTTTTTCTATCTCCGACACAATTTTCTTTCTGCGGTCAATGCTACCGTATTTGTAGCAAAACACTAAGATGGTCGATTGCAAAGGCTTTTGCAGGTAAAACGACAATAGGTCGTAATCTTTGATATGCTGTGCTTCTTTTACAATAATTACCTGGTGGGGCGACATCATCGGAAAGCGTTTGGCGGCGTTGATAACCTCTGCCATTGTGCTTTCCTTACCGTAAAGAATGGTTTGATTAAACTCCTTTTCCATTTCATCGAGCACATTGTTTTGGATAAAATCCGAAAGCCGGTCAATGTAATATGGCTCCTCGCCCATGAGTAAATATACGGGGCGATATTGTTTACTTTTCAGCTCGGAGAGCAATTGCTCGTATGTTATGCCTTCTTTTTTTGCCATAAATTTTCAAGGTGGAAACGCTATAAAAATATGAATTTTATATTCTCGTTTCTCAAATTATTTATTCGTATCGTAAATGTCTGAGAGTTCGGCTATGGTGCCTAATACTTTGCAACGAGCGGATACCGATTTCGAGATGTTCTTCAACAAAATTCTGAGTTACTTGCCGGTCGCTTTCTTCAGTCTTGATACCGTTTTCGTCCAGCGGTTTATCCGAGATAAGCAGCAACGCACCGGTAGGAATATGATTGGCAAAGCCGGCAGTGAAGAGTGTTGCGGTTTCCATATCGATGCCAAGAGCGCGGATATCGATAAGGTATTTGCGAAATGCCGCGTCTTGCTCCCACACTCGTCGATTGGTAGTATAAATAGTTCCTGTCCAGTAATCCTTTTCAAAATCACGCACATTGGACGATACGGCGCGTTGCATCGAAAAGGCAGGCAATGCCGGTACTTCGGGAGGAAAATATTCGTTGGAGGTACCTTCGCCACGAATGGCAGCAATAGGGAGGATATAATCGCCCAAACGGTTTTTTGCTTTCAAACCGCCGCATTTGCCGAGAAAAAGCACTGATTTTGGTTTCACCGCCGAAAGCATATCCATAATAATTGCTGCATTGGGACTACCCATTCCGAAGTTGATAATCGTAATTCCTTCGGCAGAAGCGTTTATCATATTGCCTTCGCGCCCAAGCACGGGAACGCCGTATTTTTCGGCGAATATCTCTACATAATTGTTGAAATTTGTAAGTAAAATGTGGGGGGTAAACTCTTCGAGTTTTCGTTTGGTATAACGCGGCAGCCAGTTGGCTACAATTTCTTCTTTGGTTTTCATAAGCATAAATAGCTAATAGTGATGAGCTAATAGTGATGAGTTCATTTTTACCGTTAGTTATTAGCTGTTAACTCTTCACTATTATTTATCTTTGCACAAAAGTAAAAAAATTATGAGTTCGCTCAACTTTCCATCGTATTCTTTCTCAATAAAAAATATAAACGGACGCAAAATGATTTTCGATCGCTTGCGCCGGAAATTCGTTGCTTTGCAACCCGAAGAATGGGTGCGGCAAAATATGATTGAGTTTCTGGTAACCGAAAAGCATTATCCGCCAACGCTTGTTGGAAATGAAATTTCGCTGTCGTACAACGGGCTGCAACGCCGCTGCGACAGCGTGGTATATTCCCGCACGGGCACAGCACTCATGATTATTGAATATAAAGCTCCTACGATAGAGATTACCCGCCGAACTTTCGACCAAATTGCGCTTTACAACAGTCAGCTACAAGTGCGTTATCTGCTGCTCAGTAACGGATTCACACATTTTTGTTGTAAAATAAATCCTGCCGATAATTCGTTGCGTTTTTTGGAAGAAATACCGTATTATGAGGATTTAGAATAAATCTTAATTAAAACAAGGCAAATTCGGAATGCAATTTATTATGGAGTATCCTTTTTAGGCTTGTTCCGTCATTGCGAGAAACGAAGCAATCCATTCCTGTACTGAGATTGCTTCGTTTCTCGCAATAACAGCAGCGGTTTTGTTAAGCCTAAGCAGGATAATTCCAATTTATTATTGTTCTCGCTTTGCCATTGAATTAGCTGTTCATCGTAATCAGAAATTCTTCGTTGGAAGAAGTACGAGCCAAACGGTCGCGCACAAATTGCATTGCTTCTGTAGAATTCATGTCCGACAAATAGTTACGCAACACCCACATGCGGTTAAGCGTATCCTGGTCGAGCAGCAAATCATCGCGACGGGTGCTCGAAGCCGTGATATCCACAGCAGGGAATACACGCTTGTTGCTCAAGCGGCGGTCGAGTTGCAGCTCCATGTTGCCGGTACCTTTAAATTCTTCAAAAATTACTTCGTCCATTTTCGAACCGGTTTCGGTAAGCGCAGTAGCGATAATGGTGAGCGAACCACCGTTTTCAATGTTGCGAGCCGCGCCAAAAAAGCGTTTAGGCTTGTGCAACGCATTGGCATCTACCCCACCCGAAAGCACTTTGCCCGATGCCGGAGCCACAGTGTTGTAGGCGCGTGCAAGGCGGGTTATCGAATCGAGCAAAATAACGACATCGTGTCCGCATTCTACAAGGCGTTTAGCTTTTTCGTGTACCAAAGAAGCTACTTTCACATGCTTTTCGGCAGGCTCATCGAAAGTAGACGAAACCACTTCGGCGTTTACGCTGCGCTGCATATCGGTAACCTCTTCGGGACGCTCGTCGATAAGTAAAATTATCATGTATACCTCGGGATGATTGGCAGCAATAGCATTGGCAATATCTTTAAGCAACATCGTTTTACCTGTTTTTGGCTGTGCCACAATCAAGCCGCGTTGTCCCTTGCCGATAGGCGAAAACAAATCGACCACACGCACCGACAAATTGTCGTTTCTGCCGCTTGTGAGGTTAAATTTCTCGTCGGGGAAAAGCGGTGTAAGATGGTCGAACGGCACGCGGTCGCGAACAAATTCGGGCGAACGACCGTTGATATTTTCCACCTTTACCAGCGGGAAATATTTCTCGCCTTCCTTAGGCGGACGAATGGCACCTTTCACGGTATCGCCTGTTTTTAATCCAAAAAGTTTGATTTGCGATTGCGATACATAAATATCGTCGGGCGAGGAAAAATAATTGTAGTCGGGCGAACGCAGGAAACCGTAACCGTCTTGCATAATTTCGAGTACGCCCGTGCCGTATAAAATGCCGTCAAAATCGTAAGGCTTTTCGGTTTCTGTCGCCTTATTCTCTATTTTCTTCTCGTTTTTTTGCGCCTGTTCCTTCTTGCCGTTGCTTGCGGTTTTTTCTCCCACCTGCTCGGTTTCGTTTGCGGCAACAGCGGGTAGCTCGACAGTGTCATTTTTGCTTGCGCTTTCTGTTGGCACAGCAGTATTTTCTTCGACTTGTACTTTTTTTACCGGTTTTAGATTAAGCGGTTTTGCTTCCTTTTTCTCCGGTTTTTGTTGGGGTTCTTTTACAGCTTCGGGCAAAGCCGCAGCGTTTGGCGTCTTTACCGGTGCCGTATTTTGTTGCACCGGAGCTTTGCTTTTCTTATTCTTATTTTTATTCTGATTGTTGTTTTTTTCTTCGGCACGCTGTTGGATTTCGCTACCGTTTGCCGAAAGCACTTTTTGTTCCGTAGGTTTGGAGTTGTTTACCCGTTTACGAGGCGTTTTGCTGCCGTTTTGCTGCTGAGTTGTCGATTTTGCAGCTTCATTAATAGCTTGCTGGTCGAGAATTTTGTAGATTAGTTCTTCTTTTTTAAGTGCATCAACTTTTTTAAGTCCTTCCTCTTTAGCAATTTGTTTCAATTCGGGCAAGAGTTTCCCGTTAAGGTCTAAAATATTATACATATAATAAAATTGTGAATTATAAGTTTAAGTGTGCGTAACTCGCAAGTAAGGCATAGCGAGGAGCAATTCTCGCAAATTGTAATGTTTTTTGTGTGATGATTCAAGCAGTTGCAGAAACGCAACTATTGTTCGCAGTGAAAAAATTTCGCCGCAAAGATAAATGCTTTATTTAATATGCAATGGATTTAGGCAGTTTTTTTTTCAATATTTATCGGAATTAGTACTTTTAGGCTTGTGCGTCATTGCGAGGAGAAACAACGAAGCAATCTCTGTACAAGAACGGATTGCTTCATTCCTCGCAATGACGAAGAGTGAAAATAATAACCAATATCTAAAAAGAGTTAATTCTCATATTTATTGTACGATACGATTTCTGCTATCGCTTTTCGTCGTTTTTCACGCGTCGGACTGTTGGGATAGCCGAGGGTGATTATCAGTATCGGGCGTTTCGAGCGGGGAATTTGGAGCAATTGTTTTACCCGCGCTTCGTCAAACCAGCCTATCATACACGACCCTAAGCCTTCGTCGGCTGCAGCCAAACAAATATGCTCGGCTACAATGCCCAGGTCGATATGCGGAAAGTGCTTTTTCTTTGCCCAGCTTCCGAAACCCGACGAAAAATTGGCGCTCTCTTCTACCACAACCAAATGCACAGGAGCCTGTTTGGTAAAATGGTTCATCATCAACACGCGGCTCGAAGTAGCATCGGCAAGGCGATTTTTAAGTTCAACATCGTTCACTACAATTATTCGCCACGGTTGGGCGTTGCAGGCAGAAGGCGCCAATCGGGCAGCTTCGAGTATGCGGTCGAGTTTATCGGTTTCGATGGCTTGGGTACTGTACGAGCGGTCGCTCTGACGGGCATTTGCCAAGTCTAAAAATGTGTTCTTCATAAAGGAAGTTGTTTTTCGAGGCAAAGATAATGTTTATTTAATCGTTATTCGATTGTTGGAAAAACAAAGTATATTTGCGGTTGCTAATCAGAAAATGTTTTTTTACTAAAAGATGCTCGAAAAAATAACCCGATATATCCACGAAAATAACTTGCCGCAGCCGCCTGCAAAGCTCATTGCGGCTGTAAGCGGCGGTGCCGATTCGGTAGCGATGCTGCAACTGCTCTATCGCTTGGGCTTCAACTGCGTGGTGGCACACTGCAATTTTACTTTGCGCGGCAGCGAATCGGATAGAGACGAGGATTTTGTGAAAAATTTGGCGCAAAGCCTGTCCTTGCCGTTTTTTTGTGCAACATTCGATACCCGAAAAATCGCTGCCGAACGCGGCGTATCCATCGAAATGGCTGCGCGCGACCTGCGCTACGAATACTTTGAGCAACTGCGGCAAAGCGAATGCGCCGAAGCCATTGCCGTGGCACATCATGCCGGCGACCAGGCGGAAACTTTCCTGATGAAGCTTGTGCGTGGCGCAGGTTTGCGCGGACTCACGGGCATTAAAGCGCGCAATGGGTACATTATTCGTCCGCTGCTTTGGGCAAGCCGCGCAGAAATTGAGCGGTTTTTGGCTGCAAACGGCTTGGCGTATATCTCCGATTCGAGCAACGATGAGGAAATGTACACCCGCAACCGTTTTCGCCACAGCGTGATACCGCTGCTCGAAACGATTAATCCTGCGGCAAAGGAAACAATTCTTGCCACGATAAGCCGTTTGCAGGACGCCGAACGGATTTACGAAATTGGCTTTCGGCAAATTAAAAGCGAAATATTGACCTATACCAAAACCGGTGTTTCGATATATCTTCCCCGTTTGGCTGAAACCGGGGCAACGAAAACCGTGCTGCACGAACTGTTGTCGCCCTACGGATTTTCGGCGCAACAAACTGACGATTTGGCAGTAGCGCTCGCCGAAATGCCTTCAGGCAGACAGTTTTTTTCCCACACACATCGGGCGGTAAAAGACCGCGACCGCTTGCTGGTTTCACCTATCGACTCCTCTTCGAACGAAATTTTTAGTATCGAAAAAAATCAGTCGGCATTATCCGAGCCGCTTTCTTTGCGATTTGAAGAAATTTCTTCGCTCGAAGGATACGATTTGAAGGATAAAAACACGGCTTTTCTCGATGCGAAAAAATTGCAATTCCCGCTGCATTTGCGGCGTTGGCAGGCAGGCGACAGTTTTGTGCCTTTCGGCATGAAGGGGCGCAAAAAGTTGAGCGATTATTTTGTGGATAAGAAATATTCTCTGCCGGCAAAGAAGCAGGTTTGGGTACTGCTTTCGGGCAACGATATTGTGTGGATTGTAGGCGATCGGATTGACAATCGCTATCGGGTACAAGCAGATACAGAAACTGTTTTTTTCGTTACTTTATCGTGCTGAACTCATTAATGCATCGCCGGCAAAAGAAAGGGCATCAGTCAAGGGACTCGCGCCCATTTGGCGCAAGTTTGCAACTTGTGCCTCATATAAACTATTATATTGCAATTCATTATTCATCCATGTTTCTTAATATAGGCACAAGTTACACTGCGTTAAACTTATGCCAAATGGAAACACATTACCAAAGATTAATCATATATTTTTAAATATTATATTGCTATATCCTTGCTCAATCAATTTGTCTTTTATTAATACTGCCTCTTTTTTTTGTTTAATGTACACTACCTCTTTTGTTTTCATTAGGTTTTCCAAATGATAAATAATTAAAACATCTGATGTTCTCATAAATCCAAAGTGCCAATAAAAATCAGTAATGTCTTTATAATAGATAGTTTTTGATTTACCCAATCCTAATCTTTTTTTTACAAATAAATCTTCATAAAATTCATAATGTTTCATTCGCAATATCAAGAATAACAACATTATTATATCAAAGCAAATCACAACAATAAGTCTATTGCATTCAAACATCATTCCCTGATTATATGTAAAAAGTAAAGTAAGAGGTAAAAAGCATAAAAAATTGAGTAATCCAACTGTTTCATATTTTGATTTAACCCAACACTTGCCCTTCTTATTATTTTTATTTGCCATTGTTTAGAATGTTAGTCTTTTTTTACTTTTGCTTTTTAAACTAGTATATATTTTTGGAAATACTTCTTGGATTGTTTTGTTTTGAAAATTAGGATTATTCCCATACTCCAAACCAATACTTATATATTCCTCTATCTGCCTTTTTTGTTCTTTGCTTATTGTGCCAAGAGAATAAATAAATTTGTCTTCTCCCATTTGGCCCCCGATTGGCGCAAGTTTAGCAAAGCGTAACTTGTGCCTGCAAAATAACAATTTATTGACAGTAGCAAAACTGACAAAATAAAGACCGTCTGGATTTCTAAATTTATATTTTCGGCTCATTTTACTTTAGTTTTTTTATTACAAGCACAAGTTACGCTTTGCTAAACTTGCGCTAATAGAGGACTGCGTCCCAACTACTATTTTTTTATTTTACTAACAACCTCGTCCGAACAGAGTATATTACTTTTCATTGTCCCAATAATTAGGGGGAAAACATTGCATTGGATTGAATTCGGCAGTATCTCTATAAAAGAACTGTGGGTAATCATATTCTAACAGATTTTCAAAAATCAAAGAATCATTATTTAGCATAGTTATTTTATTGCACAGTTTATTGCCTTTCCCTTTATTATATAAATACAAACAACTGTCATTAATTACTTCATAAACAAAATGATATAATGTATCTCCCATACTTTCAAATACTGCCGCATTCTTGCAACAGAAAGTAATCCGAGGATAATTAATTTGATTGTCAATTTGTTCTGATACAAGCCACCAGCTTCCAACTATTTTAGATTGAATTACTGTTTCTTTTTTTTCTTGAGGAAAACTATAAGAAAGAATGAATAAAACAAGCAAAAGTAAAATAATTTTCTTCATAGTATTTACTTGGGTTTATTAATTAAACCTTTTATTTTTTTCTTTTAATAAAATCATCCGTTGCTTTTTTCTTTCTTCGTCGTCTGCTACTCTTATTTGCTCAGCTCTCCCGTCCCGCCGAATTTGCAATTCGGCAGGACGGGGGATTTCCCTTGCACCGATATTTCTGTACCATTTAGTCGATAAATACCAATTTATATTTATTTCTTTTTCTTTTTCTTTTTCTATTATAAAAATTACACCTGATACCTTATGCCACGATGAAAATTTATAATTCTTAAATCTAATATGCATTTCAAATGTGTCTTTTTTAAGAATTAAATGATCTTTTCCGTACCAGTCTGGAGTATTAAAGAAACTTTTTTTTTCAGACAATTTGTATTGAATTGTATCTCCTCCTTCTCTTCCAAAAAACAATTCAAATTGTTCTAATTCTTCTCTTGACAAGTTAGATTTTACTAATATTGTATTATTTATTAGATTTATCCTATCAAAAAAGCCAAAGTAATAGATGGCGGTGCAAAATATCAGCAATAAAACCAATAAAATATTTTTTTTATTGATTACAATTTTCATTTTTATGTCCAACAATGAAATTTTGATTATTGTCATCTTTAACTATGATTGCATTTGTTGATGTAGTTCCGTCTGAGATTTGTTTGGGTTGCATTTTGGTATAGTTGGTTACCCAATCATGACCCCGCTGGCACGGACTGCAAGTCCGCGCCAGCGGGAGAACAAGGAGTATTCATTTTCGTAATCGAACAATCACTTTTGTATCTTTATATTGCTCCAATTCTTTTAATCGTTCGGCTATCTTTTTATCCCATTCGGCTTGTTTTTCTTTGTTAACTCCATAGCCTGTTTCTTCATCGTATTTATCTTGTTCTAATGTTCTTTTATGCCTAATTTTTTGTATTATTTTCTGAACCTCGTTGTATGCTTTATCAAAAGAACGAACTTTTATTTTCGAGACTAACATTCTTCCTTCTCTGGCATAAATTTCCAATATATTAAAATGACCAAGTTCGTGTCTTAACAACAGATTACTTCCACAAGAATCTTTCTCTATATTGCTGGCATAATAACTCCAAGACTCTTTTTTATCAAGAATTGTTTGTATGTAACAAATAAAAATATTTTCTGTTACATCTCTTTCAAATGAGTACGATATAGACACTGAAATAAATGCAGACGCTTTAATGCCGTTTTTCACTATGTATTTCGTATTCTGACCATATCTCTTTAAAAAATCACTCCAAGAAAGGTTGATACTTTCTTCCCATACAATGTAGCGTTTATTATTAAAGGTTTCTTTTTTAGAATAACTATAATTGAAAAGAAACTGAAATATCAACACACCTAAAATTAGGATTATTCTCTTGCTCATAGTTTTTTGTTTTTTTATTTATTTTTCAGCCTCGGCAGCTTCTGGGAATTTCTAACTGCCTTTTATTTCAACTGAACTATTAATCCTGCAATTTTTTTAATCTCACCTTTCTTGTTTTGTATAATAACATCTTTTATTTCAACTATCATATCTTCTTTGGTTTGACAAATATATTTTTTCAGCTCGTTTGGAATAGAATCTCCTACTACATCAAATTCCTTTGTTTCAACAACAGAAGTTATTTTTACTCGATAAGAAACGATAGAAGAATTGTTAGTAAAAAAATTACTCGGTTTTCCTGCTCTTGATTGTATCTGTTGGTATTTTCCAGTGGTTAATCCACTAATGGAGTCGCCCAGTTTAATAGCCCCTGTTTGTATGGTAAAAGCCAATTTATTATTCGATAAAAAAGCCTGTTTGCTTATTGTGTTATTCTTTCCTTTTATCTGTCTCCCTGTTGTAGTATCAAAAAAATAAATATACGAATCATCTATAATAACAGTTATCCAAATCGCCGGATTATTCCCTATTTTTATATCTCTAATGATAAAATAACCTTGAACTCCGTATTTTACACGCTTATAAAAATCTTGTGGGAATTTATTCCCATTACTGACATCATTATTACCTAAAGCACCAAGATAATATTCTATTTGAAAATATTTTATCGGATATTGAGAATTGTTGGTTTGCAACGAATCTATAAGTAAAATTTCTTCCCTTGGAATTTCCAATATAGTATCTTTATTTAATTCATATTCTCCATATAAAATTTTCAAATCTGATTGGGGAAAAACTCCATTAATGCATAAAATAGAGAGCATTAACCATATAAATACTTTTTTCATATCCCGTTTATTCTGAAGATTCAAATGTAGATGCAAGCCCGTGCCAGCGAGGGAACATTATCGCTCTATTATCCCCCGATTGGCGCAAGTTTAGCAAAGCGTAACTTGTGCCTGCAAAATAACAATTTATTTACAGTAGCAAAACTGACAAAAGAAAGACCGTCTGGATTTCTAAATTTATATTTTAGGCTCATTTTA
>JAISVR010000018.1 GCA_031271465.1 Prevotellaceae bacterium | reverse complement strand
GACATCAAACTCGCACTATTTTCTTGCGGGGTAGACGGGAAAAGTCCTTTATATCACTTTCTCGGACTGTATGAAGTGGCTAAAAACTACATCGGCTATCATGAGGGGATAGACGAATGCATCAGGGGAAATTTCAATACGCTGACAATGTCGATGGACTTCTATCTCGACCTGGTGAAGCTAACTCATGAGTTTGACTGGTAAGAATAGAAATCTCTCCGAAAAAAATGAGATTATCCCTTTGGCGTGTAAAAAAGGCTTTGTCAAGCCTGCAATGACACGAACCGAAGCACAGCCCGTCATTGCGAGGTACGAAGCAATCCATTCCTGTGCTGATAGATTGCTTCGTCGTACCTCCTCGCAATGACGAAGTGAATTTCGTTCGCAACGACAAACACGCCTAAAAAATTAAACCTGTTAAGTCTTCAAAACTTAACAAGTTTATGGTTTTATCAGGTTTGTCGCAGATTATTTCTTTCCCTGACGGGCAGCAAGTTTCGTACGCTCGTTATTTAGCTTCGCTGAACGCTGTTTCGGTGCTATGCGCTTGAATATGTACTATTGATTCTACAACTATTTACGGCACGCTGTGCCTTTATTACAAAACAGGATAGCTGTAGCGCAGCATAAATCTTTGTAGCCAATTATTTTTCCCGATTAATAAGCTGCGGAGCAGTGTAATAGTATAGTTGGGTAGTTTGGCGGATAAGCATAAAAATTATTATTATTGGTAAAAAAATGATGCTAATGTATCATATTGTTAAAATAATCTTTTTCTTTGCATTGAAATTAACAACTACTTTAATATATACAAAAACTATGAAAACAACACTCATCATGTTAGCATTCGCATTACTTGCCCCTGCGGCGGTTGGGCAAACAAACACATTTTCGTATAAAACGAAACGGGGCAACGAAATTATCCTTCTTTCCGAAGGACAACGCGCAGGAAATGCCAGTGTGCTTATAGGAGCAACGCCCGAAATCATCAGTGAAACCATGCCCGGAGGCAGCTATCCAAGCGCAACAAATGCTTTCCTGATACGGACGGTACACGGCAAGCATATTTTGATTGACACCGGTTTCGGTAAGGAATTATTCAAAAACCTGCAGCAATACGGCGTTACTGCCGATATGATTGACATAATTTTGATTACCCACATGCATAGCGACCATGTAGGCGGATTACTCGACGAGAACGGCAAGAAACAATTCCCCAACGCACAACTGCATTTGTCGGCGCCCGAATATGAGTATTATTCCAATCCTAACACCGGATCGGAGCAGGCGATAGCGATTTTCAACGCCTATCGCGACAAGTTAAAAATCGGTCCTTTCAACGAACTTGAAATAGGTAGCATTAAAGCAATCCCCGCACCCGGACATACGCCCGGACACACCGCTTTCCTGATTAACAATGTGCTGGTTTGGGGAGATATAACACATGCCATGGCAGTGCAAATGCCTTATCCCCAAGTTGCCGTTACCTACGATTACGATAGCAAGCAAGCCATCGAAACGCGATTGAAACTGTTGGAATTTATTACCAAGGAAAAACTTATTGTGGCAGGTATGCACATTCCTTATCCCGGCATGGGTACTCCGGTTGCCAACGGCAAAGGCGGATATATTTTTACTCCGCTGGAAAAATAAATCAAAGTAAAAAAACGGAACTATCCCTTTGAGGCGAGTTCGTCATTGCGAACGAAATTCACTTCGTCATTGCGAGGAGGTACGACGAAGCAATCTATCAACACAGGAATGGATTGCTTCGTCCCTCGAATGACGGAGACCGTTTGTTAAAAGGTATAATTCCGAAAAAACTTAGCACAAAGTTCATAAAGAAAAACTACGAAGACCATAATTGATTGCCTTGATTAATCAGTTGTGGTTTTCGTGTAAAACGAAAACCTGTTAAGTCTTAAAAACTTAACAGGTTTAATAACTGTTTAATACCTTGATGTAAGGTTTAAAGTCCCTTTTCCACCAAAAAGCGTTCGGCTTCGATAGCAGCTTTGCAACCGCTGGCGGCAGCGGTTACGGCTTGCAAGTAGTTGGGGTCTGCCACATCGCCGGCGGCAAATACACCCGGAAGATTGGTTTTAGGCGTGTTTCCCTGTGTAATAATATAGCCTGTTTCGTCTGTTTCCAAATGTTTTTTAAAGATTTCCGAGTTGGGATGGTGCCCGATAGCGAGAAAAAAACCATGTATAGCAATATCGATTTTCTCTTCGTCGGCTTCGCCGGAACGCTTTACGAGATGTGCGCCTTCCACGCCGTTTTCGCCAAACAAACCCACAGCGTTGTGCTCAAACAACACTTCAATATTCGCTGTTCCGAGCACTCGTTCCTGCATAATTTTTGAAGCGCGTAAATGAGCTTTGCGTACAATAAGGTACACCTTTTTGCAAAGCCCCGATAAATAAAGAGCCTCTTCGCAAGCAGTATCGCCGCCACCCACCACGGCAACATCTTTGTTGCGATAAAAGAAACCGTCGCAAGTAGCACAGGCAGAAACACCCATACCGGCATAGCGTTGCTCGTCAGCCAAGCCGAGGAATTTGGCGGTGGCGCCGGTGGCAATTATCAGCGAATATGCCTCGTGAACATGTTCTTCGTCAATCGTAATTTTGTAGGGATAAACCGACAAATCGGTAGCCGTAGCCACCCCGTAGCGAATGTCGGCATTAAATCGCAGTGCCTGGTTGCGCATATCCGCCATAAGCTGAAAGCCGGAAACACCCTTGGGGTAACCGGGGAAATTCTCTATCTCGGTAGTTTTGGTAAGTTGTCCGCCGGGCTGCATGCCTTCGTAAAGCACCGGTTTAAGGTTGGCGCGCGAGGCGTAAATAGCAGCCGTGTAGCCGGCAGGTCCCGAGCCGATTATCAGGCAACGGATAGGTTCGTTTGTTTGCATGTATAGATTGTTTAATCGTTTAATTGAAGTTCTCGTAAATCTGTCCTCTCGTTTACTTCATTAAGTCTACTGTTTGTTTTTCGCTGTCGAACTCGGCACTTATCCGAAACGAAACAACGATATTTTTGCCCAGTTGCCGGTATTGAAACCAGCGTATTTTTTTCATCACACGGTTCAGTTCTGTTTCGAGAGCCGTTACAAACGATTTGCTGCCCGTTGTGCGTACCTTTACCGTTGTTTTTCCGTTTTTTAAAATCGTAAATTGCAGGTCGGCAATCCACTGTTTCGGTTCGCGCTTAGGCAAGGCTTTCCAGTTTAGCTCGTCGCGAATGTGCATAAGCAGGAAATTGGGCGTATTTTGCTCTACAGCAAACGATTTCCGGCGCGGTTTCACATTCAGGTAATGCTTTATTTTTCGCACTTTACCGTTTTTTATGCGGATAAGCCGTTCGGAAGTAAAAATCTGCCTGTTGAGGTAAGGAACAGCCTGTCCCTCGAAAGCACGATAATTACCCGTAGTCCAGCGGGCAAACACGCGATTGTTCACACAGTCGCTGCCAAACATTTCGTGCAACGATGGCAACGAACTTTCGTCGCACCAACTCATAAAGGCATTGCAGCCTTGCAGGTTATACAGAAAAAAGCTGTCGCGTTCTACCTGCCAAACTGCCTGATAACCGCGCGTGCAGGCAGGCGATTCGCAGCTTTGAAATCCACCCATTTCGCGTGAGCCTGTTTGTTCAAAATAATCTTCGAGCGGAAAAACAAACATCAGCAGCGTATCTTGAACAGAATCTTTGCGGATAAGGCAAATGTCGGGCACCTGTGTTGCGGCAAAGCAATACAGTGAGGCAAACAAGGGCAATATCGCGGCAAAAATTCGTTTCATACGGTTAGCGTAGGTCGTTAACAATTACTTTGGGATTTCCGGCAATGTCGAAAGCAAAAAAACTGTCGGGATAATTCTTCGAAGTATCTATTTTTTTTATTTCGAGGATAGAATGTACACCGCTTTGACTCAACACCTTAATCGAAATAACTGCCGATGTTTTTTTGTTTACCTGAACAATTGTTTTGTAGTAATTTTTTTTCTTCCGATAATCGGGATACACATCAATGATATAATAAGGCAAGTCGGGTTTGGAATCCAAACTGAATTGTATGGTCGAATTTTTGGCATAATTGGCAAGTAAAAACGCAGGATTCACCTCTTGTATTTCTTTTTCGGTTGGAGTAGAAAGGTTTACCTCTTTGGTTTTGTTTACATATACATACTCTGTTTGCCCGTCGTAGTAGGTCGTTGCTATAGGCAATGTGGTTTTAAACTTTCTGCCTTTCATTGCTACCGATCCTTTTAAGCTTTCCTTTTTTCCGGTTTTGGTATCTTCAAGGGTGAGCAAAAAATCTATGGTGGCAGAGCCTTGCTTAAATTGCGCAGCTGCTTTATCGAGAATTGTTTTAGCTTTTGCATCGTTTTGAGCAGAAAGCAACCCAATGTTTAGCGTAAGCAACAGGGCGAAGATGCAATATTTTTTTGAGTTCATACTACTTGAATATTTAATCGTTTTTTCTTAAAATTTCTCACAAAGATAATAATTTTTGTTCCAAACTGTAATCGTCTGGAATAAGTACATCGCGCGCTTTGCTGCCTTGGAACGGACCCACAATTCCGGCAGCTTCGAGTTGGTCCATAATTCTACCTGCACGGTTGTAGCCGATTGAAAATTTACGCTGAATAAGCGAAGTAGACCCTTGTTGATGTGCCACCAAGAGCCGTGCCGACTCTTCGAACATGGGGTCGCGGCGCGATAAATCAACATCCGACAGGTCGCTGCCCTCGCCTGTTTCGCCAACATATTCGGGCAAATAAAATGCAGTAGGATAGCCGGGCTGGTTGCCGATAAAGTCGGATATTTTTTCCACTTCGGGCGTATCGACAAAGGCGCATTGTACCCGAACCAGGTCGCTGCCTTGCGAAAAAAGCATGTCGCCGCGCCCAACGAGCTGGTTTGCTCCCGAAGCATCGAGAATGGTACGCGAGTCGATTTGCGACGATACGCGGAAAGCCACCCGCGCAGGGAAGTTTGCTTTTATCACCCCTGTGATGATATTTACCGACGGGCGTTGTGTGGCAATAATCATGTGTATACCCACTGCCCGTGCCAGCTGTGCAATGCGCGCAATTGGCAACTCAACTTCCTTGCCCGCCACCATGATAAGGTCGCCAAACTCGTCGATAATTACCACAATGTAGGGTAAAAACCGGTGTCCTTTTTCGGGGTTGAGGTGGCGATGAATAAATTTGTCGTTGTATTCGCTTATGTTGCGTACATGAGCCTTTTTAAGCAGGTCGTAGCGGTCATCCATTTCCTTGGTAAGCGAATTGAGAGTTTGCACAACCTTGCTCACATCGGTAATGATGGCATCGTCGCCGTCGGGCAATTTTGCCAGAAAGTGTTTTTCTATTTTCGAGTAAATATTAAATTCCACCTTTTTGGGGTCGACAAGCACAAATTTCAGATAAGCCGGGTGCTTTTTGTAAAGCAGCGAAGTGATAATGGCATTCAAGCCGACAGATTTTCCCTGTCCTGTAGCACCGGCTACAAGCAAGTGAGGCATTTTACACAAATCGACCATAAAAATGTCGTTGGTGATGGTGCGTCCAAAGGCAATCGGCAATTGGAATTTTGATTCCTGAAATTTTTTGGAACCGATGATGGAAAGCATCGATACCGTTTGCGGGTCGTTGTTGGGCACTTCAATACCGATGGTTCCCTTACCCGGAATGGGAGCAATGATACGGATTCCGGTAGCGGCAAGACTGAGCATGATGTCGCTTTCGAGGTTTTTTATTTTCGAAATGCGCACACCGGCTTTGGGTACAATTTCGTAGAGCGTAATAGTAGGACCCACGGTTGCCTTGATGCTTTCGGTATCGATACCAAAGTTTTTCAAGGTGGTGATAATGCGGTTTTTATTGGCGTTTTGCTCTTCAAAATTTACTTGCCCTTCGCTGCTGCCATAGTCTTTAAGCAGTTCGAGCGTAGGCAGTTTGTAGCGCGAAAGGTCGAGCGTTGGGTCGTACTCGCCCAATTCGGCAAGAGCATCGTATTTTTCGTCGTCGTTGGTGTTACCTGCGTTTGCCAAAACAGGACTTAGAGGCTCAAGGTCGTCGTCGGCAGGAGGGGAATAAGCTTCATCATGCGGCACAACGATTTCAAATTCGTCGTTTTGCGCATCATTGCTTACAATCCATTCGTCGTCGCTGTTTTCCGTAGCATCAAATACTTCAAATGTTTCTTCTTCCTCGTCTTCAATTGTTGGAGCCTGTATCTCCATAGCGGGAATTTCGGCATGAGCAGGTGTATCCTTTATAGCTTTTGGTTTTGGTGTGAATAAGGCTTTCAGATTGTTTCCCGTAGTGCTGCAACAGCGCTGTAGAAAAGGAATGGTGCCGTTGTATGCAAAAATACAAAACACAAGCAGTGATGACATCAATATAATAAAAGTACCGAAACTCTTTATGTTATCGACGAGTAACCGGCTGGCAGTTTCTCCATGCACACCGCCCCAAACGATATAAAATGCACTGTCGTGGTCGGTATACAACGAACTGAAAAAGAAACTCACTGCGGTAGAAATCCAAATCAGTGCGAGCAACGACACCGTGATTGCTTTCCACATTGCTACAAGCCGCACTTTCATAAAGCGCAATGCTACGATGAACGACAAATAGAGCCACGCAAAAGAGGCAATACCGAAACCTTTATTGATGAAAAACGCCGACCAATAGGCACCCAATGGTCCTGCCCAGTTTTGGATAGCGCGTTTGTCTGCCGGTTCGAGTTTGAAGTACGATTGTTGTATAATGCTGTCGTCTGTAGCTCCGGTGAAAAGGAAGGAAATAAACGACAAAGCCAAATAAAAAGTGGCTCCGAGCAATAGAATACCGATGCCGTATTTGGTGCGCTGGTCGGCAAAAAAACGAGCGAGTTTTGTTGCGAAACCATCGTCTTTATCCGTTTTTTTAGAATCTTTCGTATCTGTTTTTGCTGCCATACTTGTGTGAACACTGTTTTTTTAAAAGCAGACAAAGGTAATATTTTTTTCGCCGATTGACAAAATATAGTTTTTTTACACCTTATCTTTGTCGCGGCATTAAATATGGAAATAAGATGACAAAAAAAGAACGATATCAAGGTGTGCTTGCGTGGTTTCAAGCCAATATGCCGCATGCCGACTCGGAGCTTAATTTCTCCTCACCTTTCGAATTACTTGTGGCAGTGATGCTTTCGGCACAGTGTACCGACAAACGGGTAAATGCGGTTACCCCGCGCCTTTTTGCCGCTTTTCCTACGCCCGAACGGCTGGCGAATTCGAGTGCCGACGAAGTGTATGAGTATATCAAAAGTGTGTCGTATCCCAACAGCAAAGCCCGTCATTTGGTGGAAATGGCGCGGCAACTGGTGGAGAATTTCGGCAGTGCTGTGCCGTCCGACCTCGATGCGCTGCAGTCGCTGCAAGGTGTGGGCAGAAAAACTGCCAATGTAGTTGCTGCCGTAGCTTTCGGAAAAAATACGATGCCGGTAGATACCCATGTGTTTCGCGTGGCAAATCGCATCGGGCTTACCCACACTACCACGCCGCTGGCTACCGAGCGCGAACTGGTAAAGCATATTCCCGAAAACCTGTTGAGCCGTGCGCATCACTGGTTTTTGCTGCACGGAAGGTATGTGTGCATTGCCCGAAAGCCGCATTGCGACCAATGTGGTATTACAAATTACTGTTTGTTTTTTACAAGGAAGAAGTAATACACTGAATAACTAATTCAGGTTGCTGTCTACAAAAACAACTACCATCGTGTCGACCGAAGCGACGAGGAACGAGGAGTGAAGAAGAAACATCTTATTTAAAAGAAAAGTTTTGTATTCTGTTGGCTTAGTGCGATGTCTCGACAAACTTGACATGACGAGTTTTTTATCATTATAATTAAAACAATTCTTTGAAAAAAGGCATCAGTAAAGCTGTAAGCAACCCCATAATGCCGATGGCTAAACCGCCTAATGCTCCTTCTACGGCACCAATTTCCATTGCCCGCGCAGTGCCCAGGGCATGTGAGGCAGAACCCATTGCCAACCCTCTTGCTATCCGGCTTTTTATGCCGATAATGCGCAGAAAAAAAGGACCCAGCCAGGAGCCGAATATGCCGCAAATAGCTACAAATGCTGCTGTGAGTGAAGGTTTTCCGCCGTAAAAGTCGGATAAGCTCAGGGCAATAGGCATCGTAACCGATTTTGGAGCGAGCGACGCCACAATTACCTGATCGGCACCGAATAATTTGGCAAGCAGTACCACGCTGCCTATTCCTACCACGCAACCTGTAAAAATTGCTGCCAGCATAGACAGGATATTGCCTTTCAAATGCGATACTTGTTCGTATAAAACATAACCCAACGCTACCACGCTCGGACCGAGCATAAAGTTGAGCGGTTGTGTATGTTCAAAATAACTCTCGAAGTCGATGCCCGTGAGCAGCAAAAAAGGAATAATGATACACAACGCAATAACCAGCGGTTGGAAAAAACTGATTTTTGTTTTTTTGAATATTATTGTTCCCAGCAGAAAGCTGCCGATAGTAAGCAGCAGCATAAAAATTTCGGTGTTAATGATTTTCATTGTTCAATTGCTTGGTTGTCGTTTGTATCTATTTCGTTTTTGAACTCAAATCGCTGTTGTATCCACGCCACTACTGCCATTACCAACAGGGTGCTGACGAATATGGAAACAATAATTGCCCAGAAATTATTTTTTAACAGCGAGAAATAAGTCATCAACCCAACTGTGGCGGGCACAAAGAATACTGCCATATTTTTAGATATTGTTGTGGCGGTATTTTTTACCTGTGCCGGATTTAAGAGTTTGAACAATAAGCTCAAAAACAGTAAAATCATACCGATAATACTGCCCGGCATAAAGCCTCCGATAAACAGGCTTATCAATTCGCCGAGGAAATAAAACAGGAAAATCCAGAAAAGACCTTTTATCATTATTAATACCTTTCGATTAGTGTGCTATGGGTTATTGTTTTTTCAGACTTATCCTTGTTTCGGATAGCAAAGCAAATTGTTGTCCTTGCGAGGTACGAATCAATATTGTAACTATTTTTTCTCCGGATTGCTTCGTACCTCGCAATGACGGACTTGCCTCAAAGGAATAGTTCCGTTGTTTTTCGGATGCAAAGATAATTTTTCTACACCTAATTCGTACAATACATACTTATTTTTCGTTCCTTTGCAGGCTTAAATCGAATTTTGGCATTATGGTTGTTTTACACAGTATTGAAGATATACGAAATACCATTTCCCGTTTGAAGCGGGAAGCAAAAACCATCGGCTTTGTGCCTACCATGGGAGCTTTACACAGCGGGCATCTGAGTCTTATTGAACGCGCCCGCACTGAAAACGATGTATCTGTGGTAAGCATCTTTGTAAATCCCACGCAGTTTAACAACAAGCAGGATTTGGCGGTGTATCCGCGCAATCTTGAACAAGACTGCAAATTGCTCGAAACGGCAGGTTGCGACATTGTGTTTGCGCCTTCGGCAGATGAATTTTACGAACCGTCGGAGTTGGCTGCAGCTTTCGAATTCGATTTCGGCGGATTGGATAAGGTAATGGAAGGCAAGCACCGCCCGGGACATTTCAACGGCGTGGTGCAGGTAGTGAGCAAACTTTTTCGCTTTGTGCAGCCCGACAAAGCATATTTTGGAGAAAAAGATTTTCAACAGGTAGCCGTTATTCGTCGCATGGTGGCGGTGATGGGTTTCGAGGTCGAAATCGTTGCCTGTCCCATTGTGCGCGAGGCAAGCGGATTGGCGTTAAGTAGCAGAAACGAATTGCTTACGCCGGACGAACGCAAAAAAGCTGCCGCGATTTGGCGTATTTTAAATGAAAGTAGTACATTTGTGCCCGAAAAATTGCCTGTGGAGCTCGCAAATTGGGTGATAAACGCCATCAATGCCGAAGATGTGCTCGAAGTGGAATATTTCGAAATTGTGGACGGCAATACCTTGCAGGCAGTTGCCGATTGGGATAGTAGCGACAGTATTGTGGGCTGTATTGCGGTACAATGCGGCAAAGTGCGATTAATAGACAATGTAATTTATAAAAGTTTGTAAGTGTTACAAACTTTATAAACTGAATAAAAATGTTTGTAGAAGTAGTAAAATCGAAAATTCATAGGGTTTCGGTTACCGAGGCAAATTTGAATTACATCGGTAGCATTACCATCGACGAGGACTTGATGGAAGCCGCCAATATTATTGCGGGCGAAAAGGTGCACATAACCAACAACAACAATGGCGAACGCATTGAAACTTATGTTATAAAGGGTGAGCGCGGCAGCGGACAGGTTTGTCTCAACGGCGCGGCAGCTCGTAAGTTTCAGCCCGGCGATGTGGTAATAATAATGGCTTACGGCTACATGGATTTCGAGGAAGCAAAAACTTTTAAGCCCCGCCTTGTATTCCCCGATACGGCTACGAATCGCCTTGTGAAGTAAACACGGCGGTTCCGATGCGCACCAGCGTAGAGCCTTCGGCGATAGCTATCGGGTAATCGCCCGACATTCCCATCGAGAGTTCCCGAAACGAATCGTTATCGGGCTGGAAATCGGATTTAATTGTATCGAAAAGAATTTTCAAGTTGTGAAATTCGTGTCGGATTTGTGCCTCGTCGTCGGTGTTCGACGCCATGCCCATCAATCCGCAAAGACGAATATTTTGCAGTTTTCGCCACGCGCCGCTTTCGAAAAACGCAAGCAGTTCTTCTTTCGAAAAGCCGAATTTTGTTTCTTCCCGGGCAATATATACTTGCAGCAGGCAGTTCAATGTCCGTCCCGCTTGGGCGGCTTGCCGGTCTATTTCGCTAAGAAGCTTTTCACTGTCAACCCCGTGAATAAGCGATATGAACGGCGCGATGTATTTTATTTTGTTACTCTGCAAATGCCCGATAAAATGCCACTCAATGTCGGCAGGTAATTCTTCGCGTTTGGCGCAAAGTTCCTGTACGCGGCTTTCGCCGAAAATGCGCTGCCCTGCTTGATAAGCCTCGCGCAGGGCTTCAAGCGGATAGTATTTTGATACGGCTACCAAACGCACGCCTTCGGGCAACTCGGCAGTTATCCGTGCAATATGTTGGGCTATAGACATTTTTTATTCTATGGTTATCCGGCTGTCGTTGTCGATATCGGTGCGTTTATCGAAAACAAAATCGATATAGAAAGCATCGTCTTTTTTAGCTTTAACAGTTGCTTTGCTGCGTCCCATTTCCAAGCCTTTGTTGTTAAACACTTTGGCTGTGAAAACACCTTTGTAGTCGGTATTGAAAATGAAATATTGCGACAGCACATTGTCTACTTTTCCACTGCTGTCGTTGCCAATTATGCTTTTCCCCAAGCTGATATTTTGCTTTTGAAGCGCATCGCTCAGCGTTATTTTCGGAGTAATGGCTTTTTCCACACCCGAACCTACTCCCGAAGCAAATTCACCCACTACCTGTCCGGCAACATCACCGGTTTTGTTGATGTTTTCGTTGATTTTATCTTTCGAGCAGCTCGCAAAGACCAACACTGCAAGGCTTAATAAAATTACTTTTGTTTTCATAGTTTTCTTTATATAAAGTTTAATCATCGTCTCGTACATCTGCCTCGTCAATCGGTGCGTATTCGTATACATCAAGAATGGAAGTTTCGCTGATGCTGGCAATTTCGTAGTCAGCCAGCGTAGTTTTCATACCTTCGAGCAAGTTGCGTAATGCGCCTTCCATATCTGCCGCTTTAATAAACATGGTGCTGGCAATGCGTTTTTCAACGCCTTTATCTTCGTCGAGGCTTATAAAATTCACTTTGGAGCGATACCAGCGGTCGGCATTTGCATCTTGGCTGTCGAACATTTCGCCTACTTTTATGCGCCTGATATTAGCCACCGTAAAATCGCCGCTGATAAAGGGTTTCATTTCCAGCGTGATGCGCGCTTCGGCTTCGGTAAACGATTGCGCATCTACAAGATAAGTTTCTTTCACGGTTTTAATAAGCCCGTCGTCGCCCGTGCGGTCGTAAGTTATTTTACATTCGAACCAACTGTACATATTGTATTGTGTTTTAAAAATTTTTCGTGCAAAGATAATAAAAGTGGCGGGCTAATAGCTCTTAATTATTAATTATTAATGGGAGTATCCCTTTGAGGCTTGTTTTAGTGAAGAGGCTGTTTTAAAAGTCTATTTGAACGCAAATGACACAAAAAACGCAAAAGTTATCAAATAAAAGATGCGTAGCATCGTAAATATTTGTAGTAATTGATACAACATGGCAAACAAGCTGCGTAGCAGCGTAATATCCAACTAATCAAAAAAATATCAATATTACGGTGCTACGCAGCTTTTGTTTCAATTCTATATTTTTATACTACAAGTATTATGGTGCTATGCACCTGAACTATTAAATTAAAACTTCTTCTGACAATGAATTGACTTTTAGGATAGCTTTAGGGAGAAGCCCCATCGTATGCTGCGATTGCTTCATAGTTCCTCCTCGAATTGTTGTTTTGCGATTGCGGGTCAAGCCCGCAATGACGGACAGTTGTTTTGCGATGGCTTCGTCGTACTTCTTCGCAATTAGCAATCACGACCAACGGGAGTAATGACGCGTTTCGTTGTTTTCGTCATTGCGAGGAACGAAGCAATCTATGCCTGTTTTGCGAGATTGCTTCGTCGTTCCTCCTCGCAATGACGGGTAGGGTATTGCAATGCCGCATAGCAATCTTTTTTTCTCTCAACGAAGATATATTTCAAAAATAATACTACTTTTGCCGCCGAGTTACATTTTTTACATTCGGGGCTAAATGATTTAAGATTTTATTTAAAACCGATAAAGGGAAGCCCGCTATGGTGGCGGTGTGGAAACTATTCCGCTACTTCATACGCCCGTCGTAAAAAGTGTAACTCACACCTACGGCGGGCTTCTTCTTTTATTATAATTCTTTTATAAAATGAGTTACGAAAAGAATGAAAAGAATTTGGGCGGGGATAATTCCGCTCAAGCAACGCTAAGCGGAGCAGAATCCGGCAAAGGGTTAAAGGCAACGGACGCTGTGAATTGCTTTCCTGATGAGGACATTAAACTCGCACTGTTTTCTTGCGGGGTAGACGGGAAAAGTCCTTTGTATCATTTTCTCGGACTGTATGAAGTGGCTAAAAACTACATCTGCTATCATGAGGGGATAGACGAATGCGTCAGGGGAAATTTCAATACGCTCACGCTGTCGATGGATTTCTACCTCGACCTGGTGAAGCAAACTCATGAGTTTGACTGGTAGGCTTGAGTTTTAAATAAACCTGTTAAGTCTTTAAGACTTAACAGGTTTAGGGAGAAAAGAGGCTATCTAAAAAAGTTCGTCGCTGCGGGCATAACCCGCAACGACGATAAGTTACTTTCAGGATAGCTTCTTTAGACCCGACCGAGTTATACCCCTTCCGGCAGTGTAATCGGATCTTCTGTGTTTACATCTTTGTTTTTTCGGCGGGTGGCGCGGGCAGCAAGCTGCTGTTTGTAGTAGGCGTTGAGCTGATTAATAGCATTTACCAAAGGCTTGTATAACTCTTCACCGTATTCGGCACTGCAAAATTCAATGGCATTCCACAGGGCGATGATGCTTCTGTCGCACGCGGTACGAATGGCGCGCACATCTGTTTTTTCGCTTTCAGCCTGTTCCTTGTTACGCTGCATAAACAGCTTGTCGAACTCTGTATTAGCCGTTTTCAGCTGCTCAAAAACCGTGTGCAACGACAGGGTTTTAAGGGCAGCGAGCAATTCGGGCTGCCGTTCAACATCTGCCACAAAGTCGAACAGCCGCTCGGTTTCTGCAGTATAGTTAGCAGTAGGAATATCGCTTCCATGCTTTTGGATAAGCTTATACAGTTTTTCGGCATCGTCGCTCTGTCCGGGCACATTTTTGAAAGCTTTTGCCACATTGCAGATGGTTGAATAACCGTTATCGCGCTGCTGGTCACATTCGCTCAGCAAAGCACTGTTGCGGTCGGCGCGTTCCTGTACTTCAATTTTTGCCAGCTGCGGACGGAAAGCCGCCAAACGGTCGAAGCTGCCTTGCAAATGCAGGTCGGCAAGTTCATGACTGCCCAATATGTCTATCAGGCGATTTACTACTAATGGATACTCGCTGTTCCAAAGTTCGGTAAAATGCAATCTAATCAGTTCCATAATACATTATCTTTTTTATTAAACAGTTTTTTTTATAGCGGAGCAAAGATAAATATTTTTTTGAAAAAAAATGTTGAGTTTTGTCTTTTTGCATTTTATCCTCGTTTGCTCTGTTTGAGCAAAGCTGAATTTTGTTCAGTTCTTGTTTGCTCTGTTTGAGCAAAGCTGAATTTCGTTCAGTTCTCATTTGCTCTGTTTGAGCAAAGCTGAATTTTGTTCAGTTCTCGTTTGCTCTGTTTGAGCAAAGCTGAATTTCGTTCAGTTCTTGTTTGCTCTGTTTGAGCAAAGCTGAATTTCGTTCAGTTCTCGTTTGCTCTGTTTGAGCAAAGCTGAATTTCATTCAGTTCTCATTTGCTCTGTTTGAGCAAAGCTGAATTTCGTTCAGTTCTCATTTGCTCTGTTTGAGCAAAGCTGAATTTCATTCAGTTCTCGTTTGTTGTGGGGCGTGTTTCGGCTTTATGTTTGGTGGACATGCCGATAAATGCTTTTTTGGGTGGATAAGATTTTAAATGAATTAAAAGAATTATCTTTGCGACTGTTTTTTGAAAAAATGGGACGAATTTTAGCTATCGACTATGGACAGAAGCGTGTGGGCATTGCTGCCACCGACCCGTTGCAGCTTATTGCCAACGGGCTGACTACTGTGCCGAGCGGTGAGATTTTCCCTTTTCTGAAAAATTATTTGGCAAAAGAAAAGGTCGACCGTTTTGTGGTAGGATTGCCGCGGCAAATGAATTACGAGCCGTCGGAATCGATGCGCTTTATCAAGCCTTTTCTCAACGGATTGAAAAAATATTTTCCCGATATACCTGTGTCGATGGTCGATGAGCGATTTACTTCCAAGCTCGCTTTTCAAACTATGATTGACAGCGGTATCGGGCGAATGAAGCGGCGCGACAAAGCACTCGTCGATCAAATAAGCGCGACGATTATTTTGCAAAGTTATTTGGAGCAACAACGGTAAAAAGTGTGGAAAATGGATTGCATCGTTCCTCGCAATGACGCGCTTTATTGTCCCCGTCATTGCGAGGAGGCACGACGAAGCAATCGCAATACAGGAATGGATTGCTTCGTTCCTCGCAATGACGAACACAACGAAATGCGTCATTACTCCCGTTGGTCGTGATTGCTAATTGCGAGGAGGCACGACGAAGCAATCTCGTAAGAAGTCTGAATCACGATTTAAAAGGATTAAAAGGATAAACAAGATGCCGGATTGCTTCGTTCCT
The DNA here is from genome assembly GCA_031271465.1 of Prevotellaceae bacterium. GTDB lineage: Bacteria > Bacteroidota > Bacteroidia > Bacteroidales > Paludibacteraceae > JAFGVL01. The sequence continues at coordinate 30,181 of JAISVR010000018.1, read as the reverse complement.
CGCAATGACGCGCTTTATTGTCCCCGTCATTGCGAGGAGGCACGACGAAGCAATCGCAATACAGGAATGGATTGCATCGTTCCTCGCAATGACGAACACAACGAAATGCGTCATTGCGAGGAGGCACGACGAAGCAATCTCGTAAGAAGTCTGAACCGCGATTTAAAAGGATTAAAAGGATAAACAAGATGCCGGATTGCATCGTTCCTCGCAATAACGCAAAAGCCAAGAGCAGTTCGTCATGTATTATATATAAAGCCTAATTAAAACAAAAAGAATATGATATTACCAATTTATCTTTACGGAAACCCTGTGTTGCGCAAGCTGGCGCAGCCGATAGACAAGGATTACCCAAAGCTCACGCAGCTTATCGACGATATGTACGAAACCATGTATCGTTCGGAAGACGGTGTCGGGTTGGCGGCTCCACAGGTAGGCATTTCCATTCGCCTGTTTGTAATTGACCTCAGCACGCTCGATACAGACAAGTATCCCGAATATAAGGACTGGAAAAAAACCTTTATCAACCCCGAAATCACCGAGCGTTTCGGCGAAGTGATTAGCTACGACGAGGGTTGCCTCAGCTTGCCCGGATTGAGCGAAACAGTGCGCCGACACAACAGTGTTCGCATCAAATATTTGGACGAAAATTTCACGGAGCACGAGGAAGAATTCAGCGGTTTCTCTGCCCGTGTGATACAGCACGAATACGACCACCTCGAGGGACACATGTATATCGACCACATTTCACCCATTCGTCGCCAAATGATAAAAGGCAAACTCAACAGCATTGCCAAGGGCAAGGTGAATTGCAAGTATAAATACCGCGCAGCATAAATTCGATTTCCTACTTTCCGATAAACCGATAATCTAGAAAATCGGATTATCGATTTATCGGTTTCTCTGAAAATCCGGATAGCCCCTGCTGTAGAAAATCTAAGAAACGAGCAATATCCTCGTCGTAGGCGTATGGTTTGGCAACAGGCATTGCGGCGTTGTTGAGCAGCACATAGTAGGGTTGCGCGTTTGCCCCGAATTTCATGCGTTGCAGATAACTCCATTTGTCGCCTCGAGTTTCGAGAATGATATTTTTCCCGTTTTCCTGTACGGTTTCGGGTGTGTCGAGAAGAGTGCGGTCATCAACATACAAGCTTATCAGCACAAACTGCGACAGAAGTTTATCTACCTCATCATCGGTAAACACGGCAGCTTCCATTTTGCGGCAATTTACGCAGCCATAGCCTGTAAAGTCGAGAAAAACAGGCATGTTTTTTTCCCGGGCATAACGCATTCCTTCGTCGTAATCGTTGAAAATGCGCGTATTCTCCATTGGCGGAAGAAAAGCGCTCACCGCTTTAAGCGGCTTTCCGAAAAAACCCGTAATCAAATATCCGGTAAAGAGGAATGCTGCAGCTGCAAGCGCGATGCGCAGCGCATTAAACGGTCGGCGGCGCGAATCGTGCGGGAAGCGGATAAAACCGAGCATATACAATCCGTATCCCAGTGCAAAAGCAGCCCAAAGCCCAATAAACAACGGACGGGGAAGAATGCCCCAACCCATGGTGAGGTCGGCAACCGAAAGGAATTTGAGAGCCAAACCCAACTCGAGAAATGCCAGCGACACCTTCACCTCGTTGAGCCAGCCGCCCGAGCGCGGTACGGAGTTGAGCCATGCAGGGAAAAGAGCAAACAGGCTAAAAGGCAACGAAAGAGCCAAAGCAAAACCAAACATGCCAATCGTCGGAGCCAGGATAGAACCCGACGACGATACCTCTACCAGCAGTGTACCGATAATAGGTCCCGTACACGAAAACGACACAACTACGAGCACAAACGCCATCAACAGAATGCTGAGTAAACCTGTGGTGTGTTCGGCTTTATTGTTCAGCGCGGTACTCCACGACGACGGCAGGGTAATTTCAAAGTATCCGAAAAACGATACGGCAAAAACTATCAACAATGCGAAGAATATCAGATTAAATACCGCATTGGTCGAAAGCGAATTGAGCGCGCCGGCACCGAAAACTATCGTGATAACAATACCCAGCAGCAGATAAATAAGAACGATGCTCAGTCCGTAAAAAACAGCTTCGCGTTTACCCTTGCGGCGGTCTTTATTGCGTTTGAGGAAAAAACTCACCGTCATCGGGATAATAGGCCATACGCAAGGAGTAAACAAGGCAAACAATCCGCCTGCAAAACCCGCAATAAAAACCAGCCAAAGCGACATAGAAGAAGGGTTGTGTGTAGCCTCGCCTTGCGCAAAGGCTTTAAGTTCGGAAATTACAGGTTGCCAAAAATCACTTTCGCTTTCGGTAGAAATTGTTGCAATCGGAATGCTGTTTGCTGCAACTTCGAGTCCGGTTTCGTTGTGAGTTGGTACAGCAATAGCCGTTTCTTCCGACAATTCGCCAAAAGAAAAAGCTATTTTTTGAGGCGGCAAACAACTTTCGTCGTTGCAACACATAAAGCGAACAAAACCCGAAAGCTGGAAATGTTGCTCGTAACCGATTTTTATTTTTTGGAAGAAAACAACTTCATTTTCGTACCACGAAAGATTCATTTCAAAGTTCGGATCGAAACTCTCCACTGCCGAGTAGTCCGCAGCCGCTTGCACCGAACCCGCGAGCGAAACGCCTTGCTGTTGTTCGAAAACAAACTCGGTGGAAATCGGTCCGCCTTCGGGCAGGTTTTGGTTATAAAGATGCCAGCCGGATTCAATCCGAGCCTTGAAAAGCAATTCCTTTTCTGTAGATGAAATATCGCGCAACTCGAACGACCATTTCACAGGTTCCAAAATTTCTGCCTGCAACAGTTGTGCAAACAATAAAAGGAATATAAAGATGATTGTTTTTTTCATTGCCTATCGCATTATTGTTCGGAATTATCCATTTGTTTTTTGTGCGATTGCGGGTCAAGCCCGCAATGACGGACACGGCTAAAAGGGATAAGTCCGTTTTTTTTGCCGTGCCAAAGATAATAAAAATTGAGAACAGCAATACCCGCATTATGCAAATGCTTTGCTTGGTACAATTTAATTTCAGGTTTAGGCGTGTTCGCTATTGCGAGGAACGAAGCAATCTCAAAACAGCAACCGTTTTTCCGGAGATTGCTTCGTCATACCTCCTCGCAATGACGCATTGGTCTTGCTTTCTCGTCATTGCAAGGTACGAAGCAATCCAGAGAAAAGATATAACGAGATTGCTTTGTCGTTCCTCCTCGCAATGACGCATTGGTGTCTTACTTTCTCGTCATTGCGAGGTACGAAGCAATCTATAGAAAAGATATAACGAGATTGCTTTGTCGTTCCTCCTCGCAATGACGAACAACCAATGGGAAGTAAATAATGCCGATTTTTTAGCAAGCCTAAAATGGATAAATCCGAAAATAATTACCTTTGCAGGCTAAAAAAAACGGGATTATTCTTTTAGCTGTGCTCGTCATTGTGAGGAACGAAGAAAAATCATAACGAGATTGCTTCGTCATACCTCCTCGCAATGACGCATTGGTCTTGCTTTCTCGTCATTGCGAGGTACGAAGCAATCCAGAGAAAAGACATAACGAGATTGCTTCGTCGTTCCTCCTCGCAATGACGAACAACCAATGGGAAGTAAATAATGCCGAATCTTTTTTTAAGCATAAAATGAGATAATTTCGAAAAAAAAATGAAATCCGAAAAAATAGAATTGCTTGCTCCTGCAAAAAATCTACCATGTGGATTGGCGGCAGTTAATCACGGTGCCGATGCGGTGTATATCGGTGCGCCGAAGTTTGGCGCACGCTCGGCTGCAGGCAATTCGTTGGAAGATATTGAACAACTGGCGCGATATGCACATCGTTTTGGTGCGCGAGTGTATGCGGCGGTCAATACCATTTTGTACGATAGCGAGCTGGACGATGCTCAACAACTTATTTGGCAACTCTACAATGCGGGAACCGATGCGCTGATAGTGCAGGATATGGGTATTTTGCAGATGGATTTACCCCCCATTGCGTTGCATGCGAGTACACAAACAGATAATCGCACGGTGGAAAAACTGCGGGTTTTAGAGCAAGTCGGGTTTTCGCAAGCAGTGTTGGCGCGAGAATTGTCGCTGGCGGAAATTCGCGAGATTTCGGCACAAACATCGCTTAACCTCGAAAGCTTTGTACATGGAGCTTTGTGTGTGAGCTACAGCGGTCAATGTTATATAAGCGAAGCACTTGGCAGACGAAGTGCAAATCGGGGCGAATGTGCGCAATATTGCCGTTTGCCCTACGATTTGCTCGACGGCGAAGGAAAAATCCTGCAACAAAACAAACATTTGCTTTCGCTCAAAGACCTCAATCGCTCGGCGTATTTGGAGCAGTTGCTGGAAGCGGGGGTGCGTTCTTTCAAAATTGAAGGGCGGCTCAAAGAGGTTGATTATGTGAAAAATGTTACCGCTTTTTATCGACAAAAATTAGACGAAATATTGGAGCAAGACGGCGGTCGTTATCGTAAATCGTCGTCGGGAAAAACGACATTCTTTTTCGAGCCTGCGCCCGAGAAAAGCTTTTCGCGCGGTTTTACCGATTATTTTTTGGAAGGACGGAATGCCGACATCACTTCTTTTGATACGCCGAAATCGGTGGGCGAAGAGCTGGGTGAATTGCTATTTGCCGGCAAAAATTTTTATGAAATAAAAACACAGCAAACACTGCATAACGGCGACGGATTATGCTTTGTTGCTGCCGATGGTAACTTCGAAGGATTTCGAGTAAACCGCGTGGAAGGCAAGCGGGTTTTTCCGTTCGAAATGCAGCAAATACCAATAGGTACAAAGCTTTATCGCAACTACGATATTGAGTTTGACAGGCAGTTGAAACGAAATACTTCGGAACGAAAAATTGCTGTCGAGCTGCTTTTTGAGGACATCGAAAACGGTTTTCGTCTTACTGCTACCGATGAGGATAGAGTTTGCGTTTCGCACGAAATTTTGCACGAAAAAGTTGTTGCAAACAATAAAACGCAAGCACTCGAAAATCTACGCAAGCAGTTATCGAAATGGGGCACAACAATTTTCAGTGTTTCGGAATTGAAGGTTGAGCAGTCGGAAGCGTTTTTTATTCCATCTTCGCTGCTTTCGGAATTACGCACAGGGCTTGTTGAAAAATTGGAAGAAGCGCGGGTGGAGCGGTTTCGTTATTGCGCGCCCGGTAACCAAGCCCGCAATCACGAGGCTGTATTTCCACAAGGCGAATTATCGTACCTCGGCAATGTGTCAAACCGACTGGCTGAGGAGTTTTACCGCAAGCATGGCGTAACGAAAATTGCGCCTGCCTTTGAATTGCAAGCGGCTACAGGAGAGCCGCTGATGTTTACCCGGCATTGTTTGAAATACAGTTTGAGTGCTTGCCCGAAATATTCCGATAAAGAAATAGATATTACTTTTCCACTCTCCTTGCGCTATAAAAATCGTGTGCTTAACTTGGAATTCGATTGTGCTTGTTGCGAAATGCGTGTACGCGAAAAAAATTGAAAGCACTCTTCTAAAGCGATGAATAACTACTCGTTTTATACCCTGTAATATCTACTGCTAATCGGGTTTTCGGGGCTGTCAAGCTTGCATTTCTGTTATTTTTTTTAGTATCTTTGCCCTAATTTTTGATAAAAAAATAAAGAAATGTTTATTGTAGAAGATAAAACAGAGCAATGGGACACCGAAATAAAACCGCGTAACGGGCTTTTTGATGTCAATTTAAAGGAGATTTGGCGATACAGGGATTTGTTGAGTTTGTTTGTAAAACGCGATATTATTACGCAGTACAAACAAACTATTTTGGGTCCGGCGTGGTTTGTTATTCAACCCATTTTAACTACTATCATGTTTATGGTTGTGTTTGGTGGCATTGCCGGAATTAAAACAGGCACTGTGCCGCAAGCATTGTTTTATTTGGCGGGAATTACCATGTGGAACTACTTTGCCGACTGCTTGAATAAAACTTCCAATACCTTTACCACCAATGCGGCTATTTTCGGTAAGGTATATTTCCCACGATTAATTGTACCGCTATCGGTAGTCGGCTCTAACTTGGTTCGCTTTGGCATTCAAATGGCTTTGTTTGTTGTTGTATATTTGTTTTACGACATCTTTATGAATGCCCATGTAGCTCCCAACCGGTATATTTGTTTATTTCCGCTGTTGCTGCTAATGTTGGCAGGCTTGGCACTTGGGTTTGGTATTTTAATATCGTCTATGACTACCAAATATCGGGATTTAACTATTTTGTTTGGTTTTATTGTGCAGTTGTGGATGTATGCCACACCGATTATTTATCCATTGAGCAGGATGTCTGAAGAAAAACAATGGATTATGACACTCAATCCATTAACCTCTATTATTGAAACTTTCAAATACGGGGTATTGGGAGAAGGAATATTTAATTGGTGGTCGCTAGCTTACAGTTTTGGATTTATGCTTGTGCTGTTGTGCATTGGTATAGTAGTTTTCAATAAAGTACAAAAGAGTTTTATGGATACGGTTTAATTTGTCCGAATCTCGGTTTGTAGGATTTAAAATTTACAAGAATATAAATAATATATGAGTATAGCTATCAGATTCGATAATATATCAAAGCAATATAGATTAGGATTTGTTTCAACTAAAACACTTAGCCATGACCTTAATCGCTGGTGGCAAACAAGCGTGCGCGGTAAAGAAGATCCATATTTGAAAATAGGCGAGGTAAATAACCGTGCGACCAAAGGTGTGAGCGAATATGTATGGGCTTTGCGCGATATTAATTTTGAGGTAGAACAGGGCGATGTATTAGGTATAATCGGAAAAAACGGCGCAGGAAAAAGTACGCTATTGAAAATTCTTTCAAAAGTAACTTCGCCTACCACCGGTAGTATAAAAGCTAAAGGGCGTATAGCCTCGCTGCTTGAAGTGGGTACAGGTTTTCACCCCGAAATGACAGGGCGCGAAAACATCTTTATGAACGGTGCGATTATGGGTATGACCAAGAAAGAAATTTCCCGCAAGTTGGACGAGATTGTCGATTTCTCGGGTGTAGAACGCTATTTGGATACGCCCGTAAAACGCTACTCTTCGGGTATGACGGTGCGGCTTGGTTTTGCCATTGCGGCGCATCTCGACCCTGAAATTCTTGTGGTTGATGAAGTATTAGCCGTGGGCGATGCGGAGTTTCAGAAAAAGGCGATTGGTAAGATGCAAGATGTGTCGAAAGGCGAGGGGCGGACGGTGTTGTTTGTAAGCCATAATATGGCGGCGGTAAAGAATCTTTGTAAAACAGGGATTTTGTTGAAAGACGGCAGTGTGCAATTTTCCGGACAAATAAGTGATGTGGTTGACCAATATCTTTCGGACGAAACAACAAAAGGAATTGTCAACAATTTCTGGGATTTTGAAAATGCTCCCGGAATGGAAAAAATCAGAGTGAAAAGTGCTTATGTTCAACATAAAGGAAATTATTTAACCGTTAAAGATGAATTTGATATTGTTACTGAATTTTGGAATTTGGAAGAAGGATTTCCGGTAAATGTGAGTATGCACCTGTACGATATAAACGGTCAGTGTGTTTACAATGTGTTTACAGAAAACAAGCCTTTGCAAAAAGGACTGCATAAAGCTGTTTTCCATATTCCTGCCAATTTGATGAACGATGGGATTTATTATGTAAACAACATGTTTGTTTCGAAATCGGCATCGTATTTCAATCATGAACATGCTCATTCGTTTGAAATACTTGAAGATAGAGGTCTTTCCGATTGGCATGGAAAATGGCGAGGTGTTATTCGTCCCACTTTTATAACGAACGAATATAGTTTTATAGAATCGATTTAATATGTTTCAAAAGCAAATAACTGTTACTCAACCTTGCCTTCCGCCATTGGATGAATTTATTCCTTATTTACAACAAGTTTGGGATAATAAATGGCTGACCAATAACGGACCATTGCATCAACAGTTAGAAAAGGAGTTGGCAGATTATTTGGGTGTAAAATACATCTCGCTATTTGCAAACGGCACCTTGGCTTTGATGTCGGCATTGCAGGCGTTAACTATTCAGGGCGAAGTAATTACCACTCCGTTTAGTTTTGTGGCTACGACCCATTCTCTTTGGTGGAATAAAATTACGCCTGTTTTTGTGGATATTGAGCCGGACTTTTTAAACATAGATTCCCAAAAAATTGAAGCGGCAATCACAGAAAAAACAACAGCTATAATGCCGGTTCATGTATATGGAAATCCGTGTCGAGTAGATGAAATCCGGCGAATTGCCGAGAAACATAATTTAAAGGTAATTTATGATGCAGCCCACGCTTTCGCAGTAAAAAAAGACAATGTATCGATTTTAAATTATGGCGATTTGTCGGTGTTGAGTTTTCATGCAACCAAAGTTTACAGCACAATAGAAGGCGGTGCCATTGTTTGCCATTCTCAGGAGATGAAGCACCATATTGATAACTTGAAAAACTTTGGTTTTCGCGGCGAAACGGTGGTAGAAGAGCCGGGGATCAATGCAAAATTGAATGAAGTGCAGGCAGCTTACGGATTGTTGCAACTGAAATATATCGATGGTTTTATAGAAAAAAGGAAACAAATTACCGGATTGTATCGTAAATTATTGAACGATGTTCAAGGAATTAGTTCTTTGAATGATATGGAAGATGTTGCGCATGTATATTCTTATTTTCCTATTTTGATAGATGAAGAAAAATATGGAATGAGCCGCGACGATTTATACGAAAAGTTGAAGCAGCATAATATTTTCGGACGGCGGTATTTTTATCCCTTAATCAGCGATTTTGAGCCGTATAAAAGATTGCCGTCGGCAACAAAAGAAAATTTGCCCGTTGCAACCAAAATAGCGCAACAAGTATTATGTTTGCCGATTTATGTGGAGTTGGAAGAAAATGATGTAAGACGAATTGTTGAAATCATACAGTCAAAATGACAAGTTTTTATACCGAAAAAGAATTATTGGAACTCGGGTTAAAACGCTTCGGGAAAAATGTTTTAATCAGTCGGAAATGCAGCATGTATTTGCCTGCAACAATTTCGCTTGGCGACCATGTTCGTATTGACGATTTTTGTGTTCTTTCGGGCGAAATTACGCTTGGCTCGCATATTCACATTGCAGCGTATAGTGCTTTGTATGGAGCTTTTGGCATTGAGATGGAAGACTATACAGGCTTATCGCCCCGTTGTTCTGTATTTTCGGCAACCGACGATTTTTCGGGTGATTATTTAATCAGTCCGATGGTTGACGAAAGCAAAACCCGTGTAACCGGCGGAAAGGTATTAATTAGAAAATATGCTCAAATCGGTTCAGGTTCCATTATATTACCTTCGGTGATTATTAATGAAGGAGTAGCAGTGGGAGCCATGTCGCTGGTAAATAAAAGTTTGGACGAATGGGGAATATATGCCGGCATTCCTGCCAAACGCATTAAAGAAAGAAAAAAAGGACTACTAAATTTTATACAAATTGATGAGCAATAATATTCTTGTTTCTGTGTGCATGATAACCTACAATCATGAGAAATTTATTGCAGAAGCAATTGAAGGTGTATTGATGCAGAAAACGGATTTTCCTATCGAATTGATTATCGGCGAAGATTGCAGTACGGATAGAACAAGGGAAATCTGCATAGCATATCAGCAACAATATCCCGGCATAATAAAATTACAACTGCCTGAAACGAATAAAGGTATGACGCGTAATTTTATTGAAAATATGCAAGCTGCACAAGGTAAATACATTGCCCTGTGTGAAGGTGATGATTATTGGACTGACCCGCAGAAACTTCAAAAGCAAGTGGATTTTTTGGAGGCGAATCCCGGGTATAACTTATGCTGTCATCGATACAAAATCTATAATGAAGCGAATAAAACTTGGACGAATGATTATGTATATAAATTGTTTCAGAAAAATCAAGAAGGAATTTCATTCGACAATAGCTTGAATCTTTATATCTGGTTTACAAAAACAATGACCATGCTATTTAAGCATAAAGCAATTGATTTTGAGATATTGAATCGCTATACATACATGCGAGATGTACATTTGTGTTACCATTTGCTCAAAGGCAGTAAAGGTTATTGTATGAATTTCAATGCAGCAGTTTATCGCAGGCATGGAGGCGGTGTTTTTTCTGCCATAAATTCAATAAGTCAACGAAGGTTGAATTATCTTATTAAAACAGAATTGTATAAGTATAACAAGGAAGATATAGATTTAAGGAAAAATCTCTCTCTCGTAAGAGAAAATTATTTTGATTTAATTCGTATTCAAGTAATGGGTAGAGAATTTTCAACAGTATTGTTCCGCGACATAAAGGTTTTTTTAGGGAATGAGTTTCATAATCAAGGAGCGAAAAAAATACTTTATTATCTGCGAAAAATGATATTATCGTTTTTTAAATCATTTAAAAAGAAAAAATGAATACGCCTTTATTCTCCATACTGATTGCTCAATACAACAATGGCAACTATTTAGCAAAAGCTATTGACAGTGTAAAATCTCAAACATACACCAATTGGGAGATAATTCTTGTTGATGATTTTTCTACGGACAACTCGAAAAATTTATACAAACAATACGAAAGCGACGATAGGATAAAAATTTACTACAACGACGAGAACAAAGGTTGCGGTTACACCAAACGCCGTTGTGCGGAATTGGCAAACGGCGAGTTGTGTGGTTTTCTCGATCCGGACGATGCGTTAACACCCGATGCGTTGGAAATAATGGTGGAGATGCACAACACTAATCCGCAAAACTCGTTAATCGGTTCTTGCTATTGGGCTTGCAATGAAAATTTAGTTCCCGATTGGCATTCTACAAAACGAATTGTTCCCGAGGGATATTCTTATTTAACCAATGCAGAGCATGCTCCGTTGGCATTTGCTTCTTACAAAAATGCTTTTTATAAAAAAACACAAGGTATTGATGCGGATTTAAAGCGTGCGGTTGATTTGGATTTATTTTTGAAACTCGAAGAAATTGCGCCGTTGTTGTATCTCGACAATATCCTGTATTATTATCGCTTGCATAAAACAAATATTTCTACTTCGGGCGATTATAAGGGGCTGTTTTGGCACTGTTTGGTAATAACAAAAGCCTGTTACAGGCGAGGAATTAACCCCGAAACAGTGGTAAATGATTTGTTGGTAAAACACATGAAATTTTATGTGCAAAATTATTTGGGCGTGTCGCAGTTGGGACAGAAAATAAGTTTCTTCCATCGTGTTAAAAGGAAAATAAAAAAATGCGCAAAAAAAATAATCAAGAAGATATTTTAGTTTCTGTAATCATTCCGATACACAATGCAGGCGAATGGTTGGAACGCTGTTTGGACACATTAATGAATCAAACACTTTCTGCCGTAGAGTTTATTTGTGTGTTAGATTGCCCTACCGACGGCAGCGATATAACAGTTGAAAGTTATGCCGAGTTTGACAAACGCTTTGTGATATTGAAAAATGAGGTGAATGCAGGCGTTTCGGCGAGCAGGAATAAAGGACTGTTGGCGGCAAGAGGCGAATACATTGGTTTTTCCGACCACGACGATTGGCGCGAACCGGATATGTATGAGAAATTATACAAACAGGCAAAAAAGGAAGAGGCGGATATTGTATTTAGCAACAGTTTCGTAGAAGAAGGCTGTAATTCGACTCTTGTAGTTTACAAAAACCCAACATGGGAAGGAGTTGTAAAATCAATTTTTCTGCCGATGTTTTCGCATCACAGCGAAAATTTTTTAGCAAAAAGCGTATGGGCATCTATTTACAAGCGAACGGCTGTTTTAAATTCGAGGGCTGCATTCGGCGATAGAAAAAAATATTGGGAAGAAGACAGTCTGTTTAATTTCACGATGTTTTCTTACACAACTAAAATAGCTTATTGCAAGCTTCCCTTTTATCATTGGAATTTGAATAGAACGGCATTGACGGCAAATTACGAGAAAGTAACATCTATTGAAGTGCTGTTAAATACATTTCGAACGATGTCTGCTATGTTGAATAATCTCAGTATAAACAAAAAAGAAATTCTGAAAAAAAGATTTCTGTCGGTGGCTTTTTATCATTATTATTATCACTACCGAAATTATTCGATAACGCAACTCCAACATTTGATAAGGCAAGAAGAGTATCCGTATTTATCCATATTCTATTCGGAGGCAAATGTTTTTTCCAATTTTAATGTACGACAAGTTATTGGCAGAGTGTTGAAACTGATAAAGTTTTACCTGTTCATACGAAGAATAAAGCAACATGACTGACAAGCTTCCCAAAATATCCGTCCTGATGTCTGCCTACAATGCAGAAAAATACATCAAAGAAGCAATCAGCAGTATTCTAAATCAAACCTTTACCGATTTTGAACTGCTGGTTATCAACGACGGCTCAAGCGATGCTACCGAAAAGGAAATTCTGTCGTTTACCGACCGGCGGATTGTGTATGTGAAAAACGAAACAAATCTCGGCTTGGCAAACTCGCTCAACAAGGGAATGAAATTAGCCAAAGGCGAATATATTACCCGTATGGACAGCGACGATATTTCTTTACCCAATCGTTTTGAGCTACAGGTCGATTTTTTGGATAAACACGAGGATGTTGCTTTGTGTTCGACTGCAATGAAATTGTTTGGAGCAGGAAACGACAGGACGGTAATACTTAAATCGGATTCAGAGCAAATAAAATTTGAGTTGATTTTTGGCTCTGCTATCGGACACGCTTCGTCGATGTTCAGAAAACAGCTATTCATCGATAATAATCTTTTCTATAATCAAGATTATTTTCCGGCAGAAGACTATGAGTTATGGACAAGGGCTGTGTTTGTACTAACAATGACCAACTTGCCCGATGTGCTTTACCTGTACAGAATGCACGAAACGCAAGTTACAAAGGTAGATAACCGGGCGTTGTTGAAATGCAAAAAAATACAATCGGATTATCTTGGCAGGGCATTAAATTTACCGGAAAATGAGTTGAATTTTTTTGTTGATGATTTTATTAATTCAACATCTATCAACATAGAAAAGATAAAAGAATACAAAAAGATTTTATGTTTGATATTTCAAGCCAATGCAAAAACAAAGTTTTTTGGAAAGAAATTTAAGAAAACCTTACACCGGGTATTTCAAAATAAATTATACACATCGTTGCGCAGCTATTCTAAGAAATTCTTAGTAAAGCATCTAAGCTTGTTATTCAAGTTGAGATTGATTCAACAAATTCGTTTGATATTTAAATGATTATGCAGCCGCAATTTTCCATAATAATACCTGTCTATAATGTAGAAAAATATCTTTCTGCCTGTCTTGACTCCGTCTTAAATCAGGCATACCATTCGTATGAGCTGATTTGTGTAAACGATGGCTCTACCGATAAATCGTTGGCTATTTTAGAAGATTATGCAAAAAAATACCCGCAAAAAAAAGTAAAAGTTATATCTCAATCAAATATGGGTGTTGCCATAGCTCGAAATCATGGTGTAGAAATAGCTAAAGGAAATTATATTCTTTTTTTGGATAGTGATGATATGTTGTGCGTAAATTCTTTGGATAAGTTATTTCAAATAGTACAAATGGAACAACCGGATGTCATTACATTTAATTCAGAATTATTTTTTGAAGATAACTCTCAATATAAACCGAATGCAGTATTTAATAATAACGATAGTAAGCTTTTCCTTTCAGGAATGGATTATTTGAATGATTTTGTGAGGTTAAGAGGCTGGGGACCTACAGCTATTTTTTATTTATTTAAAAGAAATTTATTTGTAGAAAACGACTTAAAATTCCAATCTAATTTATCACACGAAGATGATTTATTTATACCTCAAATTTTATATTATACGAGGAAACTTTATCAATTAAATGAAGTATTGTACACATATAGAATTCGTAAACAGTCACGCAATAATTTACGAACTGATAAAAACTATACAGACAAACTATATATTTCCAGTTCATTATTCGATTTTTTTACTGTTCGAAATGCTAGAAACCGTTTTGTCGACAGGGTGATTTTTAACCTGTCGTTAGCAGGCATTCATGGCTTGATGACTAAGGCGGAAAGCCGGAAAAAGATTTCGTTTCGTGCACGGAAAATTGTTTTATCGGTGGCGCGAAGTTTAAAGGAAAAAATCATTGCCATGATGATTTTTTTAAATGTGAAACTGTATTACAACTATTATACGGTAATAAAACATGATTCGAAATAATAAAATCGAGGAATTTCAGAACTATCCCTTTGAAGCGTGCTCGTCATTGCGAGGAACGAAGCAATCTCGAAACAACATCGAAACTAAAGATTGCTTCGTCGTACCTTCTCGCAATGACAGCGATGACAGTTGCGTTAAGCGTACTCGCCATTGCGAGGAACGAAGCAATCTCGTACCTTGCAATAACGGCAACAGTTTTAAAAAGGATAAGTTCAAAGAATTTATCCGCTTTGCTATTGTTGGGCTTATTGCAACCGGCATTCATTATGGCGTGTATTTGATTTTATTACATCTGTTGAACCCGACAATTTCGTATACCATAGGCTATATCCTGAGTTTTTGCATCAATTTTGTTTTAACCAATGTATTCACATTTAAAACGCAAGCCAATATAAAAAGAGGCATAGGTTTTGTTGCCAGCCATGCTATAAACTACGGATTGCATATTGCGTTATTAAATCTATTTTTATACTTATCGCTTCCCGAACAGTATGCGCCCATACCCGTTTATGCCATAGCAATACCGGTTAATTTTTTATTGATACGATTTGTATTTAGGTCGAAATGGACACAATAATGAAAAAAATACACAATTATCCCTTTGAGCCGTGTAAAAAACGGCTTCGTGATACCGCGCTTGACACGGTATCGCACATAAACTATTAATCATTATTATGCAATTGCGAGTCAAACCCGCAATGACAAACGCCTAATAGAAATAATTCCGAAAAAATATCCATACTCATTTCTTGTTACAACTGAATAATAATTAAAAATAAATTGAACATGTACAAGCTAACCATATTTACCCCAACCTACAATCGCGCCTACATATTGGGTCAATTGTACGACAGCCTTTGCCGGCAAACGAAACCCGATTTCAAGTGGCTGATTGTTGACGATGGCTCTACGGATAACACGCGCGAACTGGTAGAGCAATGGCAAGCCGAACAGAAAATAGATATGCGATACATTTGGCAGGAGAATGGGGGGAAAATGCGGGCGCACAACAACGCTGTGTTGCACTGCGAAACGGAGCTGTTTATTTGTGTCGATTCGGACGATTATTTGACAGCCAATGCCGTGGAACTAATATATTCGAAATGGGAGGAAGTGAAGTCTCTCTCCAATATATCGGGAATAGTAGCCTATAGGGGTTGGGCAGAGTTGGAACACACAATCGGAACTATTCCTTTGAGCCCTGCCCGTCATTGCGAGGAACGAAGCAATCTTGAAAACAGCAATCATAATATAATTAAAAAAGAATTTCCGGCAGGCGTAGAAACTTCCGCTTTGCTGAAATTATATCAGCATGGATTTAGCGGCGATACATCGCTTGTTTTCAGAACGGAAATTTTGAAACAATACTTGTTTCCCGAAATAGCAGGCGAAAAGTTTATTACGGAAGCTTATGTGTACGACCAAATAGACCAACATTACCGGTTTGCAATTTTGCGGCAACCGCTCATTATGTGTCAATATCAGCCCGATGGATATACACAACATGCCAATAAGCTGTTTAAAGAAAACCCCAAAGGCTGGGCACTGTATTACAACCAACGGGCAAAATACAGTATCCGATTAAAAGAAAAACTGGTTTTGATAGCCAAATATGTTTGTTTTTCGTTGATGGCAAAAAATAAGCATATAATAAAGAATTCCAACTTCCCGTTTTTAACCTTGTGCTGCTTCCCGCTGGGATATTATTATAAGATTAGGCGATACGAAAAATAATCGGAAAGCATGTTCATCATTGCGAAGAGGTATGACGACGGTGGGTTGCTTTACAAGTCTAAAAATGATATAAATCTGAAAAAATACATTCTATTGACATGGTATTATAAAAAGAAAAGGTATGCGAAATAATTTCTTATTCATATTCAAATATATTGCTGCATATTTTGTTGTATTCATACATTGTTCATTTCCTGCTGATATGGGCTTAATTGTCAATGCTATGGCAAGATTCGCGGTACCTTTCTTTTTTATGATTTCGGGCTATTATTGTTTTGGAAAGAATAACCAAAGCATCAAAAAGAAGATTTATAAATTACTGAAAATAACTGTTACAGCATGCTTGGTGTATATGATATATCAAATCGTACAAGTATTGCCCGATTATCAAGCAGTAAAAAACCTGTTCTCAAATTGGTTTACAATAAAATCGATACTCAAATTATCGATTTTCAACGGAGTTACCATGGCATCGCATTTATGGTTTATGATAGCCTTGCTGTCGTGCTATATACTGATGCTTTGTATAAGCAAAACCAAAGGCATAAAAGCTGCCTACATCGTGTTTTTTCTATTTTTAGTGTTGCATCTTATCATACAATTTATTGCACATTACTACAACAAAGAATCATACTACCTGATATGCAGAAACTTTTGGTTTACCGGTGCGCCGTTTTTCTTACTGGGGCACTATATGCACAAAAACCAAGATAAATTTATTCGTATTTCCAACAAAACCCTTTTTGCAATGATTGTCGTAGGCGAAATACTATCCGTAGTAAGTATCTATGCCTGGGGAATGAAAGAAATCTATGCAGGAACAATAGTTGCAGTTATTGCCATTTTTTGTTTCTCTTTAAAATACCCGCAAATTTTTTCCAATACAAAATTGATGACAACATTAAAAAGCGATTATACTTCGTTTATATACATATATCATCCCCTTGTTATATCGGTATTGTTTATCTCGATAGTACCCAATATTGCATGGAGTAAAGAATTTCAATATATTATTCCTATTTTTGTTTGCATTATAACTACTATCTTAGCATTTGCTTTTTATTACATAAAAAATTTATTGTCTAAACACAAAAAATTATCCCTCGCAACATGATAGCAAAAAAAATACATTACTGTTGGTTCGGCAAAAAACCCTTCCCGAAATTGGTTGAAAAATGCCTTGCCAGCTGGCGCAAACAGTTGCCCGATTATGAACTATGCCTGTGGAATGAAGAAAATTCACCCATGGAACACCCCTTTGTAAAAAGCGCATACGAAGCAAAAAAATATGCCTTTGTAGCTGATTATGTGCGGCTTTGGGCGTTGTATAATCACGGTGGCATTTATTTAGACACCGATATGTATGTTGTAAAATCTTTTGACGATTTAT
Source organism: Prevotellaceae bacterium (assembly GCA_031271465.1). Taxonomy (GTDB): domain Bacteria; phylum Bacteroidota; class Bacteroidia; order Bacteroidales; family Paludibacteraceae; genus JAFGVL01. The sequence continues at coordinate 12,836 of JAISVR010000018.1, read as the reverse complement.
TAAACAATACATGCTTCTTTGCCTACCACGATGCCGAGGCTGTTTATATTGAATTTTGTGCAGTAGGAGTATTGAAACATAATGATACCATAAAACAATTAATGCAGAAATACGACGGAATTCATTTTTCTGTCGACCGAATCGGTGATTATGTTATACCCCGTTTATTAACACCCGTTCTAAATGAGTATAAATCCGAAGTAACAATATATCCGTACGATTATTTCTACCCCTTTCCGTATGAAAAAAGAGAAGATAAAAATTTCAAAAAATACCTAACACCAAATACTTATGCCATACATTTGTGGAATTTAAGTTGGCATACCCGGTATGAAAAATTGATAAGTGCTTTGATAAAATTTATTAAAAAATGTTTGACACAACGAAAGAAGGCTTAAAAAAAACCTTAGCCGCCGAGCGTAACATATATCTGAATTCATCATTCAAATACAGAATAATGGACTGGATAAAATGTACTGAAAAACTTGTGATTTGGCGGTATGTAAAAACACTTCGTTATTGCGGATACTACAAAGCAAGACAGAATAAATCCGTTTTTCATTGGCTGATGAGTGTTTATTATCGACGGAAACTGAATAAACAAGGCTGCAAATTAGGGCTTATATTTGGCTCACAAGCATTTGATGCAGGGTTAACTATCTATCATGTGGGTAACATAGTGGTAGATGGCAACATCGGTAAAAACTGCCATTTGCATGGCGATAATTGTATTGGCAGAAGCAAAGGAAATGATACGCCAACTCTTGGCGATAATGTGCGTTTAGGAGTAGGAGCAAAAATAATAGGCGATATTTATATTGCCGATAATGTTACAGTTGCAGCAGGTGCAGTGGTTACAAAGTCGTGTTATGAAAAAGGAGTTGTTTTGGCGGGAATTCCTGCTAAAATCATCAAAAAATGTGAACCTTAAATGAAAGTGAGCGTAATCATACCCGTTTACAAAGTTGAGCAATATTTGGACGAATGTCTGCAAAGCGTTTTCAGTCAAACATACAAAGACTTGGAAATTATCTTGGTCGACGACGGTTCGCCGGATAAATGCCCGCAACTTTGCGACGAATATGCACGGCAGGATAATCGAATAAAAGTTATCCACAAAGAAAATGGAGGCTTGTCTGATGCCCGAAATGCAGGAATAAAGATAGCCACCGGAGAGTATGTATTGTTTTTGGATAGCGATGATTATTGGTCGGATAAAAATTTGATAAAAACCTTAATAGATGAAGTAAAAGTAGAATCGAGAGTAGATGTAGTTATTTTTCGTAGAAAAGAATTTTACGAAAAATCATCAAAACAAGTAGAAAGTCCATTATTCGATATAAAAAATATCAATGGGAGAAATAAAAATGATGTATTTCGACAACTGTTGCTTTCTCAGCAACTATCGATGGCAGCTTGGATAAAGCTTGTTCGCCGTCAATTATTTATTGAAAATGATTTGTTTTTTATCAAAGGGCAATTAAGCGAAGATATTGATTGGACACTGCGTTTATTTATGGTTGCAGGTCAGATTCGGGTCAATAACATTATAGGTTATGCTTACAGGCATCGAACAAGTTCCATTACAACAACTTACGGCATTCGGAATCAGTCGGATTTTGCTTCCGTTTTATCCAAATGGATACATATTGCAGAAAATGAGATGCAGGATAAAGAATTGGCGCAATTATACCTGGGATATTTGGCATTTTTATACCCCACTTTATTGCGTAATTATTATTTAGTACAGAAAAAAGACAGAAAAGAAGAATATAACTTATTGAAACCTCTGAATTATTTACTCAAATACAGTATGACTCCCAAATCCGGGCAAGTGAAAAAGATTAATTCAATACTTGGATTTCGTTTAACTTGCATGGTAGTTGGGTTGTTCGGATTGATTCGAAAGCGAGGTTGGAGAGCTTTAATAATGATAAATAAGTAATTTTAATGCTGACATATTTTCCTAAATATTTTACAAAAAGAGCAATAGTCTTTTACTTTATAGTATTGGCATCGGTAACTATGCTTTATGTTAATCGGATATTACCCTTGCAATTTATGCTGTTTGGAGCTATCACAGTCATTTGTTTCTTTTATTTTTCCGAAAGACAGACAAAGAAATGGCAATTTTACCGGGAAACTACATTCTTGAAAAAACTTTTCTGGACAGCTCTTGTTATTCGTTTGTTGTGGGTTATTTTTTCCTACATCTATTACGAACAAATGACAGGAATACCTTTTGAATATCATACGGCAGATGCTGCTTATTATAATGATTTAGCCGGACGGCTAGCAGATGCGCTGAAAAACGGTTATTTTAATTACTTCAATTTGATAGATAAGGAGAAAGACGGGATAGATATTTCCGATTCGGGTTATCCTGTCTATTTAGCATTTATGTATTTATTTACCGGAAAATCAATATTAATTGCGCGCATTATTAAGGCATTATTAAGTGTATGGATGTGTGTATTGATATATAAATTGACTAAACGAAATTTTGGAGAAAGTACAGCCCGTATGGCAGGCATACTTTGCATGTTGATGCCGCATTTTATTTATTACTGTGGTTTGCACTTGAAAGAAACCGAAATGGTTTTTCTAACCGTTGCTTTCGTCGAACGCGCAGATTATTTATTGCGAAGTAAAAATTATAATTTCCTTAACATTCTGATTCCTACATTATTAGCCGGAACTTTATTCTTTTTCCGAACAGTTTTGGGAATAACGGCATTAATGGCATTTTTCACGGCAATTGTATTTTCTTCGGCAAAAATTGTGGGCTGGGGAAAACGGATTTTAATCGCGATTTGGGTAATTGCCGCTGTTGGATATTTCATGGGAGGCAGGATAGCCACAGAAGTAGAAGCGGTTTGGTTGGATAGAGACGAAAGTCAGCAACGAAGCCTCGAATGGAGAGCCTCCGAAAAAAACAGAGGAGGAAATAGATTTGCCAAATATGCAGGTACGGCTATTTTTGCACCTATAATTTTTATCATACCTTTCCCTACAATGATAGGTACTCCGGAACAAGAAAACCAGCAATTAATGAATGGCAGTAACTTTGTAAAAAACATAACCGCTTTTTTTACCATGCTGGGTATTTTCCTGTTGATATATAGAAAAAAATGGAGAGAGAATACTCTTGTATTGGCATTTTTAATAGGATATTTGGTGGTAACTGCACTAAGTGCATTTGCTCAATCGGAGCGGTTTCACATGCCAAGTTTGCCGTTTGCGTTGATAATAGCTGCCTACGGCATATCGCAAATGGACAGATATAAAGTAAAATATTTTAATTTATACATAGTATTAATTTGTATTGCCATTATTGGCTGGAGCTGGTTTAAACTGGCAGGAAGGGGACTGGCATAATGAAAGTATTAATTGTTTGCAGCAAAAATTCGGGCAAAATAGCTCCGTTTATTCTCGACCAAGCCGAAAGTTTGACGGCTCAAGGTGTAGAAATTGATTTTTTTACCGTTCAACAAAAAGGATTATTCGGCTATCTGAAAAGTAGAAAAGGATTAGTGCAAAAAATTAAAAATTTTCAGCCCGATTTAATTCATGCACATTACGGGCTATCGGGTTTGTTGGCAAATTTACAACGGGAAATACCTGTTGTAACAACCTATCACGGCAGCGATATCAACAAGCGGAAAATACGGCAATTTTCCAAAATAGCCATTTTGTTGTCGAAATTCAATATTTTTGTTTCTCAAAAAAATATCGCAATAGCTAAGCCAAAACAGAATTTTGCGTTAATCCCTTGCGGAGTTGATACAGAACTGTTTAAGCCGATGGATAAAATCGAATGCCGCACAAAATTCGGTTTTACAAATGAAGAAAAACTTGTTTTATTTTCGAGTGCATTTAACAATCAGGTAAAAAATCCGCAGTTAGCAAAATCCGCGGTAAATGTATTGTCCGATATTCAATTAGTAGAATTAAAAGGATACAGTCGTCTGCAAGTTTGCGAATTAATGAATTCCTGCGATGCCGCATTAATGACGAGTTTTACCGAAGGTTCGCCGCAATTTATCAAAGAAGCAATGGCTGTAAATTGCCCGATAGTATCGGTTGATGTAGGCGATGTACGCGAAATGATAGGAGATACCGAAAATTGTTTTATTTGTAACTATTCCGAAACAGAAATTGCAGAAGCGCTGCAAAAAGTGTTTGCTACAAACAAAAGAACTTTGGGGCGAGAAAAAATACTAAGATTAGAAAATAAAATAATTGCCGGAGAAATTATAGAAATTTATAAATCAATTGTTCGATGAATAAAATATACCTCATATTATACTACGCATTGGCTCAGTATTTGCCAAAATCTACCGCTCCGATTATTGGAAAAATTTCGCAAAAAATCAGACGATTTTTATGCAAAAGAATCTTTGCAAAATGCGGGAACAATCTAACTATTGAAAACGGAGTTTATTTCGGTAACGGAAAAGATATTGAAGTAGGAAATTTTGTCGGTTTTGGCTCAAACTTTAAAACCCTAAACCGGATTCTCAACATTGGCAACGAATTAATGATGGCAGAAGATGTAGTCTTCTTGGGTGGAAATCATAACTACAACAGGCTGGATATTCCGATGAGAAAACAAGGAACTGAAGGCAAAACACCGTTGGAAATAAACGATGATGTTTGGATTGGCGCAAGAGCAATGGTGCTTCCGGGCTGTAAGAAAATCGGTCGGGGAGTTATTATTGGTGCCGGGTCGGTAGTAACCAAAGATATTCCCGACTACGCCATTGTAGGTGGAAACCCTGCAAAAATTATTAAGTATAGAAATCAATATTAAGGAATGAAAAAATTAATCCTCGTAGCAGGTGCACGACCAAATTTCATGAAAATTGCCCCTTTGATGCACGCATTAAAAGGGAACTCAAGCATACAAGCCGTGTTGGTACATACCGGGCAACATTACGATGTAAAAATGTCCGGGCAGTTTTTCGAAGAATTAAATATACCCGCACCCGATATAAATTTAGAAGTCGGTTCGGCGAGCCATGCAGTGCAAACCGCACGAATTATGGAAGGCTTTGAAAAAGTTTGTTTGGACGAAAAACCCGATTTTGTCTTGGTAGTAGGCGATGTAAACAGTACAGCAGCCTGTACGATGGTTGCCGCCAAATTAAACATAAAAACGATTCATTACGAAGCAGGTTTGCGAAGCCGTGACCGTACGATGCCCGAAGAAATTAATCGCCTTGTAACAGATGCTATTACCGATGTTTTCCTGACCACAAGTGTCGATGCCGACGAAAATTTGTTGAAAGAAGGAATTCCTGCCGAAAAAATACACATGGTAGGAAACTTGATGATTGATTCGTTGGTTGCCAATCAATATAAAGCATCTCAAACAGCCTTGCAATTTCAATTATTGAATCGCAATCAAAACATTGCATTCGGCAACGATTTTACTGAGAATAACTACGGTGTGATGACATTTCATCGTCCGAGTAATGTAGACGATAAAGAATCTCTTACCCAATTAGTGAAAATTTGGGGCGAAGTATCCAATAAAATACCGTTGGTTTTTCCTGTACATCCACGCACCTATAAAAACATTCAAAGCTTTGGTTTACAGGAATTAATAAATAATTTTTCTCAATTATATTTTATCGAACCGTTGGGCTATTTGCAGTTTATCCATTTGGTGCAGCATGCTAAATTTGCGTTGACCGATTCGGGCGGAATTCAAGAAGAAACTACTTATATGAATATTCCCTGCCTCACTGTTCGACCCAATACAGAGCGTCCTGTAACCATTTGGGAAGGAAGCAATAAATTGATAAAAATCGAAGACATTTTATCCGAAGTAGAATTAATTTTGCACGGAAAAGGAAAAACAGGCAAAACTCCCAACTATTGGGATGGCAAAACAGCCTCTCGTATCGTAGAAATTATAGAGAATTTATGAAAATGAAAAAAATACTTTTCCATCTCGGACATCCTGCACATTTTCAGTTGTTTAAAAATGTGATTTCAGATTTGAAAGCCAAAGGGCACACTTGTTATATCATCATCAAGAAAAAAGATATTCTCGAAGAATTACTCGAAAAATCGGGTTTCGAGTATGTAAATATTTTACCCGAAGGGAAAAAGAAATCCCGTTTCGACCTTATTGTTGGCATGCTTAAACGCGACTGGCGAATGCTTAAATTTTGCTTTAAACACAAGCCCGATGTGTTGATTGGCACTTCGGTCGAGATTTCGCATGTGGGTACGCTACTCGGCATTCCATCTATCAATGTAGAAGAAGACGATGCCGATGTTATACCCTTGCATGCGTGGTTCAGTTATCCGTTTTCAACCGTTATACTTACGCCGACCGTTTGTCGAAACGGCAGATGGGAAAAGAAAAGCCTGAAATACAAAGGTTACCACGAGTTGGCATACCTGCATCCTAATGTGTTTACGCCCAACAAAGAGGTGGTACGCAAATATTTCAATCCCGACGAACCTTATTTCCTCATGCGTTTTGTCAGTTTGTCGGCACACCACGATGCAGGAGTCAAAGGCATCAATACAGAAATTGCACAGAACTTGATAAATATGCTGTTGCCTCACGGCAAAATCTATATCACTTCCGAACGACCGCTCGAAGCGCAGTTTGAGTCTTATCGCTTAGCAATCAATCCGTTGGATATTCATCATGTGATGGCATTTTCGCGCATGTTGATAGGCGACAGTCAAACAATGGCTGCCGAAGCCGGAGTGTTGGGCATTCCGTATGTTCGATTCAACGATTTTGTGGGAAAAATAAGTTATTTGGAAGAATTGGAACAATATTACAACCTCGGTAAAGGGGTGAAATCGAACGAGATAGAAAAATTGTATGCAGCAGTTGAAGAATATTTGTCAGATCAAACTATCGGTGAAAAACAGGCTCAACGCCGCCAAAAAATGTTGAGCGAAAAAATTGATGTTCACGCGTTCTTCGTGCGCTTACTCGACGAATTCCCCAATTCATTAAACAGAAATAAAACTTAAAAATTCCCTAAAAGATATTATTTTTGCACCCGAATATGAACAGAGAATCTAAATTCAATTTCGTTGCCTTTGTACTTTTTGTGCTGGTTTTTGTTGCCACCTTTTTATTTTTGGTGGCAATAAAGGTAAGCATGCCTAAAATTACGCTCTATCACTATTTCAACAGCGAATTTTTCTTATTATCCGTGGTGTTTTGCACAACAAGCTTGTTGAGTCGTAAATATTTTTTTACGGCAAAATCTGTTCCCAAACGATTGGTCAATAATCGTATCATCATAGCTTCAATTGCCAATCTTATAATTTTGTTGAGTATCAAACAGTTTGTATATCCGGAATTTTACGGGGAGCATTTTCTAATTTGGTTCGTAGTGATCAATGCTATATTGGATATATTTGTGCTTTACTGTTATTATTCCGTAATCCGCTCTCGTACAAATACCTATTCGTACGATGAAGCAGAAATCCTGCGTGAAAAAATGGCAAACAAGCATAAAACCGTTTTACAAACAAAAGCGGAAGTAGTGCAGCGTTTTGTAGGAGAGAAAATGTTTGAATGGTTGAGTCAATATGCTGATTTCGAAGACCATAAATCGCTGGTTTTGGCTACAACTCAAAATGTATCGCTTGAACTTTTACCCCATTACCGAAAATATACCATTATAAATTTGCAAAAGGTAAACGATATTAAGCGCATCAACAAATTTTTTGAATTACTAAACGAAAAGCTGCCCGATGGCGGTATTTTTATTGGCACGGCAGAAACCATCGAATATCGTTGGGAAAGCACGCTTAAACGCTTTTGGTTCCCATTTAATTATTTAGCCCTTTTTGCCGATTTCTTTGTTAATCGCATGTTGCCGAAAATTAATCTTACGCAAGATTTATACTTTACTTATACCCGTGGCAGCAATCGAGCCTTATCGAGAGCCGAAGTGCTCGGAAGGCTTTATTCATGCGGTTTCGAATTGATTGAAAGTGCTTATGTCGGACATAATTTTGTGTTTTGTGTGCGCAAAGTTAAAACGCCGCTCTACGACCTCAGCCCCACTTACGGACCGTTTGTAGCGCTTCGGCGCATTGGAAAAGACAAAAAAGAGGTGCTCATTTATAAACTTCGCACGATGTATCCCTATTCGGAATATATCCAAAAGTATGTATATGAATCGTTTGGAACACAAAACGGCGATAAGGCGGAAGACGATTTTCGTATTACGGGTTGGGGGCGTTTCATGCGCAAAGTATGGTTCGATGAATTGCCGATGTTTATAAACCTGTTCAAAGGAGATGTGAAATTGGTGGGAGTGCGCCCGCTCAGCCGTACAAAATTCGATACTTATCCGCCCGATTTGCAGGATAAGCGAACTCGCAGTAAACCCGGACTGGTGCCGCCGTTTTATGCCGATATGCCTCAAACACAGGCAGAACTTTTTGCTTCCGAAGAACGCTATTTAGATGCCTATTTTCGTGCGCCGCTACGCACCGATGTGCAATATTTTTTTCGAGCGATGTATAATATCGTAATAAAACGCGCAAGAAGTAAATAACCCGAATTGTAAAATGAAAAACACAAACCGTTGTTGCGGGCTTGACTCGCAATCTCATGATACAAAGGAGATTCTGAAACAAGTTCGGAATGACGAGGTCGCGTTTTTTGTAAGCGAAGATTGTGCGCCGGATATTTGGGATAATTTTGTGGAAAAACACCCGCAAGGTTCCGTATTTCAAAGTCGTGCATATTTCAATGCGCATGTTGGCAGACAAAAAACCGATGCAATTGCCTTTTTCGTTTTTGCAGGAAAAGGAGAATTAGTTGCAGTGCTTGTAGCTGTGCTACACAAAAGCTGTTGGGGATTAGGAAATCGCACGGTAATTCAATCGGCTCCGCTGTTGAAAACGGAAAATCCGCATGCGCTTGCGCTTTTATTGCAAAAATATACGAAGAAAATAGCTAATCGTGCAGTTTACACGCAAGTGCGCAACGCTTGGGAAACCGAAAAAAATCGTTCTGTTTTTATCGAAAATCGATTCCGTTTCGAATCGCATTTAAATATAATAATCAATCTTGAAAAAACGCTTTCGCAGTTGTGGGAAGAAGTGCACACACATCGTCGCCGTAACATACGAAAAGCTGAAAAATCGTTGATATTCAGGCAACTTACTGTCGATGATTTTGAGAAATCCTATCAAATTTTGCAGCAAAATTATCGTCGATATCGACTGCCGTTATTGCAAAAGCAAATTTTTGAAAAACTCTTTATCGAAGAAAAAATGTTGATTTTTGGCGTTTCCCTCAATGAAAAACTGATAGGAGCATTGTACGCCTTAGCAAATAACAGCAGCCTTTATTGTTGGTATGCTTGTAGCTTTCGGGAGTATAATAAATTGTATCCCAACGATTTGCTTTATTGGAAAGTTATTAGCTGGGCACAAGAACATGGTTTCCGAGAATTTGATTTTGGTGGAGCAGGCAAGCCTGAGGAGAAATATGGAGTGCGCGATTTTAAAATGCAATTTGGTGGAAATGTTACGAATTTCGGGCGGTATGTGCAGATACACAAAGCTATTATTTTCAACTTGGCAAAATTTGTTTTTAAGATATTTTCGAAATAACAAGAAAAATTAGCTACAAAGATTTGCTGCGCTGCAACTATCCTGTTTTGCAATAAAGGCACAGCGTGCCGTAAATAGTTGTAGAATTTAAAAATAGTACATATTCAGGTGCATAGCACCGAAACAGCGTTCAGCGAAGCTAAATAACGAGCGTACGAAACTTGCTGCCCGTCAGGGAAAGAAATATAATCTGCGACAAACCTGATAAAACCATAAACCTGTTAAGTTTTGAAGACTTAACAGGTTTAATTTTTTAGGCATGTCCGTCGTTGCGAACGAAATTCACTTCGTCATTGCGAGGAGGTACGACGAAGCAATCTATCAGCATAGGAATGGATTGCTTCGTACCTCGCAATGACGGGCTGTGCTTTGATTCGTGTCATTGCAGGCTTGACAAAGCCTTTTTTTACACGCCAAAGGGATAATCTCATTTTTTTCGGAGAGATTTTTATTTTTACCGGTCAAACTCAATTCTGGGACAAGACATAAAAAATACAAAAAAAGCGGTCGAAAATATTCAACCGCTTTTTTAATTTTAGTTTCAACTCTTAGTTTTTAATTATTTTGTCCAAATAAATTTCCCCGGTCAGAGCAAGTCCTTTTGCATAATAAATTCCGGTTGGCAATGCCGAAACATTGATAAAACTAGAATTTATTTGCGTAGCAAATATTTTTTGTCCGCTTACACTAAAAATCTCTATTGACGAAAATTCAGCAGGATTTTTCAGTTCGATTCCGGTATTAACCAAAGTATTTTTCAGAAAACCTGTTTTTATTTTTGGGTTGTGTGTTCCTGTACCCTCATCATTGGAGCTAAGACTCATTGCACCGTAAGCGTTGTAAGCCTTCACGCTGTATTCACCTGCTGCTTCGGCAATGCTTTCGTCGGTATAGGTCAAATCTGTTGTTTGTCCCAAATACACATCATTTTTAAATACCAAATAACCAACTGCGAAATCAACCGCGTCCCAAGTAATTACATTACCGGCTCCTGCTTGTACATTAGTCGGTTTTTCGGGTGCAGTGCTTAACGGAAGCGGATTCCATACATTGCCTTCGCCATAGTTAAAGGCATTGTCCATATTAAAGCGTTTAGCTTGCTCGTCGGTGAGCTGCTTGCTCCAATCTACAAAGTTTGTAGTAGCAAAGCCTGTGTTATTATAGGTGTAGTAGTCCGCAGAGAGGTGGTTAGTCGGCGCATCGCTCCAAACAGTCCAACCTGCCGCCTGGATTAATCCCGATTCAAACGAAGAATTCAAGAAAGCCGTATTGGCAGAAGCTTTCCATGGGCGACCAAGATAAAATGCACGCTTCGAGCCGATAGGCGTCAAACCTGCATATTGTACCGTAGCGTTGTTTATCACAATACCAAATTCCTTTTGCGTATCCGATGCAGCCGTGATGTACTGTCCGCCTTCGTAGCAACGAATAATTGGTTTTTCCAGATAACAGGTTCCGCTACCGAAAATAAAGTCCGTTCCGCCTGTAATATCGGCATTTACTATATACTGACGAACATTCGCAGATTTTGGATAATAAGTATCCTGGAAAGAAAACATTGTTACATTTTTCAATACATGTTTGTCGCCATCTTTATGCTCAATAGCAACGGCTTGTGTATTACTAGCACCTGAATGGTTGAAATCGTTGCGTACGGTAAAGTTTTCGCCGTAGAAATTATTTCCATTAATCAACATGGTGTACGAAGCGTCTGTGCCTGTAGAGTTGATACCTGTGTAATAGTTAGGCGTACCACCTGCTCCATTCTGCAAGGTAGAGGTAGAGGAACATTCGTTCCAGGTAATAATTACGCCGTCGCGGCTTTCGCCGATAAGGCTGACATTGTCTTTCCAAACAGCAAGTTTTTCAGTGTATGTTCCGTTTTTCACAAAAATAAGCGTAGGTTCTGCCTCGTTTGAAATAGCATCAATAGCAGATTGAATAGTGGTATAAGTTTCACCTTCACCTACAATCATATCAAATGCTTTAGGTGTTTTTGCTTCGGAAGCAAATGTAAATTTGATTTCGGAAGCATAAAAATTCAGATGAGTATTGCCATTCTTGATTGTATCGGCAATTGCATTGGCTGGAATAATTACTTCTATATTAGAAGCATAAGGCACATTTGTGTAATTAAGCCCAATAACATTTCCATTGTTTGAAAGAATAGCCGGTTGTCCGTTTACGGTTGCCGTTTGAGCGGCTACTTCTACTATTTCATCGAAAGTGAAAGAAAAACTTCCGCCGATAGGCAAAGTTCCGCCCGGCAAAGTAGATGTGAGTGCCGGCGGCGTGTTGTCACGCGGATTAGTTTCGTATCCGGTACTTACTTCTGCAGCAGGATTACCCGAAAGGTCGGTTATAAATCCGGCAGGAATTATAAGCGGATTTAATGCATCATAAGGCAAGCCCGAATAGCCAATAGTCAATACATTGCCCGAAACGGTCGGTGTTACCGTTGCACCGTTGAAAGAAATTTCGCCTGTACCTATTTTTATCGGCTCATTAAATGTAACTTTAATTTTGTTGGCATCTAAACCCAAGTCGTTGATGTGGATTTTTGTACCAAAGTCGGGAAGAATACCCCCAAACAAAGGTGCAACCTTGTCAATCAGGTATTGAATGGAAACCGGCGCAGCCAACGAATTTCCTGCTAAGTCGGTAATGGCAGTGGGTGATACGAATAAATTTTGGTTTTCTACAGTCGCGCCAGAGTAATTGATAACCGCTGTGTTCCCTTTGTAAACTACACCGGTAATTGTAGCATCACCTAAGGTAATTCCGGTCGGTGCTGTTCCCGCTTTTATCAATTCGTCGAATTGCAGCGTAATACTTCCGGAAGATGGTATGTACGACTCTGCAACAGGAATTTCGCTTCCGGTTACGAAAGCAGGTGCACCGTCTGCAGTTGCACTTTCAACTACTTTTACAGCACAAAACCAAGATGAATTGGAGAAAGCAAATCTGATTTTTTGAACTTTCGATTTTGTAACCAATGTTGCAGGCGAATATACATCTCGTGTATTTCCTGCAACCTCACGAGTTTCGGTTTCTACCCAAGCCGAACCATCATAATAGCTTGTTGTGATAGTCATCGAATTCCCCGAACTACCATTTTGCATATACAAAGTGGTACTTCCAATTGATGAACCGGTACTGCCATTGAGAGAACTTAAATCTACTTCGACAGTCCCAACCTTGTAACCTTTAACATAGCC
>JAISVR010000039.1 GCA_031271465.1 Prevotellaceae bacterium | reverse complement strand
TGCGCGATGCCATGAATGAAAACGGAATTGCCGTACCCTATGAAAAATGGTTCTTTAATCTGCCGCGTGTGGGTAATGTTGGTTCGGCTTCTATTTATCTGGCGTTGGACGAACTCTTCCACTCTGGCAAACTCAAAAAAGGTGAACGGATTATTCTTGCCATTCCCGAAAGCGGGCGATTCTCGTATGGAACAGTGGGTTTGACGGTGGTGTAATTTTTCGGAATAATTCCTTTGAGGCTTGCTTCGCAAGCCTCAAAGGAATTATTCTATTTTTTTATCATATCATATATATCATACAACTCTTCCTGTATTTGATCGGTAGTTACTCCATTTTCCATTGCAAAGCTATAGGATAGACCTACAAAAGCATATCTAAACAATTTGGCTACTTTATAAGTATTAATATCCGGGCGAATTTCACCCGTTTTTTTAGCTCTTTCAATTACTTTGTGCCACAATTTTATTTCTTCATCGCTGCAAGCAAAGAAAGTATTTGAACAATCGCTGTAATTATTACTACTTTCCAGTAGAAACGAAAAATATTTATTTGCTGTACTATTGCCATTTTTTATCAAAGCATGCATATGCACCATCGACTTTCCAATACTTACTACATAATGTTCTATAAATCCTTTGAGCGATAAATGAGAACAATCGCCGAATTTCTCGTTGGGCGTTTGCATTTTGATAACATATCGTTCTACTACGGTACGATACATTTCCTTTTTCGTTTTAAAATACCTGAATAATCCCGAGTTATTACTTAACCCGGCAAGTTCTGCAACTTCTACGGTTCTACAACCCTTATAGCCGTGTATTATAAATAATCTTGCGGCTTCTTCAATAATTTTTTTTCTTGATGTAATCATAGTGTTAATTGATTTAATTTTATTAAAATTTGACAACAAAGATAATGTTTGCGTTAATTATAGGTAGCTTATTTTATTCGTTATTTTTTCCGTTTTAACTTTTTTTCAAAACAAATTGCTTTGTTTCTTTCTTGTCATTTTTCCTAAAAACCCTTTGATAACGCTTGTTTCAGAGAAAAACGCTGCTCTTTTTAACTATATAAACTCCTTTTTTCGGGTACTCCCTGTATAGTTAATCCCTCCGCTTCGCTTGCCCCCTTTTATTTTAACCCCTCGCCCCGTTGGGGCACTCCCCTTAAAAATAAGGGGAGAGTTTAATACCAACTGCCTTATTGTACAAATGCAATGCTTGTACACAGTTCTCCCCTTGAAACAAGGGGAGTGCCCGAAGGGCGAGGGGTTAAAATAAAAGGGGACGAGCGAAGCGAAGGGATTAAATTATGGTAGGGCATAAGACCTGTAGAGATGGGGCGCGCTCCGTTTCTACAATGCCTTGTTTCTATATTTTTTTATTTCCTTATAAACCCTTTCGTCTAAAAAATCTTTCACACATTCGCCTTTGTGCAGTCGTTTGCGAATTTCGGTAGAAGAAATGGGGAAAAGCGGCGCGTCTATAAGCTGCGTTTGCGGATACTGTCTGTGCCAATATGCAGAATCGATACCCTCGCGCGGATAGACGAAAACAGAGTAGTGGTCGAGAATTGTTTGATAGTCGCGCCAACGGTCAAACACCGCCAGATTGTCGGCACCAATCACGAGTGCAAACTTTTCGTTCGGGTAAAGTTCGTTTAATCGCCGCAGCGTATTAATTGTAAAATTTGGTTTGGGAAGCTCAAATTCCACTGTGCATGCCTTGAAGCGCGCTTCGTTGGCAATAGCCAGCTCTACCAAGCGCAGGCGCAACGATTCGCTCCACAGTTCGCCCGATTGTTTAAGCGGGTTGTGCGGACTGACAACGAACCACACTTCGCTTACTCCACACTGCTGCAACACTTCATGAGCCAAAGCCGTGTGCCCCCGGTGAATGGGGTTAAACGAACCGAAAAAAAGGGCAATCATAATACATTCAACACCTGTTCTTTGATTTGTTCCAGCTCGTCTTTCATCAGCACGACGATTTTTTGCATTTCGCTGTGGTTCGATTTCGAGCCGAGGGTATTTATTTCCCTGCCGATTTCCTGAGCAATAAAGCCAAGTTTTTTACCCTGCGCGTTTTTCTCGTTCATTGTTTCGAGGAAATATTCCAAGTGATTTGCCAAACGCACTTTTTCTTCGTTCACATCCAACTTTTCGATGTAAAAAATCAATTCCTGCTCCAAGCGGTTAGGGTCGAATTTCACTTTGTCGTTGATAGAAAGCAGATTTTCGCGCAAACGATTTTTAATATGTTCCACGCGCTCAGTATCGTAGCGCGATATTTCGGTCGACAAGCGTTTAATGTTTGCAATCTTTTCTTCAAAAACCGCCTGCAGAGTTGCGCCTTCCTGTGTGCGGAAAGCATCGAGCCGTGTGCAGGCGTCAACAATAAGGCGTTGAAGTTGCTGCCATTCGTCGTCCGAAAGTTCCTGCGAATCGGTTTTCAAAATATCGGGCAGGCGCAGCAAAGCCGAAAACCAGTCGGCAGGTACAGGTATCGACATTTTTTCTGCCAGTTGCCGTATTTGTTCGTAGTAATTTTCTACCAGCGTTTGGTTTATCAGCGAAGAGCCGTCGCGACTTACTCCGTCGATATTCAGCACCAAATCAACCTTGCCGCGTTCCAGGCGTTGTGCAATTTCGTTGCGGATATCAATTTCCTTTTCGCGATATGCACCCGAAAGGCGCATCGACAGGTCGAACTGTTTACTGTTGAGCGATTTCAACTCAATACTCACTTTTTTGCCGTAAATATCGGCAGTGGCTTTCCCAAAGCCCGTCATAGATTTTATCATAAATATTTTATAGTGTGGCAATAAACAATTTGCCGGTAAACAATAATTCATTAAATTTGCGCACAAATATAAAGAAAAATGTGCATATCGGCACATTGCGATATTGATTTAATGGCAGTTATCCTTCACATCGAAACTTCCACAGGCGTTTGTTCAACAGCTTTATCGGTAAACGGCACTTGCCTTGCCGAAAATGCAGACTTTACGGGATATTCGCATGCGGAAAAACTCAGTCCGTTTGTGCAGAATATGCTCAATTTTGCCCGCTCCGAGAGATTAAAAATTGACGCAGTAGCGGTAAGTTGCGGTCCCGGTTCGTACACCGGTTTGCGTATAGGAGTATCTACCGCCAAAGGTTTGTGTTATGGTTTGGATATTCCGCTCATTGCAGTGCATACGCTCGAATTGTTGGCAAACACGGTACGGAAATCATTGCCTGCCAATGCTTTGCTTTGCCCGATGATTGATGCGCGGCGTATGGAGGTTTATACCGCGCTTTTCGATATGCAGTTGCATTTGCGGCGACCTGTTTCTGCCGAAATTATCGATGAAAATAGCTTTGGTAAGGAATTAGAGCAGCAGCCGGTTTATTTTTTCGGCGATGGAGCCGAAAAGTGTCGGGCAGTGATTACACACGCGAATGCAAACTTTTTGCCCGACATTTATCCGCTTGCAAAAAATATGATTGGGTTAGCCGAACAATTTTTTACCGAAAAACAATTCGAAGATGTGGCATATTTCGAACCTTTTTATCTCAAACAATTTGTAGCAACAACACCGAAAAATAAAATAATAAGCTAATTTGAAAATTATGGAAATGAGAAAATGTTTTGACTCTTTTACTCATTACACCTTACACTAAATTTATGGAATACGCAAAGAAAACCGACTTGATTCTTCCCGAATACGGGCGAAATATTCAGCAAATGGTACATCATGCCATGACTATCGAAAACCGTGAGGAGCGCAACCGTTGTGCCCGCACAATTGTCAATATCATGGGGAATCTTTTTCCTTACCTGCGCGATGTGAACGATTTTAAGCACAAACTGTGGGATCATCTCGCCATTATGTCCGATTTTAAACTTGATATTGATTATCCCTACGAGGTGTTTAAAAAAGAAAATCTCTATACGAAACCCGAGCGAATACCTTATAAGGTGTCGCGCATTAAATACATGCACTACGGGCGTACGCTGGAACAAATGATTGATAAAGCTGCCGTGCTGCCTGATGGGGGAGAAAAGCAGCAGCTCACGCAACTTATTGCCAATCAAATGAAAAAATGCTTCTTGATATGGAACAAAGATAATGTGAGCAACGAAAAAATATTGAAAGACCTCGCTGAACTCTCGGACGGCAGACTCAATCTCACGGAAGAAAGTATACATTTGTCGGAAACAAAAGATATTCTTCATCCGGGTAAACAGCGTAATGGTCATCAGAATAGCAACAATCGAAAACAGAATAATCATAAACGAAAATAAAAAGTTATGGAAGTTAAACGAAGTTACTTTTTACTCAAATAAAATATGGCAAAATTCATTATCGAAGGAGGACAGCGTTTGCAAGGCGAAATAGCTGTGCAGGGAGCAAAAAACGAAGTATTGCAAGTTATCTGTGCTTCGTTGCTCACTTCCGAAGCAGTTCATATTGAGAATATTCCCGATATTCTTGATGTAAACAACCTTATTCAGCTTATGCGTGATTTAGGTGTAGAGATTACTCGCCTCAACGCCAACGATTATATTTTTCAAGCCAAAATGGTAAATATCGACTATTTGAGTAGCGAAGAGTTTGCGCGTAAAAGTGCTTGCCTGCGTGGTTCGGTGATGTTGGTCGGACCTTTGGTAGCGCGTTTTGGACGGGCAATGATACCCAAGCCCGGTGGCGATAAAATCGGTCGTCGTCGTTTGGATACACATTTTGAAGGAATACAAAAACTCGGAGCCGAATTCAGTTACGACGCCGACCGCCAGCAATATAAAATTACAGCTAATAAACTCACCGGCAGTTATATGTTGCTCGAAGAAGCTTCGGTTACAGGTACAGCCAATATTTTGATGGCTGCTGTGCTTGCCGAAGGTACAACAACCATCTACAATGCTGCCTGCGAGCCTTACCTGCAACAGCTTTGCCGGATGTTAAACTGTATGGGTGCAAAAATCAGTGGGGTAGGGTCAAACCTGCTCACAATTGAGGGCGTTCAGTCGCTTAGTGGCTGTCGTCATCGAGTATTGCCCGATATGATTGAAGTAGGTTCGTTTATTGGACTGGCAGCTACTACAGGTTCGGAAATCACGATAAAAAATGTGGGTTACGAGCATTTGGGTATTATTCCGTATAGTTTCAGTCGTTTAGGTATCCAGATGAAACTGCGTGGCGATGACCTGTTTATTCCGAAACAGGATAGCTACACTATAGATAGCTTTATTGACGGCTCTATTATGACGCTTGCCGATGCTCCTTGGCCCGGCTTAACACCTGATTTACTGAGTGTACTCCTCGTTACTGCTACTAAAGCGCGAGGCAGTGTGCTTA
This sequence comes from Prevotellaceae bacterium, assembly GCA_031271465.1. Classification (GTDB taxonomy): domain Bacteria; phylum Bacteroidota; class Bacteroidia; order Bacteroidales; family Paludibacteraceae; genus JAFGVL01. Next base: position 4,829 of record JAISVR010000039.1, on the reverse strand, counting down.
TTCATCAAAAAATGTTCGAAAGCCGTCTGTTTTTTGTAGATAAACTGATTGATATGGGTGCGCAAATTATTCTCTGTGACCCACACCGTGCTACCGTTATTGGTTTGGGCGAACAGTTTAAGTTACGCCCTGCCTGCATGAGTTCGCCCGATATTCGTGCCGGTATTGCTCTCCTCATCGCCGCTCTTTGTGCCGATGGCACTAGCGTGATAGACAACATCGACCAAATAGACCGCGGTTATCAAGATATCGATAAACGATTGCAAGCTCTTGGTGCGAGAATTTCGCGTTGCTGAATGGAGTAGGGGAATAGGAATAGAAAAAAAGAGCCGCTTCTTGAAAAAAGAGGCGGCTCTGTAATTTAAGTAGATTGCTGTCTTGTTTTTTTAGATGTTCTTAATTAATAATCTCTTATGGATATAAATTATTTACAAGACTGTTGAGATACATTTCCAGATTGGTATATTTCCCTTGTGGATCAAGAGTTTTGGTTTTGCCATCGGCAGAACTGTCTGGATTTAATTTGTTTTCTATTTCCCAAGCATTGGGTATACCATCATTGTCGGTATCCCAGTTTGCAGGGTGTTCTGCTTGGATAACTCCTGCCGGTTCATCCCAGCCACCTACATCATTTTGTGTGTCAATTAAGCTTCCTGTTCCGTTTTTTACGCTGCTTACAACTCTCGTGTCAACATTATCTCTCGTATTAAATTCATTGCGTTCGAGTCTTGCACCTGCATAGTTTAATACTGTGGTGTAGGCATTTTCAGCAGATTGTGTAGTTATGCTCACAGCATCCGGAAAACTGAATTCCGATTGTTTGCGTATTATATCCAATACGCTTGTTGATGTAAGTCCGGCATCGCGGGTATCCAAATCTCTTTGTAACGGATTGTCGGAGGTCGAAGATGTTCTTAGTTGAGGAAAAACTCCTTTCCAATTGTCTGTATTCACATCGGGACTTCCTTCCATATAATTTCCGTTTATGTAAAATTTGCCCCACAACCCATTTTTAGGAGGAGTTAATTTTCTTAATGCTTGCCACAGTGGCGATTCTTTTAATGTTTCGTTTATATTTCCTTTATCATTTACCGGATTGGAATCAGGTGCAAAAATTCTTGTCTTTACTCCCGATTTAGTAGAAGGTCCGGGTTTATAATAATTGTTCACCATATTGTAGTATCCGCCTTCGCCTGCATAGCCTGAATTTGACCCCCAATTATAGATTACATTATTACGGAAATCTACTTTTTCGTTGTCGATTTTTGCGGTAAACCGGTCGCCGTTAAAGCGAGGATTACGGTTGTCGTGGTGTGCCAGCAAATTATGATGGAATGTTGCGTTTGTTCCACCCCAAATTCCACAATAACCGTGGCTGCCCTTTGGGTGAGTTGCAGCTCTTAAACTCTCGGTGATGATGGAATATTGCAGGGTGAAATTTTCGTTGTCGTAAAACGAGGCGCATTCGTCCACACTCCAACTCATTGAACAGTGGTCTATAATCACATTGCGTCTATTTTGCGCTTCCATTGCATCGTAGCCATCTTCTGTTCGTTCATTGCCCAAACGCGAGCGAATAAAGCGGACAATAACATTGTTGCCTACAATACGAACGGGATAATTGCGTAGCGTTATGCCTTTGCCCGGCGCACTTTGCCCTGCAATGGTTACATTACTTGGAATAAGCAAAGGCTCTATAAGTTTTATTGTGCCTGCCACTTTGAAGAGTACAATACAGTTACCTCCCCTCAAAGCATCACGCAAACTACCTTCAACTCCATCGCCATCTGATAAGGTAGTTACATAAACAACCTTTTGCCCTCTACCACCGGTAGCATACGCACCACCACCTTCGGCTCCGGGGAAACTAATGATTTTTTCGGGGATAAAAGGTGGGGGCGGTGTTGGCTTGTCTTCCTTATCACAAGCAGTGAGCAATGATACAGCACTGAGTGCAAATAGGTATTTATACAAAGTTTTCATAAAGAAAAATAGATTTTATAGATTTTCTCACAGATTACAAAGGTAATTCTTTTTTTGATACAACAACTATTCATTGAATATGAAAAAAGATGTGATTTGCATTAAGTTTCTTGTAAGTACTCGTAAGCAGCAATAATTTTGATGGTTTTTCCGTTTTTCACAATCAAATCGTTAGTATCAAGCGTTATGACAGTACCTTCATTAAGCTTAAAAAAATTCATCGCTTCCATCAATCCGCCGATTTCCCGCTCTTCATTTTCGCTGTCGAGTTGCCAACAAACTTGTAAAACCTCTTTCCCTTTTCCTTTTTCTATCCTTACAAAATCACATTCTCGACCGTTTTCGTTCAAATAATACAATTCTTTCGTTTGTCGCAACAAATGATAAAAAACAACATTTTCTAACAAATGCCCTGAATTTTCCGAAAACGATGTTGCTCCCACTTTTATTAAACCTGTATCGTTGATATACAGTTTTTTAGGAGCAAGCATTTGTGATTTTACTGAATACGCAAAACGCGGCATCAAATTAAGCAAATAACACGCCTCAAAATACGAAAAATAATCTAAAATTGTAGATGCCGATTTTATTCCTATTGCTTGAGTTAATTTGCTCGGTGACAATAAATTACCTGCATTCGATAATAAAAAAGAGCAAAGCCGTTTGAGCGAAGAAATATCTCTAACTCCGTAACGCACGGCAATATCTCGGTGTAAAATATCGTCAATCAGGAACTGTAATATTTCGTTATTTCTGCTTTTTACAACTTCGGGAAAACCTCCCGTTCTCAAATAATCCAACACTGCCTGTTTATCATTTTCAAGATTTTTAAAACGACAAAATTCACTGAACGAAAATGGATAAAGCTCTCGTGTAATATGCCTCCCTGTAAGTTTTGTCCCCAATTCGCGGCTCAATAAATCGGCATTTGACCCCGAAATAACTACCTGAAATCCCTGTTCCATTTTTTGACGCACATACAATTCCCAAGCCTTCACGATCTGAATTTCGTCGAAAAACAATACTTTTTCTCCCGTATTGTTAATAACGCGGTCTAATATCGAAAAATCGTTTGTCGAAAAATCGTATAGTCGTACATCTTCAAAGTTAAAGAAAAAGGCATTTTTGTGTTTACTTTTCAAAAACTGTTTGAGAATGGTACTTTTTCCACAGCGGCGTATGCCTGAAACGATTAGTGTGTGCGAACTCAAATCGGGCAACGACAACAATTCCTGTCGTTGCAAACCGTTGTCGGACGACAATAAATATTCTTTCTGTTCCTGCGCTATTTCTTCTATTACAGACTGTTTCATGGCTATTTGATTTTATATTTCACTGCAAAGATGATATTTATTCCATTAATATCAAAATAAATATTTCGTTTGTATCGAAATATTTATTTTCCGTACAAAAAAAGGAACTGCAAACTGCAATTCCTTTTTATTCATTTCTCCAATTAACTACAAACCGGTAGTATAATAACCGTAATCGTCTTTCATAGTTTCGTTAGTTAAAGCTCTAATATTCGGAGTGACGGGCAAAAGTTGCATTTCATCAGGCGCATTCGTGCCGTTGATGTACAAGCAGTCGTACCAGCTGGATGCAATAGTCGAATTACCAGCACCCCAAACAGTAGAGGTAACTTTTGTCCAACCTGTTGGATTTGTATCGGCATCGTATGCTCCACCCGGCACCTCATCAGCAGACGCGGCATTCTCGCCACGATTGAAACCATAAAAATCCAAAGCTGTAATCGCAGTTCCTGCAAAAAAATCACTGAGGAAAGCAGAGGCAGGTTTAGTTGATTTGCGGGTATATACATCAGTAGGCACCCAATCGTATGGAGTCTGTCTTACTGCATCGGAACCTTTTAGCAATTGAAGTTTTTCTTTTGTATCATCTATTTTTGTTTTCAACAATCCCCAACGGATCAGGTCTGCGCGGCGTATTTGCTCACCTGCGAACTCAAATGCCCGTTCGTTAACAATAGCATTAAAGAAAGATTCTTGACTGCTTAAATCCAAGCCGGCGCTTGCCAAAGCTGCATTGCCACCAAAAGCTCTGTTGCGAACAGCCATAAATGCTTCTTGAGCTTCTCCTGTAGGACCATTCAATTCGTTTTCGGCTTCTGCTAGCATCAACAATACATCGGCGTAGCGAACAACAATATTCGGTGTGAAAGTTGCAGCACCGGTAGCCAGATTCGGCAACCATTCTTTGCGTTTTTTGCCGAAAGACATATTGTTAATCTTAACTGCTTGCTGTATGTTACTTGCCCATTGGAAAGGCTGACAGGTTATATCGCGACGGGTATCGCCCTCAGAAAAATCGAAGAAGAAAGTAGGCATTACATAATAACGCGCACCCCAGTCGCTGGTATAGTTCGGACCAAATACACCGCCTGCAGCGTGCTTATTACCCATATAGCGTTGTTTTTCCGACTCGTAGCGCAGTTGCCAAAGCACTTCACTTTCGGTACCGCCAGCAAGAGAAGTTTTAAATATCTTTTCAAAATCTGCGGTCAATTTGCTTGTCCCATATCTTTGATATATTTCTTTGCAGGCATCGCGGGCTTCGGTGAGTAATTCTATTCTTCGGGTATTATCCACACGAGCTATTCTGCAACGCAAGGCATTTCCTACTGGTCGGTCAACCAAAGTGAATTCTCTGTCCACTGGATCACTTTTCGGATACTGCGAATAACCTGCAGCCGCCAAACTGATACGGGCTCTGAAAGCTTTAATGGCAGCTTTTGTTGGGAAGTCGGCATTAATCTCATAGTAGCTGTTTGATTGCATCTCTTCAGCCCATCCGATATAATCTTCAGCTTTCTTCAAGTCGTCTAT
>JAISVR010000037.1 GCA_031271465.1 Prevotellaceae bacterium | reverse complement strand
TGCGCGATGCCATGAATGAAAACGGAATTGCCGTACCCTATGAAAAATGGTTCTTTAATCTGCCGCGTGTGGGTAATGTTGGTTCGGCTTCTATTTATCTGGCGTTGGACGAACTCTTCTACTCAGGCAAACTCAAAAAAGGCGAACGGATTATCCTTGCCATTCCCGAAAGCGGGCGGTTCTCGTATGGAACAGTGGGCTTGACGGTGGTGTAATTTTTATTTTTTATATTTTGTAACCCCTCGCCCTTCGCTTGTCCCCTTAAAAAATAAGGGGAGTGTTTAATACCAACTGCCTTATTGTACAAATGCAATACTTGTACACAGTTCTCCCCTTGTTTCAAGGGGAGTGCCCCAACGGGGCGAGGGGTTAAAAGGGGACAAGCAAAGGAGTTATTTCAACTAAATATCCAACTATTTTTTGCCTAATTACAGAAATTATGATAATTTCGTGGCGCACAATAAATAAAATATAATGGCTGCACACAACGAGTTGGGTAAAAAAGGCGAACTGTATGCCAAAGACTATTTGATTGCCAAAGGCTATAAAATCAGGGATTTAAATTGGCGTTCGGGGCACTTCGAATTGGATATTGTTGCCGAAAACGACGATTTATTGGTAGTTGTGGAGGTAAAAACCCGTCGGAGCAATTATTTCGGCAGACCCGAAGAAGCGGTGAACGAAGCAAAAATCAAGCGTACGATAGACGCCGTTCATCGCTACATTCATTCCCACAAACTCGAAACAGGTGCCCGTTGCGATATTATCAGCATTCTAATCCGGTCGGAAAACGATTACGAAATAGAGCACATCGAAGACGCTTTCCGTCCCTCATGGAGATAAACTTATGCAAAAACTCACACAGTACATAATTTCTTTTCTACTTGGCGAAAATGCCCACGAACAGGCAATTTCGTCGGTTGGCTACACAACAAACCCCGCCGAATTTGCGCGCTACAAAGTGGTGATTTTTCCCTCGGGATTTTTCGATGCCGGGCATTACGATACGCCTGCCTCACTCCCACCCGCCCATTTATCAAAAATCGACGGCACTCCGCTGCTGTACGGCAATCTGAAAGAAGAAATTGTTGGCAACACGCTGGTTTTATACGCCGATTTTATTGCTTCCGCCTTCTTTCTGTTGAGTCGTTACGAAGAATGGCTGCAGCCCAACCTGCGCGACCGGCACGGACGATTTACCGGCAAAGATTCGACAGCTTATAAGGCAGGCGTTGTGCAACGCCCCATTGTAGACGAATACGGCGCAATCCTGCGCAGTTGCCTGCGCCGTCAGGGCGTAGAAATTGCCGAGCCACCTGCCAAAATTGCCAAAGTTTACCTCACTCACGATGTGGATATTCCTTTCTTTTTCAGAAATCTGCGCCATGTGGCAAGTTCTTTTTTCCGGGCATTAATACACCGGAATAAATTGCCCCGTATTGGCGGCAGCATGCTGATTGGAATGTTTAAAAGTTTTTTCGGAAGAATAACAGACGACCCCGCATTTTCGTTTCCATGGATTTTCAAACAGAATAAAACCTTTCAGGAAACAGCCAAGATGCCCACCCAAAGCATTCTTTTTGTAAAAGCAACAACCCGAAAATATGCCCGGCAAGACAAACCTGTGTACAAGTTGAAATCGAAAGATATTAAATACCTGCTCAACCTTGCCCAGAACTGGGGTGCACAAATAGGTTTGCATGCAAGTTATCTTTCGGGCGACAAACCTGAACTCGTCAACATGGAAAAAGAAATTCTGGAGAAAAATATCGCAAAAAAAATCCGGTCGAACCGCTATCATTTTCTCCACACCAAAAATCCGGCAGATATGCAAGTGCTAATCGATGCTGGCATTAGCAACGATTTTACGCTCGGATACGCCGATACGGCAGGTTTTCGGCTGGGAACCTGTCGCCCCGTACGATGGATAAACCCCGAAAACAAACAAGTTTCCAAGCTGATATTGCATCCCCTCACGGTGATGGATGTGAGCCTGTCGGAAAAAAAGTATATGAACCTCACATACGAAAATGCTATTTCCTGCGTTAAAAATCTGGCAGAACAAGTAGCGAAACACAACGGCGAATTGGTGCTGCTCTGGCACAATACTTCGTTTATCGACAACTTGGAGTTTGACCACAAAACATTATACACAAACATGTTGAGCCATATAAAAACGCTCTCTTATGAATAACAACAAGCGTATCGTCATCTCCGTTTCGAGCGACCTGAGCACCGACCAGCGTGTGCAAAAAACAACGGCAAGCCTTCACCGGGCAGGATACCGGGTGCTACTCGTAGGACGGCAAACAAAACAAAGCCTGCCTTTCCATGCCCCCTACCCGTTTAAACGATTTCGGCTGCTTTTTAGCAAAGGTTTCCTGTTTTATGCCGAATTGAATCTTCGCCTGTTCTTCTTTCTATTAGTTACTAAAACCGATATTTTGCTCGCCAACGATACCGACACGCTCTTGCCTAATTTCTGGGCAGCAAAAATCCGCAGCAAACAACTTGTATTCGATGCCCACGAGCTTTTTCCCGAATTGCCGGAACTCACACATCGCCCGCTCGTAAAAGCTATTTGGCAAAGCATTGAAAAACTCGTTTTCCCGCATTTGAAAAACGCCTTCACCGTGTGTAAATCCATTGCCGACTACTACAAAAATCGTTACAACCTAAGCATGGGCGTTGTACGAAACTTTCCGAATAGAAAACATTCTGATACAAACGAACGCAAACTGTTTTTCGAGGGAAAAAAAATAATTCTTTACCAAGGAGCCGTAAATGTGGGACGCGGACTGGAATGGGTTATCGAAGCAATGCCACAGGTAGAAAATGCCGTGCTGGTAATTATCGGCGATGGCGATGTTTTGCACAAACTCAAACAAACCGTGAACGAAAAACAGTTGGACAAGCAAATAATTTTTCTCGGTAAAATTCTCCCCGCCGAATTGCCAGCCTATACCCGCTCGGCAGATTTGGGCTTATGCCTGCTCGAAAACCTCGGCTTAAGCTATTTTTACTCGCTGCCCAACCGCATTTTCGATTACATGCAAGCAGGCGTTCCGGTACTGGCAAGCAATTTTCCCGAAATAGCCAACATTGTAGGCACACATCACACCGGCACACTTATTTCGCACTACGAGCCCGATTATTTAGCCTCCGTAATTACCGACATGTTGAAAAACAACAATCCCGACGAACGAAAAAGATTAATCGACATGAGCAATAATTTTGTTTGGGAAAGCGAAGAAGCAAAACTTCTTACTATCTTTGCAGGCTTAAAATAAAATTTAAGAAAAGAAAAAATACACTGCTCTTGATGCTGTCTATTCTGATTCCAACATACAATTTCAACTGTCTGCCGCTCGTCGAAAGTTTGCAATTGCAAGCAGAACAACTTGGTATCACATACGAAATTATTGTAATAGACGACCATTCCACAACTCCACCGCCCGAAAATACACAAATTTCCACCCTGCCGAATTGTCGATACATCGAGCTGCCGGAAAACATCGGACGAGCTAAAATCCGCAATATGTTGGCAGAAAAGGCGCAACACGAAAACTTGCTGTTTCTCGACTGCGATATGCGCCTGCCTGCCGACGATTTTTTGAAACGATATTCCGCATTTTGCAACGAGGGTGAAATGGTAATTTGCGGCGGGTTACGCTATGCAACTCAAGCTCCAAGCGACAAACGGTTGTATTTACATTGGCTGTACGGGCAACAACGCGAGATAATCTCCATCAAACATCGGCAACGCCACCCCTACCACGCATTTTTGAGCAGCAATTTTTTTATCAACAAATCGCTATTCAATAAAATAAAGTTCGACGAACAACTGAAAAAATACGGGCACGAAGACAGTCTTTTCGGCATTCGATTGAAAGAGCTTAATGCTACTATTTTGCATATCGACAACCCGCTTATTCACATCGGGTTGGAAACAAGCTGCCGCATTCTCGAAAAAGAACGCGAAAGCATTGCCAATCTTGTTTTCATTTATCAACATATAATCAAAGAAGAAGCCTTGGCTCAAGAAATCAAATTGCTTCGTTACGGACTTTTAGCAAAAAAAATCGGTGCAAATAAACTCATTTTATCGTTGTTCAATTTGCTGCAAAAACCATTGTTACGAAATATCGAAAGTCGTCGTCCCAACCTGTTGTTACTCGACTTTTACAAACTCGGCTATCTGTGCAAGTTTCTGTAAAGAATCTGCCATTTTGACGCTTTGCCCGAAATCTTTACATGCTACATTTGAAAATTTGACACAATACAGCATTTGGCACAAAATTCGATTATGCAAGGAGCATGAAAATTTAAAAAATGAATCATTAAACTTTATAAACTAAATTCAGATTATTTATGAACATTAAACCATTAGCAGACAGGGTGTTGATTAAACCCGCTGCGGCAGAAGAAAAAACGGCAAGCGGAATTATTATTCCCGATTCGGCAAAGGAAAAACCCCTCAAAGGCGAAGTTATCGCAGTAGGAAATGGCACCAAAGACGAAGAAATGATAGTGGAAAACGGCGACACTGTACTCTACGGAAAATATGCAGGTACCGAACTTGAACTCGACGGTGAAAAATACCTCATCATGAAACAAAGCGATATTTTGGCAATTGTTTAACAAAAAGTAAATTATAAAATAGTAAAATCGTTTATTATGGCTAAGGAAATAAAATTCAACATTGATGCTCGCGACGAGCTGAAAAAAGGTATCGACCAATTGGCTGATGCCGTAAAAGTAACTCTCGGACCGAAAGGTCGTAATGTAATTATAGAGAAAAAATTCGGTGCACCCCACATCACTAAAGATGGTGTAACAGTAGCAAAAGAAATTGAACTTGCCGACCCTTTTCAAAACATGGGCGCGCAAATGGTAAAAGAAGTTGCCTCCAAAACAGGCGACGATGCCGGCGACGGAACAACTACCGCCACTGTACTCGCTCAGTCTATCGTGGCTGTTGGTTTGAAAAATGTTACTGCAGGTGCTAATCCGATGGATTTAAAACGCGGCATCGACAAAGCAGTAGAAACTGTGGTAGCAAACATCAAATCGCAGGCAAAAGAAGTAGGCGACGATTACAGCAAAATTGAACAGGTGGCTGCTATTTCTGCCAACAACGATGCCAAAATCGGTAAACTCATCGCCGATGCTATGGGCAAAGTTACCAAAGAAGGCGTTATTACCGTAGAAGAAGCAAAAGGTACCGATACTGAAGTGAAAGTGGTAGAAGGTATGCAATTCGACCGCGGATACCTCTCGCCTTATTTCGTTACCAATACTGAAAAAATGCACGCCGAGCTGGAAAATCCGCTTGTGCTCATTCACGACAAAAAAATATCTTCGCTCAAAGAAATGCTGCCTATCCTCGAAGCCGCAGTGCAAACAGGTAAACCGCTTTTAATTATTGCCGAAGATGTTGACAGCGAAGCTCTTGCAACGCTGGTAGTAAACCGTCTGCGTGGTTCACTCAAAATTTGTGCGGTAAAAGCTCCGGGCTTTGGCGACCGCCGCAAAGAAATGCTCGAAGATATCGCAGTATTGACCGGTGGCGTAGTTATCAGCGAAGAAAAAGGCTTAAAGCTTGAAACAGCTACCCTCGAAATGCTCGGAAAAGCAGAAAAAATCACTATCGACAAAGATAATACTACCATTGTAAACGGTGCAGGTGCGAAAGATGCCATTGCAGCCCGTGTGCAGCAAATCAAAGCGCAAATTGCCGCTACTACCAGCGACTACGACCGCGAAAAATTGCAAGAACGCCTCGCCAAACTCGCAGGCGGTGTAGCTGTTCTCTATGTAGGTGCCGCTTCGGAAGTGGAAATGAAAGAGAAAAAAGACCGCGTAGACGATGCCTTGAGCGCAACCCGCGCCGCTATTGAAGAAGGCATTGTTCCCGGCGGAGGTGTAGCATACATTCGCGCTATCGGTTCGCTCGAAGGCTTGAAAGGAGATAACGACGATGAAACAACCGGTATCGAAATCGTGAAGCGCGCTATTGAAGAACCTTTACGCCAAATTGTAAACAACGCAGGTGTGGAAGGTGCCGTGGTAGTACAAAAAGTGAAGGAGGGTAAAGCCGACTTTGGCTACAATGCCCGCACTGATGTATATGAAAATTTCTTTGCCGCAGGCGTTATCGACCCAGCCAAAGTAACTCGCGTAGCGTTGGAAAATGCAGCATCAATTGCCGGTATGTTCCTCACTACCGAAGCTGTAGTTGCCGAAAAGAAAGAAGAAAATACAGCTCCTGCAATGCCTCCAATGGGCGGCGGAATGGGTGGAATGATGTAATTAATATTAATCAACAAAAAAAAGAGGCTGTCTTACGACAGCCTCTTTTTTTTGTTGATTAGTTAGTTAGCAGCCATAGCCGACAAACTTTCCTGAGTGTAAACAGTTTGTGTTCCGTTTGCGTTAAACACGGTAGCTGTTCCTTCTACTGCATTGATTTCAGCAAGATTGATAATGTCGTTACCTGTGTTAAGAGTCAACATTTCACTGCTTTCATTGTAGTTGATAGTAAACGATTGACCTTCTTCAGAACCTGAAAGAACGGTTACAGTCATTTGGTTTTTCGTAGCAGTCATTTGGTATTCAACACCATTTTCGGTGAAATTCTTTTGTTGAATATCGCCTTCGTTCATTCCTATTGGGTTGCTGCCTGTCCAGAATTCAATCAAGTTGAGAATGATAATATCCCCCAAAATAGTGATTTCGTAAACCGGAATAATGTGGAATGCAAGGAATACAACTTCATTCACGAATTTGTTACCCAACTCTTTGTTCCAATCCAATACTCTGTTTGTCAAAGCAAACGAACCGATACAGCTGTTAAACAACAGTGTGCTACCTACTAAAAAAGAAGCAGCAGCAATAAAGAATCTTTTTTTCATAACATTTAAAATTTAAATTTATAAATAATTGTAAAAACATGCGTCAAAGCTAAACATTTCTAAACAAATAACAGCATTTTTATCAAAAAAATATCAAAAAACATTACTTTATTTTCTTTTTATCGAAAAAACTACAGATTTTTCTTAATTTTTTCAATGGTTTCGGCATATTCGGAATCTGAAAGATAGGTCTTTTTCGGATTCATTTCTATAACACCACCAAAATTATAACCGCCTTTGTATTTGGGTACAATGTGCATGTGGAGATGTGAAAGCGTATCGGCAAATGCTCCATAGTTGATTTTATCGGGGCTGAAAGCTGCCGCAATAGCCTTGCCTATACGAGCCACATCGGCAAAAAATGCGTTGCGTTGTTCTTCACTCAATTCGTGGAGTTCTACACCATGGTCTTTGTATACTACATTGCAACGACCCGGATGGGATTGTTCCTTGAACAGGAAAAGTTGCGACACGCCCAAATCGGCAATTTTAATCATTAATTCGTCCAATACCGGCAAATGTTGACAGTATAGGCATTCTGAAATCGGTGAAACCATAATAATATAAATTTAAAGGTTAAAAAAATTAGTGATAAGTGATACAGCAAAATATCATTTCTTACTTGCATTAGCTCTTCTTGCTTCATCTTCGAGAAAGAGCGTACGCACTCGTTTGTCGCATACTTCGGTTGGTCCGTAAAATTGTATCGGACCCGGAAACGCGTAAGTGTCGTTTGCACCTGCCCAAATCGGACGAAGCTGTTCCAGACACTTAAATGGCGCTCCTTCTAAATCTACCAGAGCCTTGCGAATTACCGGTACATCTTTCCCGTTTCGCCGCTCAATATTCATCATCGAAGTGAGCGGAACTCCACCAGCAATCCATTCGTCAACAGGCGAATAAGTATTTTTCACCAACGACATGTATCCTGTTTTTCCTTCTGCGATAAGCAACGCGGAGGTATATCCAAGCGAATAACAATAGTCTGCATCAAAATTAGACGGAAATGCACAGCGACCTTCATAACCAAAGAAATGAGACATGGCATTAAATTTTCCTTTGAATGCTCCACTTTCTTTCAGTAGCATAAGGCATTTTTTCACCATTTCCATCAACATTTTTTCCGTTTCAATAAGTGATACCTGCACATTTCCATGCGCATCCCGGTCGGCAGTAAGCTGCTTGGCTATAAACACCGGTAACGACTCGAATATTGAAGCATTATCGGGTGAAAGATGGCGAAGAATATAGGCGTATTTTTCAGTATCGGAATTCATTTCCTTGAATTCCAAATTGTCTGCTACTATATCGTTAAGCTCTGCAATAAGAGCTTTCATGTCGGGGATAAATTCGAGTAACCCTTCGGGCACGAGCACTGTCCCAAAATTGTAATCTTTATTGCTACGCTCCACAACAGACTTCACAATCATATCCACAACATCGCTTAAATGTTGTTTCTTATTAGCAACTTCTTCCGAAATAATACATACATTGGGATGTGTTTGCAGAGCGCATTCGAGCGTAATATGGGAAGCCGAACGCCCCATTAGGCGAATAAAATGCCAGTATTTTTTAGATGAATTGGCATCGCGCTGAATATTACCGATAAGCTCGGAGTATACTTTGCTGGCAGTGTCGAAACCAAACGAAATTTCTATCATATCGTTTTTAAGGTCACCATCAATAGTTTTAGGACAGCCTATTATTTGTACTCCTGTATTCTTTTTGGCAAAATATTCAGCTAATACGCAAGCATTTGTGTTGGAATCATCGCCACCAACTATTACTATAGCTTTAATATTAAGCTTTTTGCATATTTCGGCAACACGGTCGAACTGCTCTTCTTCTTCGAGTTTGGTGCGCCCCGACCCGATAATATCAAATCCGCCTGTGTTACGATAGTTGTCGATAATATCTGCCGTCAATTCCTTGTACTTATGGTCTATCAAACCCGAAGGTCCGCCTAAGAAACCAAATAATCGACTTGCAGGATTTAATTTTTTCAATCCGTCAAACAAACCCGAAATCACATTATGCCCACCGGGAGCTTGTCCGCCGGACAGAATGACTCCTACATTGACAGCCGAATACGATTTTTCTTCTCCTGAAACAAATTCTACCAGCGGTGCACCGTAAGTAATCGGAAAAAGGTTTCGGATTTCTGTTTGGTTAGCAACTGCGGTTGTGGCTGCGCCTTTTTTTATCGATACTGTTTTTTGTAATGCTTTCGGCAATTTGGGTTGGTAAGACAGCCTGTCTACTTCCAACGGACTTTGTTTGTATCCCTCCATCATATTTTCTTAATCGTTGAACTGTTCTTATTTTTCTCTGCTATTATTTTTCCTGTCCGCAAATGTAAAATTAAAAAAACAAATAATCAATGCAATGAAGCGATTTTAAAGTATTAAAAGCGATTTTTCCATAATTTTCGTAACCAATCGGATAATTTTTGTTCGGCAGGGTTATTTTGGGGCAACCAAAAGTGTTTATTTTTCATTTTTTCGGGTAAATATTGCTGCTCCACAAAATTGTTTGGATAATCGTGCGAGTATTTATAATCGGCACCGTAGCCAAGTTTCTTCATCAATTTGGTGGGCGAATTGCGCAAATGCAACGGAACAGGAAGATTACCCGACTGCTCAACTTCTGCCAATGCTTTATCAATAGCAAGATATGCCGAGTTGCTTTTCGGGCTGGAAGCCAAATACACGGTGGCTTCCGCGAGCAAAATGCGTCCTTCGGGCCAACCTATTTTTTGCAAGCCTTCGAAACAGGCATTGGCTATAAGCAACGCATTGGGATTTGCCAAACCGATGTCTTCGGCAGCCGAAATCATCAAGCGACGAGCAATGAATTTTGGATCTTCGCCACCGGCTACCATACGCGCCAACCAGTAGATTGCCGCATCGGGGTCGCTGCCGCGAATGGATTTGATAAAGGCGGAAATAATATCGTAATGCTGCTCACCGTTTTTATCGTATGCTGCAGGATTTTGCTGCAAACGCTCGGTAACGGTTTCGTTGTTTATAAGCACTACTCCTTCGGCTGCATTGACCATTAACTCAATTATATTGAGTAGTTTACGCGCATCGCCACCGGCGAAACGAAAAAGGGCTTCGGTTTCTGCAATTTGAATTTCATATTTTTTTAGTTCGACATCGGTAGTGAGGGCACGCGTGAGTAATTCTTGCAAATCGCTCTCTTCAAGCGGTTTAAGAACATATACCTGACTGCGCGACAAAAGCGGCGTTATTACCTCAAACGAAGGATTTTCCGTGGTTGCACCGATAAGGGTAACTATTCCCTGTTCCACAGCTCCAAGCAATGAATCTTGTTGCGACTTGCTGAAACGATGTATTTCGTCAATAAATAATATAGGTGTTGCACTGTTGAAAAAACGGTTATTTTTGGCTTTGTCTATCACCTCGCGTACATCTTTTACTCCTGATGTTACGGCACTGAGCGTGTAAAAAGGACGCTCCAAGCGGTTGGCGATAATTTTTGCCAGCGTAGTTTTACCTACCCCGGGAGGTCCCCACAAAATAAACGACGATATTGCTCCCGAATCCAGCATTCGCCGCAAAACAGCACCTTGTCCCACAAGATGTTTTTGTCCTATGTAGTCGTCAAGTGTTTGAGGACGGAGGCGTTCGGCAAGAGGTTGCATTTGTTTTGTTCTGTTTGAATTATATATTTTTAATTTAGCATGGAGATAGAGACGCAATACATTGCGTCTCTATCATAAAAAATCTCTACAGTGAGAAATTTACGGCTCACCGTAGAGAAACTTATAACCGACAAATAAAAAAATCGAGCCTACAATAACAAACTCTATGCTTTCTTATTTTTTCGTTTATTCCTTAAATTTACAATACCATAAATAAATAGAACCAAAACTAACGCAAATGGGTATTCTCCAAGAGGTACAGCTTCTAATGCCCAAGGCTCGCTAACCCCACCAAGCGCATCTCCACCGTCCGGATCTATAATATCTACGAATGTGGTTTCTAAGTATCCCGCCCATGCTCCGCTTGCTGTAAGCTGATACAATGCTCGATGACCCTCTGTTCCTATTATTACATAGTCGCCTACCAAAAACCCCGACCCGTCAGTTTTATACATAGCAAAACCTAACGAGTTTCCGGTATCATCTACATCTACCCAATCGCCCATTTCATATATGTTGCCATTTACTACGGTGCCATCATTTAATGTTACTGATGTTCGATAACCCAACAAAGACGATGAGGGATTAGTATAACTTCCACCTACCGGAATTTCGGGAAACCCTTCTTCTCCCGGTCCAACATGCCCCGTTGTAGGATAGCTGGCAGCAAATAATTGTGGAGAAAGAATTAAACAAATTAAGGTTATTGATATTGTTTGTAGTTTTTTTCGCATGTTCTTCTTTTTATTTTTCGAAAAAAATGTAATCATTTTGCAAATTTATGTAAAAAATTTTTATTATTGTGCTTATTTATCAATTATTTTTTTTAGAATTTAATTATAAAGCAAGTTATGAATTATGAGCTTAGCCTCATAATTCATAACTCACAATTCTAATTTACCGTATCAATACTTTGGCTACTTTCACTTCGCGCTCGGTTACTACTCGCACCATATACACATGGAGTCCGTTGTTCATAAGCTGTTCGTATTGAGTTGCCTCGATACCGGTTTTGCGTACAATAGTTCTACCGGTTTCGTCCATCACAGTCATTTCGCTTATCAAGTTGTCGGGCGAAGCAGTAGCTACAATTGTATTACCATCCTTCACCGTTACTGTTATTTCCGAATCACGGGTTTCAAGTTTATCGGTTGTTACTCCCCGGAATTCAATCCACAACTTGCCATTCGTTTCTGCCGGATTGATGTTTACTGCATAAAAATCGCCTTGAGGTTTAAGCTCAACTTCGGAAGCATCCAATTCGTTACGCAAATATACATCTACTTCGTCGGCAAAATTATTAGCTCCTTCTATACGCAATGTAACCGCACCTTTTTCGGGATTACTTACATATACCGGCGTAGAGAAATTGGGAGAACCAAAACGATTGAAAGCAACATGTTGTTCGTCGACCATAGTAGCTACTTCCTGTATGTCTTTGGTAAATATTTTTTCGTTATCTTCCATCAGCGCTACATACTTGTTGGATGCTCCCTCTTTCATAATTATTTTCGCCTGTTGTTTTCTATCAATGCTTAACATCAAGGTTGGGTCGTTTACAGTAGCATTACGCAAATTCGAGATGTTTTCGCACACAGTAAAATGGTCTGCCAAATGGAAAGTTATTTGCGGATTTCCACTTGTTGCATGTACTACAAATGATTGCATAGGTGCCAAATTTGTCGTTTCCGAAGCATCATCATCAAATTTATTTGTTTCAGAATCGTAGGTAAGATACCTCTCCCCATCCCAAAGGAAAACGCCACTTATTCCATCAGTTAGATGTCCATGATCTTCAACAATATGTGTAATATTAAGATGTGTCATCAATGGGTTACCCACCAAGTTATAAGCTTCCGGAGTCAACGGAACTGTCACATCAACTAACTCACCGGCTCCGTTTTCTGCAGCAAAATGATAAGCCAACTGACTTCGCGAAACAGATGCTGTTTGAGCAGGTATCGGTCTTCCACTCGACTGCGAATAAGGTATATAGGCTGTTATCAATGAGCTATCCTTGTTCATACGCGGGAATGAGATAGTTTTCGCTCCGGTGGTTTGTTCGGTTCCATTCGGATAATTCCACGAATACTCATCAATCTTAAAGGCATAACCTCTACCTGGATCCAACGGTGTGTTAAGTGTGGCAAAAGGTCTATCGAAATGTCCTTTTACACTTCCACCTTTATCAATAGTTACATCGAAGAAGCTTTGATAGCTTATCGGTGCTCCACCATTGAAATAGTAATCGCCCGATACCATTTCTTTCAATGGTGCAGTGAGGGTATACCACTTACCACGCTCAAGCGTTACATCCACAAATGCTTTTTCGTAGGTAAGGAATTCCAAACCAAGCACTCCTGCTCCGGATTTGAAGGTAATATTGCGACAAACACCTTCTTCGTTACCTGTCACTTTTACCGGTGCATAATTGATTACCGGATAATTTACGCCCGGTTTCGAAACATCGGGTATAATTACATCGGTACAAGATTTAGGCACGCGCGCCGTCCAGTTATTATGGTCGTTCCAATTGTTGCTTACTCTACCTGTCCAAGTAGTAACGGGGTTTGCATAGTCTATCGATGGGAATGCTTTGCTGGATTCCGTTTCACCGCAGGCATTTACTGCCGTTACTCTTACTACATCTACAGTGCCGCGATATCCATTGAGGTTAAGCACTACCATGCTATCGACACGCCGAACAATCAAATCGTTGAGTGTCGCAGGCGAAAATTCCCAGCTATAGCTTGTTGCATCGTCGGAACCTTGTGCATGGAGAGTCATCATTCCTCCTGTCAAACATTCGGGCGACATTTCAATGTCGAGTACCGGAGCGGGTGGTTCTGAAGTAGCTTTTATTTCAAAATCGACTTCATCATTCATCCAATTACAATTTTCGTCGCGGAAACTTACCGACAAACTCACTGATACTACATCGGTAACAAGAGCCGGAGCTTTGATGTTTACTTTACTCAAGTTGGTAGGTCCAACAAAACTAAATCCATAAGCATCGCCGTTAAATCTCCATTCGTAAACCGGATTGTTTGTTTCGGGTATATTTACCAAATTGTATTCGGCAGTAGTACCGATACAAATTGCAGTCGGTCCGGCAACTTTTGCTTGTATAGGAGTATCGTTGTGGTCTAAGTAGTGTATCACATAACGACTACCTTCGCCCGATACGGGTACCACGCAGCAACCATTCGATATTTCCACTATTTCTATCCATTGGTCTTCTCCTAAACCTATTACATCAGGGTCTCCGATATTCTTACCTTCATCATAAGTTGGGTCAAGAATCTCAGGGTTATTCATTGGTATAGAGAAAGTGATACTGTCTTTATACTCTGTTCCTCCTGCGGGACAAGTCAAATTCATTCCTTTATCTACATACACTTTGTAGTCTTTGGTTTGTCCGTCTTCGGCAGTTACCGTATACTCATAGTAATATGGGTCGTCAGGCGTTCCTGTTCCTTTATAGTTGGTATTTGTAGCTGTACAAGGAGTTATACCTTTGGTATCATCGGTTTCCGTACAAATTGTAGAATTTAAACTATTGGTTACAATCTTGCTTATATTGATACTCTTCAACTGTTCATCAGTTGCATCTGATGGGAAGGTTACAAATATTTCACTGTCGTAAATTCGGATATTTTTATTATCTACCCCAACAACTTCAAATTCGGTAATATCGCGGGCAGGACTTTTCAACTCGGAATTATAAGGTGATATGTAGAGATAATACAGAGTAGTGAGCACTGCTTTAGTCGGATCAATTGGTTCAAATTCGATAGTTACCGTAGCTGCATCTGCTTTGTTTACCAATACCGAATGTTCGTAACATTGCTCGCCCACAAGGAAAGTTTTCATTTGCAACACATCCTCGCCGTCTACCTTGATAATTGCCCGACGATAACCGTTGGCACACCAGCGAATTACTACCTCGCCTACTCCTTCTCCTGCAGGAATATTTACTGTAAGGGCAGTGCCTTTATTTTCAGTACCTACACGCAGTGCCGAACTTGGGCTTGGCATACAGTTGCCTTCTACCTGAAATACACGATAGGCAGGATGGACATTTTCCTTAGGCATATCTAACTCGCAAGGCAAATCGTCTTCGGATGCAATATCGTGATGCAAGCCACCGCCGTCATTGAGGCTGCCGGTATAACCACTCTCGTAGGTATAAGGCAGGGCAAATTGAGCCACTTGTCCTTCGAAATCCATTCTAAAGTTTTCATTGCCGTTAATATCATCGGAAATGATGGTAGAGGTTCCTTCATATTCACCGGCAGCAGTCGGAAATGTGAAAGTTACCCGGAAATAGAGTGTATCGCCGGCAGTATTTACTTCCAAGTCGGGTGTAGCTATATTGTTTCCATTGCGGTCACAGAAAGCTATCGTATAATTTGTACCTATAGCACTTGCAGTAAAGTCAGTTACAGTAAGGTCGCCGGTACCAGTGTTGGTAATACGGAATATCTTACTGGTAATTTTACCGGTACCGCAAATAGCAATACCCATATTTACCTGATCATTATTGTAAATTTCGCGCACCGAAGCTGCGTATGCACCGGCATCTACCTTGGTTGCCACTTCTTCCACCTTAATTATCGGTGCAGGTTCGGGCAAAGTTTTAAAAATGGTATAAAAACCTTCGTTCAAACCGGGGTCAGTAGCATTGTCTTCTATGTCGCAAATACCGCCATAAATAGCCAAACGGTATTGGGTGCTGTATTTCCATTTACCCGAGTGATCGCCTGTATTGTAGGTTGGTTTAGGTTTCACAGTAAACCCATTACCGGTCAATACAAAATCGACTTGAGCATTTAGATCGACATACACAGGTTCGCCACCCGCGTCATAACGATCGAGTTCTTCAAATACAATACCTGCTGAGCCGTAATTAGCTGTACCAGCAGCTACCAATGCGTCGAGTAAAGCTTGCGTAAGAATTGACTTACTATCGCAATGATAGAGAACTTCATCGGCTTCTGCCGTTACTATTTTATTTACCGAAATTGTACTGTCTATTTTTGTACCTGTATAAGCTGGGTCGAATACAAAGGCAGGAGGCTCATTGTCTAATCCGGGAGTGATACAAATCATATCGTAGTATGGATCGCTATTTCCATCGCTCCGGAATTCTATAAATCGAATGGTTTCGTCGCTGAAAACAATTGTTTTCTCTACCCAAGTGTTAGCAGTTCCTACTGCCAGGTCATTAGTATGTATGGTCATACCCGAAGCATCATTGTTTCTCGAAGTATAAATATCTACTTTACCACCTGCACCTTGTGAATACATACGGAAAGTAAGGACACCTGCACCCATTGTGAGTTTGGGTGTACGCATAATTTTACCCGATGAAGCAAATTTATATGAGTAACTTCCATCGTATTTTTGTACAGTAGAACGAGCTCCATCATTTACCCACCATTTACCGGTAGCTGCTGCGCGCTCAATTCCAGCGGAGGCTGCAGTCCACACTCCTTCTTCAAAACTTTCACATTCATAAGTATATGAACCGGCTTCACTCGTTACATCAAGCTCAACTACAATGCTGCCTGCACATACACTGTTGGTCGCATCTTCCGGATAGTTGATAGTAATGGTGGTAGAACCTATACGCTTAGGCGTAACATTGCCGCTTGCATCGATATTTGCCACACCCGCTTTACTGTTTATAAAACTTGGTGTTGTCTGGTTGTTAGTTGTAACAAGACTAAGCAAGCTGAAACTTCCGTCGCTTATTGTTTTGGAAAGTGCAATATTTTCGCCTTGGAAAGGACGGCAGGAAACAACCTGAATATATTGTATTACATTACAACCGTCTTCGCTCTCAAAACGCACCGTTACCATACCGATGCCGGTTACTGTAAGTTGGTTACCTACGATTGTAGCACCGGTAACACCGGGATTTTCTACATAGAATGTTCCGGTAACATTTGCCGTAAGAGTAAGCACATCACCTACATAAAACTCATCGGCTGAAGTGATGGCTATAAAGGCATTTGCCTGAACTTCTATACTTTGCGGAGCACTCCAACAAGTTCCATTGTAGGCACGCAAGTAATAATAACCGGCTTTATCGCTGCTCACCCCATAAGGTGTTGTGGCTGGATAATCGGTACTTGTACCATCGGAAGCCGTTTGCCAATACCATGTGTCACCGTTAGCAGGCGTACCTGTAGCAGTAAGCGTTACCAAATCGCAAACCAGTTCGGCATCTTTGCTGATAGCATGAGACGGCAACTTGGCATCGCAGCACGCTTCATTGCTGGTAGAGAAATCTACCCATTCGCTTGGGGTAGTATCACCGCCTCGGATTGCTTCTACTTTAAAATGGTAGTTGCTGTTCGGATCTAATGTGTTAACAGTATACTCGGTATTGGTAGTTTCAAACGGACTGCCTGTAATAGGTGTACAAACAGGTTCAACTCCTTTGTACCAAATTTGAATTGCGTTAATATCAATCCTGCCCGCACTACTCGTCGAACATCCGGTACAACCATAACCACTTACATAAGGCTCAGGTAACGAACCAAATATAAATTCATCGACATCATTCGCTCCTGCCAAGAATGTTAGAGTTATATTATCAAATTTAGCAGTTGTAGGACTACATTGACTATTAAAATAACTTGTTCCATCAGTTAATGTTCCTACCCAAGGTCTATTATTCCCTCCAGAAGAAACTACTACTACTATTTTTGCAATTTTTTTGCCATTATTTGCTTTAACTACAAAATTATTAGTAACCTGATTATTGGCATTCCAAACTAAATCTTGATCTCGACCTGCTTCAGTTGTTATCGTTAGATTCCCTCCATCAAGAGATCTTAACCCTTTTTTCGAATCATTTACTCCAACACTTACATCTGCCGGTCCGTTCAAATCGCTGCCGATAATACCCGGAATACATTTTTCCACATACACCTTATATCCGTCCTCTGCCTCAGCTACGGGGTCCCATTCGAGGTCGGCACGCGATGTACAGGTATAAGGCACTTCCAAACCTGTAGGAGCATCGAGGGGCGGCAGTGAAACTACAATATTCACTTCGTCGTTTACTGTGCCACCGCATATATTGCTTACTGTCCACACAAGGGTATAAGTACCTGTGGCAGTTGGCGTAAAGTTTGATGTGGCAGAATTTACGGCAGCTATTTGAGCTATATCCGTACTTGGACTTCCTGCTTTGATTGTCCACACGCCACCTGCACTTGCCGTTGCACTAAGTTGTATAGTTGTATTTATTATGGCAATATTGTCCGCACCTGCATTAGCAACGGTAGGCGGGGTAATACTTACCTGTATGGCAGGACTGTATTTTGAACAGTCGTCACCAATGTTGTAATATCTGGCACGATACCAAGTATTAACGGTCGGATTATCGGTAGTAACACCTGCACCCATATCCACAAAGCCGCTGCTTGCGTCTGTGGTACTCTTTTGATATATGGTCTCATCTATCGTTCCCGTGGCTGCGGCATTCGCCGAAAGCGTTACAAGCACACCCGAACATACGGCGGAATTATCAGCCTGAATAGTACCCGGCGTCGTTATACCGCACGCACCCGAAGTAGCAGTAACCGCTTTATTAGCGTTCATGGTAAGAGATTTTGTGAGTTCTTCACCCGTAAGGTCTTCACTCCAACCTATCCATGCGTTCGTTCCTATCGGAGTAGCGGTAAGTTCAAGAACAGTGTTCAACGGATATTTACCTGCAGTATAACCCTGCGGCTGTGCATTCAGGTAACCCCAATTCGTTACATTTACCGCTACGGAAGTAAGAACTTCGGTAAGAGCCAGTTCTGCAACAGGGATTACACGGATACCGTAAATATAGAAGTTTTCTGTTCCCCAAATACCGATTGTGGTTCCGGTCGGAAAATAACCTGTTAGAGTGAAACCGTTCACATTATCATTTGGTGTTGCTGTATAATCTATCGACCCTCCATCGCCCAAATGTAAAGTTCGTCCGTCTTTTGTATTGGCTCTATAATATACTTGAACATACGATGGCATAGAAGTTTTGATAGCTAAACTTCTATGACCAAGGTAGCTACCTACTCCTCTTTGTGAAATTCCTATTGTGAAATTTTCACCCTCGATGCTTAATGTACTGTTCAATTCTTGCGGAGCATTGGCTACACCGGTGGAAAACTCTTTCACATAACCGCCATCGTACAATTTGTCTGCATTAATAGTAGTATTATTCACCAGACCTTGACTACTAAAATTAATCCAGCGATAACCGTTAATAGTTAGCCATGGGTCGGCAGGTTCTGCCATAATGCTGAACGAGCAATTGAACGCACTTGCATCATAGTTGTTGCTTGCAATATCTTGGATAGCACCTACGGCAATACTAACCGTTACGGTACCTTCCCAAGCGGCGGCAGAATAAGGAATAGTTACAGTGCTGCCGCTTGCGGTTGCCGTACCTTTGGTGGCACCGCTCAGCGTGATGCCGCCCTGATTGGCTATTTTTACATTTTCGCTGAATGTAAGGACAATCGAACCACTGTTTGACTGGTTTGCTGTACCGCAGAGGGGGCTGTTTGTTGATAGCGTGGGAGCAATTACATCGGCTGCACTTATAGTAACTGTTACATTTACATTCGTTGCTGCATTTTGGCAGTCATCGCCTGAAAAATTTGCCTGAAAAATTTGAACACCGGTACCGCTTATGGTAGTGCTGCCGCTAACCCAAGTCCAGCCTGCGGGCAAAGCAGGCTGAATTTGTGAAACTGTTTGCCCCTCAGAGGCGGTATAAGTACCTGCAACCGATGTAGGTGCTGCGCTTTTAGTAATTGTAAAATCTGCTGTGGCAGTATTTGCCTCGTGAGTGTCATTGGCTGCAAAGGAAGCGCGCACAGTATAATTACCGGCATCGGCAGGTTTGGTTGTGCTGTATGTGCCATCAGCTGCACCCTGCACCTTGTAGTGATAAGTCACGCTTGTTGAGCCATGACAGGTAAAATCGGGCACAGGGTTAGCTGCCGTTGCACCACAAACCCAATCTGCCATTGTTACTGTACCGCAACCAAGGTCTTTGGGTGCTGCACATTTTGGGTCCTTAGTTGTTGTCCCTGTTCCACCAACAGTACCCGTAAGAGTGCCACAATAATATAATGTACCATTATTAGTTGCTGTTCCACTTATAACAACCACATCTCCTTCAACTGAAATTGTTTTTCCCGCATTAATTAAAAAAGTATTTACCTTAGTAATAATTAAATTGCCAGCAATAGTTCTATTTTCATTAAATGTTATATTAGCACTGGCATTAATAATAAAATCCCCTGCTACTTTTGTAACATTTTGTAAATTACCCGGAGTCATATTAGTTGCTTGCGTATACTCTACACTTGGATAAGTACCCCCTGTTATATTTGCTACTGTAAAAATACCTGATTTTGCAAAGCTAACTATACTTGCAGGATCCCAATCTTCTATTCCGCCAACAATAGAAGAATTATTAGTAGAATTCTGAATCAATTTTGCACCAGCATCCATTTTGAAAGTCGCCGTAGCATTCATTGTAATATTAGAAGTTTGTTGTACAGTACCACCACTTTGCACCCAAAGAGTAGTACCTGCCCCAAAAGTCATAGTACTCCCAGATGTCGCCGTTTTTCCACTAGGAACAATAAAAATATCATCTCTTGTTGTGAAATTTGCAGGAGAAGTACCTGTACCATCTGCATTTGATTTCCAGCTTCCTACTGCATTTAGATTTCCTGTATTAAAATAATAGGTTGCTGCATTCGTTTGACTATTGGCAAAGAATAGCCCGAATAGTATCAAGAGTATCGGCAACATTCTTTTTTTCCAACCGTTTGCTACATTGCTTTTCTTGGTAGCAATATCTTTTTGTAAAGTTGTAAAAGTTTTCATAGGTTCTATGTTTTTTATGTTTTTTATATTCTAAATTCTATTCAGCCGATGCCTGTGCGCAATTTTCGGCTCCAATATCACCATAACCTTCGGGTATCGCACCACTCATCGGTTCGGGTCGGAGGGTTATTATTTTTCCGTCTTTGGTGCGTACTTTCACCTGCCAGCCTTCTTTAGCTGCTGTTTGGTTGGTAAATTTAATACCAAATTGTGCACAACGACGAGCATTTATCCCTTCTTCGTCTTCAGCCACACACACATCTTCGCCCGAGAGCATAAACTGCGGCGTAGCATCCAATGGTGTTGCTGCTATCGGAACAGGAATCATGGTAACACATTTACCACCAAAACCTGCCGGAGTAGCTGCTACTGCCAAACGGTATTCCGTATACAAGTTGTATTCTGCCAGCGGCAGCGTGAGTTCCAATTCTTCGTTTACACTTTGTACCTGTATAGGTATTTCACTGCCAAGGCGTATCCATTGACCGTTTCTATCTTTTCCCTCAAAATAGAACGCATATTTAGGCAAATCGACATTTGCCGGAATATTTTTGTTACTGAATCTACTATACATGGTTACCATACCTATTTCGCAGGCGCGTTGTATCACCTCGTTGCTTACCGGATCCAGTGTAAGCTCAAAAGGCGTGTAAGCACGGAAAGTAAAGTCGTCTATCACAATATCGTTACCCGCAGCACCTCCGTAATTGCGAAGCACAATCCAGCAATCGTCTTGTTCTTCAAGTTGAAAATTAATGGCATAGCGATACCAGGTTGCCAATTTGCCGGGTTTACCTTCGGCAATACCAAGCAATTTGGCACCACCCGTAATTTCCGTACCCGGTAATATACCGGCAGCAGCAGCATCTGCAAGCTGCTGAGTAGTAACTCCTGTCGGCTCAGGATCTTTATCCCATATTTCCAATCGGAAATGCGAACCATTTGTTTTTTCATGTATTGAAGCTATCCATACCGCAAACTCAAAATTAGTTTGACGGCATAATTCGGTGATATGGCGTTTATACACCACTCGCTTTTCTTCTTTGAGGTCAATATAAAGCATACGCCCGTTTTCGGATACGCGCGGTGTTATATCTTCAGCACCTGCTCCTACGGTCGCCACTGCCTGTTGCCCATCTGTAGGATTTTGAATTCCCGTGTGGTCTTTTAGTTTGTTTAAGAAATGTATTCCACAACCATTATTATTATAAATAACATCAATTCCTGCTACAATAGCGTAGCGAGGCGAGGTACTCGGACAACTATTATAATTGTATCCGCTACCGATTTGTCCAAGACCGCCAATATTCTCAAGACTGGTATTATTAGCACCAGCACTTCCATCGGAATATCCGAAATCTTCAAAGAAAATAGTGTCGCCATACATTCGGTTTGTATCCCCTTGAGCATAAACTACCGAACTCAATGATGCAAAAAAAGCAAGCACGAAGAGATGACATGTGATTTTTGTAAAAGTTTTCATGATATTTATAATTTTAGTTTGTATATTCTATTTTTATTTTTGTTCGATTTCATCGATAGTTTTCAGTCTATTTGTCAATAAATTTTCTAAACTGATTCAAAATCTTTCTTATACAAATGGCAAATATATGTTTTTTTGCCTTATCACACAAGGCTTTTTTACTTTATTGTTGAAAACTTATGTTTTTAACAGTTTTGTGAAAATAAGTTTAATTGTCTCATTTTCTGAATGTTATATTTTTTCATCGATAATACTTCTTAAAAAATATGCTACAAAACATTGAGGAATTATGATAAAATGATAAGCATAAAGAAACAAGAGAAATATTGTTTATTTTTGTGCAAAATTTATCGGACTTATCCTTTTGTCATTGCGGAGGTACAACGAAGCAATCTTCGGATACGATTGCTGTTTTGATATTGCATCGTTCCTCGCAATAACGAGCAGGGAAGGGAAATGACGATCACGCCTTAAAGGATAGCTCCATAATTCATTAACTTTTTTCATACTAATGCTATGGCAAAAACGAAATCGGTATTCGTATGCTCCAACTGTGGGGTAGAAGCGGCAAAATGGGTAGGTCGCTGTCCGTCGTGTGGTGAATGGAACTCGTTTGTAGAAGAAATTGTACGCAAAGATTCCACGCAAAAAACGGTATACAGCCCGTCAAATAGCAAAAATGCTGCCAAACCACTGCTTCTTTCGGATATTGCAGTGGAAAACGAGCCGCGTATCAATACACATTGTGGAGAGTTCAATCGTGTGCTGGGAGGCGGATTGGTACCCGGATCATTGGTGCTTATAGGCGGCGAACCAGGTATCGGGAAATCGACTCTCGTATTACAAGTAGTACTCAATATGCAGAGACGGAGAACTCTTTATGTAAGCGGAGAAGAAAGCGCAAAGCAACTCAAACTCCGCGCCGAACGCCTCGCTACTGCCAACGACTCGTGTTACATTTTGAGTGAAACTTCGCTCGAACAGATTTTTATACACATACAAAATCTCCAACCGGAGCTGGTGATAATCGACTCTATACAAACTATTTATACCGAAACTACGGAAAGTTCGCCGGGAAGCATTTCGCAAATCCGTGAAAGTTCGGCAGCAATTTTGCGTTATGCCAAAGAAAGCAGCACACCTGTACTGCTTATCGGACATATCACGAAAGACGGTAATATTGCAGGACCAAAAATACTCGAACACATCGTAGATACTGTGCTACAATTTGAAGGCGATCAACACCACATGTATCGCATTTTGCGCGCAGCGAAAAACCGTTTCGGAAGCACATCGGAACTCGGAATTTTCGAGATGCAGCAAGAAGGATTGCGTGAAGTACTTAATCCCTCAGAGCTGCTCCTTTCGCCCGACCATGAGGGAATGAGCGGAATTGCTATCGCAGCAGCTATCGAAGGTTTACGCCCTTTCCTTATCGAGGTGCAAGCCCTCGTGAGTACAGCGGCTTATGGTACTCCGCAACGCTCTGCAACGGGTTTCGACACAAGACGATTAAACATGTTACTCGCCGTACTGGAAAAAAAAGCGGGATTTAAACTCGCTCAAAAAGATGTTTTCTTAAACATTGCGGGCGGTTTGCGAGTAAACGACCCTGCTATTGATTTATCGGTAATGGCGGCGGTATTGTCATCCAATTTCGATTTACCCATTGAAAAACAAGTTGCTATGGCAGGCGAAGTGGGTTTAGCAGGTGAAATACGCCCCGTAAATCGCATTGAACAGCGGCTTGCCGAAGCCGAAAAGCTGGGCTTCAAGAAAATTATTATCCCCCACGCCAACAGTAAAGGATTGAGCGTGAAAGGCAATATTGAAATCGTTCCTGCACGCAAAGTAGAAGAAGCGTTTCGGTGGTTGTTTAAAAATTAAAGGGATTATTTTATTTCTCTTTTTAAAAAGGTTTTCACACTGCTTTCGCGACGGTAGCGGTTTACGGAAGTAACAGTAAATGAATAAACGCCTTGTCGATTGAGTGCAAATTCGCTGATGTCGAAACGATTTTCGGCAATGAAACCAAGCAAATTGTCGGGTGTTGGCTCGGGAGCCTGTTCTCCTTCGCAAGCATATACGGCGTAGTATGACACAGCTTTTCCGCCATGCTCCTCTACCCTATCCCACGAAAGAAAAATTTGCTGTTTGTCTTCGTGCCATTGCAGTTTTTCAGGTTGCGGACTTTCTTCTCCATGATTTTTTTTATTGAACGGAACCATTGCCGGCTTGACATAAAACTTCGTTTTCAACGAATCATTTAAGCCTTGAATATTTTGTACAAAGTATTTTGCGCTGAAAAACATTTCGCCGCGTATATCTTCGGGACATTCGCGGTTGTAGCACATCTGTCGTACCAATTCGTTGGGTGTTTGCCAAGCATCGGTTTTGTTTTCGGAAAGCCCCGAAGCATACAGTCCAATATATAAATTATGTCCATAAGTATTGTTTGCCCACCAGTCGGCAAGCAAGCAATAATCGAGACCCGAACGCCCGATTTCCCAGTAAAGTTGCGGCACCACATAGTCGATATAATCTTCTTTGAGCCAAAGGAGAATATCGGCATATAAACCGTCGTAATTCGTCAAAGCGCGACGCGTATCCGAACCTCTCGGGTCGTCGCTCGCGTGCCGCCACACGCCAAAAGGACTAATTCCAAATTCTACCCAAGGTTTACGGCGTTTAATAGTGTGTTGCAATTGGCGCACCATAAGCGTTACATTGTCGCGCCGCCAATCGTCGCGCCGGGTAAAACCGCGCGATTCGCGACGAAAAGAAGCGTCATCGGGAAATTTCTCCTTCGCCACCGGATAGGGATAAAAATAATCGTCGCAATGAATGGCATCAATGTCGTAATTTTCAACGATTTCATCGACAATATCGGCTAAATAATTGCGTACCTCTTTTTGTCCCGGATCGAAATAATATTTACCGCCATAGCGTACAAACCATTTCTCTTTCTTACGAAAGGTATGACTATCGGCAAATTGAGATACATCATCGTCGTTCAACGCCCGGTAAGGATTTATCCATACATGCACTTCCATACAGCGACGATGCGCCTCTTCTATCAAAAAATCCAATGGATCGAATCCGGGAGCTTCACCTTGTTTTCCCGAAAGCCAGATACTCCACGGTTCGGTTTTGCTGCTGTAAAAAGCATCGGCACAAGGACGGGCTTGAAATACGACTGCGTTGATATTATCTTTTTGAAGCATATCGAGCAAGCGAATTAACTCTATTTGTTGCTGTCCGGCAGTCAAGCCTTTTTCCGAAGGGAAATCGATATTTGCTACCGTGGCTATCCATACCGCACGCATCTCGTATTTAGGATACGCGAAAGTGATGAATGAAAAATGAAAAATGAAGAATGAAAGGATAAGAAGTTTTTTCATGATGGTGAAAAGAGTTTTTTTCGTTGCAAACTTTAGGCTGCAAAGATAAAATATTTTCTCAAAACCCGGACAAATACAAAAACACGAAATATTTGTTTCTTTTTACAAAATTTTGTAGCTTTGTCGCAATTTCTGCAAAATTGTCAGTCTCTTAATTTTTAACAAAAAGAATTATGCAAGCATCCGATTTACAAAATATAAAACAGCGATTCGGGATTATAGGCAATTCTCCCCTGCTCAACCGGGCAATAGAAATTGCTGTGCAAGTAGCTGCCACCGACCTCTCGGTTCTTATCACAGGCGAGAGTGGTGTAGGCAAAGAAAATTTGGCTCAAATAATCCATCAGTACAGCCGTCGCAAACACGGAGCATATATTGCCGTAAACTGCGGTGCGATACCGAAAGGCACTGTCGATTCGGAACTTTTCGGGCACGAAAAAGGCTCGTATACCGATGCAAAAAGTGAGCGTAAAGGTTACTTCGAAGTTGCCGAAAAAGGCACAATATTCCTCGATGAAGTGGGCGAATTACCCTTAGATGTACAATCAAAACTCTTACGAGTACTCGAAAGCGGCGAATATATGCGTATCGGCTCGTCGAAAGTTCAAAAATCGGATGTGCGTGTGGTGGCAGCTACCAATCTCAATATGAATGAAGCAATGCACGACGGTCGATTTCGCGAAGATTTGTATTACCGCCTCAATACCATTCCGGTTTCGGTTCCGCCTTTGCGCGAACGCAAGGAAGATATCTTATTGCTTTTCCGCAAATTTGCCGCCGATTTTGCCGATAAATACCATCGTCCGGCGGTACGCCTTACCAACGAAGCTCAAAAAATTTTCACCGATTATTATTTTCCCGGCAATATTCGCCAACTGAAAAATATTACCGAACAAATATCGGTTATCGAACAAAATCGAGATATTGACCCCGATTGCCTCAAACAATATTTACCGGTAAATACAACAAATTATTTGCCGGCTATTTCCAATCGCAACGACGGAAAGTCGTTCAATAGCGAGCGCGAAATTCTCTATCAGGTACTTTTTGACATGCGTAAAGACATGAATGAATTGAAGCGCCTCGTACACGACAATCTATCCAAGCCTGCACACCACGGCAAGGAGCAACATCCGTATTTTTCGCCTTCCGAGAAACAATTTTCCGCTCCCGCTCCCGCCACTCCGATGGGCAATATCAAAATTCCAGTGAGCCAGATACAAGACACGGAAGAATATGTTGAAGAATCTTATTCGCTTGCAGATGCCGAAAAAGAAATGATTAAAAAAGCTCTTGAAAAACATCGTGGCAAACGAAAATATGCCGCACAAGACTTGGATATTTCCGAGCGCACCCTCTACCGAAAAATAAAGGAATACGGCTTGGAATAAAAATTTATAGTTTGCACCTCTACAATTTGCAATTAATGCTTACCTTTGTACCCTTTTTAAACAGCTAATTATTATTCTTGTTATGAAGATACAAAAATTCGGTGGGACATCGGTTGGTTCTGCCCAACGCATGAAAGAGGTAGCCAAACTGATTCTCAACGGCGAACGAAATATTGTAGTGCTCTCGGCAATGAGCGGAACTACCAATTCGCTGGTAGAAATTTCAAATTACCTTTACAAGCGCAACAACAGCGGCGCACTTGATGTTATTAACCAACTTTCCGGCAAATACAACAGTGTAATAAAAGAACTGTACAGCAGCAAAATGGCTCTTGAAAAAGGTGTGGAGATTTTGCAAGAACAGTTTGACAGTTTGCGCAACATTGCCGAATCAAACAGAAATTTTACTCTTTTTGATGAAAAAATTATACTTGCTCACGGTGAATTAATATCTACCGCGCTGTTCAACAATTATTTAGTCGAAATAGGTATAAAATCGGTTTTGCTTCCCGCTCTTGAATTTATGAAGACGGACAAAAACGATGAGCCGGACATGGCATTTATCAAAGAAAATATCGCTCTTCAACTCGACGCGCACAAAGACGCAGAAATCTTTATTACACAAGGTTTTATCTGCCGCGACTATCAAGGAGAAATAAGCAATCTCCAACGCGGCGGCAGCGACTACACTGCTTCGATACTCGGAGCTGCATTGCGCGCCGATGAAATCCAAATTTGGACTGATATAGACGGTATGCATAACAACGATCCTCGTTTTGTAGAGGGCACAAAACCTATTGCCAACCTGCATTTTGAAGAGGCAGCAGAGTTAGCATATTTTGGGGCAAAAATCCTGCACCCGACTTGTGTGTTGCCCGCCAAACAAGCAAATATTCCTGTGCGACTGCTTAATACGATGGAACCGAAAGCTCACGGCACACTTATTTCGAACGAAGAACCTAAAAAACATATTGAGGCAATCGCTGCAAAAGACGGCATCACCGCTATCAAAATTAAATCGGGGCGTATGCTGCTCGCCTACGGTTTTCTGGGCAAAGTGTTCGAGATTTTTGCCCGAAATCGTACTTCTATCGACATGGTAACAACCTCCGAAGTGGGCGTTTCGGTAACTATCGACGATACCCGTAACCTTGAACGCATACTCGAAGATTTGCGCAAATTCGGCACCGTAACCGTAGACAAAGATATGGTGATAATCTGCGTGGTGGGCGATATGAATTTTGAAAATATCGGATTTCAGGCAAAGGTTGTCGGTGCACTTAAAGATATTCCTGTACGCATGATTTCTTATGGTGGCAGCAACTATAATATTTCCCTGCTTGTGAAAGCGGAAGATAAAAAAAGGGCACTCAATGCGCTGAGTAAAAATGTTTTTGATTGATTTCTTATTTTTGAGAAAATAAAAAACAACCCGTTTTTACAAACTTTACAATCCCAACATGATAAAAGGAAATTTTCCAATAGAGAAATTTGAAACACTGCAAACGCCGTTTTACTACTACGACACAGCGTTGCTGCGTCAAACTCTTGATATTGTTAAACACGAATCGGAGCAATATAACTACGATGTACATTATGCTTTGAAAGCCAATGTCAATTCCGATTTACTGCGAATTATCGCATCATACGGTTTGGGTGCCGATTGCGTAAGTGGCAACGAAATACAAGCCGCCATTGAAGCAGGCTTTCCTGCCGAGAAAGTGGTGTTTGCGGGTGTGGGTAAAACCGACCGGGAAATCAACCGTGCACTTGACTTCGATATTTTTTGCTTCAACGCCGAATCGGAACAGGAACTGCAAGTGATTAACATGCTTGCCACCAAGAAAGGTAAAAAAGCACGCGTTGCTCTGCGTATTAACCCGAATGTTGATGCACACACGCATCATTACATTACCACAGGGCTGAACGAAAACAAATTCGGTTTCAATATCGAAAATTTGGATAAAGTGATTGCTGTTATTCCTTCGCTGACAAATTTGGAATTTATCGGGCTGCATTTTCACATCGGTTCGCAAATAACCGACCTGAGTTCTTTCCAAGATTTATGTGTGCGGGTAAACGAACTGCAAGATGATTTAGAGGAAAAAGGTATTGTATTGAAGCATATCAATATAGGCGGCGGATTAGGTATTAACTACGAGCACCCGAATCATTTTCCTATTGCCGATTTTGAAACTTACTTCCGTCTGTTCCATAAAAACCTGCGTCTGCGTGAAGGACAACAGTTGCACTGCGAACCCGGACGCTCGATAGTGGCACAATGCGGCAGCCTCATCACACGCGTAACTTACATCAAAAAAGGTATAAGCAAACAGTTTGCCATTGTTGATGCAGGTATGACCGACCTGATACGCCCTGCGCTTTACGAAGCTCATCATCGCATCGAAAATATTTCGTCGAACGAACCGGTGGAATTCTACGATGTGGTAGGTCCTATTTGCGAGTCGAGCGATGTATTTCAAAAACATTGCGAACTCAATGGCAGTCGTCGCGGAGATTTTCTCGCCTTACGCTCTGCCGGTGCCTACGGCGAAATAATGGCTTCGCGCTACAACCTGCGCGAACTGCCAAAGGCGTATTTAAGTGAAAAATTAATCGTTAACGGCTAATAATTTATATTGCCAACATGTTTGGAATAAATTTCGATAATTTGAACTGGTACCTTTGGGTATTGCTTGGTGCATTGGCTCTGAGTTTTGTTGTGCAATTGTTTTACTACCTGTATTACTACACCGGTATTTTAACTTTAAAATGGAAAACACAAAAAACAGGCGGTAATTTTTCGAGCCAAACTCCCGGGGTTTCCGTAATTATTTGTGCACGCAACGAGTCGGAAAACCTGCGTGACTTTCTGTCTGTGGTGCTTGCGCAGGATTATCCCAACTACGAAGTTATTGTAGTAAACGACGGTTCGACCGACGAAACGGAAACGCTACTACGCGCTCTCGCACGAGAAAATCCGCACTTATATCATACCTGCATTCCACAGAATGCTCAGGTAATGAGTCCTAAAAAATTAGCTCTTACGGTAGCTATCAAAGCCGCGAAAAAAGAAATTCTGCTTTTTACCGATGCCGACTGTTATCCCGTATCGGAATCTTGGATTAGGAAGATGATACGGAATTTCACTCCAAAAACCGACTTTGTACTTGGCTATGGTGCCTACGAACGCCATAAAGGATTGCTTTCGCACCTGATTTCATACGATACTTTTTTCATTGCCATGCAATATATGGGCTTTTCTTACCGGGGTTGCCCCTATATGGCAGTAGGGCGTAATATGGCGTATCGCCGCAAGGTGTTTTTCGAAAATCGCGGTTTTGCCTCTATCCTGCACCTGCAATCGGGCGACGACGATTTGTTTGTAAACAAACGCGCCAACAAAAACAATACTCGTATCGAAATAAATGCCGAAAGCAAAACCATATCGCGCAGTAACACGGAATTTAAAGATTGGTTTATCCAAAAAGAACGCCACCTTTCCACTGCTTCGTATTACCGCCCGGGCAGTAAATGTATTATCGGAACCGAAGTTGGCAGCCGCGGCATTTTTTATCTATCTATACTTGGATTGATTTTGTTGGCTCCTCTCCCATTACTGCTTATTGCTCTGGGATTTTTCATACTGCGATACATCACACAAGCGATTGTTATCAACCTGTCGGCACGCAATTTCAATGAAAGGAAATTTTACTTCTCCATTCTTGTATTCGATATAGCGCTACCGCTTATTTCGCTTTACACACTATGCAGCAACCAAATACGCCGGAAAACAAAATATAAGTGGAAATAATTAGCAATTAACAATTATTTATTTTGTTTCTTGCTGGAAAAACACTACTTTTGCGCTCGGGTAAGTCCTACACGACCAGCTCCAATCGAATCCCCCAGGGTGGGAACACAGCAAGGGTAGATTGTCGTAGCGGTGCGATGTAGTAAGCTTACCTATTTTTTTTTGCTATTATAGCATATATCAAGATAACTGCAAGACAAATTACGCCTACCCAATAACTGGAAATAAAACTGCCGCTCGAATCCACCCAACTGCCTTGCAGCGCAGGAATGATGCCTCCGCCAAACACCATCATCATAAACACACCCGATGCCAAATTGGTATGCCGTCCCAAGCCTTCGGTAGCAAGGATAAAGATACACGACCACATCACGGAGTTGCACAATCCTGCCAGCACAAAAAGCAGTATGCTTACAGGTACTTCGGAAAAAAGCAATTTGAATTCGCTATCTATCGCAGGTATCACCGCTGTATATTCTGTCGGGATAAAAATTGCCGTAAGATATAACATCAAACCTATTGCTGCTACCGAAATCAATTGCGGGCGGCTTTGCAGCTTTGTACCAACCGCCGCTCCTATAAGCCTGCCCACAAGCATCAGCAGCCAATAGCTGCCCACAATGGCGCCCGCAACACCGGCATCGATGTGCAACGCATTGAGCATATACAAGTTGGTGATGTTGGCTGTACTTACCTCCAAGCCTACATAAAGGAAGATTGCCAATAGTCCGAAAATGAAATTGGGTGTCAGCAAGGCGCGGTAATTGTTTTTCTCCCGGGCAGAGTGGCTGATACCCACATCGGGAATCTGCACAACATACAGCACTGCAAATACTACTACCAATAAGCCGGACATAATGTAAAGCAACGGATTGACATCGCTCACCGAGAGCTTATCGACTGCTACATTGCCTATTATAAAACCTACTACCAATGGTGCAAATGCTGCACCGAAAGACGATGCCGCCCCACTGAAATTCATACGGCTGTTTGCCTTTTCCTTGCTGCCGAGAGCTGTTACCATAGGATTGACCACCACCTGCAACACCGTGATGGCACAACCGAGTACAAACATTCCAGCTAAGTAGAGCCATATCGCACCCAGGTTGCCGCCGGCAAATACCACCCATACGCCGGCAAACATTACGGCTAAAGCCACCAGTGCCGCCCGCTTATAGCCCACGCGCGTTACCAGCAGCGATGCCGGAATACCCGCAAGGAAATAGGCAAGGAAAAATGCCAGATTGCCAAACTGCGACTGGAAGGTATCCAGCGTAAACTGTGTTTGTATTACCTTGGCAAAGGGATTGTTAAGCCCCGAAGTAAAAGCAATGAAAAAGTAAAGCAAAAACATCATTGCCAATGGGAGTGCGTAGGATTTTGTTTTCATAGCTTTATATTTATCTCACATTCAGGCACAAAGGTAAAATATTTTCCCTGCTACTTATAAAAAAACGGTTAGTTATTGAAAAAATGCTGCATTTCATTGGTAAAATTAACCCATTTAATATAAAAATATAGTACATTTGCCGGAGTTAAACAATAAAAAAGAACTGATATGAAAAAGTACAAATGCTCTGTATGTGGCTACATTTACGACCCTGCAATAGGTGATTTTGATTATGGTGTAACTCCGGGAACTGCTTTTGAAGATATTCCCGACGATTGGGTTTGTCCTGTTTGTGAAGCAGACAAAGAAGAGTTTAAACCGGTGTAGAAGATTATTGTCTTTTAATCCTGTAAATTAATACCCTCAATGAGAAATTTCTCATTGGGGGTATTGGTTTATTTTCTATACCTTAGCCCTGTTAGGTTTTGAAAACCTAACAGGGCTCGGGTATAAAAGTTTTTTCAAACACAAAGGAACACTAAGATTTTTCACAAAGAGCACAAAGCATTGATGTTGATTATCAATATTTTGTGCTCTTTGTGATTTTTCTTTGTTAGCTTTGTGCTAAAGTTTTCTGACTTTTTAGACAGCCTCTAAATTTGTATATTCCTTTCATTATTTCGCATTAACAATGCCCTCAAAAAAGAGTTAGAATTTTTGAGGGCAAATAAAATATTCGTTTTCTACCATCCGGTAGTGTAGTAACCGTAATCGTCTTTAACAGCTTCATTAGTTAAAACTCTAATAGCGGGTGTAATTGGCAGGAGTTGCATCTCATCGGGAGCATTAACTCCGTTGATATACAGGTTTTCATACCAACTTGATGCAATAACTAAATTACCAGCACCCCAAACTGTAGAAGTAACTTTTGTCCAACCTTCTCCCGGATCAATAGTTTCTCCCCAATTAAACCCATAAAAATCCAGTACAGACATCGATAAACCTGAGAATGCACTACTGACAGAAGCAGGCTTGGTTGATAGACGGGTATATACATCGTTGGGTACCCAGTCGTATGGTGCCTGTCTTACACCATCAGTACCTTTCAGTAATTGAAGTTTTTCTTTTGTTTCGTCTATCTTGGTTTTCAACATTCCCCAACGGATAAGGTCGGCTCTTCGGAGCTGCTCTCCAGCAAACTCAAAAGCCCGCTCATCGACAATGGCATTGAAAAATTCTGCCTTGCTCAAGCTGCCGATTGCTTTTCCTTTTATATTGGCTGCTTTCGTTGCATCACCTCCAAAAGCTCTGCTACGAACAGCCATAAATGCTTCTTGAGCTTCTCCTGTAGGACCATTCAATTCGTTTTCGGCTTCTGCCAGCATCAACAATACATCGGCGTAGCGAACAACAATATTCGGTGTGAAAGTTGCAGCAACGGTAGCCAGCTTCGGCAACCATTCTTTGCGTTTTTTTCCAAAAGATATATTATTAATCTTAACAGCCTGCTGTGTTGAACTTGCCCATAGGAAAGGCAGACAGGTTATATCGCGACGGGTATCGCCCTCGGAAAAATCGAAGAAGAAAGTAGGCATTACATAATAACGCGCACCCCAGTCGCTGGTATAGCTCGGACCAAATACACCGCCTGCAGCGTGCTTATTACCCATAAAACGCTGCTTTTCAGATTCATAGCGCATTTGCCAAAGCACTTCCTTGTTTGTACCACCTGCAACTGCTGTTTTGAAGATTGATTCAAAATCGGCAGACAATTTACCTGTTCCGTATCTTTCATATACTTCGCGACAGGCATCACGGGCTTCGGTCAACAATTCTATTCTTCTCGCATCGTGTACACGAGCTATACGGCAACGCAAGGCAGGTCCCGTCGGTCTGTCAACCAATGTGAATTCTCTTTGTACCGGGTCATTTTTCGGATATTGCGAATAACCTGCAGCTGCCAAACTGATGCGAGCTCTGAAAGCTTTAATGGCAGCTTTTGTTGGGAAGTCGGCATTAATCTCATAGTAGCTGTTTGATTGCATCTCTTCAGCCCATCCGATATAATCTTCAGCTTTCTTCAAGTCGTCTAT
>JAISVR010000021.1 GCA_031271465.1 Prevotellaceae bacterium | reverse complement strand
ATTTCGGAAATATCCAAATTGCCAAATGTCCAAAATGGCAATTTGGCAAAATGCCGAGAGCAGAGTTCAAACTCGTTTGAAACTATGCCGAGCATTGCAGGCAAATCGCGTAGCAATTTGGCAAAATTGGCAATTTCGGAACAAGCAGACGAAGAACAGGAAACCGAAATTTTGCCTACCATTTCCGAAAATATCTACTCACTTTTGCCCGATTTCTTACGGCAAATTGCCAACTACGCCAATTCCCGTGAAGATGCCGATTTGCTTTTACTTGGCTCGCTGATTGTTACTTCGGCTTGCTTGCCAAATGTTTACGGCATTTATGGCGGGGTTACTGTTTTCCCGAATTTATTTCTTTTTGTTTCCGCTCAAGCCTCAGCCGGCAAAGGTCGCTTGTCGCTTTGTCGCCGATTGGTCGAGCCAATCCATCGACAATTAAGAGAGTTGAACAAGTTAGAACTCGAAGAATACAAACGCCAACAAGCCGAATATACCGCCAATAAAAAGAATCCCGATGTTGAACAACCGCAAGAACCACCCTTGCGGGTTTTGTTTATTCCCGCCAATAGCAGTGCCACCGCAGTATTTCAAATTTTGAATGATAATCAGGGCGTGGGTTTAATGTTTGAAACAGAGGGCGATACACTCGCCCAAACTTTCAAGAGCGAACACGGTAATTATTCAGACGGCTTTCGCAAAGCCTTTCATCACGAAAAAATTTCATATTTGCGTAGAAAAGACCGTGAATATATCACACTCGAAAACCCCAAACTTTCAGTTTTGTTGTCAGGAACACCACGACAAGTGCAAAGCCTAATTCCTGATGCTGAAAACGGCTTGTTTAGCCGTTTTATGTTCTATTGTATGAACATTCGCCTGCAATGGATTGATGTTTTCGCCACCAACGGTAACGAATCGTTAGACCAGCGCTTCGACCGTTTCGGCAATGTGTTTTTTGATTTTTACCGAACATTAAAACAATACGAAAATATCCGCTTTTCGCTTTCAAGTAAACAACAGGTAGAATTTAATACCTACTTTGAACAGGTACAGCAGCAATATTGGGAACTCTTAGGTAATGACTATATCGGAACAATTCGCCGTTTAGGATTGATAACTTTTCGCATAGCAATGGTTTTAACAACCCTGCGAATTATGGACGATGGACACATAAACGGCACAATTATTTGTTCTGACACTGATTTTGAAATAGCAATGGAAATCCTGAAAGTACTTTTGCAACACGCCGCCTATGTGTTCCGGCAGTTGCCACAAGCAACCTCAACACAAACTACCCAAAACAGCAATCCCAAAATGGCACTATTCCAAGCATTACCAAATCAATTCGACCGGGCAAAATACCTTGAAATTGCTTCGCAACTTCAAATCCCCGAAAGCACAGCCAACAAACAAATTGCTCGATTTTGCAATGCAGGCTTGTTGATACGGCAAACACACGGAAATTATGCAAAAAAAGACAGTTGATAATTTCTTTTTTGGTTTTGACAATTGATTCATAAATAAATTGTAATTTTGTGACTAAAATTGTCAGGACAATTAAAATTCAAGACGAATGACTTTCACAGAAAGAATAAAACAGTTAAGGGAACAATGCCAACTACCGCAACGGAAAGTAGCGGAAGCATTGGATATTGATTCGGCTACCTATTGCAAAATCGAAAGAGGTGAGCGGAAAGCCAAGCGCGAACAACTATCTATAATTGCAGAACTATTAAATGCAGACAAAAACGAACTTCTGACACTTTGGCTTGCCGACCAAGTTGTTGCTGTAATAGCAAGCGAAAAAGAAATTGCAGAAGAAGTGTTAAATATTGCAAAAGAAAGCACGAAAAGATAAAATATATTGAAATGGAAAAGTATATCGAACAACTCAAAAAGCATTGGAAATCAAATGACTTGACATTCATTGCTATATTGGATAAGACAAATAATAATCGCGGCTACTTTAATAATTTCGTAAATCCGAGTAGCAAAAGAAAATTATTTTATCCAAATTTTGATGATATTGAAGTTGTAGAGAATCGAGTTTCTTTTCCTTATGATGATGTGCAGAAATTAAATAGTGGCAATTATTACAAAGTCGAATTAGAATACACAAACACTCCAAAAGGTAAAAATAACCCTTACTCTCTTAAAATCAAAAATGTTTCCGAATTAGACCAAGAAAAAATCAAAAAATATTTAGCAGAAAAGAACGAAGATATTTCCGAAGACGATATTTATTATGGTTGTTACAACAGAAAGGATGAAAAATTTGCAGCATTTAAAAATGTAATGCACAGTGAAACAGGCGAGATTCTACTAAAAGACAGAGAATCACAAGATGTATTTGTTTCTCCAAGTATTTCATTAGAAGAAAATGCTCATTACTCATTTTCAATAAATAGAAGTGCCGATAAACGACTTCCCAATGTAATTCAAAAAACAATTAAACCATTAGAAAACAACCCATACAAGGATTATATCAGATTGCGTTTTGAGAGGCTTAACAATCCTGAAGCCAACTCAATGATTGCAAAATTGATGCGTGAAATTGGCAAGGGAATGTACTCTTCAAAGCAACGAATGATTTTTGAGTTGCTTCAAAATGCAGATGATGCACCGGGCAAAGAAAAGGTTGAATTTCATATTGATATAATAGATGATTATTTTTTCGTAATGCACGATGGAGCTCCTTTTAATAAAGATGATGTAGAAGCAATTACGAGTGCGGCAGAAAGCACAAAAAGAGGAGATAATAAAAAAACAGGTTATAAGGGCATTGGTTTTAAGTCTGTATTTACAGACAGTACGGAGGTTTGGCTAAAATCAGGAGGCTATCAATTTGCTTTTTTGAGGAATAGTCCTCTTTTTGATGATTTTGATAAATTTTATTTTAGTAGCGAACGCTATAAAAAATATCCTGACTTATTAGAAGAGGACAAACAGAAATATCGAAATCAAAAGTTGCGTTTCAATGGTTCAACTGACATTCCTTGGCAGGTAATACCTATTTGGCAAGATAATTTGCCAAATGAATTTAACAATAGCAACTTCAATAATTTCAACAATCCTGTTCAGTTTGCACTTAAACTTGGGAAAAGAAATATTGAAGAATACAAGGCTGCAATTGATGATATAACTAAACGCCCTCAATTTTTATTGTTTCTTAGGAATACATCTAAATTTAGGTCTCCCAAGAATGGCGTTACTGTTATACGGAGAGATAATAACGAAATAATCGAAATTGAAAAGTCCAAAATTGATTATAAAAAGGAACAAATTAAAGAATTGTATTGCTATACAAAGCAAATATTTGATGTTGAAATTTCAGATGAATCTTTTGCACAATTGGATATAGGTTTAATAAAGCGGTCTAAAACTAATGATTACAACGAAATAACCTATTATTTTACAGATTTAGAGGGTAACGAAATAGAAACAATCCCTCCAAAACTCGCTTCTGCCAAAGAAACAGAAATTTCGTTTGGTATTGCTTTGGAAAATGGGAAAATTTTACCCGAACTGCAATATATCAAGAGTATTCCAAAATATTCGAGTTTGTTCACATATCTCCCAATGGAAGATACGAGATTTCAATTGCCATTTTTGGTAAACGCTGATTTTGTGCCTTCTTCCGACCGTCAAAAAATACAAGGGGACAACCCTTGGAATAAGTATATTATGATTAAGGTGGCAGAAAAACACATTGAAACATTATGTGTTTTGGCTGAAAGATTTTCTAAAAATCAACAGACTTATAACTCCTATCTTTCTTTACTGCTTAAAAATTATATCCCCGATGATGATACAGCACAGCAAATCATCAATAGTTACAACAAGAAGTATCAGGAAGAATTAAATAATAAACCGA
Source organism: Prevotellaceae bacterium (assembly GCA_031271465.1). Taxonomy (GTDB): domain Bacteria; phylum Bacteroidota; class Bacteroidia; order Bacteroidales; family Paludibacteraceae; genus JAFGVL01. Next base: position 48,375 of record JAISVR010000021.1, on the reverse strand, counting down.
TAGTAGTAAATGACTTAAACGAGCCACAGTTAATTTCTCAAACAATAATTGATGATTCTGGGATTGTTGAAATGTTTGGGGTCGAAGTGTTTTATGAAATAATTGAAACAAAAAAACGATTGCCTCATTCAGAATTAGATGTGAAATATTTGAAAATCTACAAATATCTCGATGTGGAAATTGTAAATTTGGAAGAATTGGCAAAAAGCATTACACCTGAATTGTGCCAACGCTTAGGAGAGATTATTGCAAAGAAATCTCTATATGATAAATTGGAATTGTTGGATTGGCTAAATAAATTAGCCGAACATATGCCGAGTGATTTTGGCAAAATACCATTTATTGTTCATAATAGTACTTTGTTCTCTATTGATGTTTTACTCAATGAGTCTGATGCGTGGGTGATTAACCAAAATACTATCTTGTATGAAAATTTGATTAAAGATTTAGGCTATAATACCATAGACTTGCAACTTGAAAAATACAAAAATATCAACCATTATTTGCTTGCAAATAATGGATATATCAACAATAATGCGTTAGCCTATGAGAGAATAGCGATTAACAACAATATCCCGAAACTTGAAGCATCTGTAAAAATAAAATTGATTGATTTTTTGCAGAATAGCGAATTTATGCGAGGAATTGGCGCAACAAAATATTTTGACGAACTCAAATTGTTTGTTGATGAAAAAGGAACTCCAAGACCACTTCATCAATTATTAAATCGACATAATATTGCAGGAGTAAACTCAATATTACAATTTAGAATTTCAGAAAACGAATATAATGCACTCCCAGATGCACTGAAAAAAAAGTTAATTCATCAAAACAAAGTTTTCACATCGTTTATTTTAAAAAAACACCTATTTGAAGAATGGTCAAAGTTCTTTAATTCTCAAAACATTAACGAGTATATCAAGGATATAAAAAAGGTTTTTAGCTGGAAAGAAGAAAGTGAAGAAATATTACAAAGTCAATGGGCTTCAATTTCTTGGCTATACATCAACGATGAATTTCGATTTTGGAGTAATGAAAAGGTGTTTTGGTCTGATGCGTTTAATACAATGTCTATTGATGATTATCAGACGATAAAATATGTTTTGCACAAATCTGCATTAAAAACTCTACCTCTCAAAGAATGTGGAGAATTGGTTAGTCTTTTTAAATTAAAAACTGATAACGCTAAAATTGATGATTGGACAAAAATATGTAATCTCAATACAATAACAGCCAATATTTTGTTAGATTGGTTGGAAGAAGGCGGGGTGAACAATGATTTTTTTGAAAAATATACATTGGTGACATCTCTTGACGGTAATTGGTCGATAAAAACAGTAGAAAATGTGCAGATATATGACGGAGCGGATTCATCTCTAAAATCTTACATAACAGAAAATGACGAATTGAAAAAATCATTTTCAGAATTAGACAAAGCCTTATGTAGCGATGATAGAAATAAAATAGGATTGCTACAGGGCGATAAGTTACTAAAAGCAATTATCAATTCTAAATCTTACGACCCAAAGTTGATGTCTTGTATTGCTCCTAATGCTGTTGTAAATTATATTGATAGTTTTGTTTTCAATCTTAAAGAGTTTTGTTTAAATGACAAAACAGAGTATAATTCAAATTCACCGGAGCATATTCTCTTAAATACTTTAATTAAAAAAGTAGAAGATATAGATGCGATTCCAACTGAAATTCAATCTGTCATTGACAATCTTCGAGGCAAAATTACAATCAATAAAAACCCATTAAGTGAGTATGATTTAAGCAATATTATTCAATTTGGAAAAGGAGACGAAAAGAAAATATTAAAACTTTCCGATGTGCTTGAAGAATTTAAGGGCGAATCCGATGTTTTAGAAAATTTAGTTGAATCCTTTGTGTCAATCAAAGAAAAAGAAAAATTACGCAACCTGATTTTCAAAACAAGAAGAATGACTTTTGATGAAATCAATTCAAAAATTGAAGCCGAATCATCAATTTATTATTCTGTTTATCAGGTTGTATATCAAATATTATTTAATAACAACGGAGGTCAAAAAAAATGGACAAAGAAACATTTTGATGATTATTGGAATACTAATCAAAATGAAAATATCTTACAATTGTCATATAAACAATTTCTCGACATAGTTCTAAGTATTGATTTGATTTCATTGTCAGGATTTGATTTTATTGACCTGCAAATAAAAAATTGTGTTGATAAAAATTGGGCGGTAGAATCAGAGTTCTTACCACAGTGGCTTGAAGAATGGGTAAATGTGGATTCGATAAAAAGGCTTGCTTTTATTTCTAAACTTGGCTATAATGGTAATAATAGTTCGATAGTTAATTTAAGAAAGTCTGTTATTTCAGACAATTATGACAAAAATACAGTCATTCGTTATTATGAAGAAACGAAAAATAACGAACAATTAGTTTGGAATACAATATTGTGGTTGTCAAAATACAGTTCGCAAAAAATTACAGACAATATAGATTTGATTAAGTTAATCAATAATTCTGTAAGACTTGAAAGCAACAAAATTATTTATATTCCAATCATTGAATCTATTAACAAAGAGAAAAATAGGCATTACACAGTTAAACCTATTAGTGTAGATAGCAAGTTGTATGTACTGAACAAAGGAGAAGAACTGTCTTTTGAAATTTTCAATATTTTATCAAAAGGAAATGAACAAATCATATTTGTAGATGATAGTTGTGGCAATCAATTAAGTCATTTCAAAAATAAGGGAGAAATAAATCTAATATCAAGTGTCGATACTGACTTGTTGGAGAAAAATTCTAAATTGTGGAACGAAGCATTTTATCAAAAATGGGAACTCTTTACTCAATATCCTATATATATTTATGGTGGTAATGAAATTCCATACAAGCAAACATATAATAACATAATAATCAGCACTAACACAGCCGACTTAAAAGTTAAAATAGACAATAAATATTATGTTTCCCAAATTTTAAAAACAGATGTTTTAAATAATTTGCCTACATCTTTCCCCAATAATATTTTGGAGAAATTGAAAAATTGGCACTATAAAACGCTCCAAAATGAATCGCTGCTTGATGAGGATTCTTTTCAATACAAAGAAAGTATAGATAGGCTTTTGCAAGACAGATTGGGAATTTCGCACGAAAAACAAAAAGAAGAAAGTGCAAATGCAAAAACTCACGCTGTTTATTTTCTTGAAGAAGAAGGTTATAATATTTTTAATATAAATAGCAATGGTGCGGCTTTGACAAACATTAAAGACCCTGATGGAAATCCCGTGAAGTGCATTGTTCGCAGTGCAAAAGGTGGCTTGTTGTATTTAGACAAAGAACATTGGGAGATGCTTGAAAACCACGATACGCATTTAGTTGTAATATACCCCGGCAATAGTCCGAGATTATTCAAAAATAGATTAGAATTATTGGAAGATGAACTTGCAGAAAATGTGTTATTTAGAGTACCTAACAGCAAGCAGACAACAGAAATAGATGATGTTTTTGACGCTTTAGAATCTGAATCTCATTTGATTTTGGTTACAAGCGAAAAAATGAAAAGAGATTTGTTTTCTCAATTGAGGAAAGAAAAAAACATACAAGAAACAGATGTGGCTATAAGTGATGATAATTTCAATTTTTAACAATAGCAATGGTTACAAAAGAAAATCAGATAAAGTTTTATGCAGAGGAACTTCGAGAACTTGAATTTTCTGTAAAAAAAACATTCAACTCAACAGGCTTTTCGCTTTTTCAGAACGGAACTGTGTATGTAGGGCAATACAAAGGCATTGATGAAAAACGAGGAAATGTATTTGTTGATATACCTACTGGCGAAGGCTACCATTCGCCACGCTTAGACCAAAAAATGAATTGTTTTACTCTTAAAGCAGGAATGGAAAGACCTGCCACTTGGGGAAATGTAATTTACGCTGATTTACTTAAAGACCGAAATAGAACAGAAACAAAAATTGTAGATTTTATTCCATCAAAAAGAGAAGGTTGGATAACTGTGTTGTTGCGAGAAATGGAATCTGAATTTGTTGAAAATCTTCAATATAATCAGATTATTGCATTTGGTCCCACAATTCCGCCTTTTGAATACTTGCAAAATCTAAAAGAATTTAGTGAATCTTTCGACAAAAATGAAAATTCGATTTGGAGTAAAATATTAAATTTTCAGTATGATTTGAATAAATCCAGACAGCCAATATTACTGACCGAAGAAATTGACATTGCACAATCAATAATAGACGATGTCCAAAATTCAGTGGTTTATCTTTTTCAAGGTCCTCCGGGAACAGGAAAAACACATCAGATTGCTGATGTTGCATCTCGTTTAGTGCTTGATGGAAATTCTGTTTTAATTACTGCACTCACAAATAAGGCAACTGTTGAGGTTTGCGAAAAGCCTTTTTTCGATGAACTATTTGAAGAAAAAAGAGTTTCAAAACTGCCTTTGTCTATTGATGAGAGAAACAAATTCCCTCATTTGTTTAATGCAAAAGAACTTGTTCCATCAAAAGGACATTTAACTCTAACGACATATTATCAATTTTCAAAAATATGGCAATCTCAAACCCAAACTTATGATTATGTAATTGTAGAAGAGGCTTCTCAGGCATTTCTTACAACGATTGCCGCAGCTACCAAGGTTGGCAAAAAAGTAATTGTTGTTGGCGACCCTAAACAAATTATTCCAATCGTTACAAATAAGAATTTCAATATTTTTCCGAATATTAAAGAACTTATCAATGGGATGGATACTCTAAGTCAAGTAGATAGTTTCGTCTTTAAAAGGAAAATAGAAACCCGAAGACTAACAGAACGCTCAACAAAATATACAAACTGTTTTTACGAAAATACAATCCAATCAAAATCCTTATTCAAGGATATTAAAGAAGATTTTGAAAGATTGCCAACACTATCAAGTTATATGCAAATTGATGGAGGTCCCTCGTTAATACTATTTCCAAATGATAAAGAGAATTTACTTCATTTAATGGATGATTTTATAATAAATGCCATTAATGAATTATCCTTATTGAAACATAATACAATAGCTGTATTAACTCCATATATAGAAACACTTACTTACTTTCAGCAAAATCTAAAATCAAAAACAAACAATCGAAATTTTCTGATTGAAACAGTCGATAGAGTTCAAGGGTTAGATGTGGATTATTGCTTCTATGTAATTCCTAAATCAAGTTCATTTTCATTTAATTCTAATAGATTTAATGTAGCAACAAGCCGAGCGAAAAAAAGCACATTTATTTTAGTTGAACAAGATTTTGATAGAATTGTAAGTTTGCCGAGCGAAGTAGCTCAATATCTCTCAAAATTGAAAAGTGAATTTTCGTTTCATTTATCATCAGAAACAAAAGAGATAAAAAGAAATGTAATAGAAGCAAGTAGTCAAAATGATAAAGAAAATGAAATAGGAAATTTATCATCTGCTACAGGGATTAAATTAAAGGTTATCGGAAAAATAGATGTTTCTCAATTTGAAAAAACTAAAAAAGAAATCCGAAAAGATAAAAAAAATCTCTACATTATTGACACTAACGCATTTGTAGAATATCCCGAAATTATATCAAAAATAGGAAAGAATTATGCGGTTATTCTTTCGGCAAAAGTACTCGACGAGTTGGATAAACTGAAAAGCACATTAGACGACCAAGGAAAAACAAATGTGCAAAAGGCGTTAAAATCAATCAACACAAATATTGACAAAAGAGAGATTAAATTAGAAATTGCCGATTTGTCTTTATTGCCTATTGATTTCAATAAAAGGTCGCCTGACAATTTTATACTTTCTGTCGCATTGAAGTACAACAATGAAAATCCAATACTACTTACCTCTGACAATGGATTGCAGATAAAAGCCAAAGGATTAAATATTACAACAATAACACTCAAAGAATTTTTAAAACAATCAAGATAAATTAGATATAAAATTAAACCTCAATATATTATGCCCGAAAAACAAAACATAGAATACAAATCCTCGTGGCACGACGACTACCTGAAATGGATTTGTGGATTTGCCAACGCACAAGGCGGAAAAATCTATATCGGCAAAGACGATGCCGGTGCAGTCATTGGCGTAGAAGATTACAAAAAGCTAATGGACGAAATCCCCAATAAAATCAAAAACAACTTGGGAATAACCGCCGAAGTCAATCTTTTGCAGGAAGACGATAAACACTTTATCGAAATAGTAGTACAACCTTACTCCGTTCCCATTTCCCTACGAGGCAGGTATTATTTCCGTAGTGGTAGCGTAAAACAGGAATTAACAGGCGCAGCTTTAAATGAATTTTTGCTGAAACGAGCAGGTCATACTTGGGATGATGTGATAGAAACCCGTGCTGCATTTGACGACATTGACGAGAAAACAATTAAAATTTTCCTGCGAAAAGCCGAAGAAGCTGGGCGTTTACCTGACATTGACGGACTTTCTACACCCGAACTTTTGGAAAAACTTCGTTTAACCAAAAACGGACAAATCAAACGCGCCGCGATTGTTTTGTTCGGAAAAGACCCGGGTAGTTTTTACCCGAATATCTTTGTCAAAATCGGCAAATTTGATGACGACGATTTTACAATCCGTTTTCAAGAAACGGAAGAAGGTAACCTTATTCAAGTGTTAGACAAGGTTTTGCGCTCACTCGACCACAAATTTTTGATACGCAACATTTCATTTGAGGGAATGAATCGCATTGAAACACTCGAATATCCCATACCCGCACTTCGTGAAATGCTTTTGAACGCATTGATACACCGCAATTATATGGGTGCACCAACGCAAATTCGCGTGTACGATAATAAGATGTTTGTGTGGAACGATGGCGGCTTGCCTGCAACCATTACCTTGCCACAACTTACACAATCTCATTCTTCGCACCCGCGCAACCCGATACTTGCAGGAGCGTGTTTTCTTGGCGGTTATATTGATTCGTGGGGTAGCGGCATTATGAAGATTATCAATTCCAGTAAAGCAGCAGGACTGCCAACACCTGAATTGCAAGAAAAAGAAGGCGGTTTTATTGTAACGCTTTTCAAAGACAGATTTACGGCAGAACAACTGCAAAAATTAGGGTTAAATGAAAGGCAAATAAAAGCCGTATTGTATGTGAAAGAAAAAGGAAAAATCACGAATGCAGAATATCAGCAATTAAATTCAGTATCAAAACCCACTGCCACAAGAGATTTGACAGAATTAGCAGAAACACATAAAATTCTTAAAAATAGCGGATTGGGAGCAGGAAGTATTTATGAATTAACAACTTAAAGTGATTGGCTCATAATTGGCTCAATTGGCTCATAATCGGCTCAAATTTTCCCAAATTCCCAATATTCCCTAAATCCTCACTTTTAGGATTTGGGGATTTCTTTTTTTTATTTAATCGGTATAAATCTGTGTTCAAAGCTCCGCACCAAAACAACGCAGGTAAAGCGGTCTTCCGCCCTCATTCCCTTATTCGGGAAAAACATAGCGGACAAGGGTAAAACAAGCGGCTAAAAAAAATCTCCACACCTCGCTACACTTCGGGTAGTATTTTTTCGCCGCCCTTGCCGCTAACGCCGCCACACTCCATTGCTGCGCTCCAACCCGCTACGCTTGGTGCTCACAATGGCGTGCCGGCTTGTTTTCCCTGCAAACGGTCATTTCGGTTGTCAGTAGCGGCTACTCTTGCCCCCTTGAAACCCCAACAAGGCATTCGCTACGCTCATAAATTTTTAGAAAGGGAGCAACCGCCGCTGTGTTTATGCTCGCCTGCGGGTCGCTTGGGCTAATCGGGCTGTCACGCTTTTTGCTTTGTTCCGTTTCGTTTTTTGCTCCCAACCCTTTTTCAGCGGTCTTTGCCGTGTTCGCTCCGGTCGTACCTCCCGCCACTCACACCGCAAAAAGTTATCTAACCCAAGCAAGCACAGTCATTCATTCACTCCATTACGCTGCCCTGCATTCCATTCTTTCATTCCTGCCCTTGCCCGACCCCGCAAAAAAACTACACTTCACGGCAAAAAATCGCGCCAGCCCTGCGGTAAACCGTAGGCAGCCACAGCCTTCATTCCATTATCACTCCATTGCGGGCTATCCGTGTCTGCCACCCTCGCTCCACTCGCAGTCGGCTCGCCGCCTTTAATGCAGCAACCAAAAAATGCACTCCCATTCCGCTACGCTCCATTTCGCTGCATTTTTAGTGCTGCGCTCAGGGCTGTTTTACCTGCGTTGTTTTGTTGCTACTCCCACGCCAACCCCCGACCACCCACCCCTTAAAACAGTTACATTTTTTATTTTATTTGCGTTCCACGCAGGTTATGAAATATCCAAATTGCCAAATGTCCAAAATGGAAATATGGCAAAATGACAATTTCGCTTTGTCTTTAATTTCTCCCGAAAAAAAGTGAATATGCAAAAATAGCAATTATGCTTACCGGCAGTAAAGGTCAAGCCCTGCGGGTTTTTGAAAAAATCTCCACACCTGCGCTACGCTTCGGGTAGTATTTTCCCAAAAAACCTTGACAGCCGCCGCTTCATTGCTGTGGAAAAAGCATATCCTTTTTTCTTTCCTCGTTTTTCTTTTTTCTTCTTTTTCGGGGGAAAAATAATTGTTGTTTTTTTATCTGTTATAAAGCAAATTACAGCAATCAACAGCATACGAAACCAATATCAAAAAGGACATAAAACACCATTGTATTTTTGTTTTTGGAAAAGGTCAAGGCTATACCAAAGCCGTACCAACTCCAAGTAAAATAAGTATCAATCCTTTAAATTTTAGAAAAATGGGAACAATTAAAAAAGGAATTTTAGGCGGCTTTTCCGGAAAAGTCGGAACAGTCGTAGGCGGAAGCTGGAAAGGCATTTCTTATATGCGCTCACTGCCGCAAAATGTAAAAAATCCCCGCACAGTGGGTCAAATCAGCCAGCGCACAAAATTTGCACTTGCACTTGCATTGCTCAAACCAATGACAGGATTTTTGCGTACAGGGTGGAAGTTGTACGCACACCGTCAATCACCGTTCAATGCGGCTATGTCCTACACACTTGCCAACGCCATAACAGGAACTTATCCTGATTATGAAATTGACCCAAGCAAAGGCTTGGCTTCTCGCGGTTCATTAACGCCTGCCGCTAATGCAACGGCTGAGCTTGATAACAGAGACCTTGTTTTCACCTGGGATGACAACAGCGGTGTAAACTCTGCCAAGCAAACCGACAAAGCGTTGATTGCCGTACTCAATCCTGCCAAAGAAGAAGCCGTTACCGACACCGCAGGCGCAGAGCGCGTGACAGGAACGCAAGCCGTCGAACTTCCTGCAGGCTGGTCAGGCGATGAGGTTCACGCTTATTTAGGCTTTATATCCGAAGACGGAAAAGAAGTTGCCAACAGTGTGTATTTGGGTGTTTTTGAAGTTGCCTAAGCGTAGGCAAAATGTTTTCTTGCAGGGGAAGCCGCGTTTGCGGCTTTCTTTTTATAACCATTAAATAAAAATCGTATGGAAATTATAAATCAAATATTGCCGTTTGCAGTGTCAATAATCACGCTGATTGTGGGGTGGTTGGGCGGCAGGCGTAAAAGTTTGGCAGAAGTCGAAATCATAAAATCCGACCACGCCGAAAAATTGCTGAAACTCAACGACCAATACCTCATCACGCCGCTCACAAGAAAAATTGACCTTTTGAGCAACAAGATACAGCGATTGGAACAGGCATTAAGCCGTATTTCAGATTGCAGAGATGAAAAAAACTGCCCGGTTAAAAACGAACTAAAAAAGCAAAACAAATGAAACCACGAGGAATAAGAAATAACAATCCTTTGAATTTAAGGCACAGCCGCGACACATTCAAAGGAGAAAAAATGAGTACCGACAAAGATTTTGAACAGTACGAAAGTATCGAATACGGCTATCGTGCCGCGTTTGTAACGCTGCATACCTATTTGACAAAATACGGTTTAAATACCATTGAAAAGATAATAACAAGGTTTGCACCGCCAAACGAGAACAACACAGGGGCGTACATCGCCACCGTTGCCAAATATTCGGGCGTTGCCGCCGATGAGGCTTTGACCGCCACAAGTGGCGACAAATACATTTTAATCGTGTCGGCAATGTCCTTTGTCGAAAATGGTGTAAACGCCGATATTTTGCAAATAAAAGCAGGTTTTAATCTACAAACTAAAATTACGATGCAATGAAAAATACAAGTATTTTTATAGTCCTGTTGCTTTGCTTTTGCAGTTCCTGCAAAACGCCGCAATACATTCCGGTTGAAACAACAAAAATCGAATACCGGGACAACTACCTGCGGGACAGTATATATTTTCGGGATAGCGTTTTCTTTGCTATCAAAGGCGATACCGTTTTTCTCGAAAAGTACAGTTACCTGTATCGTGATAAAATCAAAACAGACAGCATTTTCAAAACAGATACAATCCGTGTGCCTTATCCGGTTGAGATTGTCAAAGAGAAAAAAGCCAAGTTGTCGGGGTGGCAACATTTCCAAATATGGTGTGGGCGGATTGCCCTTGTATTTTTATTGTTTCTCATCGTTTATTTTGTACTGAAACTGAAAAAATGACTTTTTTAATGCCACTTTTCTGCAAAAATTCCCGTCAAGTGCGGGATTTTTTTTGCTTAAACCTATCGTTTTTTATCTCAAAAAATCATTTATCTTTGTAGGTAAATAATATTTATTTTCCGTTATTTATTGATAATTAGATGTTTAATGTACCGCATTTGTACCACGAAAGCTGTAAATGATTGAAGTTAAATATATTAAAAATACTGCATCGGAAAATAAAAGAGCTTCTCATACTGCGTGTTTGATTACAGAAACCGCACGATAACTCCCGTCTTGTTCTCAAAATGGAGAATTTTACCTAAATTAGGCTTTGATTGTTATTATCTTAAAAAAATATCAATAATTTATTTTTTGTTTTACAAAAAGTATTACCTTTGGCGAAATTTAAAAATTCAACTAAGATGGTAACTTCAAAAGAAAAAATTATCGAAGAAGCTGCAAAAGCGTTCATGATGGGCGGATATAAAGGCAGCTCCACCACCGAGATTGCAGTAGCTGCAGGGCTGAGTAATAACTCCGGATTGTTCAGGCATTTTATAGGTAAAGAAGAAATGTACCGTGCCGTACTCAGCAAGTATGTTGTCAATGTTCATACACCAAAAGAAAAATTTGGCGACTGTATGGGTTCATCGCTCAAGCAGTTTATCGACTGTTATTCGGAAAAGGTAGAAGAAACGATGGATTTCTTATACAAAAGTTTAGGAGATCGTACCAAAAAAACAACAAACAGATATTTTTCTTTCATGCTTGAAAGTGCTTTTAGAAATGAGGAAAGCGCAAAAGCAATTGTTAAATTCGGAAAAGAAGAAGTCGAACTGTTTGAAGAAATGATTGAAAAAGCGAAGAAATCGGGTGAAATACGCTCGGATGTTAATACTCGCAATACAGCTGAACTATTTAGATATGCGTTTGTAGGTCTGTCTTATACTTTTGCAATGGAAAGTGGAGCAACAGTAGAACAAGTGAAAAAATTGTTACACAATATTTACGATACAATAAAGAAGTAGAAAAAACAGTGAAAGAAGTATTTGTAACAAAAATCACAAAATTTCTTCCTAACAATCCGGTAGACAACGACCACATGGAGGATTATCTGGGAAAAGTTGGAGGACAGCCTTCTCGAGTGCGCCCCATAATTTTGAAGCAAAATGGTATAAAGCAACGCTATTATGCGTTAAATACCAATCAGCAAATAACACATACAAACGCCGAGATAACTGCCAATGCCATAAATAATCTATTTGATGACGAAATTCGTTTGCAAGATATAGAATTATTGTCGTGTGGCACAAGCAATCCCGACCAAATGATGCCTTCGCATGCATCTATGACGCATGGTTTACTTAAAGGACACCCGATGGATATAATATCTCCGTCGGGTGTATGTTTGAGTGGTGTGCATGCAATGAAAGCAGCTTGCAACGCCATTAAAGCCGGCGGAATAAGCAAAGCAATTTGTACGGGGTCAGAAATGGCATCAGGAGCTTTCCTGTCGAAAAACTATGATAAGGAATACGAAAAGCTCGCAGAAACAAACAAAAGACCATTGATAGCTTTCGAAAAAGATTTCTTGCGCTTTATGCTTTCCGATGGAGCAGGAGCAATGTTGTTGGAAGATAAGCCTCGTGGTAATATATCGTTGCGTTTCGATTGGATAGAATCTATCTCGTACGCAAGCGAAGCCGATGCCTGTATGTATATGGGCTGTGAAAAAAATTCCGATGGCGAATTGGTGAGTTGGAAGAATTATACAGAAGAAGAATGGCTCGAACGCTCCGTTTTCTCGCTCAAACAAGACATCAAATTGCTTGATGAGAAAATCCTTACGCTTTGGATGCCTTATATGAAGCATTGTTTTACGAAACACAATGTAAATACTGCTACGGATGTTGATTATTTCATTGCGCACTTCTCGTCGATGATTTTTCACGACCGATTGCGCGACGCAATGAATGAAACCGGTATAGGAATACCCTACGAAAAATGGTTTTTCAACCTGCCCAAGGTGGGTAATGTAGGTGCGGCTTCTATTTATTTAGGCTTAGAAGAGTTGTTCCATTCAGGCAAACTCAAAAAAGGTGAGCGCATTGTGCTTGGCATTCCCGAAAGCGGACGCTTCTCGTACGGAATGGTAGGTTTAACAGTGGTTTAGTAATATTATTATGTTTAATTGTTGTGGTAGAGACGGGGCATGGTTCCGTCTCTACTTATTATGTTGTAAAGCATAAATTATATTTCTTCAAGATTGATTTTTATAATCTTAAATATATTAAATTGCGTTCCATTTTTTAACACAATTATTTATTTAAAAATTAATCAATAATATGAAAGTATATCAATCGAATGAGATAAAAAATATCTCGCTTGTAGGTGCCTCGGGTTCAGGTAAAACTACCCTTGTGGAAGCAATGGCAAATGTGTCCGGACTCACTAAACGCCGCGGTACGGTGGAGGCAAAAAACACTGTTTCGGATTTCTTCCCCGTGGAACACGAATATGGTTATTCGGTATTTCCCGGGGTTATTCAAGTAGAATGGCTGAACAAAAAACTGAATATTATCGACTGCCCGGGAGCCGAAGATTTTGTGGGTGGAGTAATTTCGTCTATCCAAGTTACAGATACTGCATTGATGCTGCTCAACGCCCAGTATGGTATAGAAGCAGGTACACAAAATCATTTTAAATACGCCGAAAAACTTGGTAAACCGGTTATTTTCCTCGCCAACAAACTCGATCATGAAAAAGCAAATTTCGACTTGGTGATGGAACAACTACGCGAAAATTTTGGAAACAAAGTGGTGCAAGTACAATATCCGATAGAGGTTGGAGCAGGTTTCAATGCCGTGATTGATGTACTATTGATGAAAAAATACAGTTGGAAAGAAGAAGGAGCCGAACCGGTAATTTCGGAAATCCCCGACGAAGAAAAAGAAAAAGCCGCCGAACTGCACAACCGTCTTGTGGAAGCAGCAGCCGAAAACGACGAAGCCTTAATGGATAAATATTTTACCGAAGGTACACTTACCGAAGATGATATGCGACTGGGTATTCGTATGGGATTGATTAAACGCGATATTTTCCCCGTGTTCTGCGTATGCGGCGGGCGAAACATGGGAGTGCGCCGCCTGATGGAATTTTTGGGTAATGTAGTTCCTTTTGTATCCGATATGCCAAAGGCACAAACGGTCGACGGAATTGAAGTTGCTCCCGACAGTTCGGCAGCAACGAGTTTATTTGTATTCAAAACCAATGTAGAACCGCATATCGGTGAGGTTACCTACTTCAAAGTAATGTCCGGGAAAGTGAAAGAAGGCGACGATTTTGTAAACAAAAACCGCGGCACGAAAGAGCGAATTAATCAATTGTATTGCGTTGCGGGGCAGAATAAACAAAAGGTCGAGGAACTTGTAGCCGGCGACATTGGTGTAACCGTAAAACTGAAAGATACCCGCACAGGTAATACGCTCAACGGAAAGGGTGCCGATTTCCAATTTAAAGAAGTAAATTATCCGTCGTACAAATACCGTCGGGCAATACGCGCCGTAAACGAATCGGACGAAGAAAAACTTAGCGAAGCTCTTGTACGCATGCACGAAGAAGACCCTACTTGGGTGGTGGAATATTCTAAGGAATTGAAACAAACCATTGTGTACGGACAGGGTGAGTTTCATTTACGCACGCTTAAATGGCGACTGGAAAACAACGACAAAATTCAAATAATATTCGAAGAACCGAAAATACCTTATCGCGAAACAATTACCAAGGCTGCACGCGCCGATTATCGCCACAAAAAACAGTCGGGCGGAGCGGGTCAGTTTGGTGAGGTACACCTTATTGTAGAGCCTTATGTTGAGGGAATGGAAACACCTACTTCGTATAAGTTTGGTGGACAGGAATTTAAAATCTCCGTGCGCGACACACAAACTATCGATCTTCCTTGGGGTGGTAAGTTGGTGTTTATCAACAGCATTGTGGGCGGAAGTATCGATAACCGTTTTATGCCCGCTATTTTGAAAGGCATCATGGAGAAAATGGAAGAAGGACCTCTTACGGGGTCGTATGCCCGCGATGTGCGTGTAATTGTATACGATGGTAAAATGCACCCTGTGGACTCTAACGAAATTTCTTTTAAACTTGCCGGACGCAATGCATTCAGCGAAGCATTCAAAGCGGCGGGTCCAAAACTGCTTGAGCCGATTTACGACCTCGAAGTGCAAGTGCCTTCCGACCGAATGGGTGACGCTATGAGCGACCTTCAAAATCGCCGCGCTATTATTTTGGGTATGAGTAGTGAAAAAGGTTTCGAACAACTTACGGCAAAAGTGCCGTTGAAAGAATTGTCGAACTATTCTACTGCATTGAGTGCCATTACAGGCGGACGCTCGTCGTTTACCATGAAATTTGCAAGCTACGAACTTGTTCCTGCCGATATTCAAGATAAATTGCTTAAAGAATATCAGGCAAAAAATAAGAACGATGATTGATAAACAAAAAACGAACAGTGATGAGATAATAACGATTATCTCATCACTTATTTCATCATTTAATTTGTATTTGATATGACTTTACTCGATTCACTCCGCTGGCGATATGCCACTAAACGCATGACGGGTACCCGGATACCCGATGAAAAACTAAACTCGATACTCGAAGCAATCCGTTTGTCGGCATCGTCTTTTGGTTTGCAGCCCTACCGCGTGGTGGTGGTGAGCGACAAATCCGTACTCAACCGTATTTACACCGAAGCTTGTCCGCAAGCACAGGTAGAAAAGTGCTCACACTTGCTTGTTTTTGCCGCGTGGACGGAAGCTCCCGATGCCGAACTCGACCGTTTTGTGAAACTGCTTGCCGGTGTTCAACATACTCCGCCTGAAATACAAGATAGGATGAAACATTCGCTTTCTGATTTTGTAAAAGCAAAATCTGCCGAAGAATTACGCGCATGGACAGCTAATCAGGCTTACATCGCTCTTGGTTTTGGGTTGGTGGCTGCTGCAACGGAACAGATTGATGCTTCGCCCATGGAAGGTTTTGATGCCGATAAGATGGATAAAATTCTGGGTTTAAAGGAGAAAAACCTTCATGCTTCGGTGATTATGGCACTTGGGTATCGCGACGCGGCAAACGACCGCATGGCAAGCCTGCCTAAAATGCGCCGTCTTCCCGAAGAGTTGTTTATCAAAGTATAAGAAAAGAATTATTTTTTCGAAAAATATTCGTCCAACAAATTTCGCGCAGCAATGAAAGAGCTCATTTCGTTGTTGCGCACTTTGTTTTCATAGGTTTTCAATTGTTTGGCAATTTGGTCGTTGCTGTAGAAATGAGATTTCAATTGCTCGTCGATGCTTTCATACATCAAACGGGTAGATTGTTCGGTGCGTTTTTGTTCAAAAAAACCGGTTTTTCGGATATGTGAAAGATAGTTTTCTACCATATCCCAAACCTCTACAATGCCCGTTTTTTCTCTTGCCGAACATGTGAGTACCTGAGGACGCAAGCCTGATTCGGGCATGGGGAAAAGTTGCAGTGCGTTTTGGAATTGTATGCGCGCCAGGTTGGCTTTGTGTATATTATTTCCATCTGCTTTGTTGATTATAATGCCGTCTGCCATTTCCATAATGCCACGCTTGATACCTTGCAGCTCATCGCCCGTTCCTGCCAACTGAATGAGCAAGAAGAAATCGACCATGGAATGTACGGAGGTTTCCGATTGTCCCACACCAACGGTTTCTACAAATATGGTATCGAAACCTGCTGCTTCGCAGAGTACAATTGTTTCGCGGGTTTTGCGTGCTACTCCGCCCAACGAACCTGCCGAAGGGGAGGGACGGATAAATGCCTGTGGGTTTACAGAGAGTTCTTCCATGCGCGTTTTGTCGCCCAAAATACTCCCTTTGCTGCGCTCGCTGCTCGGGTCGATTGCCAGCACGGCAAGGCGATGTCCCTTTCCTACAAGATACATGCCCATGGTTTCGATAAATGAACTTTTGCCTGCGCCGGGCACGCCGGTAATGCCTACACGGCAAGATTTGCTGCCATAGGGAAGGCATTTTTCAATCACTTCTTGTGCCAATGCTTGATGTTCGGGTTTACCACTTTCGATTAGTGTAACTGCTTGGCTGAGAATGGATATGTCGCCACGAAGGATTCCTGCCACATATTCGTCGGCGGTAAATTGCCGGCGTTTGGCACGCTGTAAATACGGACTGATGCTTGGTGGCTGTACCACGCCTTCGTTTACGGTCAATCCTGTGTATTGTTCTTCGTTTTCGATATGTTTGTTTTTTGCCATTTTAATTGAAAGAATGGAATAACGCAGATTCACACAGAGAATTGTCTGTGAAAATCTGCGTTATGATTTTTGTATTTGTATTACGGATTATTATTCCGCAATTTTCCAACTTATTTCGCTGCTGCAGCCTCAGTTGTGTAGCTCACAATGATATTTTTACGAGCGGCATTCGGGTCGTTGAGCTGCAAGGTTATGAATTTGGAAAACGCTTGTGCGTTAGTCAATTTCGATGCATCAACAGTGATTTTTACTTTTCCTGTTTTCCCTGCTTTGATAGCGGCAGGTGCTTTTACCGAAATTTCGTCGTTACCATTGCCTACACTGCGAATGTAAAGCGGGCTTTTGCCTGTATTTTTAACTGTTAGTTCAACTGTTTTTTTCTTTCCGAGTACGATGCTGCCCATATCCACTTTCGGTTCTGTTTCTATCACAGGGGCATTGGCGCGTTGTTCGTCGGTGAATTTTTCGCTCACAAAAGCATTGATGGTAAATACGGTTTGCGCATTGTTTTTGAGCTGAATGTCTTTTTTGATGCTGCCCCATTCTTTCATGCCTTCGCTGTTGAATACAAATGTTATAGAGCTTTTTTCTCCGGGTTTGAGCGTAAGCGGTTCAACTGTAACATAGCTTGGCAAACCGGTGAATGAAATAACCTGTTCTTTGTTTGAAATATTGGCAATGGGCAATTTTTCCGTACGCGATTCGCCTTTAACAACATCGTGGAAGTTGATGATTGTGGTTTTCAGGCGGATACTGTCGTCTACAAGTACCGGATATATATCTTCTATTTTTTGTCCGCGAGGAGTTACGCTTCCTTTGATATACAAGGTTTGTCTGTCGGCATTACTTGTTACGGTTATCGATTTGTCTATTTTTCCCGGACGACTTGCTGCGCCATATTTTACGGTGATACTGCCTTTTTGTCCGGGGGCAATCGGTTCGCGCGACCAGCTTGGAGTGGTGCAACCGCAGGAGGATTGTACATTAGAGAGTACCAAATCGGCATTTCCTGTATTTGTAAACTCAAATACATGGGTAACATCGCCGTTTTCCTGTGCTACGGTACCAAAATCGTGGGTGGTTTCGTTGAATTTAATGCCCGGTTTTTGGGCAAAAACAACTGCCGACACAACGAACAATGCGGCAGAAAGTATCATTTTTATTTTCATAATTTAAAAAGATTTATTGTATAAGATTAATTTGTTTTTTTCTCGTTCTTGTCCTTTTTGTCCTTTTTGTCTTTGGGCAATACCTCTCCTTTTATTTTCAATACGATTTTATTTTCGGGCGAATTGTTGGTTACAGTAATTGTTTTTTCTACAAATCCAACGCTTCCTTTTGGCTTGAATCCTACAATGATAACGCCTTTGCCACCCGGTGGGACAGGTGCTTTGTTCCATTTGGGCGTGGTGCAACCACAAGAGGCTGTAACATTTGTGATTAGCAGCGGCGCTTGTCCGGTGTTGGTAAACTCAAACTTGGTGCTTACTTCTTTTTTATCCCCGCTGATTACTCCGAAATCGTGAGTTGTTTCAGTGAATTTGGCAATTGGTTTTTGAGCCATTGTCAAGACACTAACCAGCAGAAAGAGGCTCAATAAATAATGTCTTTTCATAGCGAATGATTTTTTTTAATTAATTTGTTAGATAAAAAGTGTCGCAAATGTACATATTTTTATTGTAGCGGGTACTATATTATTATGTTTTTTTTATTTTTCGCTGAGTGAAATTTTTACCGGATTAAGCATTTCCTGTTTCCATGCATCGAGGTATTTAAAGAAGTCTTCGGCAGTTTGGTAGCCTTTTTTCTCCTTTTGAGCGGCGGCAGTGAGATAATATACAATTTCCTGTTTGCCGTTGTTGCTCAGCAGGATAAGATGATTGCGTTTGTCTTCGGCTTGTCCTTTGGCATATTGTGCAGGTACTACTACGCCTAATCCGACGGTTTGTTTGGCGTATTTCACGGTGTCGTTTACGGGGAATCCGGTACCCCAAATACCTACTAATCCGGCGTTGTCGGTGTGAAACTGTTCTTCAGGCATGCGCTGCACTCCGGTGCAAAAGATAAGATTGTCGGTAAAATCGGGTTCAAAAATTACGCGGGCTTCGCAATCGCGATGACGAGCATACTGTGTGTAGCGGATTTTGGCATTGATACTTTTTCCTTGATATTGCCAGCCGTCTACTTCAATTTCTACTACGCTACGCAGATTTCCTGCGGCAACAATGCGCTGTGTACGGCGAGTAATTTGGTCGAAATGTTGTGCTTGTTTGCCGTCCCAAGGTTTGAATGACCCTACGCCTACGCTGCTGCCTACTTTGAGTATATCGTCGCCAAAACCTGCTGCAAGCTGTTCGTCGGTAGGATACCACATTGTTTGAGCCAATTCGAGTTGCGGACGAATTTTACCGTAAATATCTACCGTGTGTTTTTTGTCGAAATAAAGCCGGTATGCCATTAATTCGCTTTCGAAAGCCACGCCGTGGTGGTGCATTTGGTTGTACATGTCGTCTTTGTCCGACGATGCTTCGGTAACCTTTTCCATTGTTTCGCGGTCGCCTATTTTTACTTTTTTTATCATTTGTGCGTAGGTTTCCTTTTCAAAATTGGGACGCACAAAGTTTTGCGGCAGCGTGCGCACGAGTAGTTTTACCTTGCCGTTTGGTTTCAAATCGACGAGAAAGGCTACTTCGTCGGCTTTCCCGTCGAAGTTTAAATCATCGAATTGCGAAAAGATTTCTTTCGAGCCGTCGAATATGCCGATTTGCTGTCCTTTGTATTTTTTTATCTTAGCCGTGAGGCTGTCGATTTTCAATGCTACGGGCACATTTTTTCGTGCAAAATTCGAGGGGTTTTCAATTGTGATGAAGGCATAAGTGCCCGGATTGAGGTCTTTTTGAGCAAAAACAGTTGCCGAAAGAAGTAATGAGATGCAGCAGGAAAAAACTTTGTGTTTCATTGTATTATATTTTTTTTGAATTATACCTATTAAAACTATGTTCGTCATTGCGAGGAACGAAGCAATCTCGTATCATTTTTTCTCCGGATTGCTTCGTCGTTCCTCCTCGCAATGACGATAGTTCCGTTTTATTTTCTTGCGCTTGGGGTTTTCGGGAAACCAGCCTTTTTCAACGCGTTTTTGTTGCTGGAATATTTCGAGTATAGTCCAAAAGCTCGAAAATGCCACGACGCCCATTACTGTCGACCAAAGTATGTTGCGTACTGCGAGCGACAAAATTACAAAAACTATCCCTACGAGCAAAAACAGCCACCAAGATTTTGTTCCCCAGTGATATTCGGCTTTGATAACAATGGGATGAAACAGCCCGATGATGAGGAATGTGGCAATACCGATTGCTAAACCTGTGAGATTGTAAGTGCTGAGAAATTCTATCATGGTGTAAGGTGTAATGATTTAATGGTGTAAAGGATAATGTGTAATCAGTACATTCTTAATTCTTAGTTCTTAAATTATTCAAATCGAATCCAGTCTATATCAACCCAGCCGCCGTCGTTTGAAGGTTTGGGGCGTTGGTACACAAAGCCGATTTTGGCACCAATCCATCGTCCGGGTTTGGCGGTAAATTCGTTGCCTATTGATGCGTATTTTTCATTGTCGAAGCTGTATGAGAACTTGCATTTCCCGCCTTCTTTTACTTCGATGCGCAGATAGATGTAGTTATCTTCGTCGGTAAAAATAATTTTGCCGGCATCAACAATAGCTTTATTGGCATCGTTTATTGTTTCGGCAGTTCCTTTGTTAGCCTTCCGGCATTCAATTTGCCAAATACCGCTTTCAGCTCTACCGTTTTCTTCATTACCATCGCCACTGTACAGGCTTATGGCTGCATAATCTTCGCCCATCACCACAAAGCTGAATCGCTCGCCGGGTTGTTGGGGGTAAAGAAAACTTACTTTGGCGGTAGCGGTAAATTCGGGTGCGGGAAATTTTTGCAGCAACAAATTCGGCACATCCCACAAGTTTTTCACACTGTCGGTAAATACGGAATAGAGTCGCAATTTCCCATTTTTAGCATCGCAAAAGCTCCATGCAAAATTCGGATTAGCATGCCACTGCCATTGCAGTCCGAGGGTATTGCTGTTAAATTCGTCGCTTTCGGGCGGAGTTTGTATAGGGTAAGTTTTGCCTACATTCGGTTTGCGATGCTTCATCACGGGTTCGCCGCAGCCATCGTCGTCGGGGTCGGCACCAATTACGGGGAAATCGTTTTTCCATACCATTGGTTGCAGGTGCACAATGCGTCCGTAGGCATCGGCATCCTGAAAGTGCAGAAACCAGTCTTCGCCCGCAGGGGTATCGACCCACGCGCCCTGATGCGGTCCGTTGACCGATGTGTTTCCCTGTGCGAGTACGATTTTTTCGTCGTATGGTCCCCAAATATTTTTCGAACGGAGCACTAATTGCCAACCCGTAGCCACGCCGCCTGCGGGAGCAAACAGGTAGTAGTAACCGTTTCGTTTGTAAAGTTTTGCGCCTTCTACGGTAGGGTGCTTTTCGTGTCCGTCGAACACGATGCGCGATTCGCCGAGAAGCCGAGTGCCGTCGGGACTCATGGGCGCAAGACAAAGCACGCTTTTATAGCCTGCCCGACTGCCGGCAAGAGCGTGAACGAGGTATGCTTTCCCGTTGTTGTCCCAAAACGGGCAGCAGTCAATCAGTCCTTTGCCTTCTTTGAGCAAAACGGGTTCGCTCCAATCACCCGCAGGGTCGGTAGTTTTGGTCATGTAGAAGCCGAAGTCGGGGTCGCCCCAAAAAATATAAAACTCACCCTTGTGGTAACGAATGGCGGGTGCCCACACACCGTTGCCGTGTTGCGGACGGGCAAATGTTGCTTCGGGGCTGAGGCGTTTTAACGCATGACCAATTAATTGCCAGTTTACCAAATCGCGCGAGTGAAGAACAGGTAATCCGGGCACGCAGTTGAAACTCGATGCGGTCATGTAAAAATCCTTGCCTGCCCGACATACATCGGGGTCGGAATAATCGGCATAGAGTACGGGGTTTTTGTAGGTTCCGTTGCCTTGGTCTGCCTGCCAAACTTTCGACAGGTAGGGTGTTTGAGCGAATGTAATGGTAGAAATGAATAGTATCGGCAGGAATAATTTTCTAAGCATAAGTTTATTTTTTTTGGAAGCAAAGATAGTTATTTTTCCACATTATCCCTCTCCCTCTTCCTGCTGCCGCCACGCACATCGTGAATACGGCGGGCATTAAAATACACCGTCAAAAAAGCCTCATCAACGATAAAGCCCTCCACCAGCGAATCCATTATCTCCAACTCTTGGCGAGCTTTCGACAGCAAAGAAGCAATAGACGCCGTACTCTCCATACGAAAACCCACCATAGCATCGCGGTGAGCATTCAAATTAGCCAGTCTATCAATAACAGCCTGAAAATCCTTCATAGCCGCATCATCAATCTCATAATCCTTCAGCAAAGAAAGCCGCGCTTCACACAGCTTAAAAATAGCCCTTGCAAAACTCAGCAAATTATTTACAGAATAATTATCCAGCGACGAACGAGAAAAATCCGCTTGCGTAGCAGCTACCGTATCCTTTTGCAAATAAGCAAAAGCGAGCAGCCTGCGACCCATAACAAAAAGCCTGTCTTCCAGCATAGTACGAGCATTCTCCTTGGCTGCCGTATGTCCCTCGGGAGCATTCTCTTTCTGCTTAGCGGCAGCCACCACAATACGCTCATTCAATCCGTGCAAACGCTCATAACATGCAACAAGCAAAGTTTTCTCCTCCCACACCGCTCTGCAGTTACTAAATACATCATCTACGGCTTTTATCATATTAAAATAATTACTCTGCTTTTTAGTCATAAATTTTCATTTTTAAAAGTTATTAAAAACGCTTGCAAAATTAACATTTGCAACGAATAAATTATAAAAAATCATCAAAAACACTTTGTTTTTTTCAATAACATATAAATTATTACCGGAAAGATTCGCCATCGCGTACAATAAAGGCAGACGGCAGGCTATGCCGAGCAGGAGAATTATTTCCTTTAAACATGTTCATCATTACGGGCTTAACCCGCAATTACACATAAACGATTAATCATTATTAAGCAATACCGCGTCAAGCGCAGCATAACGAATTATTTTTACGAACCTGAATGAGACGACTCCCAAAGACTCGCAGATGACTTCCAAAGACTTGCAGATGACTTCCAAAGACTCGCAGATGACTTCCAAAGACTCCAAGATGACTTCCAAAGACTCACAGACGACTCCCAAAGACTCCGAGATGACTCCGAAAGCTCACGAGATGACTCTCAAAGCTCACAAGATGACTTCTAAAGCTCACGAGATGATTCCCAAAGACTCCAAGATGACTCCAAATGGATTTTTAGAGAAATAAAATTTGCGGAATTTGCGTTCTTTTGAGACAGCCTCGTTTCTACCTGGTTTTTCCTTCGTCTAAGCCGTGGTTGATTGTGTTTTGCAGTTTTTCTATTTCCTTCAGGGGGGTGGTGTATGTTAGTGTTACCTTCGAAGCAGGCTTCAGATGTCCGGTCAGCTCGCTGATGCCGAGCTGCTGCAAGCCTTCAACGAAGAGCCGCGCCATTTGCATTGCTCCTTCGGGTTTGAAATGGGTATTGTCTACCTTGCCGTCGGGATATTTTTCGCTTATACCCGCGCCAATGTGCAGGAAATATTGTTTAGAGCCTTCGTTGCCTGCGCCAATCAGGAAATCCATGCTTGTGTGCTGCATGTCTATAAGATATACTTGTTTTTCTTTTGCTACTTGGCGGATAAGGTTCGGGTAGTTGCCGTGCTGGTCAACAAAATTGCTGTCTTTGTCGAACTTGCGGCGTTCTACAGGTGTGCACAAAATCGGCACAGCTCCTTTGCTGCGCACATCATCGACAAATCGTTCGAAGTTGCGCTTGAAATCTTCAGGTGTGGTGTAACGGTCGAGCTTGTTTTTGCTTTGGTCGTTATGTCCAAACTGGACAACTACGAAGTCGCCTTTTGCAACCCGGTTGAGCATAAAGTCCCAACGCCCTTCGGAGATAAATGTGCGGGTGCTGCGTCCGTTGCGGGCATGGTTTTCTATTACTACATTGTTGTCGAAATACGAAGGTAATACTTGTCCCCAGCCCGTTTCGGGATAAGCGCGCTGCTCTTTGTCTGCCATGGTTGAATCGCCTGCAAGGAATATGCGCACAGGTTTTTTATCCATCGAAACAAGTGTTGACAGTAAAGCTACTGCAACAAACGAGAAAATGAGCTTTTTCATGGTTATTTGCTTGTTATAAGTTTATTCATTTCCAGTGCAGCCATAATGAACGGACCGATTACCTTCGGGTCGTCGTTGCGGATTGGTTCGCCCACATAATACTCAAACGAGCCGTCGCGGTACGGATTTCCGCCAAGTCCTGCCACCGAGCAAGCTTTAGTTATTGAAGTAGTGCCGTCGGCATTTACCTGCGTGGCGTTTTTAGTCAGTCCGTCGAAAGCAGTAATGGCAAGTTTGCGGTATTTTTCGGGTAAAAATCCTTTGTTTACGCCTTTGGCAATGGCGTAGACGAACATTGCCGAGCACGATGATTCTACATAGTTGCCTTTGCGCTTGGCGAGATCAGTAACCTGATACCACATGCCTGTTTTTTTATCCTGATATTTCGCCAGTGCCGCAGTCAGGCGGTTGAAATTGGCTTGTATCTTATCGCGTTGCGGATAGCCTTCGGGAAGAATTTCGAGCGCATCTGCCATTGCCATCATATACCAGCCCATGCTGCGCCCCCAAAAGTGCGGCGAATGTCCTGTTATGGGGTCTGCCCAGCGTTGGTTGCGGGTTTCTTCCCATGCGTGGAAGTTCAATCCTGTTTTTTTGTCGAGAGTAACACTGTCTGCCAGTACAAATTGTTTCACAGCATCGGCATAAACAGCATCGGTATTTTCGTTGAAAGTTTTTGCATATTCGGCGTAGAAAGGCGCGCCCATGTACAAGCCGTCGAGCCACACCTGGTAGGGGTAAATCTTTTTGTGCCAAAATACGCCTATGTGGGTGCGTGGCTGCGTATCGAACTGCTTGCGCAGGATTTGCACGGCTTTAAGATATTTTTCTTCTTTAGTATAGTGATACATGTCGATGAGGAACTTGCCGCCGTTGACGCGGTCGAGGCTGTAGTCGCTCATTTTGTAGGTAAGAATATTGCCGTCAGAATCGACAAAGAAATCGGCAAAAGTTTTTACATAGTTGTAGTACGCGCTGTCGCCCGTTTGTGCAAAAAGCATCAGCATCGATTTGGCTACCAAGCCTTGTGTGTAATCCCACTTAGGTTTTTTAACGAAGTCTGCCTGCCACAGTTCGGGGCGATGCTTTATTTCCGAATCGGCAATGGTTGTAGCCCAGTTGAGGTATTTTCCGGTAGTTTTTTCGGCGGCATAGAGCGAGCTTGCACACAGCGATAACAGTAAAATTAACAGAGTGTTTTTTGTGATTTTCATTTTGTATAAAGTTTTAAAGTTAAACGGTATTATTTTATTTTCTGTATTGAGAGATTGCTTTGTCGTAAGATTGCTTCGTCGTACCTCCTCGCAATGACGGGCAGTTGTTGGTTTTTCCCGTCGTTGTGAGTTTACCTTTCCCGTCATTGCGAGGCACGAAGCAATCGCGTAAAAACAGTCGTATCCCAAGATTACTTCGTCATACCTCCTCGCAATGACAGGGTTGTGACGGATATGCTCAAACAGAATACTCTCGAAATTAAATTTATTGCCCGCAAATATAATCCTTTTTTCGCAAAAAAGAGATTACCACAACTTTACAAAAGCAAATTGTGGTAATCTCAACCGGTTTAGGGTTTTACTTGCTTGGCGTATTAAAGTATAATTTTGTAGCTTTTTGTTTTACCTGCGGTTTCTACTTTGAGTATGTATGTGCCTTGCAAATTGCGGGCGCTGATTCTTTCAAAGTGTTTTCCCGATTCTTTTAACCGGTATTGTATTCTTCCGGAAAGGTCGTAGAGTGTTAAAGCGGAAATTTCGTCGAAAGAGCTAACAGTGATGTTTCCATTGTTTGCATATACATCTATTCCTCCCGATTCCGATGTTTCGGTGTTGTCGCGATGCATTGAACCGTTTCTTTCTATGCCGGTTTTTTCTATGGACAGGAAGAATCGTCCTTGCAGGTTGGCAACTCCATGTGTTTCAAACGAAATAGGAAGTTCTGTTTTTGCGTTGTAGCTTATATTTCCCTGCCGGTCGATTATATATACTTCAACATCTTCGCTCATATTATCGGCACCAATTACATCGAGTTCTACTTCTACCCGGGCTGTGTCGACTAAATTAAAGCCTATCGGTATCCAATGCGTTTCGCTTGTTATATCTACAAAGTTGATTTCGATAGCAATTTGGTTGGCAACGGTATAAATTTCGGGTACTTTTTCCGGCGAAAAGATTTTGTAAACATCTTCACCGGTGTTGTATCCCGAGCTTGCTCCGGATACGAGCGCTACAATTGCCTGATTTGTTTTTCCGCCTGCTTCCATTCTCAATCTCAACACATCGGGTCGTTCTTGTTGAGTTAAACTTCTCACTTTGACTCCGGCAGTGGTAACCGAAGTTAAAGGCGTGAATTTTAAGGACGATGCACCTTCTTGAGTATCTACAAAAAATGACTGCATGGGAGGAATATATGCCGCTTCGGATCCTGTTAAAGGATGATCAACTGTTGCCAGTCCGTCAAGTCCGCCAAAAGAACCATCACTTCCGGGGGGAATGTAAGAATAAAAAGCTTCTCCGTCCCAGATGCGGAAATAATTGTGGATTGCCAATGAGTTGTCGTTATAGAACTGATTGAAATCCAAGTGCGACATAAACGGATTTCCCAGAATAGTAGTTCTTGATTCTTGCGAAGAAAGCGAAAATTCAAGTTCATTGTCGAGATTCAAGCTGTCTTCGTAAATAAAACGGTAGCGACTGTTTGTTTCAGGAACAGAGTTTGCCGTCCATTCGGCTTCCTGGCTAATATCTACTCCTCTTGGGAGGTAAAACGGTTCTCCTACCCATCTGCCGCTTAATTCATAATGTGTATCGTATTGAACATCGTTTCCAAATTGATCTCTTCGTGGGAAAAGATATGGAGTGCCTGTTGGGAAATTGGTATCAGGATATTCCGGGCTTCCATCTACCCACAGTGCAAATCCGAGCGCAGGAGTAAGATTCACTTCGAGATTGGAAAATGATTCGGAAAAATCTCCGACCGAAGTTCCCATTATACCGTCGGGATTGGGCAGGTTATTTTCTCCATAAGCTACACTGAATAAACGCGAAAATACTTGAGGTTGGAGCGCGTTGGTCCAACTGATGTCGGCGGCAAGGTCGGCAGAATACATATATTTCAGCGGAGCGGTAATCATTGTCCATTTATTGCGTACGGGATTAAATTCCACATAAGCATGACGGTATTTTAATAAGTGTATTTTACCGACCGAAGCTCCATGTTTAAATGTGATGTCGCGGCATTCATCTCCTCTTTCGGCTCCTGCTATCAATACAGGGTATAGTTGGGCATCTCCGGGAATAGTAACATCGGTACACCAAATAGGGAAGTCGTCAACACCTTTATTTATATCCGCTGCCCAGTTGTTTACATTTTTCCATACACTGTCTTCCGGTACGGTTTTCCATGTTGCTGCTGCCGGGTGAATTCTGATGGGGATATTTTTAATAAATTCGCTGTCTGATTGCAGGGTATATGTAATAAAGCCCGATGTATCTGCCTCGAAGGTCAATTGTTTTGCTTGGAAATCGCCTATTTTTTCATCTGCTTTATACAGAGAATATGTTTTTGTAGGTGAAATGCCTGCTCCATTTCCCATTGATACATGTACCGGACACGACAGACACGATGCATCGGCAGTAATATCAACACTACACGAGGTAGGAAGTCCGTCGTCGCCTACCAGATAATCCGGACCAAGACAACATCTATCCATACAGTCGGGAGTACCGTCGCCATCGCTGTCTTTCAAGATAAAAGCACTGTAGACATGAATACTGCTTAATGCCGTTACGGTATTTGCTACTGTCAATTGTATTTCGTTGAAAGCTTCTGTTGCCGGGAACGAAATGTATGCTTTATTGGTATTATCTCCCAATAAATTTAAATTTACTAACCCACTATTGACCGTATAGCTGTGCGAATTACCATTTGCCGAATAAGTAGTTATTGTTAATCCGGAAAGTGCCGAAAGGTCTAATAAATTAGCGTCGGAATTGGCAATAATAAATCCGGCTTGATAATCGGCGGAAATGGTTTGCGAGCTTTTTACGGAAACAGATGCCGACATAAGGGCTCCAACTCCCAAGCGGATAGTTGTATAACTGTCAGGGTCGTTGTCTATAAGGTTTCCGATACTGTCGATGGCGCAAGCTACTTCTGCAACACCTACTATACCCGTGTGGTCATAGTTAATAGTGGCTTCGTGCTCGTTGTTAGCCAACAATGGTTCGGTACAATCGCTTGAAGTGATATTGTCGCTACCACCATTGCTACAACCGTTTGCCGGCTCTTGGAAAGCGTAATAAATATCCAGGCTATTGAACAAGGATACACTGGCAACATCTCTTTGTTGCAGTACTACGGCGTCAAAAGGTTTTGTGGTAACAAATCCGATTCGTTGCTTGCCACCGTCTCCGCTAATAACATCGGTACCAAGTAGTGAAAAGTCTTCCGAAGATGTTTCCTGCAATACGCCTTTGAGATATGTTTTGATTTGCAGGTTTTGTAATACATTGACATCTAACAGACTGCCATCTTTTGCTATTACAAAACCTGTACGGGTTCCGGCAGGATAGATTTGTGCCGTGTTTCTAACGCCAATAAGAGGGTCGGAACTGAGCACATCCAATAAGCCTACGGGTTGTATATAATTATTCAGGTTTCCATCAATTACATTGTTGATTTCGCCCGCTGTTCCGTCTAACAGACAAAGTAAACAGCCTCCTCCGGTAGGAGTGAAAATTTGAACATTGTTTCCTACGATTGGCGTGTTGCAAGGCGAGTTTATCAAAGCGTCTCTGCGGGTAATGTTTACCGTATCGGTACAGGTTCCACTGCTTACTTCGATGCTGTAAACTCCCGTACTTGTCATGCCGGTAACATTGCCGTTGCCGTCGATACTTGCACCCGGAGTGCTTTCGGGAAGAATTCTCCAAGTAAGTCCGCTGCCTAAACCAAGCGTTCCGAAATCATATTCCGAAGTATCCGAACACAGCGTAATGTCCATGCCGGCATTCAGTGAGCAGGCAATATCGCAAGAATCGGGAATGCCGTTGCCGTTGTGATCCATGTAGTCATTTCCTCCCGGGCATTTATCCGCACAGTTATAAACGCCATCTAAATCGTTGTCGGGGTAAACAAAGGCATAAAAAACATCGTAGCTACCCACCAGTCCGCCGAACACAAGATTAATTTGATTACATGGCTGAGTTGTAACCATGCTGATAGCTTGTTTATCGCCTCCTATATCTATGCCGATAAGTGCTCCGCCTGTTGATACATCTAATTGTTCTGATTCGCCATGCATGGTGGTTATGAGGATTATACCATTAAGTATATTCGCTAAGTTAGATCTTACTACGAAACCAACACGAGATCCCACAGGTATCATAGTATCGGAGGATACCCCGAAATTTGCAGTTCCTGCACCTATTATTGTAGCTGTTGCATAGTCAGTAGTATCATGGGTAATTACAGTATTGGCATTTGATATAGTACCAAATAAGAAAGTTGCACCTGTTTCCAAATTAACATTTGGATACAAATCAGACCCTTCTACTACAGGTTCTATACAATCGTTGCTACAACCGCTTGCAGGCTCTACAAATGCATAATAAACATCTACAAAAGAAAGTAAGGAAGAAACAACTCCCGTTTGCACCAATTCTACTTCGTCGAACGGCATAGTGGTTATAAACGACATTTGCTGCAAGTCGGCTGATACATTATTCAATCCCACTACAGAAATAGCGGAAGTTTCTTGCAACTGGTTGTTTAAATAGGTTCTTACGCTAAAATTATTTTGTAGCCCGTTTATTATTTGATTTATTAGGTCAATATCTATTAGTCCGTCTCCACCTATTAAACTGCCAACTATTCCACTATTCATATTTATCTTAAACCCAACACGCAGACCTGCTGCATACGATTGTTTTACATTGCGGATAGAAATAATGGGAGAACCTCCTAAATCAACACTTGCCACGGTTAGAAACCTGACATAGTTGCTTTGGTCGCCGTCTATCAAATTATACACAGTATTGGTTCCGTCAAGCAAAGACAGCAACCCGCTTGTTTCGCTGTCAATAACTGTTCCTTGCCCAACTATGGGCGTAATGCACGGGGGATTTGTGATAACCGGCAAGCTTTGAGCACCTGCGTTAGCTGTAATAAACAAGCAAATAATGCCTGCGCATAGTTGTTTCAAACATGCTGTTTTCCTCGATTTGCTGTTTGCAAAATAGTTATTAGTTTTCATAGTGTATGGGTATTTATCAACAAGCGTATTTATCGACACTTGTTGGGTTTATATTATTTATATTGATTCGTCAATAGCAAGACAAAAGACAAAAATATACAATAAATTTATAAAACAATAACTCTTTTTAAATATTTTGAGTTAAAAGTCAATTAAGTTTATTTTTAGTCGTAATTTATTTTTAAAAACTCTATAAAAACATAATCCAAAGAACTTTCAAATAGTAACGACAAATAAAAACCCCGATATTTCACTTTAAGTGAAATATCGGGGTTTTTCTATTTTCTATGTTTTTAAATCACCTCAATTCCCTGTTTTGCAGCAAGTTCGAGGCTCATTTCCTTGAGTTTGAATTTTTGGATTTTCCCGCTGCCGGTCATCGGGAAACTGTCGAGGAAAAATACATATTTCGGTATTTTGTGGCGGGCAATTTTTCCTTTGCAAAAATCGCGTACATCTTCGGGCAGCAGGTTGGCATCTTCTTTTAAAATAATAAATGCGCCCACTTCTTCGCCGTATTTTTCCGACGGTACGGCTGCTACCTGCACATCTTTCACCCCTTCGAGGTGGTATAGGAACTCTTCGATTTCGCGCGGATAAATATTTTCTCCGCCGCGGATAATCATATCCTTAATGCGCCCTGTGATACGATAGTTGCCGTCTTTGTCTCGTATGCCGAGGTCGCCCGAGTGGAGCCAGCCATCTTTGTCAATCACTTCGGCAGTAGCTTCGGGGTTGTTGTAGTAACCTTTCATCACATTGTAACCGCGTGAGCAAAGTTCGCCTTGCTCTTCTACCCCGAGATGTTTGCCTGTTTCGGGATCGATAACCGCCACTTCGGTAAATTCAAATTCGTAACCAACGGTATTGCATCGTACTTCAAAAGAATCGTCGATGCGGGTTTGAGTCATTCCGGGCGATGTTTCGGTAAGTCCGTATACGCTGGTTACCTTCATATACATTTTTTCCTGTACCTGTTTCATCAATTCCACAGGACAAAGCGAACCTGCCATAATGCCTGTGCGCAAGGATGTGAGGTCGAACATGTCGAACATCGGGTGGTTCAATTCGGCGATAAACATGGTGGGTACGCCATACACCGCCGTGCATCGTTCCTTATGGATAGAAGCGAGTACCACCAGCGGGTCGAATTTTTCTACCATCACCTGTGTGCAACCATGCGTGAGGCAGTTCATCGTGGCAAGCACTACGCCGAAACAATGGAAAAGCGGTACACACACGCAGAGTTTATCGTCTTGTGTAAACTTCATGTGTTCGCCTGTAAGGAAACCGTTGTTGGCAATGTTGTGGTGCGAAAGCATCACGCCTTTTGGAAAACCTGTTGTACCGGAAGTATATTGCATGTTTACCACATCGTGGCACGAAATTCCTTTTTTTGCTTCGGTAAGAACTTCTTCATCAATATTATTGCCCAAAAGCAATAATTCTTGCGTATTGTACATTCCACGGTGTTTTTCCTGCCCGATATACACCACATTTTTCATGCGGGGGAAACGCGTGCTGCTAAGATTCCCGCGTTGCTGAGTTTTCAGTTCGGGCAGCATTTCGTAGGTCATGGTAACATAGTCGGTATCCCATGTTCCGTCGATGATACAAAGCGTGTGCATATCGGAATTTTCTACAAGGTATTCCAACTCATGTTGTTTGTAGTTGGTATTTACAGTAACAAGCACCGCACCGATTTTGGCGCAGGCGTAAAGAAAAGTGAGCCAGTCGGGCACATTCGTAGCCCAGATGCCCACATGTGCGCCGCGCGTTACACCGATTGCGAGCAAGCCTTTTGCCATATCGTCCACCCGCTCGTTAAATTGTTTCCATGTGAAGCGCAGGTTACGGTCGGAATAAACGATGTATTCCTTGTCGGGCGAAACGGAAGCCCAATGCTCAACCCATTCGCCGAGAGTTCTATCGGAAAGTATCATATTTTGTTTAATTGAGTAATCGTTTAACTGTTTAATTGTAAATAATGTTTAATCGTTTAATCTTCTGATTAGTGCATTTAATTTGTTTGCAATTTTATCAATATCCTGTTTTTTTTGTTCAAAAGAATTTTCATTGATGTAAGTGATTTCCAAAAAACGGATTTTTTCTTTGTTGGATAGTCTCGATGTACCTTCGGCAATAGTTGATACGATTGATACGGCAGCTCGCTGCATTTGAGAAGACAAACCGAATTTTTCTTCAGAAGGAAAAATACGCGTTATTTGATAAACTTCTTTTACAAACATTCGGGCATCTTTCCAAACTTACAGTTTCTCGAAAGAATATTGATAGGGCATTTTCGATTAAACAATTAAACAGTGAGTTACATCGGCGAATACACTACTGCCAGAATTTTAGCAGCGCTCTCGCACGAGCCTTCCACGAGGTGCTCCACGATGGAGTCGTAGAAAATACTGTCGCCTGCTTCGAGGATAAATACTTCCTTGCCGTAGGTGATTTTGATAACCCCTTCGAGCACATAAATAAATTCCTCACCCTCGTGGCTCGACATGATGAAATCCTTTTTCGTGCATGCCGCAATGCTGATGATAAACGGTTCGATGTGCCTGCCCGATTTGGTTTTTGCAAGCGAAAAATAGTTCATGTGGCGATTACCGCCTGTTTTATCGTTTGAAAAACTGATGCTTGCTTCTGCTTCGTTGCGGCGGCAAACAACGGGACCGAGCGCGCTGTCGTCGTCCAAAAATGTGCCAAGACGCACACCCAACGCACGCGCCACACGAATGAGCGGACTAAGTGCGGTAAGCGTTTCGGTGTCTTCCAGCGTGGTTATCTGTTCGAGGCTTAAGCCCGACTGTTTGGCAAGTTGCTCGGCAGTCATGTTTTGCGCTTCGCGGATAGCCTTAATTTTGTTGCCTATTACGATTCCTTTTTTCATAATAAAAATATATCAATTTGTTATTTTCGGACGCAAAAATAAATAAATTTATTAGAAAACAAATGCCTTTTATTGGAAATTTAAATCAGAGGGCATTCCGCTTTAAAACATATTTTTAAATAAGTAAAAAAATATATATTAAATTTTTATAATTAATAAGAAAACAAACAGGTATCTCTTTTTTGAGATACCTGTTTGTTTTTCACTGTATTTTTAATTTAACATGTCTGTTGTTGATGCTAATTTGTGTAATAATTGGGGTCTCCACCTATGTGTAACTCAACATATTCGCTTTCTCCATATTGATTTACCGCTTTTACCCAAAATGTATAACTTAAATCCATCCACAAATTGGTTAAACTATATGTATTTTGGGTTCCGGGTAGGGTATAATACTCAATACTCGGAGTTCCGTCCATTTGTAATTTAAAAATATACGATGTAACCGGTTGGAATGAGGAAAATTCTATTACTACATCGCTTTCCAATGTTTCGCGATAATCCACAATAGACTTCACTCTTAATATGGGATTCTTTGGTATATAAGGCAGCTCTATAGGATAACTTGTTTCAAAGGCTTCTCCGTCGATAAAGCTACCTTTGAGTGATACCCGTGCTTGGAGCATACCGCTTTGAGTGCGTGCATAATCGTCGCGCTTGGCAATTACATCAATAGAAGGCATTGTTATGTCAAATGTTGTTTGCCCGGATACATAATCGGATACCGGAACCATTTCTCCTGCTTGGGTAAATATTTCGAGAGTCCAGGCATAACTTGCTATCTCCGTATTGCTTTGACAGGAAAATTTATATTCAACATTCAGCTCCAATAAATCGTTTGCTTTTACATTTTCCGAGAGAATTGTAACATTTTTCGGTTTGGAATCCCTGTCGTCGTGGCAAGCAGCCAGTAATACTATGCTTGTCAACAGTGAGATAAATTTTAAAGCTTTCATGATATATTTGTACAATATAAAATTGAAAAAATACCAGCGAAACAGATTAAAGAATCCATTTCGTTAGCTAGGAATTATTTTCTATTTCTTGAAAAATTTACTAGTATAAACCTTGCCTTTTTTATCTATGGCTTTCACACTGTATACGCCCCAAGGCATATTACGCAAAGAAATAGGAGTATTGGAACGATAATGTCGTTCCTGTTTGCCATAAGCAGGAGTAGCTATATTGAAGATTTCTACGCTTTCTAGTTCTGTATCTACTATCATATTATTTCGTGTGGTAAATGCTAATGTGACAGTTTCTTCAGTGGAAGAAGTTAACAAATTCATTGATGTTGGCATAGGACTTCCTGTTGATGATAATTTTATATAGTAATCAGGGTCTCCTCCTATGTGTAATTCAACATACTCGCTTTCTCCATATTGATTTACCGCTTTTACCCAAAATGTATAACTTAAATCCATCCACAAATTGGTTAAACTATATGTATTTTGGGTTCCGGGTAGGGTATAATATTCAATACTTGGAGTTCCGTCCATTTGTAATTTGAATATATACGATGTAACTTGCTGAAAAGACGAAAATTCTATTACAACATCACTTTCCCATAATTTAACTGCATGTAAAAATGCTTGCTTTTCCATATTTCCCCAATTAGCACCTTCAAATTCAACTTGAAACACATGATTTGTCGATCTAAGTTCCGCTGATTGAGCTATCCTAAGTGTATTAGAAGAAGAACTCCCAATAGGTATTTATTGTATCATAACAATGGCATTTGCCAGTACTATTGTACTAAAAAGAAAAGCACAAATAAAAATTAATTTTTTCATAGATAAGTTGTTTTTAAAGTTAAGTATTATATTTATTTTTCTGTTTTTTCAGAACCGTACACAATTATGTAGAATTTTTTTATTACTATTTGAATTAAAATATTAAATATAACTATAACGACAAAGTTGCGATGTTATTTTAAAGTTGCAAATTTATTTTATATGTTTTTAAAAATATAATATAGTTATTTTTAAAATAAACAGAAAAACTCTCCCCGAAATCGTTTAACGATGTAAACAATTTTTCCTATCTTTGCCGGCTTATTTTATAAAAAACTCAATGACATTTAAAGAATTAGGACTGAAAGAGGAAATCCTTCGGGCAGTCGAAGAACTCGGTTTCGAGGAGGCAATGCCCGTACAGGAGCGCAGTATTCCATTTATGATGAACGACACGCGCGACCTCATCGCCCTTGCACAAACGGGTACGGGAAAAACAGCCGGTTTCGGCTTACCCATTTTGCAACTTATTAACCCCAATCGCCGCGAAACACAGGCGCTTGTACTTGCTCCCACGCGCGAATTGTGCATACAAATTGCTAATGACCTAAAGAATTTTTCCAAATACCAAAAAGATATTAAAGTGGTGCCTGTGTATGGCGGTGAAAATATCATTACGCAATTGCGCCAACTTGATGTGCCGCCACAGATACTTGTAGCTACTCCCGGCAGGCTTATCGATTTGATGGAACGGCGCAAGGTAAACTTGTCGGCTATCGATTTTCTGGTACTCGATGAGGCAGATGAAATGCTTAACATGGGCTTTCAGGAAGACCTTGAAACGATACTCGAACGCACGCCCGATACACGGCGAACGATGTTGTTCTCTGCAACTATGCCCGCGGCTATTGCCCGCATTTCGCAGAAATACATGAGGGAACGCGAGGAAATTTCTATCGGCAAAAAGAACTCGGGCAACGAGAATGTGGAGCATATATATTATGTGGTTCAGGCGAAAGACCGCTACCTTGCATTGAAGCGTGTGGTGGATTTGAATCCCGATATTTACGGTATTGTATTTTGCCGCACCCGGCAGGAAACCAAAGATGTTGCCGACAAGCTGATGCGCGACGGTTATAATGCCGATGCTTTGCACGGTGACCTTTCGCAGGCGCAGCGCGACGCTGTGATGCAGAAATTCCGTATCAAAAACTTGCAAATACTTGTAGCCACCGATGTTGCTGCGCGCGGGCTTGATGTAAATAACCTCAGCCATGTGATAAACTACAACTTGCCTGCCGATACTGAGAGCTACACGCACCGCAGCGGGCGCACGGGACGCGCAAACCGCAAGGGAGTGTCCGTGAGCATTATTCATATTAAGGAACGAAATAAAATACGCGAAATAGAGCGTGCTATAAACCGTCAGTTTGAGCAACAGCGCATCCCGAACGGTATGGAGGTGTGCAAGAAACAGCTTTTTCATCTTATCGACCGCATGGAAAATGTGGAGGTAAACTACGAACAGCTCGACCCGATGTTTCCCGAAATTTTGAAAAAGCTTTCGTATCTCAACGGTGAGGAGATTGTGAAACGCTTTGTGTCGCTCGAGTTTAACCGTTTTCTTGATTACTACAAAGATGCTCCCGATCTCAATCTGCCCGGCAAACCCGAACGCAGCGATGACAAGCGCGAAAAAGGTAAGCGGAAAGAGAAGGGCGAGAAGTGGGAGCGGGGTGAACGCCGGAACGGAGGCGGAAAACTTCGCCTGAAAATAAACCTGGGTAGTAAAGACGGCATTTCTCCTCGTCGGTTACTGGGCATTATAAACGACACGGTGGATGACCGAAGCATTTCGGTGGGCGATATTGAGATAAGCAATAAGTTTACCTTCTTCGATGTGTTTGCCGACCGTGCCGACCGCGTGCTTCGAGCTTTTGAAAAATCAGGTGGCGATGTACAAGTATCGGTGGTGAAAGGCAACCGCCAAAACGACGACGCAGGTAACAATTCGTTCAGCAAGAGAAAATACAAGGAAAAGTCAACGGGCGACCGCAAAAGCAGTCCAAAATCGGGCGGCAGCGACAAGCCTTGGCGAAAGGGACGGCGGTAAAAACCTCTATAAAAAGAAAAACACAATACCTTCGAAGGGATTTCAATATCTTTTCGGAGGTATTTTTTGTTGGGGGTGCTTCGGTTATGTCTAACTCCTCCCTCATTAACCCCTTGCCCTTTGGGTACTCCCCTTGAAACAAGAGGAAAGTGTTGTACAAGCATTGTAGTTGTATGAAGATAGGTTTTTGTAATAAGAAAATAATATTTTTTGTTAAAAGGTTTCTTTTTGCTTGCATTCGGTGAATAAATATTTATTTTCGCCGATTAAAATTAATTCTCAAATAAAAATAAATAAATTTATGAAAAATTTACGATGGATTTTGATTCTTTCTTTATTGGCGGCAGGCAGTAGTTTGATATACGCTCAAACCTATAACACTGCTTTGGGAGTAAATGCCCTGATTTTGAACACAACAGGTTACCGTAATGTGGCGGTAGGTGACTCTGCTCTGGGTAACAATACCACCGGATATGGCAATAGCGCAACGGGTTACAAGGCATTGAAGGGGAATGCCGGAGGTTATTTCAATACTGCGGTAGGAGGATTTTCGTTGACTAAAACGACTATGAGTTATGAAAATACGGCGGTTGGTTATAAAGCGCAGGAATTGGCAACAGGCAGTAAAAATGTGGCAATGGGTTATCAGTCGTTTCATAAAGGAACAGGGACATCTAATGTGGCGATAGGAAACCTGTCGATGCATCGTGGTGGCGGTTTGGAAAATACAGCCATTGGATATTCTGCATTTCAAAATTCCAGCGGTTCGCATAATACCGCAATAGGCAGCAGAGCCCTTAGTTTGCTATCAGCCAAAAGTGGAAACACTGCTGTTGGTTATAAAGCACAAGTAGATGCAAATGGAATGTCAAACACTTCATTAGGATATCGCACGCTGGAAAGAACAACCGGTAATGAGAATATAGCCTTAGGTTATAAAGCTATGTTCAATGCCGGCAGTGGAAACAGGAATATTGGTATTGGTTATCAATCTCTGTTGAATATAACAAGTGGCAGGGAGAATACAGGTTTGGGTACTTATGTATTGCAAAGTTTGTCGAGTGGAGAACATAATATAGCCATGGGCTATGGTGCCGGAAGAGATTTGACTACCGGTTCTCAAAATATAATATTCGGACGAGAGACTCATGTGTCTTCTTCTTATAGCTACAATATTATTATAGGTTACCGAAGTGCTGCGTTAATGGGAGACAATAATATTATTATAGGCAAAAAGATAAGTTTGCCTGCAGGTACTTCCAACGGGTTGAATATAGGTGGAGTATTATTTGGAAGCGGGTTGCAGTCGGAGTTACCGGGAAATCCTACTGCGCAACCTGCCAACGGTAAAATAGGAATTAATGTGGTGAATCCCCAATATACGCTTGATGTAAACGGAACTATCCGAGCTAAAGAGGTGCTGGTAAATCTGGAAGCAGGAGCCGATTTTGTGTTTGAAGATAACTACAGCTTGATGAAGCTTGACGAATTGGACGAGTATGTAAAGACAAACAAACATTTGCCCGATGTAGCTCCTGCTGCTGTGATGGAGAGCGAAGGTATCAGCGTAAGCGAAATGAATGCGTTGTTGTTACGCAAAATTGAGGAATTGACTTTGTATATTATTGCGCAGGATAAGCGGATTGGGGAGTTGGAGAGAAAGAAATAGGGAGAAGAGTAGACGGAAGTAATCTTCGGATGCGATTGTTGTTTTT
Organism: Prevotellaceae bacterium; assembly: GCA_031271465.1. GTDB lineage: Bacteria > Bacteroidota > Bacteroidia > Bacteroidales > Paludibacteraceae > JAFGVL01. Next base: position 9,504 of record JAISVR010000021.1, on the reverse strand, counting down.
GAAATTGCTTCGTTCCTCGCAATGACGGATGCGATTGCTGGTCATGCTTTGCAAGCTCAGCAATGGTTCCTGTAATGACAAAGCTTTTTGCCGTACAGAAACACAAAGGATTGATAATTACCGATACATAATGATTATGAAAAAGATAATATTACCTATATTACTGCTATTTACCTGTATGGTGTGGGCTCAACAGACAATAAGCTATGGCTACGATGCAGCGGGAAACCGTGTTAGTCGTACACTGATAGTGGAAGAACTGCGTTCGGCAAAATTTACCGGTACGACCGGTGATGAAATGCCGCAAGGCGAGTTGTCGGAAACCAACGGTGCGCTGCAAACGGTGCAGGTATACCCGAACCCGACCACGGGCGTGGTGTTTGTTGATGTTGCCCAACTGCCCGAAGACGGCAAAGCAACACTTACGGTGTTCGACACAGGAGGAAAAATTGTTACGAACCATTCGCGTGTGGAAATGAATAACCGGATAGATTTTACCAACACGCCTAACGGGATATATATGCTTCGTTTGACAGTGGAAGGGAAGTCGCGTGTGTGGAAAGTGATTAAGAAATAAAGCCTCCTCTAACCCTCTCTAGGAGGGGAGAATTAAGAAATTTATAAATTATGAAAAGATTAATTGCATCTGCTGTATTGTTTTGTATGCTTGCGGGTAGCTACGGGCAAAAATCATATACGCTTAGCATTCCCGATGCACAAAGCAAAGAATATATTGCGCGCGATTTTGTGGCGTTTAAACCCGGGTACCGGTTTACAGCTGCGGCGGGAAATAGGTTGCGGGCGGCGATAGATAAATCGCTTATTGTAGCTGGTTCGTACGATGGCAGTTCGCCTACCGCTAATACATTTGACCCAAATACTCCGCCTCGAGTACTCAACCAATCTCTTTCGACAGGAGCAGTAAAGGGCATGGTAGATGTATCGCCTGTAGGAGCAGCTACTTACACAGTTCCTATTACAGTGCCACAGGGATTCAACGAAATACAACCTACGGTATCGCTGATGTACAATAGTATGGGAGGCGACGGTATTATGGGTATGGGTTGGAGCTTGTCGTGTGTATCTGCTATAAGTCGTAGTGGAAATAATATTTATCACGATAATTTGGCAAGCGGTATTCTTTTCACCGGCGACGATCCACTTATTATGGATGGTATGCGCTTGATTTGCACAAATGATCCTGCAAAAAAAGGATTGGCAGGCACGGAGTTTCGTACCGAGGCAGATCAAAACAACATTATTCTAAAACAAAACGATGGTTTTATTGTGAAAACCACCGATGGTAAAACGCTTGAATACGGACAAACTGCCGATGCCCGATTCCTTGTAAAACGCGGCTCAACCGAAACTACCGTGGCATGGCTGCTCAACAAAATGACCGATGCCAATGGGGTAGCCATAAACTACCACTATATTAACAATGCTACAAAAGGCGAAGTATACATATCTTCGATAGACTACGCCAACAAAAAGATTCGGTTTATTTACAGCGACCGCAGCGACCCATGGACAGGCAAATTGTACGATGCCAACATATCGCGCAGTGTACTGCTGGAAAATATAGAATTATATTCCAATGGCACAGCAACGGGCAGCTACAATCTGAAATACAGCAACGAAAATGGAATATCACAACTTACCGAAGTAACTCAAACAAACCGTAACGGTGAGAGTGTGAATGCTACTGTGTTTAAATGGAACCCGATACAAAATATAAGTCGTTATGATGTTAGGTTGATTCGTTCTATTTCCAATTTTTCTGCCGAAAACATTGATAAAATAATGCAGGGTGATTTTGACGGAGACGGCTTTCAAGATTTAGTGGTATTCAGGAAAAAGCATATTGAATATGATGCTAATTTAGGACGCGGAAGCAACAGAGTCCCTAAAATGTTCCAACGCAATTTGGAAATTTATAAGGGTAGCCCGAATGGACTTATTCCGGGAGTTTCGATAGAAATTCCAAGAGCCACTTTTGATTACGATGTGATAGAATCTCAGGGTGAATATATTATCAATCAATTTAAAGCCAACTATATGAGAAATCTTCCCGGCTGGCTAAATTTAAGTTATGACTATTTTATATCTATGACCAAGCATTTAAACGATGTATTTCTGGTTGATGCAGGCGATTTTAACGGAGATGGAATACAGGAGATAGTAGTAGGGGTGCAGGAATACAGATTGAAACACGAAGATGTTTATTCGGCAGGTTGGGCTGTATATGACCTCGCTATGTGCAAACAGGGTTCGTCGGATGACTGTTTGGTTGATATGGTAAATCTTGATGCTGTATTTGAAGAAACCAATCGAACCTACTATTTCTATTCGTGTAAAAATAATGCAATAACACTGCTTAACCTTATACGAAATGAAGATGGTGAATATGTACAGGGTACTTCCTCCGACTTGAAATTTGAAACCGCTTCGGTAGATTTTAATCAGGACGGAAAATCTGACCTGCGGTGCTTTGAATCAACTTGGGATGCACACAGTAACAAATGGATAGCAGGAGCGGGCTTTTACTCGGTAAACGACGATTTTCAAAGTTTTACAAGCGTAGGACAAACCAACCAGAAAGTAGAACGCCGTACGGACAAAATGTGGGCATTAGATTTTAATGGCGACGGATTAACTGATTATGCCGAAAATGAGCCCAGTTCAGATATAGCCCAGCTACGGTCGAAAGTGTATATCAAGCAACAGAACGGTAATTACGAAACTTTGAGTTTTGAAAAAGGCATAGCCGGTATTACCGACCATAACGGTGACGGTGTGAACGAATTGATATTTATTAAACCGAATTCTTATGATGTTGTAAAAAAATACTCCGAGATTTACGATAAATATGGAAATTATACTGGTCCCTCTGCGGCAAACGGTGAAATGAGAATAGTGCGGGAAAATAACGATTATGCGCGTATCACTATAATAACCAGCTACTATATTACACTCGAAGATTATACCGGCACAACATTTTGGGTTTGGTCAACGGCTTCCAATATGCGCAGACCTATGTTTCGTAGCTGTGATGTAGATGGCGACGGAAAACAGGACTTGTTGCAATTTAACATTGCCAACGGTGGTTTACGGTTTCATTCCATTTGGTTCAACAAGGGACTCAAGAGTGGGTATCCGAAATTCTCGGAAACAGTTATGGATGCCTGGGTGGAAATGAATTTTCAACTGGGTGATTTTGACGGTGATGGACGGGTTGATGTATTTGAAGCAACTAATAGCGGTTATACCCGCTCATTTAGTTCCGCACAGGCAGGCAGCCGTATTACAGAGATTATTGACGGTAATAATAACCGCACGACAATAAGCTACAAACTGCTCACTGATCCCTCGGTATATGAGCGGGAAAGTTCGTTTACAGCCGTTTACCCTGTGGCTTCGGCAAAAATACCGCTGCTTGTGGTAAGCGAAGTGAAACAAAATGCCGCCTTGAAAGATGGAAATGGAGATGAAATTTGGGATACAAACAGCTATCAGTATAAAAATTTGTTACTACATTTGCAGGGCAAGGGATTGTTGGGTTTTGAAAAAACAGTAGCGAATAACAGCACTCAAAACCGGAAACAAACAAAACAAAGCGAAGTTATCCTACCATATTACAGGATGGCAACAAAAGAAATCCATATTGAAACCCACGACGGCAGCCCGATTTCTACCGAAGCAAACAGCAACGCGATAGTAGATTTGGGCAACAAACGCTTCCGTTTGCAAACATTGCAAAGTGTACAGACCGACCACCTCACGGGTACGGTTACTACAAGCGTAAACGAATATGACTCCACAAACGGGCTTTTGAACAAAAATATCGTGCGTTACGGTGAAGGTACCGATGTGGTGGTGGTAACCGATATGAGTTATACGCTTGTATCGGGTACACAAAATGTGTACAAACCCGCAAGTATAAGTAAAACCACAACCTACAACGGGCAAGCATCTTTTGTAGAAAAAACCGCTTTTACCTACAACGGACAGGGTAACCTCAGTACTCGTACCGATTTTGACAACCTTGCCGCCAATAAGAAAGTAACCACCACTTATTCCAACTTCTACAACGGTATACCGCGAAGCATACAAAAATCGGCAACAGGCGTAAGTACCCAAACTACCACATACGGGCTGAACAGTCTGGGGCAGATAACGAGTACGCGGAACGCGCTAGGGCATTACAGTACTTGTAACTACGACCCCATAAGCGATTTGCTCACGGAAGAAATCGACATTGCAGGTAACAAAACCAGCTATTCGTATAACGCATGGGGAGAACCAATACAAAAACTTTTCCCAACGGGCGACTATGTAACGAGCAGTATTACATGGGCAAGCAACAGTAGCGATATGCCAAGCGGTGCCCTTACACAAAGCGTGAGCAGCGGTAGCGGACGACCTGTTACCACCACCTGGTACGATGCCCGCGGGCGCGAGCTAAAAACGAAAACCCAAAATGCTTTGGGGCAATCGTTGTACAGCGAAACGCAATACGACAGTCGGGGGCGCGTGGCAGCTGTTTCGGAGCCGTATTTTGCGGGCGAAACACCCCGCCTGCACAATACGCTTTACGACCAATATGGGCGCATAGCAGTGCAAAACTCGCCCGCTCAAAGCATAAGTTATACTTACAGCGGATTGACAAGTACTGCCACCAACACGGCAACGGGGCAAAGCACTGCAAAAACCCTGAACGCTAAAGGCGATGTGGTTACAGTAAGCGATGCTACGGGCAATATGGTGAACTATTTGTACCACAGCAGTGGGCAACCTGCCGGTATTACGGCAGCGGGTGCTACTACCACCATGCAGTACGACGAACAGGGACGGCAAACTGCCCTTATCGACCCCGATGCAGGTATTACCACATACGCCTACAACAACTTTGGGCAGCTAACAAGCCAACGCGATGCACGGGGAAAAAACACCGATATGCAGTATGACAGCTATGGGCGCATAACACGGAAAATATCTGAGGAAGGTAACATAAATTATTCCTACAATGCACTGGGACTACTTGCCGGCGAAACTGCCCCCAACGGCTACCGTCGCGAGTATGAGTATAACGCATTCGGACAGCTGAAAAAAGAAAGCTCGGTGATAAGCGGTACAACCTATAGCATGCAGTACGAGTACGATATGCAGGGAAATATCACGCAAAAAACTTTTCCAAGCGGTTTTGTGCTTAAATACGAATACACTAACGGAGCATTATGCAGAATAAAAAAAGGCAACAACGCGTTGATATGGGAACTCACTGCCGAAAATTCCAAGGGGCAGCCTACGCAATTTAAGTGGGGCAACAATATTGTGAATTACTATAATTACGACCCAAACGGCTTTTTGGCAAATCAAAATTCCGATGTGTTTGACCTTGATTATAACTGGAACGCTGCTACCGGAAATTTGCATTACCGGCGAGATGCGCTTACCGACCAGGAAGAATATTTTAGCTACGACAATCTGGACAGGCTGACCGGCATAAATTACGGACTTACCGATATGCCAACCGTCAATACCATGAGCATGACTTATGCACCCAACGGCAACATAAGCTATAAAACGGGCGTAGGTGCGTATGTGTACGACTCTGAAAAACCACATGCCGTGAGCCGGATAGAAAGTTACGAAGGCAACAGCTTGCGTAACCAGCAGATAACTTATAACTCGTTTGGTAAGGTGAATACTATTGCCGAGGGCGAAGACAGCCTTGTGATTGCCTATGGCAGCGACGGGCAGCGTACGGAGGGCAAGTGGTACAAAAACGGCAGTTTGACGAAAACCCGTACCTATTTGGGCGATTACGAAATACACAGCCAAAACGGCACGACAAAGAAAATCCACTACATTGCAGCTCCCACGGGGTTAGTGGCAGTAGTAGTAGATAACACCTTATTTTATGCCTGTACCGACCACTTGGGCAGCCTCATCGCACTTGTGAGCGAGGCAGGGCAAGTGGTAGAACGATACAGTTACGATGCCTGGGGGCGGCAACGCAACGCCAACAACTGGAATGAATACAGCGACGAAAGCGGCATTTTAGATAGAAGTTACGAATATACAGGGCACGAAAGCCTGGCAGAGTTTGGCTTGATAAATATGAACGGCAGGGTGTATGACCCTGTATTGGGAAGAATGCTTTCGCCGGATAACTATGTGCAAGACCCGTTTAATCCGCAGAATTACAACCGATTTGGCTATTGCTTGAACTCGCCTTTGAAATTTACTGACCCGAGTGGTGAGTTTATATTTTCGGCACTTTTACCCGGTATAGGAATTTTCCTTGATGCTGCTTGTTGGGGAGCTACGATTGGTGCTGCAAGTTATACTGCAAGTATAGCATTTAGTAATGGTGGATTCAATAATTGGAGTTGGAGCGATTTTAGTAAAGCAGCTGGTGTCGGGGCTGTTTCTGGGGTAGTGGTTTCTGGTGTAGGAGGGATATATGGACCGATTGGTAGTATGGGATTTAGTGGTGAAATTGCCAGATCTTTTATGCATGGTTATACCCAAGCATATATTACAGCTGCATTTACCCATGACCCTAATGCTGCTTTTACATCTTTTGTTGCTGGTGGTTTAAGCTCTTTGGTAGGTTCGGGGTTTATGATGCATGGAGGTGATTTAGCAAATTCCCCTATTGGGGTTTATGCCTTTGCAGGATTAGCTGGCGGAATTGGTGCTGAATTGACAGGTGAGAACTTTTGGGAAGGAGCGGCTCTTGGACTAATGAATGCAGGATTGAATCATTTAGGACAAGGAATAAATAAATTAATTTACGAAAAAACATATAAACGCATTGGTTTTGTTCCATTAGACGAAAAAGTAGGATTTCAATCTGCAACTTATAAAATGAGATTGAGAATTTATCAAAATGGGAAGAATTTATCATTAACAACAGATACCTATAATACATTGGTAGATGGAGATGTTGTTGCTAATGCGCAAGCTACATTAACGATTGACGGAACCTCAATTGAAACACAGGCATTTTCTCCAAAAGAACTCTACTATTCTCCAAAAGGAGGATTTAGACCTATGGGGGAAACAAAATTTACTATTCCACTAAAAGGTAATGTGAATATAAACTTTCAAGGAGGTTGGAATGTATATATGCCTGGTGGAGCTACAGTTCCCGTGTATCATCCAATACTTGCCCCAAACCCTATAAAGATTAATGATGTTATTAGAGTCCGTTAATTTTCAAAAAAGCAGATTTATGAAACTAATACCTTATATATTGTTTTTGTTTTTTATTGCCTGTAATGGAACAAATACACAAAATAAAGCGCAACAATTAAATGATAGTGCTGTTTCAATGAGTTTATTGGGTGATACTGCAAAAGTTACGGCAGCAATTGAATTGTTGAATAAAGCTACCGCTATGCAATCAGACTATTATGTTGCTTATTGGAATAAATTGATATTTCAGCGTCAATTAGGTTTAATGGATGATGCTTTTTCTACATTAAAGATTATGGAACAACTTAATCCTGAAAATCCTGATTTAAAAACGATGCTTGGTTCTGTTTATGAGAAATATAAAAAGGATACGATACAAGCGGTAAACAAATATAAAGAGGCGGATTTATTGTATAAATCTATTCTTGATACACTAAGTTCAGAGTCAATATCGTATCAAAATATGTTGATTAATTATGCCATCAACACAAAATTATTGGGACAAGAAAATAATGCAAAGACAATTTTAACTTCAATTATTCAAGATTCTAATAATGAAGATTTTAATGAACTTATTGATGCATCTCTTGTTAGGAAAACGCGAATAGAGTTATTGGAAAGCGTATTTCAATGTCCCCCACTTCCGCGCGTATCCAAGTAATATAGTACGGGCGAATTTTGGTGGGTAGTGCCTGCAATACTTGGCGCGTATTTCAATGCCGCAGCAAATATACACAGGGCAAACAACGGGGGAGATATATTTAAGTTTATGGCGGCGGGAGCTCTTACAGGAGTTGCCGGCGTAGGAGCAGGAGGTATGGTATCGGGATTGGTTGGAACAGGCGGATTCTTTGCAGGCTCAATGACAGGAGCCACAGGTGGCTTTGCAGCAAGTTTTATTGGCGGAGCAGGCAATGCCTGGATTACGGGCGCTTCTTTTGAAGAAGGATTGAAACAGGGACTAATCAGCGGGGGAACAGGTGCTTTGGTAGGCGGATTAGTTGGTGGACTTGCAGGCGGGATTGATGCTTATAGGCATGATGGTAATTTTTGGACTGGCAAAGGTGCAACATATGACCAGCTCGCAACAACACCCTCAACAAGTAATCAAGTACAAGTTGGTGAAGGAATGGAATATACCAATGAATATGCAAGGGCTTTTTCTGATGAAAAATTTGGTAAAAATATAAGAGGGCTTGATAATCTTTATGCTGATGGCAGGATTCCAAATCATTTAGGATATACTCGTAATGGTGATTTGGTTTTTAATGCGAAAAACCAATTAGTAAGAGGGACAGCTGTTCCCAACAGAGCTGGAGGTAGTGATGTATATCTGTACAAAATGGCTTTCATTTCAAAAGGACAGTTATATAGGACTATGGGACATGAGTACATTCATGTAGCGCAAAATCTTGCGAGATTACCAGAGTCGTTTCTTTATGAACATTATGCACATAAATGGGATTACGAACAACTTATGAGGACAATCGGGTGGCGAGATTATAACCCATGGAAATATTATCTTTTGCCAATCCAAGAAGATTTGAGGTATAATATTAAAGCATGGTGATTATGAAACATTTGTTTGTGATAATAATTGTACTTATTACTTCCTTTTCTTATGGAAAAAGTGGTAATATGACATTTATTGATGTTAACAAAACATTGGATTCACTTGAGAGAGGAGAATTACTTGTTGAAAGTATCAAATTTAACCTACCTTCTTGTATTTATCTTGATTGTTCACTAAAGAAAAGGCTCAATAATATATTAAAAGAGGACATAGATTATCATGATTATTGCATAAAAAGAAAATCTTATTCTGTTAAATTAAATGAGAATTATAAGAATGTAGATGATGTTGTTAAAAATTCTGATACAATCTTCGTTTCATTCTTACAGAATAGATTTGGTATCAGATTTAGAGATTTATTGCCATCTGTATTGAAATATAACAACAAAGTTCTATTAAATTTTTATGATGATTATAATTATATTGGTCGTATAATAACTGTTGAATTAAAAAATCCTCAAACGCTGAAAGTAAAACTTTTATACAAAATGTATGATAACCCAGTAATAGAAGAAATAATACCAGATCCCGAGGTTTTACCATCGGTAGATACAACTATTTGGAATAAAGACGGAACGAGGAAGTAAGAAGCATTTTTTCCGTCCTATTTGGCGAATTCTATGATTAAACCAACAAATTTTAGTTAAATATTTATGGCACGATGCTGAAAATTTCTTTTAGCATCGTTTTCTTCTTTCAAGCGACTTTTTCCAACAGATTCACAT
>JAISVR010000038.1 GCA_031271465.1 Prevotellaceae bacterium | reverse complement strand
AGCTTTTTCAATTACACTAAAAGCTTTTTCAATTACACTAAAAGCTTTTTCAATTACACTAAAAGCTTTTTCAATTACACTAAAAGCTTTTTCAATTACACTAAAAGCTTTTTCAATTATACTAAAAGCTTTTTCAATTTCATTAAAAGATTTATCAAGATGTTTAAATATTTTATCGTTTTTATTAATATTTTTATGGTGTTAATTAAAATATTTCGGAATAATCTCTTCTATATTTGTAAAAAAGGATTCGTCATTACTAACAATTAATCGTTAGCATGCGAGCGGGCGAAAGCAGCAAGAACGAACATGTCTAAAAGAGATTATTCTGCTTGTACATGAGATTGTCTCGTTGCTCCTCCTCGCAATAATCTATTGAGATTTTTCCAAATTGAGCAAAAATTCTTTTCTATCCAATCCTGAAGCGTAACCGGTCAGGCTACCATTTGCGCCCACCACCCGATGACATGGAATAATAATGGAGATTGGGTTACGGTTGTTTGCTCCTCCTACCGCACGGCAGGCTTTGGGATTACCTATTTTCCGAGCCATTTCGCCATACGAAAGAGTTTTTCCAAAGGGTATTTCCTGTAACGCCTGCCAAACGGAGAGTTGAAAATCCGTTCCCTGTGGTCGCAACGGCAAGTTAAACTCTTGTCGTTTTCCTGCAAAATATTCGTCTAACTGAACAGCACAACGCTTGCCTGTTTCCCAATCGGGCGTTTCGTTCGTTATTTGCTTGGCAAATTTTACCCGACTGATAAAATCCTGCTCTCCAACTATTTCCATCAATCCGATGGGCGAATTATAGTAAACAATTTTTTGCATGATTTTTTTCTTTTATCTATTAAAGATCAGTTGTTTTCCTTTATGCGCATCATCGATATTTCCGTTTTCATACACCAAGTTGCCATTAACAAAGGTGTGTGAAACTCGATGCGCAAACGAAATTCCTTCGTAGGGCGACCAGCCGCATTTGCTCAGAATATTGTCGGGAGCCACTGTCCAGTCGTTTTTTTCTACCAATACAAGGTCGGCAAAATAACCTTCCCGAATATAGCCCCGTCGTTCAATGCGAAACAATTCTGCGGGTGCATGACACATTTTTTCCGCCACCGTTTCCAGCGAAATTTCTCCTTCTGCAAACAATTCGAGCATCAACGGCAGCGAATGTTGTATCTGCGGCATACCCGACACGGCTTGCCAATAATTGCCTTCTTTTTCGGATAACAAATGCGGCGCGTGGTCTGTGCCTACAACATCTATCTTGCCCGACGAAAGTGCCGCTACCAAGGCTTCGCGGTCTTCTGCCGTTTTAATGGCGGGATTGCATTTTGCCAATGCTCCGAGTTCGTTGTAGGCTTCATCGTCGAACCAAAGATATTGCGGACAAGTTTCGGCAGTGATGCGCTTGTTGGCAAGTGGCGTTTTTGCATCGAGGAGCGATAATTCTTTTTCGGTGGAAATATGCGCAAGATGTATGCGCGTGTTGTATTTTTTTGCTAAACTAATTGCCCGTTCGCTTGCTTTGTAGCAAGCTTCTGCGCTGCGAATAAGCGGATGATAAAACATCGGTAACGCATCGCCAAGCTGTTTTTTATAATACTCGGCATTGGCTTTGATAATGGCATCGTCTTCGGCATGAATCATCAGTAAAACAGGGCTTTCGGCAAAAATCTGTTCCAATATTGCTTCTTCGTTTACCAGCATGTTGCCGGTAGACGAACCCATAAATAGTTTTAATCCGCAAACGGTTTTCGGGTTAATCTTTTTGATTTCCTGCAAATTGTCGTTCGTTGCTCCGAGAAAAAAGCTGTAATTTGCCAACGAGTTTTCGGCAGCTAATTTCATTTTTTCTTCCAGCAATTCGATAGTTGTTGTTTGCGGCACCGTGTTGGGCATATCCATATATGAAGTTACTCCGCCTGCAACCGCTGCACGACTTTCGGAAGCAATGTCGCCCTTGTGCGTAAGTCCGGGCTGGCGAAAATGTACATGGTCGTCAATCACACCCGGAAACAGGTATTTACCCGAAGCATCTATTATTTGTGCTTGTTGTTGTATTTCGGCGGGAATTTCAGCGTTGAAAATCCGGGTAATAATATCGTTTTCGAGCAATACCGAACCGGAAGAAATCGTACGCTCATTTACTATTGTTGCGTTGTGGATTAAAATCATAGCTGTGTCTGAATTTTTCAAGGCTGTTAAATATAAACTACAAATTTTACGGCATTCTGTGCCTTGTATTATAATTTCAGGTGCAGCGCTCCGTAGTATTTGTAGCTTAAATATATAAAGAAGAAACAAAGCTACAGAGTAGCGAAATATGAAATTCAATTATATTATAAAACAACTTAACAGCCCTGATTTTTTAGAGGCTTGGAGATATTTGAGTAAAGAAATATATACTCTTCTAAAAAATTACTCCGAGCGATAATTCGATTGCCGACAATCCGAAACGGATTTTATCGTAGGTTGAATTTGATAGTTGCAAATCCAGCTCGCGTGCAGGATTGCCCATACCATCGTCGTAAAAATACACGCGATTGAACCAGCCTTTGTAATTGATTTTCCCGCACACGGTTACATCGAGCACATCGTATTCCACTCCCGCACCGACATTATATAAGGCTCTGAACGGAAAAATAGAGTACCCGAAACTTTGGTGGTCGTATTTGTCCGCACCGTAGTCTTTGGTAGCAGAGCCATTGAACAATATCCCCAAACCGATACCTACATTGGCGACAAAACGCATGTTTTCACGCCAATTACCCGTAGAGAGTTTTACCCCGATGGGCACTTCCAATTCGCGCAAATTGTAGGTAATTTCATCGCCGTTGTAATCGCCTTTCAGCTTGCCGCCATGATTGTTGAAATGAATACCGGTAGCAAGTGCGTAGCGTTCGGTCAGATTGTAAAAGAGGTTTACTCCACCGTTGAGCTTTATTCTTCCGCCATCAGATGCTACCTTGGAATTATCGGGGTTCAACCATGTAAAAGCAGGCGCGAGTTCAAGCCCGATTGCCCATTTTTTATCCTGCGCAAAGCTTGCATGCAATACCAAACTCAACAGGGAAAACGCTAAAATTATTTTTTTCATAATCGTTTATTATTTTATTTGCGACTTCGAGAATCGCTCAAAGTATGTTTATTCTTAGTTTTTTATTTGCATCAACACCTCCATACATTCTTTCAGTTTGTCGGGTTTGATAACAATTTTAGCCGCATCGCCGTCGGAAAAAGCATACATGTAGTCGATATAAATGTTCTTCTCGGCAAACTGCTTTAATATTTCGGCAAGCGCGCCCGGCTTGTTGGGAGCCAGCAGGCACACTACATCGGTAAGCGATGCCGCAAAGCGTTTTGCCTTGAGTACTTCCAGTGCCCGTTCGGGCTCGCTTGTAATGGCACGCAAAATGCCAAAATCACTTGTTTCTGCCAAGCTGAATGCAGACATATTGATACCTGCCTCTCCCAGCGATTGGGTTAAATCTATCAGGTTTCCCGTTTTATTTTCTATAAAAACGGATAGTTGTTTTGTTATCATAATTTGTTATTTTAATAATGTATCGTCATGTCGAGCGAATTTGAGACATCGCATCAAAACCAATCGGTTTCCAGACTTTTCCATTCAGGATTAAATTTGTTTATTAATGTTTCTTTTAACGAATTAGAAATAATATGATTTTTATGTTCCCAGCGATGTCTCGACTTCGCTCGACATGACGGGCAGTATTTTCCTCAATCGATACTTTTTTACATCAGTTTTCGTCTGTCGTCCACCCGTTTTGCTTTACCCTGACTGCGTTCTATCGTGCGGGGCTCCATAAGTTTTACATCGGGATGAATGCCGAGCACGCTGTGCAACTTATGTGCAATGTGTTTTTTCAGGTCTATCATTTTAGGCAACTCGTCGGAGTAAAAATCGTCCTTCACTTCTACCTGTATTTCGAGTGTGTCCGAATTATTCAATCTATCTACCACAATAAAATAATGCGGCTCAAGTTCGGGCAATTCGCAAATTACGGCTTCTACCTGCGAAGGGAATACATTCACACCCCTGATAATCAGCATATCGTCGCTTCGCCCGAGTATTCTGCCCATACGCACAGAAGTACGACCACAATCGCAGGTTTCGTAATTCAGGCTGGTAAGGTCGCGGGTGCGGAAGCGAATAAGCGGCATTCCGGTTTTGGTAAGCGTGGTAAACACCAATTCGCCGGTTTCACCTTTGGCTGCGGGTTCGCCGGTTTCGGGATTAATTATTTCGGGGAAGAAATGGTCTTCGCACAAGTGCGTACCGTTTTGATATATACACTCATGCCCTACTCCGGGACCGATAATTTCCGTCAAGCCATAAATATCGTAGGCTTTAATACCAAGCGATTCTTCTATTTCGCGGCGCATAGCTTCTGTCCACGGCTCGGCACCAAACACACCGATTTTGAGTTTAAATTCTTCGCGTTTGTAGGGTGCACCTTTCAATCCTTCTGCCAAATACAGTGCATACGAAGGCGTACAGGCAAGCGTTGTTACGCCGAGGTCGTGCATAAGCATGATTTGTTTTTCGGTATTACCGCTCGAAGCCGGTACCGTGATGGCACCGATGGTTTCGCTCGCGCCGTTTGCTCCCAGCCCACCGGTAAACAAACCGTAACCGTAAGCTACCTGCACCACATCGCTGTTTGTAAGCCCGTAAGCAGTGAAGCAGCGCGCACCCACCTCGTTCCATATATCCAGGTCATTTTGGGTATAGCCTGCCACAATAGGTTTGCCCGTAGTGCCCGATGAGGCATGTATCCGCACAATCTCCTCCTGCGGAACAGACAGCAAGCCAAAGGGATAATAATCGCGCAGGTCTTTTTTGGAGGTAAAAGGTAATTTCACAATGTCGTCGATGCTCTTAATATCGGCAGGAGAAACGCCGGCTTGCTGCATGCGCTCACGGTAAGGAGCACAATTGTTGTACACCCGTTCTACTACCTCTTTAAGCCTTTCGCTCTGCAATTTACGCATTTGCTCGCGAGGCATACACTCCATTTCTTTATTCCAAATCATATTGTTTGTTTTATCGTTTTTTGATTGTTTAGCAGATTCATTCCGATATACAATCTAATATATTATTAAATTATCGCGTGCAAAGAACGGATTTTTTTAAGAAAAAAACAATAAAAATCGGGAGTATTACCTTTCTCTCTAAGAGTAGTTTTGCAGATTTAATTATGATAGAAAAATCTTATCTTTGCAGATTGAAAATAATCCCATCCCTCCATGCACTTTGAACTCACATCAAATTATCTCCCCACAGGCGACCAACCGGAAGCTATCCGACAATTGGCAGAAGGCGTCGATGCAGGAGAAAAAGATCAGGTATTGCTCGGCGTAACCGGTTCGGGCAAAACCTTTACCATTGCCAATGTGATTGCCGAGGTGCAACGCCCTACGCTGATTCTGAGTCACAACAAAACGCTGGCTGCACAGCTTTACGGCGAGTTTAAAGCCTTTTTTCCACACAATGCGGTGGAATATTTCGTTTCGTACTACGATTATTACCAACCCGAAGCTTACTTGCCGCTCACGGATACTTATATTGAGAAAGACCTTTCTATCAATCAGGAACTCGACCGCATGAGGCTGTCGGCTACAGCTTCGTTGCTGTCGGGAAGGCGCGATGTGGTGGTGGTGTCGTCCGTGTCGTGCCTCTACGGCTTGGGTAATCCGGCGGAGTATTTCAACGGTGCCATCACAGTGCGGCGCGGACAAAAAATTATTCGCAACGCATTTCTGCACGCATTGGTCGATTGTCAATACCACCGCAACGAAATAGAATTGAACCGTGGCAATTTCCGAGTAAAAGGCGATACGGTAGATATTTTCCTCGCTTATGCGGATTTCTTGTTGCGCATCGTATTTTGGGGCGATGATATAGACGAAATCCTTACCATCGATCCGGTAACGGGACAGGAACTCGGGGCTTTTGAAGAATATAAAATTTATCCTGCCAATATTTTTATTGTATCGCGCGGAATTATCGACCGGGCTCTTGTTCAAATACGGGCTGATTTAACAACGCAGGTAGATTTTCTCGAAAAACAGGGTAAACCCTACGAGGCAAAACGCCTCAACGAACGGGTAAACTACGATATGGAAATGATTCGTGAGCTGGGTTACTGCTCGGGCATCGAAAATTATTCGCGCTATTTTGACGGACGCGCCGAAGGTACTCGTCCCTATTGTTTGCTCGATTATTTTCCGAAAGATTTCCTGATGGTGATTGACGAAAGCCATGTTACCATTCCGCAAATTCGTGCCATGTATGGCGGCGATGCTGCGCGCAAGCTCAATCTGGTAGATTACGGTTTCCGCCTGCCTTCGGCAAAAGATAACCGACCGTTGAAGTTCGAGGAATTTGAGCAATTGGTACCGCAAACGATTTTTGTCAGTGCCACGCCTGCCGACTACGAATTGCAGAAAACGGGCGGCGTTATCGTAGAACAGGTTATTCGTCCTACCGGACTGCTCGACCCGCTTATTGATGTACGCCCCAGCTTGAACCAGATAGACGACTTGATGGAAGAGATACAATTGCGTGTGGAACGCAACGAACGGGTGCTTGTAACCACGCTTACCAAACGGATGGCGGAAGAACTCACCTTGTACCTCGAACGCCATGGGGTGCGGGTGAGCTATATTCACTCCGATGTGGATACAATTGAGAGGGTGAAAATTCTCGACAGCTTGCGCCGGGGCGAAATCTCTGTATTGGTAGGGGTAAATTTACTGCGCGAAGGATTGGATTTA
The DNA here is from genome assembly GCA_031271465.1 of Prevotellaceae bacterium. Taxonomy (GTDB): domain Bacteria; phylum Bacteroidota; class Bacteroidia; order Bacteroidales; family Paludibacteraceae; genus JAFGVL01. The sequence continues at coordinate 36,216 of JAISVR010000038.1, read as the reverse complement.
CCCGAAGTATCGCTCGTGGCGATACTCGATGCCGATAAAGAAGGGTTCTTGCGTTCGCACCGCGCGCTTACACAAACCGCAGGTCGCGCCGCGCGTAACCTTAACGGGTTGGTGATAATGTATGCCGACCGCATAACCGAGAGTATGCAACTTACCATCGACGAAACAGCCCGCCGTCGTGAAAAGCAAATGGCTTACAACACAGCGCACCATATTACTCCGCAAGCTATCAACAAGGCGCAAAGCTCGCCGCTGTTTGCTTCTACCGCCGAACCGCGCGCCTACAGCGAACCCGAAACTTCTATTGATATTGCTGCCGACCCGATAGTGCAACACATGAGCCGACCGCAACTCGAAAAAGCCATTGCTCGAAGCAAAAAAATGATGCAGGATGCTGCCAAAAAACTCGAATTTATTGAAGCTGCTCAATACCGCGACGAGTTGATGAAACTCGAAGAACTGCTGAATGGGAAGAAATAGTATTGCGAGGTACAAAACAATCTCGTTATGTTTTTTCTCCGGATTGTTTCGTCGTTCCTTCTCACAATGACGAACTCGGCTAAAAGGGATAGTGCTGATTTGCGTTTTTTGCGTCATTTGGGTTCTAAAAAACTTTTGGGACAACTTCTTTATAATAAAACATGAAAGCTGCAAGCGCAGCATAAATCTTTGTAGTCAATATTTATCACAATAAAAAGAAGCTGCGGAGCAGTGTAATAGTATAGTTGGATTGTTTTACGGATAAGCATATTTTATTATCTTTGCAAGCTTTTTTGATCCTAATGGAAATTTATATCAAGTATAAGATTATCAATAAAATAACTAAACTAACTCTACATTCATTATTATGAAAAAAACCCTTGCAATTTTGCTGCTTTCGGCAAGCATCAATGCTTCGGCACAAAATTATTATATGTCTGAACCGTTTGGCTACGGTGCAGGCGTAACCGGCGGCGGAAACGCTACGCCCGAAACGGTAAGCACATACGAAGCGTTGAAAGCCGCGCTTGCTTCGAACGAGCCGAAAGTAATTCTGGTTTCGGGAACGATTACCTTTCCGAAAGATAATCCCAAATATTCAACCAAAATCAATTCTAACAAAACATTAATTGGTCTGCCGGGTGCAAAGCTCGAAGTATATCCTGTGCCGCAGGACGAACGAAATCCCAACGGTTTGGGTTCTCATTTATTGACCATTGATAAGAACAGCGGCGTGAAAAATATTATTATTCGCAATTTGATATTTCAAGGTCCCGGCGCTTGGGATGCGCAGGGAGAAGATTGCCTTACAAACGATGGCGGCACTGATATTTGGATTGACCACTGCGAGTTTTACGACGGCATGGACGGTAATATTGATATGAGCAGAGAGGCGGATAATATCACTTTTTCGTGGTGTAAATTTGGCTATACAATTCCGCCAAAACCCCATGTGCCACCCGAAGGACAGTCGGACGACCACCGTTTTTCCAACTTAGTAGCTTATAACGCAACCGATGCTCCAACCGACGGCAGATTCAGCATTACTTTTGCCTATAATTATTGGAGCGAAGGTTGTGTGGCACGAATGCCCCGCGCCCGCAACGCGCAATTTCATTTCGTGAATTGTTACTATAATTCGTCGGTTGCTTCCGAAGCAATAGGCTTGGAAGCAGGCATAAACGGTACGGAATCGTATGTCGAAAACTGTCATTTTGAAAAACTGGGCTTGGAAGAGACGCCAAGAATAGAAAACAGGATTTATAAAAAATTCAGCTCTACGCCAAGCAGTACAGACCCCGACTACGGCAATCCTGCTCCGTGGCGCACTGCCGACCCTGACATTACTTTTGTGAATTGCCTCCGTGGCGCAAGCACAGAGCTTACGGGCACCATAGACGGCAATGCGGTAGCAAAACCGTACGAAGGTTATAGTGTATTGCCGGTTGCACAGGTAAAAGCGGTTGTAACCGGTCCGTGTGGTGCAGGTGCCACCTTGCAGGTAAGCCCAAGCGGCGAGATTTCGTCGCCATGCGGAACGCAGCTTGCGGCACCGGAAAATGTTCATGCTCAAAGCACAACCAATTCGGCAACTGTTACATGGTCGCCCGTAAACAATGCCGCAGGCTATAAACTGCGTTTATGCGAAAACAGTTTTTTTGTAAGCAAAGAATGGGATTTTGCAGGCGATTGGGGCATAACTGCCGAAAGTGCTGATGCTAATCTGGTAGCCGATGTTGTTGCCGGACGCTTTAATTATGCTCTTTCTACCAACAACGAGGAACTGACTTTTGCCAACGGCACGGTGATTCCTTTCCTTGCCGGATTGAAGTTTATGGCAAACGCAAATAACCTGACATTGGGTTACGCAACAAAGCTTTTGTATCTGCGCGGAGTAGGTACTCAATTGAGTATTCCATGCGCAGCGGGCGATGTGGTAAAAGTAGAAGCTCTAAGTGGGAATGTTGATGCTATTAGGGGATTTACCGTTTTGGCGGGCGAGTTTAACCAAACGCTGTCTTCGGCAAATATCGAAAACGGACTGATTGTGAATGCCGGCGAAACCGCCACATTTGCCTATAACGCAACAGGCGATGCGGTAGTGATTGCTACCACAAACGGTATGAATATCAAAAAAATTACCATTGAAACGAAGCTTGGCTGCAACGAGGTTTCGGTGGGTAGCGGCGAAACTTCCTACACATTCAGTCCGCTTACAAACGGTACCACATACAGCTACCAGGTGCAGGCTCTCGGCAACGGAACGGAATATAGCGACAGTCCGTACAGTACGGAGAAACTTATTACCATAGGCAGCAGTACGGGCGTAAGTAATGCGGATAACGCAGGATTTACAGTTGCGCAAATGCCTGATAAAATCAGCATTTCGGGCGCAGATATTGCTCATTTAACGCTCTATACAATAACAGGGGCAAAAGCGGCAAGCAGCGCACACGCCCAACAAATCGGCATTTCGGCTTTACCTGCAGGTTTGTATATATTGCTGATTGAAACAATTGACGGCACTTTGCTGAGTGAAAAGATTATTAAAAGATAAACTAACTGCGGGTTAAGCTTACAGTGACAGAGAGTTAAACGAGTAGCTACTTAATTTATTTTGGAACTATCCCTTTGAGGCTTGTAAAGCAATCTGTCGCCGTCATTATTACTTCCCTTCGGTCTGTGATTTACAATTCCCGTTGGTCGTGATTGCTAATTGCGAGGTACGAAGCAATCTTGTAATGTTTTTTTCCGGATTGCTTCGTCGTTCCTCCTCGCAATGACGGCTATAAATTGCTTTACAAGCCTTTAAGGGATAAGTTCGAAATAAATTCAAATTATAGCCAATAATAAAAAACATTTCGTACTTTTGCCCCCGCTAAAACAATTTATGTTTATTACTAACTCGGATATTGTGCTGTAAACAGTCTGTGCTTTTTGTACGGATTGTATCTTCGTTTGTTCCCTGATAATCCTTTTCGGGAACGCTTTTTCTATTTAATAAATTTAATTTTTTAATCTGCGTACAGTGACGAGGCTGTCTAAAAAGTCGGTTTCGCACATATCGTCATAGCTCCTTTGTTCGCTGACCGTTGGTTGCGGGCTTGACCCGCAATCCCCTGTATAATGAGCAGGAAGTATTTATGCGATTGCGGGTCAAGCCCGCAATGACGACTTTTTTAGACAGTCCCCGCGTGTATGCAACAAAATAAAAAGATAATGAACAACGAAAATAAAACAATCAGCGATTTCGATTTGAATATGGTTTGCGAATATTATTCAAATGTAGAACGGCAGGGACCCGGAAGTCCCGAAATGACGCTTCGGGCGTTGAGCTTTATTGATAACCTGACCGAAAAGTCAAAAATTGCCGATATTGGCTGCGGAACAGGCGGACAGACAATGGTATTGGGGCAAAACACGCCGTGCCAAATTACCGGCGTCGATTTCTTTCCCGACTTCGTCCGCCTGTTTAACCAAAATGCCCAAAGCCGAAACCTTCAGGACAGGGTGAAAGGCATTGTCGGCGATATGGCAAATCTTCCGTTTCAAGAAGAGGAATTTGACTTGATTTGGTCGGAAGGCGCGATTTATAATATTGGTTTTGAGCGCGGCTTAAACGAGTGGCGGAAGTTCCTGAAACCGGGCGGAATTATAGCCGTGACGGAAATGTCGTGGTTTACCGAAGAGCGTCCCGCCGAAATCCGGAAGTTTATGCAGCAGGTTGAGCCGGGGATAGATACTATTCCGGTCAAAGTGGCTCAGATGCAACGGGCGGGATATATTCCGCTGGCTACTTTTATCCTGCCCGAAAACTGCTGGACAGAGCATTTCTTTGCGCCGCAGGCTACCGTGCAGGAAGCCTTTCTGAAAAAACACGCAGGCAACAGGGCTGCCGAAGAGTTTATTGCCGGCGAACGCCGCCATAAAGCATTGTACGATAAGTATAAGGCGTATCATGGCTATGCGTTTTATATCGGAAAGAAGATGCAGGGAATGACTGAATGGTGAATTTGAAATGCCTTTTCAGCTTTCTTTGTCATTGCGAGGCACGAAGCAATCTGACTTTTAGGAAGGATTGCTTCGTTTCTTACAATGACGAACTCGCATCAGCCTACTTAATACTTGCAACGCCGATTGTTTTCTTTATCGCTTAGGTTTTATCAATTTTATTTTTTCATTACCCACACAAACAATATATATGCCGTTAGCCCAGCGGGAAGCGTTAATAATTTCTTTTTCGCTTAGGTTGGTTTGAGCGTATATCATACCGCCCATGGTGTTAAATACAGTCAGGTCGCTGCCTTGCGCCTGCTCTACCGCCAACTCGTTTGCGTTGTTGAAATAAATCTTTGCCTGCGTAGCGGAAACAGATGTAAGGGCAGAGGTGCTTTCTTCTACGATTATAAAATCTTTCCAGAAATTGGCTGCCCGGTACAGGTCTGCCGTACCCGCCGGCACTTCCAGTATGCAGTCGCTGTAATCAGCCCCAGCCGTGTAAGCAACCGCAAGGGGAGTGAGCCAGCCGACTTTTACCTTCTTGAGTTTCGGACAGTCATTGATAACATTTATTTCGCCCAGATGTGTTACACTTGCGGGAATGCTGATGGAAGCAAGATTGTTGCAACCGGCAAAAGCGCTGTTATGGATAATGCGCACACCGTCGGAAATGCTTACCGAAGTAAGACCGGTACAGTTTCCAAAAGACATAGCTCCAAGAGTTATTACCGTTCCGGGAACGGTTATGGCGGCAAGACCGGTGCAACCGGAAAAAGCGAAATCTCTAATAGTTGTTACACTCGCGGGAAAGGCAATGGAAGCCAGACTACTGCAATTTCTAAAAGCATACCGTCCGATAACTTTCACCTTTTCAGGAATGGTAATAGAGGCAAGGTTGCTGCAATTGGAAAAAGTCCGGTCTTCAATACTTGTTATACTTCCGGGAAGAGTAACAGAAGTAAGATTGCTGCACATGCTAAAAACCTGATTTCCCATAGTTGTTACACCTTCGGAAATAACAGCCGAAGTCAGACCGGTGCAATAGTCAAAAGCCCTGTTGCCAATGCTCTTTACACTTCCGGGAACTGTAACGGATTTAAGATTGATACAGCCATTGAAGGCAAGGTCTCCGATGCTTGTTACACTCTCGGGGATAACGATAGAGCCAAGGCGTTCGCACATCTGAAAAGCATCGACTCCAATCTTTGTTACGCTTTCGGGAATCGAAACGGTAGTGATGTTGCGATTCTCCCAAAAGGCGTCGTTGCCTATGCCGGTTACCCCGTTTTCTATCACGACTGTGGTGATAGATATCCGGTAGTCGTACCAGGGGGCAGCAGGAGTGCCGCCGCGATAATCGGGCATATCTCCCTCGCCGCTGATAGTTAAGGTATTGCCACTTATTGACCAGGTGAGCGCGCCCGTTACGCCGCTTTGCGCAAAACCTGCACTGCTCAGCAATATGGCTGTGGCAAAAAGAAAGAGCTTGTATGTTTTCATATTAGTGTACTTAAATATTGTATCCGGAGATTGCTTCGTCGTTTCTCCTCGCAATGACGGCTATAAATTGCTTTACAAGCCTTTAAGGGATTATTCCGATTAAATTTGCTCTTTTTGTGTGTATGCCTTCAAGCAGTTTTTAAACAGTTTTTCCATCCAATATAGTAAATCGTCCATCACCTGCTGCCGGTTTATTTCATTCAATAGTTCGTGGCGACCGCCCGGATATATTTTAAGTGAAACACGACGGATTCCTGCAGAGCGATACAAGCGGTATAGTTTCTCAACCAGCTTTCCATAGCCGCCTACCGGGTCATCTTGCCCGACAACGATATGGATAGGTAAATTCTTGGGAATGGCATCAATCTGCTTTTTCTTATGAATCCGCGATAATCCCGAAAAAAGGTCGTAGAAAAATCCGATGGTAGGAATAAATGTTGTGTACATATCGGAATCGTATTTTTCTACAATGGATTCATCTCTTGTCAGCCAGGCGTTTTTACTTTTCGGATGTTGAATCCTGCGGTTGTAATTCCCAAATACCAGATTACTCATAAATTGTGAACGAAAGTGCGCGCCTTTTACTGTTTTTATAATACATGCGATACTCTTTGCTGCCCAAACCGAGAAAGGTCTCGGACCAGCTGTTCCCGACAGTATACAGGCATCTATCTCCGAGCCATACTGTTCGATATAGCCTTGGGTAACGAAGGAACCGAACGAATGTGCGAGTAATACGATTTTGCAGCCCGAATGCTTTTGTTTCACCCGGTTTATTATTTCTCTGAGGTCTTCAATCACTGTTTGAAAACCATTCCGGTCGGCAATAAATCCCAATCGTTCGGGCGTGCATGCCGTATCGCCATGTCCCCGCTGGTCGTGCGCATACATGGCAATACCATGCCTGCACAGAAAAACGCCAACATGGTTGTATCGTTCGGCATATTCTATCATGCCGTGGCATACCTGTACCACCCATCGGATTTCGCCATCGGGAAGCCAACTGTGCAAGGCTATTTTTTCTCCATCGGGCATGGTGATGTATTCGGTTGATTGATTGTCTGTCATTTTTTTCATTCTTTTTCGGTATTATCCCTTATTAAACTTGTTTAAAGAAAGAATCGTCATACTACGCTTGACGCGGTATCGCACATAAAGCAATTTTATTATGCGATTGCGGGTCAAGCCCGCAACGACGAACACGCCTAAATGGGATAATTTCGTTCTTTTTTTACTGCAGGCACAAAGATAGTAAATAATGTTTCCTTTTGTGTTATTTCTTAAAGGACGGTATAAGGTAAAAAAACCTGCCTCAAATCGAAGATGAATTTTCCTCAAGTGGTACGAAAATTTTCCTCAAGTGAAAAAAAATTTTTCCTCAAGTGGAAAATATTTTTTCCTCAAGTGGAAAATTCACCCCCCTGCTGACGCGCTGTAGCGGGGTTTTTTTGTCCTTGCGGATTCGACTTGTAAGGGTGGAATCTATTCAAAAGAAAAAACCTTCCAACTCTTTTGTAAAGTTGGAAGGCTCGTTAAGGAAACAGTGTTTTTATTTAGTTATTAGTTGTTCCTTTTGTTGTAGGATTGATTTTATTCCAAGCGCCTGCACCGTCGGTACTGCGTGCATACGAATCGCCTGCAACCATAGCCGGAATAGTTATATTATCCAGTGTATTTCTTTCCGGGTCAATCAACAATACATCATCGCCGCCGGAACTTAAACCGAATTCGAAGTCAACCCCTTCACCTTCGAGTACCAAAACGCTTTTAGGTTGAATTATTTTTCCGGCAGCAATAATGCTTTCTTCAGCAGCTCCTTTTGCATCTTGTAAAATGCAGCCGCCAAGGTCGATAGCCACATCGCCGGCATTGTAAATTTCAATCCAGTCGGTTGCCTGACTTGCTATTTCATTCAATTTAAGCACCGAGTAATCTACCGAAGGGTCAATAATGACAGGCGGATTAGCCGCGCTTGCTTCATCGCCGAAAGCCACAAAACCCGCTTCCAAAGCAGCGTTTGCTGCACCCGGCGTTCCCGTAGCAGTAGTATAATACCAAATACCGGCAATTTTTTCGTGCGCTTTGTCCACAATAGCATCGTAGCCTTCGTTGATGTCAAGCGGTTTCGAGTAAGTTTCCAAAGTTACACCCTCTGCCGATTTCAATATCAATACCACATCCTCATTATTTGCAGAAAGACCTTGACTCATACTCGGATAAGTTGATTTTGCACCCAAAATCACTTTGTAACCATTGGCAGCAATCACATCGGCAGCCGTACCCGTCCAGGTAAGTTTACTGCCATAAGTCAAAGTAACGCCTTCCAACGAAAGCTCCACATTGCCTTTGTTGTAAAGCTCTACATATTTGCCGGCATCCTTGTTAACACCGCCGTTACCATTCACTTCATTGAGTGTCAAATTTGCATAATCGGGAGTTACAGCTGCCAACGGATTAAAACTGATGCTGTCCAAATCGGCAACAGTATACGGAATTGATGTACCGTTTTTTTGATGCACATAAATAGTAGATTGTGCAGTCATTGTCATTGTTCCAAGAACAAATGCGCTTGCTAAGATAGCGCGTAAGATGTTTTTAGTTTTCATTTTGATATTCTTTTAAATTGTTTTTTAATTATTGTTCATCATTGCAAAGAACGAAGTAATCTCAAAACAGCAATCGTATCCGAAAATTGCTTCGTCGTTCCTCCTCGCAACCAGCGGTCAGCGACCAACGGGAGCTAATGACGAGGATTATTTGTTTTTATTTCTTGATAAACTTAACCACTCGTTCGCCTGCTTGCAGCATATACACACCTGTTTTCAATGACGATACATTGATAGTAGCTTCGGTAGTACTTTGCAACAGCAAACCGTTCAGGTCGAACAAATTAATTGTTGTGTTTTCGGCAACACCACTCACGGTAATACTTGTGCTTGCCGGATTAGGGAATACAGCAAATGCCTGTTGCGCTGACGGCGCTTCGATACCTGCTACTTCAGAAGAGCGGAAGATAACGCTGTGAACATCGGTTATTGTTTCATTGGATTTCAGATACACCGTCATCGCATTGTTTTCGAAAACAATTTTCTGTTTGTTTGCCAACGCCTGAAAACCGGTTACCTGCCCCAAACCATTGTGTGCTGTGGCAAACTGCATTTCCTGCGCTGCGAGCTGCCCTGCTGCCAGCACGACAAGCCCTAAAAGGAAGTTTTTCTTGTTCATAATTTATTTTTATTAATTATTAATTATTAATTTGCTGTAGATGCTGTATTTGCTACCGCAGGACTTGGAGTCATCCAGCCCTGTCCGCCGCTGTAGCGTCCCCACGATTTACCCGCTTTAGGTTGTCCTGCCGAAGGCACGGGATATTCCAAACGATCAATCTTTGTTTCATCAGGGGCAAACAATGTAACACCGTCAGCCTCCGTAGTACTCAATCCGAACGAACCTGTACCTGCCTGTGCATCATTTACCTCCGTCCAAATTTTCACATATCCGCCGGCAGCTACCGTAACGCCGGCTTTGATTACCCGCTTAGCAGAAGCTTTGCCTTCTACATCTTGAATAAAGCAGCCGTCCAAGTCGATAGCCACAGCGCCCGAATTATAAATCTCTACCCAGTCGGGGTCGACAGCATCTTTTGTACCATTGGCAAACACCTCGTTTACAATCAATTTTGTGTAATCAACCATTGGGTCAACTACGCCGCCACCGCCATTATCGCCTCCGCCAATTGGAGTCGAAGCATTGCTTGCACCCAGGGTGTGCGCACTTTCGTTATATACCCAGGTAGCCCCACCATCGGTTGCACGAGCGTATGAGCCGCTGGTCATAGCAGGAATAGCTATCTCATCAACTATTGCACCGCTATTATCAAACAACACAACTTTGTCGCCACCCGAACTTAACCCGAATTCGAAACTTCCTGTTTCAGGAGCCGGATTATCTTTTTTACCGGCAAACAAAAGAACACTATTGGCAGGAATCATTGTTCCGGCAGGGATAATATATTCTTCGCCCGCACCTTTGTCGTCCTGCAAAATGTAGCCGCCAAGATCGATAGCTGCACCGGTACTGTTATACAGCTCAATATTGTCGGGGTTTGGCTGACTCGCTACTTCGTTGATATACAAGCCCGACACGGTTGATTGACCGCCGCCACCCGAAAGGTCTTCTTCTTTATCGTCTTTACACGATGAGATTGCTGCTAACGATGCAGCAATGATTAATGATAAGATTTTTTTGTTCATACTATTTTTTTTTTTGAAGTTATAAGAAGTTAATGAAATTACGGAAGTTAAAAGAATCAATGTTAAAATGGAAGTTTTTATCGTTGCCGACATACAGCAACTTCTCTAACTTCATTTAACTTCCATAACTTCCCATATTTAAAATGAGAATAAAAAGCGCATTTGCCAAGTATTAAAATCAAGCCCCTGTGTATAAGATTTACTCAAAGGCTGCCCTTTGTATTGCAAGCTGCCGTTATCATCGGCATACTTATCATTATCCGTATAAGTATAATTCAGTCCGATAAGCACATTGCGGGTTGGATACCAGTTTATCCCTGCCGTATAGCAATAAGCCGAACCGCCCGTAATAACCGCTTTTTTGTCGTGAAAATCATTCAGATTGAGAGTACTCACGCGTCCGAGCACTTCAAGGTTACCCGTTTTGGCACGAGTTGCAGCGTTTTTAAACTCAGCTTCCGACGGGTCGTATTCGCGCGCTTTACCCAATATCATATACGAAGCGGTAACATACCAGCCATCGAATTCGGCGTTTTTCAACGCAACACCGCTCGAATTGCTGCGCGAAAGGTCGGTAAACATATATTCGCCATAGGCAAGAAATTTATCGTAACGGAAAGCCAGTTCCAAGCCGGTAGTCATATAATCCTCTACATTGGCTATTCTGGTACGCACAAAACGACGGTGGTCAACATAACTCTCGGGCGTAGTGCGGAATTCCACCGTTGGAACCGCATTGCCCCACCACGATTCGGGCGTGCGGTAACTGCCCGAAGCTCCGATATGAACGGTAGTTTGCTCATTCATAACGGGTGTAATAGCCAAACGGGCAGCTGCGCCATAACCGTCGTTACCGCGATTTCTTTCTTTCAACATAGCAGTAGCCGTTTGTCCGAAAAATCCGGCAGAAGCCCACCAGCCCACTGTATTGGCAATTTTACCGAAACCGGTACCTGCCACCCCTAAGCGGCGACCTTCACAAAGTGCCTGCACCACCATCGGGCGTTCGATAGCCGTAAGAGCCTTCGAGCTGGTAACACGCTCGATACTCATCGGCTCTTTGAAATTACCTACTTTAATATTAAAATTATCGTTGAATTTATAACCGAGATACATATCCTCCACTTCTACAAGGTTGTAAGCCACATCTACATCCAATTCGCCAAACCATTTCAGGTATTCGGCTTTGAAACCGATGCGGGCGCGGCGCAACACAATGCCGTTGCTGAAACGGAACTTACCGTCATCAACCGCGTCATCGTTAATTACAGGAATATCCTTATTTGGTTTCGTGGTCATTTGGTCAATATCGGCTCCGGTGCTGTATGCCGCCGCATCAATATACACGCGGTTGTCAAACCACAAATGGAATTTCTTGTCTTTGCTCCGGAAATGCAATTTGCCTTCCTTAAAATAGGCATTAGCTTCCACCTTTGTACTGTCTTGTTGTGCTTGTATAGCAGCAACCATCGTTGTTAATCCCAACAGGATAAAAATACTTTTCTTCAACATATATAAAACAAATTTGAATTCGGCAGCAAAAGTATTCGTCTCACATTACAAAGTTGTTCCAAAACAGATACAGAAAAATGAAAAATAAATTACAACAAACAAGTGAGACACAGGTACCGTTATAAGGTGAGGCATTATCACCTTACAAGGTGAGACACTCCCGCCCTATAAGTCGGCAGTACTCCATCTTATTAATACCGGGAATAAAGAAAATATCTTACCTTTGCGGAGTAAAAAAAGAAAAAAGCCCTAATTCAATATGGAATATTTTGCCCACGAATCAGCCTATATCGACGAAGGCAGTGTGATAGGAAAAGGTACGAAAATCTGGCATTTTTCGCATATAATGCCCAATTGTACAATTGGCGAAAACTGTAATATCGGACAAAATGTAGTAATCTCGCCCGCCGTTGTGTTGGGACGCAATGTGAAGGTGCAAAATAATGTGTCGGTTTACACCGGCGTTATTTGCGAAGACGATGTTTTTCTTGGTCCGTCGATGGTATTTACCAATGTACTAAACCCGCGCAGCCATGTGTCGCGCAAAGAAGAATACAAAACAACCATACTTCGAAAAGGCTGCTCTGTGGGAGCCAATGCCACCATTGTTTGCGGAAACGAAATCGGCGAATATGCCCTTATTGGCGCAGGTACAGTAATAACAAAACCGGTTAAACCATTTGCTCTAATGGTGGGCAATCCTGCCCGACAAATTGGCTGGGTAAGCAAATTCGGCGAACGATTGGAATTCGACAGTTCGGGGATAGCTTATTGTCGCGAAACAGGAGAAAAATACTCTCTCAGTGAAACCGGAGTTATTCTACAAACAACACCAAACCTTTAAGATACTCGCCCTCAGGATGATAAATATTAACAGGATGGTCAGCCGGCTGGGTCAGCTGATGTAAAATGCGCACATTGCGCCCACTCTGTGCAGCTGCACTAAATACCGCCAAACGAAACTGTTCCCTGCTTACCACCTGCGAACACGAGAAAGTAAACAAAATCCCTCCCGGACGAATCTGCTCAAATGCCTTGGCATTCAGTTTTTGATAACCGCGCAAGGCATTTCGCAAAGCATCGCGATGTTTGGCAAAAGCAGGCGGGTCGAGCACAATCAGGTCGTATTTACCGTCGATATTGTCAAGATATTTAAAAGCATCTACCGCAAAAGCTTCGTGGCGCGGGTCGTTGCCAAAATTGAGAGCAACATTCTTGTTGGTCAATTCAATAGCCTTTGCCGAACTATCTACCGAATGTACCAGCTCCGCCCCGCCCCGCATGGCATAAAACGAAAAACCGCCCGTGTAACAAAACATATTAAGCACCCGACGACCTTTTGCATATCGTTCGAGCAGTGAGCGATTATCGCGCTGATCGACAAAAAATCCTGTTTTTTGTCCCCGCAACCAATCCACACGGAATTTCAGTCCGTTTTCCATTGCCACCGGTTCTTCCGAAGCTTTTCCAATAAGATATCCGTCGGCTTTTTCATCGCTATATTGCGCTTTAAACGGCAGTGTCGATTCCGATTTGTAGTAAACATTTTTCACGCCCTTTACTACCTGTACAATAGCTTCGGCAATCGCCTTGCGAGCATAGTGCATACCCACCGAATGTGCCTGCAATACAGCACTGTCGGCATACACATCTACAATCAGTCCGGGCAAACCATCACCCTCGCCGTGCACAAGTCGATAAGTATTGTTCGCCGTGTTTTCGGCAAGATTCAAACTTAAACGCAAACGATAAGCTTCCGTAATTTTTTCCTTCCAAAAATCATTGTCAATTTCACGCTCAACAAAGCTAAGCACTCGCACGGTAATGCTCCCGATTTGGTAGTGCCCCAAAGCAAGGAAATTACCTTGCCAATCGCATAAACGCACTACGGCTCCTTCTTCGGGCTGCCCTTCAATGCGTTGCACAGCTCCCGAAAATATCCACGGGTGAAAACGCCGCAAACTTTCTTCCTTACCTTTTTTGAGAATAATATTCATGAGCTGTTTATTTTACAATTTGGGCTTTACAGCCAAGCTCTCCGCCTAATAATATAGATTTTATCAGCAATAATTCATCGCTGTTAAAATTACCACTAATAGCCATTTTCCCGCCTGTTATTTCAGCATTAACTCTTGGATACATCAGCACTTTTCCGTCCATTACAATAGCAAGATTTCGTGAAATATTATCGCGTGTTATCCTCGCCCATTCTTCGGCAGCTTCTTTATTCAATTCAATGTAAAGCTTTTGATAACCATCATGAATTCTAATATTACTTTCCTTTACCGTACTCGGATTTAATGGAAGTTTACGAAAAGATTTCAGCGGCAATAAATCGAAAAAACCTTCACTAGTTGGCTTTGCAGTCCAAGCAAAAGATATTCCTGCCGGAAATAATGCTTGAAAACTATTGAAAATACTATCAATATACGCTACTTGCTGCAAAGGGACTTTTACTAAATCGGGCGATCCAATCTGATAACCCTCTATCTGCCAAAGTGGTTCATGGTTGGTATTTTCCATAAGCCAAAATAACTTTTCATAAACCCTGTCGCGTGGCGATTGAATTTCATCTTGCCGATACATTTCGGTAATATATATTTCGCCTCTTTGTGCTAATAGTTGCGTTAATAAAGAATCCTGTCCCGAATAATTTAAATCAAATTTTCCATCAATTAAATTCGTTTTTTCTTTTATTATCCAATTCGAAACAATTCTTTTATTAATCACTTCGTAAGCAATTTCCTGTTGTTCCAAAGTACAAGTGCTATCCATAGCAATTGTAATTGTATGATAGTTGGGTCGAAAGCAAGAACAGAAAATGCAAAATCCAGCCAAAAGCACAATGTTAAAACGATTGATTTTTCTCATAATTTTATTTTTTCATTTCCAACAGTTTAAGATAAATTTTCCAACAAGCCCAAGCATCTATCGCAGCATAGCGTTGCTGAGCTTCGCTAAGCTCGGCAGCTTCCCAGTTCGACAAGCGTTGCGACTTGGAAATACGCTCGCCAAACAAAATACCGTATATCTTTTGCAAACTCAGTTCTTCAATCCCGTATTGTTTTACAAGCTTTTGCAGGTCGATAAATGAATCGTGGTTTATTTTCTTGCGTTTGTTTAATGCCGCAAAATCGTCGCGCAACGACAAGCCTACTTTTTTTACCTGTTTGCTTTGTAACAAGTGTTCCAAATCGGCAGGAATTCCTCCCAAATGATTCAATCTAAAAAGATAACACACATTTTCGGTAGCCAATTGTATCAACGATACCTTATTACTGATTCCTTTTACAAACGATGGTTTTGTTTCGGTATCGAAACCTATCAACAATTCATTTTTCAATGCCTCAACAGCAGCATTAACTTGTTCAGAAGTATTTATCAATTCTATTTTTCCGGTAAACACACAGGGAGGCATCGCGTTCAGCTCGTCTTTTGTGAGGGTAGCTTTCAATGTTTTCATACGATAGCCAAGGCGTTGTAAAGGGCATCGTCATCACCATCGCGCTGCTGCGAAAACAAATTATTCTTTATCCTTTGGTGGTCAAATTCTTCTTTGTTCATATCAACATTTTCTTCAAGCTCAGTTCCATAGCGAACATTGTGCAATGCGCGCAGGCAATTCACCAGTCGTTGCCCCCAGTAATCGCGAAAAGCCGCTACACAAAGCACGAGAGCATCGTTCATCACCTCGCTAAGTTCAAGCCGGCAACGCAATATGAAATTCTTTAAATCCTGATATATATCAGCCAAATCTTCGGAAATATCGGAGGCAAGAGCTTCGTCGCTCAACTGCATATCGCGGGTAAACACCTCCAAGTACCGGTCGCTATAACCCAACAACACAGCGATTTGATTACGCAACAGTTCATATTCATTCTCGCTTACAAATTCTTCAATCTCTTCGTCGAGCATTGCCTCGCCCGTTTCTACCATCGAAATTTTCAGGTAAAGCAAAGGTAAAATTTTGAGAAGTTTGGAAACAAAATCAGCTTTGGAATACGAAGGAGCATTTTCCAAAAACAAACAAAACTCCACAGCTACCGTTGCAAATTCTATGGCATTTTTGTCAAAAACAGTTTCCGTATCGTGTTTCATAATTCTTTTTTTTTCATAAAAACGCGCAAATGTACAAAAAAAACCTAACTTTACCCCGCGTTTCAATTAAACCTTTTTGAAAACAAAGAGTCTATTTATCACAATGCATTTGAACGAACAAGAACTCATTACAGCCTTACGCAACGACGATGAAAAAACTGTTGCTTTTAATCGCGTGGTAAAACTGTATCAACAGCAATTGTATTGGAGTATACGAAAAATGGTGCTTTGTCATGATGATACCAATGATGTATTGCAAAATACCTTTATCAAAGCGTGGAATTCTATCGATAATTTTCGTGGCGATTCAAAACTTCTCACTTGGCTGTATCGCATTGCAATAAACGAAACGCTTGGATTTTTACGCAAACAACGCAGTGAAAATACCATTTCGCTCGATGATGAGGAGAACTTTTTAGCTCAAAAAATGGAAGCCGATGAATTTTTCGATGGCGACGAATTGCAGCTAAAATTACAAAAAGCAGTGCTTTCGCTACCCGAAAAACAACGAATAGTATTCAATATGAAATATTTTGAAGAAATGAAATACGAAGAAATGGAAGCAGTACTCGGCACTTCGGTTGGCGCATTAAAAGCCTCGTACCATTTAGCCGTAAAAAAAATTGAAGCATTTATCAATAAAGAATAAAAAAATTATACAACCAAAATAAAAAAAGCCATGATACGATTAAACGACTTAGACAAAAACCTTCCTTTTAGCGTACCCGAAGGTTATTTTGACAATTTTGCGACACAAATGCAACAACAAATTGCCGGTTCGTCGCCACGACGAATTTCGCTTTACCGCGAATTGCGTCCGTATTTGCTTGTGGCAGCTGTATTTGCAGGTGTATTATTTACCGCACTGCCTATGTACCGCCAATATCAGCAACGCCTCAGTGCACAATACAATACCGAGCTTATCAGCTATGTAATGGACGAAGTAAATGAGGATATGTTGATTGATTATTATCTCGACGAAGAATAGTATTTTGTAATATATTCTTGAAGTAAAAATTACAACCAAAGAAATTTATTTAAAATAAACAATGAAAAATACATAAGCATTATGAAAAAAATATTGTTATTATTGACATGTTGTATGCTGGCATTTGTATTTGCTTCGGCACAGCAAACAGAAAAAAGAAAGCAATTTCAACAGCGTAAACTGGCGTTTATAAAACAGCAAGTAGGTTTTACAGCGGAGGAAGAAAAAGCATTTCTGCCGCTTTACAGTGATTATTCGCAAAAACGGCGAGCCGCATCGGTTAAACTGCGGGAAATCAAAAAGAATACAAAACAAACCGGTTCGGATTATGAAGCATTCAATAATCTTACCGTACAGACTCAACTCGAAGATGCCCGCCGGTTGGAAGCTTATTATCAGAAATTAAAACAAATACTTCCTGCCGAAAAAATTTATAAACTCTTTCAAGCCGAAAAAGATTTCAAAAAACAACTTTTGGATAAAGTAAGTAAAAAAAGACAATAATTCACTCACCAAAATTTTTAAATTATGAATTTACATGTAACACCCAACGACCACATTCAAGGCGCAAAAGATGCTTTGATAGAAATGATAGAATACGGCGACTATCAATGTCCTTATTGCAGAAAAGCGTATTATATCCTCAAAGAATTACCTGCGGAACTACGAAAGAATATTCGTTTGGTATTCCGCAACTTCCCTTTACAGGATTTACACGAACATGCGCTTCACGCCGCCATTGCTGCCGAAGTTGCTGCTTCGCAAGGAAAATTCTGGGAAATGCACGACATTATTTTTGAAAACCAACACTATTTGTCGGACAGCGATTTAATAAAATACGCCCGGGAAATTGGTCTTGATGTAGAACGATTTAAAAATGAATTCGGCAACGATCAATTTTTCGAAAAAGTGAAATCAGACTTCGAATCAGGCGAACGCAACGGAGTAGAAGGCACGCCAACTTTTTTTATCAATGGTGAAATTTTCGAAGGCAACTGGATGGGTGCCGAATTTACGGAATATTTACAGTCGTTAATCTAATTAAAAAGCAAAACTCGCAAATCTTTTCCTTGATTTGCGAGTTTTGCTTTTTCAGCGGAGAGGAAGAGATTCGAACTCTCGATACACTTTTGGCGTATACACGCTTTCCAGGCGTGCCTCTTCAACCACTCGAGCACCTCTCCAAAATGCGAGCGCAAAGTACGACAAAAAAAATCTTACTCGCAAATTCTTGAGAAAATACTTTTTGCGTTTTGTGTAGTTATTTCACTAATCTCTTGTTCCGATATTTGATATATTTCCGCCAATCGCTGTGCAACAAATTGGAGAAAAGCAGGCTCATTGCGTTTCCCTCGGTGTGGAACGGGAGTAAGATAAGGTGCATCGGTTTCCAAAACAAGATATTCAAGCGGAACTTGACTAAGAGTTTCGGATAAACTCGAGTTTTTAAAAGTTATTATTCCATTAATACCCATTTTAAAATTATTGAGCGACATGATTTGTCTTGCTTCGTCTACCGTTCCTCCAAAACTGTGGAAAATTCCCTTTAAATCTTGTTGGTATTTTTTCACTACCTCAAAAACCTCAACAAATGCCTCACGGACATGAATTATCACAGGCAAATTGCGTTCCACAGCCCATTGTAGTTGCTGTTCGAAAACGATGAGTTGCTCGCGAAAAAAAGATTTGTCCCAATACAAATCGAGCCCGATTTCGCCCATAGCACAATAGTTTCGATTGTCAAGTTCGGCACGAATCAAGGCAAGTTCATCGGCATAATTAGCTTTTACCGATGTAGGATGCAACCCGATAGCAGCGTGAAAAAATTGTGGTTCGGTAGCTTCCAACTCCAACATTGCCGACAATGTTGAACTGTCTACATTTGGTAAAATGATGTGTTCGACACCTGCATTTTTTGCTCGAAAAATCACTGCTAAGCGATCTGCATCAAAATCTTTGAGATATATGTGTGAATGAGTATCAATCATGCTATTTCTTAGCTGTTTTTTTAGTCGGGCAAAGGTAAAAATATTTATTTAAAAAAAACAAAGTCACTTTCACTGTTGGTTTGAAGGATAAATTTTATCTTTGCGAATAAAAGTTCTACTTACAAACATAAAAAATATACAATCATGGTTAACTACAAAGAACTTGGGCTGGTAAATTCGCGCGAAATTTTTAAAAAAGCCTTTGCCGGAAAATATGCTATTCCGGCATTCAATTTCAACAACATGGAGCAAATGCAGGCTATCGTGCAAGCTTGTGTGGAAACCAAATCGCCGGTAATTTTGCAGGTATCGAGCGGCGCACGCCAGTATGCAAACCAAACGCTACTTCGCTACATGGCACAAGGCGCGGTAGAATATGCCAAAGAATTGGGTTACAATATTCCCATAGTGTTGCATTTAGATCATGGTAACTCGTTTGAACTGTGCAAAGACTGTATCGAAATGGGCTTTTCATCGGTAATGATTGATGGTTCGCATTTTCCGTACGACGAAAATGTGGAACTTACCCGCCGCGTAGTAGAATATGCTCATCAATACGATATCACGGTAGAAGGCGAGCTTGGCGTACTTGCGGGTATAGAAGACGATGTGGCAGCCGAACATCATACTTACACACAACCCGATGAGGTGGAGGATTTTGTGAAAAAAACCGGCGTCGATTCGTTAGCAATATCTATTGGCACTTCACATGGCGCAAACAAATTTACGCCAGAACAATGTACTCGCAATGCCGATGGTATCTTGATTCCGCCACCATTGCGTTTCGATATTTTAGAAGAAGTTGAAAAACGAATTCCCGGTTTCCCGATTGTACTACATGGAGCATCGTCTGTGCCACAAGATTTGGTAGCAACGATTAATAAATATGGTGGTGCACTAAAAGATGCCGTAGGTATTCCCGAAGACCAATTGCGCCGTGCAGCTACTTCTGCGGTATGTAAAATCAACATTGATTCCGATGGTCGCCTGGCTATGACAGCAGCCGTGCGCGAAGTACTTGCTACACAACCTGCCGAATTTGATCCTCGTAAATATTTAGGTCCTGCTCGCGATAAACTTAGAGAATTATACAAACACAAAATTCTACATGTGCTCGGGAGTAACGATAAAGCTTAATAAAAAAATGCAGACCTTAAAGGTCTGCATTTTTTTATGTCCGATTAATTAGTTCTTTCATTATCAGAGTCATACAAGGTTGGACAGAATTTGCTATCTGCTGTACTTCCTCGTGGCTTACCTCCACAATTTTGTTAGGCACACCAAGGTCGGTAATAATTGATACGGCAAAACACTGCATTCCGGCATGCCTTGCCACAATCACTTCGGGTATGGTACTCATACCCACAGCATCACCACCAATGACGCGAAAATATTTATATTCCGCGGGCGTTTCAAAGGTCGGACCTTGTGTTCCCACATACACACCTTCCTGTACCTTGATATTATTGTCCTTGGCAATTTGTTTTGCCTTAGCAATCAGATGTTTGGAGTATGCCTCGCTCATATCCGGAAATCGCGTACCAAGTTCGTCATAATTCTTTCCTCGTAACGGATGTTCAGGAAAAACATTGATGTGGTCGGTAATAATCATCACATCACCGATTTCAAAATCGGGGTTCATACCTCCTGCCGCATTAGACAGGAGCAGTGTTTTCACGCCCAATGCAGCCATTACTCGCACAGGAAAAGTAACTTCTTTCATGCTGTATCCCTCATAGAAATGAAATCTACCTTGCATGGCAAGCACTTCTTTTTCGCCTAATTTGCCATAAATTAATTTACCACTGTGTCCTTCTACCGTAGATATAGGGAAGTTAGGAATTGTTTTATAGGACAATTCAACTTTATCGGTAATTTGCGTAACCAGTTCTCCCAATCCGCTACCCAAGATAATACCTGTAGCGGGCAACGAAGGCAATTTAGCTTTTAAATAGCTCTCTGTTTGTTTTATTTTTTCTAACATAACCTAATATTTGTTCGTTAAACTCTTTTTCTTTATCAAATAGAAAACTCACTTGTACGGGTATATAAAAGATTGACTCTTTCAATGCTTGAGATATATTAGGCTTTGAAAGCAGCCGGGCAGCATCTTTTTCGGTAGTAACAATAATTTTATTCGAATTATTTATCGATAAAAATTTTATTTCAATATCTATCAAATCCTGTTCCGAAAAATCATGATGATCCGGATATTCGATACTTTGCAAATTATATGTATAATTACCTACATAAGCCGCCAATGCTTGCGACGATACAATTCCGGTGAGTAGCAGTATATCATACGATTTGTCTGTCAATTTATCAAGCGATATGTATTTATCGTTTGCCTCTTCAAATACGGCTTGCAATTTCCCATATTCATAACGAGTGAAATACAAGTTTTGATAAGGCAATAAAGCTAATTTTTTGGTAATTAAACGGAAATCTATCGGTTTTGCTGTGTCGGGACATTTGGTTACAATTACGATATGAGCGCGTTTCCGATTCGATGCCGGCTCACGA
Source organism: Prevotellaceae bacterium (assembly GCA_031271465.1). Taxonomy (GTDB): domain Bacteria; phylum Bacteroidota; class Bacteroidia; order Bacteroidales; family Paludibacteraceae; genus JAFGVL01. The sequence continues at coordinate 14,875 of JAISVR010000038.1, read as the reverse complement.
AGTCTGCCCATAGGTAGCAAACTGTCATCGGTAATCAAATTATTGTAATCGGTGAGTAAAATATTGATACCCGGTTCTACATAGCGATATTGAAAAGCATCATCGAGTATAATAGCTCCAAGTTGCTCTCCATTCGGAGAATTTATCAAAGAATCTATTGCACGACAGCGATTTGCGTCAACTACAACTATTACTTCCGGAAATTTGCGTTTTATTTGGTAAGGTTCATCACCAATATCTATGCTATTAGAATTTTCGTCGGCAAATACTAAACCTTTACTGTATCGTTTGTAGCCTCGGCTAAGCATAGCAACTTGCATAAAAGGCGACAATAATGACAAAAGATATTCGGTATGTGGCGTTTTTCCTGTTCCTCCCACAGTAATATTACCTACCACAATAATCGGCAATTTAAATTTTCGACTTTTCAATATTCCAACATCAAACAACCAATTACGAATGCCAACCGCTAAACCATAAAGTAGTGCCAATGGGAATAAGAATATTTGTGACAAATAATATTTCATAACAAGGCAGGTTTAGTTCTTTATTTTTACAAAGAAAAACTAAATGCTGTAATTTTGCAATTTTTTTTAATAAAAAAACAGCCTGAATAACTTCAGACTGTTTTTTTATTAAATGAAATAAATTTTATTTGTTTACAAAAACATCTACACGACGATTTTTTGCTTTACCTTCCGGAGTATCGTTGCAAACATGAGGTTTGCCGAAACCAACACCTTTAGTATGGATACGCTTTGCATCGATACCTTTTTTAACGAGGTAATTTTTTACAGCAGCTGCTCTTTTTTCTGAAAGAGTTTTGTTGAATGCCGCACCACCTACATTATCAGTGTGTCCAACAAGTTGAACAGACCATGATGCATTAGCTTTCAAGCTGTTTGCCAAAGAATCGAGAGCAGCAACAGCAGGTTTGCTTAGTGTAGTAGAACCTGTTGCAAAACAACAAGCTACGGCAGCAGTACTGTCTGAACCCATCATACCACCTTGTTCGTTGATGTGTCTATACAAATCTTTGCGAGCAGTGGTCAATAATTTGTTCAATTGCTCCAATTGGTATTGTTGACCAATAACAATGTCTTTAATAGCCACGCCGTCGATACTATCGTTTTCTCCTCTTGCTTGGAGAGCCTTGATGTCTTCTGCTTGACGAGCCAATTCATACTGAATTCTGTCAAGAGCCTGCTTGTTTGCAGCAACCTCTCCGTTCATTTTGTTCAAATCACCTTTGCTGGCACAGCTTGATGCAAGCAAAGCCAAAGCAACAACCGGTAAAAAAAGTACTTTTTTCATGTTGATTAAATTTAGTTAAAAATTGATATTTAATTATTTGTCTTTTCCTAAAAGAAACAAGATTCTGCAAAAATAAATAAAAAAACAATTAAAGCAACAATGTGGTATTTTTTTTTACCACATTGTTGATAAAAGTTTTATTTATTCTGCGTTTTTAACAGCCGATTTTGCTGCTGCTTTCGTTTTTTTGGGCTCTGCTGCTTCGTTGAGTTGATCTTTCAAATCAGCTAAAGATTGAATGTCTCCCAAGGTAGTTTTTTCCATTGCCACTACAGGAGCACTTTCTTTTTTCGCCTTTTTAGCTGCCGGCTTTTTACCTTCGGAAGCTTCTTTTTCGCCTTTTTGCAAATCTTCGTGAATGCGACTGTGCGACAAAATAATGCGTTTTGCATCCTTGTTGAATTCAATTACTTTAAATTGCAATTTTTCATCGACTTTTGCTTGACTGCCATCTTCTTTTACAAGATGTTTTGGTGTTGCAAATCCTTCTACTCCATAGGGAAGAGAGATTACTGCACCGCGTTCTTGCATTTCGATAATAGTTCCTTCGTGAATTGAATCTACCGTAAAGAGGGTTTCAAACACATCCCATGGATTTTCCTCCAATTGCTTATGACCGAGACTCAAGCGGCGGTTGTCTTTATCAATTTCGAGTACAACTACTTCTATTTCGGCTCCAATTTGAGTAAACTCTGATGGGTGCTTAATTTTCTTAGTCCACGAAAGGTCGCTGATATGAATCAAGCCATCTACGCCTTCTTCGATTTCAACAAATACACCGAAGTTAGTGAAGTTACGCACTTTGGCTGTGTGTTTTGAACCAACAGCATATTTTTCTTCGATATTTTCCCATGGATCGGCTTTCAATTGTTTGATACCAAGAGACATTTTGCGTTCTTCGCGATCGAGAGTAAGGATAACTGCATCAACTTCGTCGCCTACTTTCATGAAATCTTGTGCCGAACGCAAATGTTGCGACCACGACATTTCAGACACATGAATAAGTCCTTCTACTCCCGGTGCAATTTCTACAAATGCACCATAATCTGCCATTACTGCTACTTTTCCGTGCACTTTGTCGCCTACTTTCAGTTCGCTGCTAAGGGCATCCCATGGATGAGCGGTAAGTTGTTTCAAGCCAAGAGCGATACGCTTTTTCTCATCGTCGAAATCGAGAATAACAACATTGAGTTTTTGATCGAGGCTTACTATTTCTTCCGGATGATTTACGCGTCCCCATGAAAGGTCGGTAATATGAATAAGTCCGTCAACACCGCCAAGGTCAATAAATACACCGTAGGAAGTAATATTTTTAACTGTTCCTTCGAGCACTTGTCCTTTTTCAAGACGCGAAATAATTTCTTTTTTCTGTGCTTCGAGTTCTGCTTCGATAAGTGCTTTATGAGAAACTACTACATTTTTGAATTCGTGGTTGATTTTTACCACTTTAAATTCCATAGTTTTACCCACAAATACATCGTAATCGCGAATAGGCTTCACATCAATTTGTGAACCAGGCAGGAAAGCTTCCAAACCAAATACATCGACAATCATACCGCCTTTGGTACGGCATTTGATGAATCCGGTAATAATTTCGTTGCTTTCCAATGCCTCATTAACGCGTGCCCACGAACGGGTAGCACGAGCTTGCTTATGAGAAAGGATTAATTGTCCTTTTTTATCTTCTTGACTTTCGATAAATACTTCTACCTTATCGCCCACTTTCAAGTCGGGGTTGTAGCGAAATTCGCTCATTGGTACAACACCATCACTTTTAAAGCCGATGTTTACTACCACTTCGCGTTTGTTCATCGCAATCACGGTACCTTCAACTACTTCCCGGTCGTTCACTTTGTTCAAGGTTTCGTCGTAGGTTTTTACGAGGTCTTCTTTACTCATACCTCTGTTGGTTTCGCCTTTTTCATAAGCGTCCCAATCAAAATTTTCCGAATTTACTGCGGGAGTTGCAACTTCTGCAATTTTCTCTACTTTAGTTGAAGGAGATTCTTGAATAACTTCTTCTGATACTGTCGAATTTTGTTCTTCTGACATTTGTTTTTAATTTTTTATTACTAAATAATGATTTAGTAAGGGTTAGACATTGTGTTTATTAACTCTAAAATCGGGCGCAAAAGTAAAATAATAATTTTTAATCGGCAATTTTTTTTGAAAGATAAAATATTTTTTCATCTATTCCCTATGAAAATTATTGTATTTTTGCGTTTTTAGAATAATTTTGACATGAGAAAAAAATCATTATTCCTTTTACTGTTATGGATTGCAGTTACTACACTTGTAGCTCAAAATCAAAACGAATATCTCAACCTCATTAAGGAACAAAAATACAGTAAAGCCGAAAAGCTTGCCGAAAAAGCATTACAAAAAAATCCGGCAGATATTAGTGCCAATTTTGGCAAGGCTGCACTGCTGTTGCAAAAGGATTACGAGTTGAGCAATCCCGATTCGGCATACCGTTATGCAATGCGTGCCAAGGAAGAGTTTGCTACGATAAAAGACAGGACAGAATTAGCTGCTTTGCGTAAAGAGAAAATAAATCGCTCGGCTATCAATAAACTGATAAGTCAGTCTTATAAACTGTCGCTCGACCGCGCCGATGAAATGGGTGATTTACTCGATTATCAACAGTTTCTTGCCTCCTACCCCGATGCCGACGATATGTATAAAAATCGGGCAAAAAACCGGATTGCCAATATTTTTTACAAAGCTCTACGGGATACCAACAAAATAAAAACTTATAGCGATTTTATAGCCGATTATCCTGATACCGAAGCTGCTGCAAAAGCTCAACAACGACTACATAAACTTGCATTCGAAGCTGCCGAACTTGACGGAACAAAGACGGCTTATAAAAATTTTATGGATAACTATCCGGAAAGCCGGGAATATCCCAAAGCAAAAGCTATGTACGAAACTTCGCGTTATATCGTACAGCCATACGAACGAAAGGTGCGTGAATATAAACGATTCCTCGATGCTAATCGCGGGAAAGATGACTTTTCGGTGGAGGAAAAACAAGACAGCTTGCTTGCTATTGCCTTGCAGACCAATGATATTGTTTTGCTGAAATATTGTGCTACCAATTTTAGTGGCTATAAACGCGAAGAAGCAATGCTTTATTATCACGATGTGTTTACCGACGACGGTGAAAAAGTAAGTCTTGATGCTTTTTATAAGAATAATGCCGACCCGTTGTTTAAAACCATTCGTGTAAACGATTATAAATTAGCTACATTAGGCGATTCTCTTAATTTTAATCCACCGCAGGCAGGCAAACAAATAATAGGTGTACAATCGCCCGAAGATATGCAACGGGAAATTAAGAAACAAAGCGAAATGTACGACCGATACATCAAATTGGCAGCACCGCGCGAACGAGCATTTGTAGCTTTACAGCGAATGATGGCACACGATATTGCCGACAAAAAATGGAAGGAAGCATTGGAAACAATACAACAGTATAAAATTTATTTCGGAGCCGGAAATCCTAAAATTCTTGAGTTGGAGAAGATGTTTAGTTCGACAGCTAACAACTCTGTGGAAATAAAATCGGTAGGAGATGGTGTTAATACCATGCGCGGACGCGAATATCATCCGGTTATTTCGGCAAACGACAGTTTGTTGTATTTTTGCGCTAAAAATCGTCCCGACAGTATTGGCGGCGAAGATATTTATGTATCGCGCAACAAAAACGGTGTATGGCAACAAGCTACCATTATTTCCGAATTGTCTAAACGCTACAGCAACGATGCTCCGCTTAGCGTAACTGCCGATGGGAACCGTCTGCTAACTTTCATTTCAGGGCAAATTAATTATACCTCGAAAACTCCACGCGGTATGTGGTCGATGCCCGAAGCATTTCCAAAAATCATTAATTCCGAGGGCTGGCAAGCTGACGCTATGATTTCAAGCGATGGCAAGGCTTTAATTTTTGTGTCGGAACGCGCCGGGGGTTACAACCGCGTAAAAGCATCGCCTTATCACGGCAGTAATCAATATGCTTCGGATATTTATGTGTCTATTTTAAACGATAAAGGACAATGGACAACTCCAATCAATCTTGGTTACATGGTGAATACACCTTACTGCGAGCGTACGCCTTTTTTACACCCCGATATGAAAACGCTCTATTTTTCGTCCGACGGACACGGAGGTTTGGGTGGACTTGATGTATTTAAAACTACCCGTTTAGCAGACAGTTGTTGGAATTGTTGGAGTACCCCCATCAATTTGGGTAAAGAAATCAATACCGAAGGAAACGATTTAGGTTTTAAAATTTCTACTGACGGAGAGCGAGCTTATTTTTCAAAAGGAAGCAAGGGCAAAGAAGATATTTATACTCTCAACCTGCCCTCGTCGATGCGTCCCAATCAGGTGGCAACGCTTTCGGGGAAAATTACCGACAGTAAAGGAAAAGCTCTTGATGTAGAAATTATATGGGAAGACCTTGAAACCGGAGCAATAATAGGGCAAGCCCGAACAAATCCGCAAACAGGCGAATATTTTGTAGTGCTTCCGCTCGGTAAAATTTATGGTTATTATATCGACCATGCCAATTATTTCCCTTCTTCAGGCAATGCCGACTTGCGCCATCTGAACGAAGCTACAAAAAAACAAAACGACATTAAATTGGTAGCCATGCAGGAAATGACCACGCAGTCGCTTGCCGTATCGCTCAACAATTTGTTTTTCAACACCAACGAAAGCGTAATTTTACCATATTCCATTTCGGAATTAAAACGCACAGCGGCTATCCTTAAATCCCGAAAATTGAAAGTGGAAATAAGCGGACATACCGATAATGTTGGTGATGCTGCCAAAAACCAAACGCTTTCCGAGAATCGTGCCCAAGCTGTGCGCAATTTCTTGATAAGCGAAGGAGTAAATGCAGAATTGCTCACAACGAAAGGTTACGGAGCCACCAAACCGATAGCCGATAACAACAGCGATGCCGGGCGAGCAAAAAATCGCCGCGTGGAATTGAAAATTGTGAAATAATTATTGTAACAAAAGCGTAATATTTTCGTTACACGCTCGTAATTATCCGGCAGTACCTTTGTGCGTGAAAAATTACGACACGATGATTCAAGCAAAAAACATAGATTTTTATTACGGCGATTTTCACGCGCTGAAAAATATTAATATGACAATGGATGCCAACACGGTAACGGCATTTATTGGTCCATCGGGTTGCGGAAAATCTACCTTTCTGCGATTATTCAATCGTATGAACGACTTAATTGACAACACACACCTTACAGGGGAATGTTTGATTGACGGGCAAGATATTTACAACAAATCCGTCGATATTGATGAATTACGCAAACGAGTGGGTATGGTTTTTCAAAAACCGAATCCTTTTCCGAAATCGATTTTCGAAAACATTGCTTACGGCTTGCGGGTTAATGGTGTGAAAAACAAAGTGTTTATTACGCAACGCGTGGAAGAAAGCTTGCAAGGTGCTGCCCTTTGGGACGAGGTAAAAGATAAACTGAAAAAATCGGCATTCGAACTTTCGGGCGGACAGCAACAACGACTTTGCATTGCACGCGCACTGGCTATTTCACCTTCCGTATTGCTGATGGACGAACCGGCTTCGGCACTCGACCCTATTTCAACCGCCAAAATTGAAGAATTGATTTATGAATTGAAAAAAAAATATACCATTGTGATAGTAACTCACAACATGCAGCAGGCTGCCCGTGTGAGTGATAAAACAGGGTTTTTTATGCTCGGCGAATTGATTGAATTTAGCGATACAAAAAAAATGTTCCTCAATCCGGAAAAAGAACAAACACAAAACTATATAACAGGACGGTTTGGATAAACCGTCTTTTTTTATTCGATTATTTAAAAATTCTTTTTAACTTATTTTCAACTACTTATCTGAATTGTTAATCGTTTTTTAAGCAAAAAGCTATAAGCAACGGTTTTTATTTGTACTTTTGCGGCGCAAAGATTTTTTATAGCAAATCAACTTTAATTTGACAGAAAAATCCTTTTTGTACGAGTATTCACCTAAACTTAACAGATGAGTAAAATCAAAAAAGTACTAATTGCCAACCGTGGAGAGATAGCCGTGCGTATTATGCGCTCGTGTCGAGAGATGAGTATAAAAACCGTCGCTGTTTACTCGGAAGCAGATCGCACTTCACGCCATGTATTTTACGCCGACGAAGCCGTTTGTATCGGTCCCCCCCCGTCAAAAGAAAGTTATTTGTCAATCGACAACATAATCCAAGCCGCCAAAGATTTTAATGTAGATGCCATTCATCCCGGGTACGGTTTCCTTTCGGAAAGCGCCGAATTTGTACGCCGTTGTACCGCCGAAGGTATTATTTTTATAGGACCAAAACCCGAAGCAATGGAGGCGATGGGAGATAAAATATCTGCCCGTCAAACCATGATTGCAGCAGGCGTTCCGGTTGTTCCCGGTACACAAGACGGACTAAATTCCGTAGAAGATGCGCTGCGTATCTGCAAAGAAATCGGATTCCCTGTCATCCTGAAAGCTACTGCCGGAGGTGGAGGTAAAGGGATGCGCCTTATCCAAAACGAAAGTGAAGTTGCCGACGCTTTTCTTACCGCTAAATCGGAAGCTGCCAACTCATTCGGAAATGATATTGTCTATATTGAAAAATATATTGCATCGCCTCACCATATTGAATTTCAAATATTAGGCGATCAACATGGAAATGTAATTCATCTTTGTGAGCGAGAATGTTCCATTCAGCGTCGTTATCAGAAAATAGTAGAAGAAAGCCCATCTCCATTAATGACGCCTGAATTGCGCGAAAAAATGGGAGCCGCTGCCGTTGCAGCCGCTCGCGCCGTAAACTACGAAGGCGCAGGAACTATTGAATTTCTTGTGGATGATGACCATAATTATTATTTTCTCGAAATGAATACCCGTTTGCAAGTGGAACATCCGATTACGGAAGAGGTAATTGGCGTCGATCTTGTAAAAGAGCAACTGAAAGTTGCCATGGGATTGCCCCTTCACCTCAAACAAAGCGATATTGTACAACGCGGACATGCTATCGAATGCCGTATTAATGCCGAAGATACAGACAATGGTTTTGTACCTGCCCCGGGTGTAATCAGCCATATTACAGATCCGCTGGGTATCGGAACTCGTGTGGATAGTTATGTATATCCGGGTTACGAAGTACCGATGTATTATGACCCAATGATTAGTAAACTGATTGTGTGGGCGGTAACTCGTGAGTATGCGATTGAAAGGATGCGCCGTACTTTGTTTGAATATAAAATGACAGGCATTAAAACAAATATCAGTTATTTGCGCAAAATAATGGATATGAAAGATTTTAATGATGGTAAATATGATACTCATTTCATTGAGAAAAACAAAGAATTGTTAGAACAAAAGAAATTTGAACGCCATCAATCCACGGTTGAAAATATTGCCATTATTGCTGCTTACATTGATTATGTATTTAATCTGGAAGAAAACTCCGTGAAATCACAAGACAATCGCCCAATCAGCCGTTGGAAAGAATTTGGCAAACGCAGTAGTTTAAATAGATGGTAAAATCAACTGAAAGTTGAAAGTTGAAAACTGAAAGTTAAGAATACTACTTTTATGAATTCAAAAGGTATTATAGCTCCAAAATCCTATCATTTTGCTTTGCGAATTATTCAATTATATAAATGGCTTTGCTCCGAAAAGAAAGAATTTGTATTAGCGAAACAAGTATTAAGAAGCGGTACCGCAATAGGAGCTTTAATCAAAGAAGCCGAACATGCGCAATCAAAACCTGATTTTTTAAATAAAATGAATATTGCTTTGAAAGAGGCAAATGAAACAGAATATTGGCTAATGTTACTAAAGGACAGTGATTTTTTATCTGTAATAGAGTTTAATTCGATGCATACAGATTGTTCCGAATTAATTAAGTTATTAGCCAGTACTGTAAAAACAACAAAAACATCACTTCAAAAATAATTCCTAACTGAAAACTGTATTTAATTTTCAACTTTCAGTTTTCAGTTTTCAACTAATTAAGTATGGAAATAAAAGTAGGAGATAGAATAGCTGATGTCGAATTAATCAGCAAAGAAGACAATATGGTGAAAATTCGTATTGACGACACGATATTTGATGTAGATATTGTGATGGCGGAAAACGGATTGTGTTCCATTCTTCACGAAGGAAAATCGTATAACGCCGAGTTGAAGCGTGCCGAAAACGGAAAAGAATATCAGGTGAATACTTATTTCTCTTCGTTTCTGGTACAGATTATCGATGCGCAAAGCAAATATCAGCAAAATCGTCAAAAAGATTCGGCAGATGAACAGCAATCATCTATCATTTCGCAAATGCCGGGCAAAGTAGTAAAGATTTTGGTGAAAGAAGGCGAAAAAGTAAAAGCCGGACAATCCATTATCGTTATTGAAGCCATGAAAATGCAAAACGAGTACAAAGTACAACAAGATTGCGTTGTAGAGCGCATTTATGTAGCAGAAGGAGATAGCGTAGCGGGCGGACAACTTTTAATTAAACTCTCGTCAACCGAAAACGAAGAATAAGTTATTCAATATTCCGAATTTAATATTTAGTATTCAAGTCAAAACGGGTTCGTCATACCGCGCTTGACGCGGTATCGTCAAAGTGATTTATCGTTATTATGCGATTGCGGGTCAAGCCCGCAATGACGAAAACGCCACATAATCATTATTCCGTTAAACTAAAATTTTATGAAAACAAACAAAGAAATATACAGCGAGTTTCTTACAAAGAACGAACAGGCTTTGCTTGGCGGCGGACAAGACAAAATAGACAAACAACACGCAGACGGCAAAATGACTGCCCGCGAACGCATTGATACGCTTTTGGACAAAGGGTCGTTTGTCGAAGTGGACAAATTTGTAGTTCATAACTGCCAAAACTTCGGCATGGACAAAACGCATATTGCCGGCGATGGTATTGTAGGCGGATATGGTAAAATAGACGGTCGTTTGGTATATGTATATGCCTATGATTTTACAGTGTTTGGTGGTTCGTTAAGCCGTACCAACGCCAATAAAATTGTGAAGCTTCAAAAGATGGCAATCAAAATGGGTGCGCCTATTATTGCTATCAACGACTCGGGAGGCGCGCGCATACAAGAAGGAGTTTCATCGTTGGCAGGTTATGGAGATATTTTCTACCAAAACACCATTTCGTCGGGCGTTATTCCGCAACTGTCCGTTATTATGGGACCATGTGCCGGAGGCGCATGTTATTCGCCTGCACTGACCGACTTTATCTTTATGGTAAAAGAAAAAAGCCATTTGTTTGTAACCGGTCCCGATGTAGTAAAAACCGTTACCCACGAAGATGTAAGCAAAGAAGAACTCGGTGGTGCAGCCGTACACAGTTCCAAGAGCGGTGTGGCGCATTTTGTTGGCAACGATGAGGAAGATACGCTGATGATGCTTCGCGAATTGCTTAGTTTCTTGCCGTCAAACAATATGGAAGACTCTCCCGCAACACCTTCATTCGACCCGATTACACGCGAAGACGAAAGGTTAAACACCCTTATTCCCGAAGACCCAAATAAACCTTATGATATTAAAGAACTGATAGAATCGGTGGTGGACGACGGGCACCTGTTTGAAGTAATGCCTAATTTTGCGCAAAATGTAGTCATTGCCTTTGCTCGTCTGGGAGGGAAAAGCGTAGGTATTGTGGCAAATCAGCCTGCTTTCTTGGCGGGCGTATTGGATATTGACGCTTCGGATAAGGCTGCGCGTTTTATCCGTTTCTGCGACTGTTTCAATATCCCGCTGATTACTTTTGAAGATGTACCCGGCTTTCTGCCCGGCTGTACGCAAGAGCATCATGGAATTATCCGCCACGGAGCCAAAGTAGTGTATGCCTATGTAGAGGCTACGGTACCAAAAATCACTGTTATCACTCGCAAAGCTTACGGAGGAGCCTATATTGTGATGTCGAGCAAGCACACAGGCGCAGATATTAACTTCGCTTATCCCAATGCCGAGATTGCCGTGATGGGTGCATCGGGTGCGGTGAATGTACTTTACCGCAAGGCTGACGACGAGGCGAAAGCCAAAGCCCTTGTCGAATACGAAGATAAATTTTCGAACCCTTATCGAGCTGCCGAATTGGGCTATATAGACGAAATTATTTTGCCGGCACAAACGCGCACCAAGCTTATCCAAGCTTTGGATATGGCGCAAACCAAAATCCGCAGCAATCCGGCAAAAAAACACGGGAATATACCATTGTAAAACAGAAGAATAAAAAAAAGTCCTTTTCAAAAATGAAGAGGACTTTTTTGTTACCCGATTTATTTTATTTTTTCATTACTTTTTCTGTCGTTCCGTTATCATATACAATGATATACACACCGCTCTGCGGCTTTTCGTTCAATTCCTGTCCCGTAATGCTGTATATACCTGCAACAGTTTTACCGGCACGCAATGCGTCGTCAATACCCGAAGAGCTTTGTTTTGTTCCGGTATAAGTAGCAGTTATATCTGCATGCGTACCACCTGTTTCTTTGTCAACCATTCGGAAAACAAAATTTATAGTATTACCCGAAATATTGCCCGAAATAACACTGAATGTAACCGGAACTCCGCCCGTAGAACCATCTATATTGGGGGCTGAAATATCTCCGTTTTGCGCAAATTCGGCTTGGGGAAAACCAATATTAACAGGGTCGCTCGATTTAAAGACAGGAATCTGGTACAACCCCACCAGGTTTGTACTCACTTGAAGTTCCTGATTGGGAATTTCAAGATTTATATCACTTGCATCGCCAAGGGTAAATACGGTAGGATTCAAAGTCAGCGTACCCAAATATGTACCCGCATAATCTTGCGCAACTACGCTTGTTAAACCCAAAGAGAGCAACAAACTTAAACTTAAAAATGCTTTTTTCATCGTTGTAAAATTGAATTGTTTTTTAGTTGATTTTATTTTTTAAACATGCAAAAATAAACAAAATACACATAAAAAAAAAACGGGATTTAGTTTACCGATAACATAACTTGGAGCTTGAATCGGATAATTTACCGTAATCACTGTAAGATTCACAAAAAAAAGAATCTTTTATATTTCATCTTTGAGTTTTTAGTATATCTTTGCAGCCGGTTAAACCATTAAAAAAATACGATTATGCAAAATTTAGTAAAGGACTTGCACCAATTATTTGATGATTTCAAAATTGATGCTGCATTACAGTTGGAAAAAGCTAACAAAGCTGCCGGAACTCGCGCAAGAAAAACATCTCTTGCTATCGACAAAGCGTTGAAAGATTTCCGCAAAAAATCAATTGAAGCATCTAAATAAGATGTTTCAAAAACACAAAAACGGAATTAAGGTATTGAACTTTAATTCCGTTTTTTTTATCTGCGTATTTCTTTTATTATTTAATATTGCAACAAAATCGTTGCCGCTACGCGCGATTATATAAATCCTAAAAAAATGGCAGGAGCTCAAAAGCCTAAGCCCCCACCATTAATATTATTTGCCTGTTTCCTTATCATTCTTATTTCGACCGTCGCGAATGGCAAACACCTGCTTCTGGTAATCTATCAGGTTGTTCAAAGCATCGGCAAGCGTTTTGTATGCCTCAATACCGTTGACGGTTATCAGTGCATTAATCATTTTCACACACGAACGGTAGGAATTTTCACACGCGCGGCGGCAATCAAGACTCAGTCCGGTTATGCGGGTTTCTTCCTCGTTGCGTTTGTCAAACCGGGCAATAAAAACCTCGTTAGCAGCAGCAATCTCCGTTACCCAACCGGCAGCTCCGATTTTTGTGAGGTCGGCTTTAGCCTGTGTAGCATCTAAATCGCGAAGCAAGGCTACTATTTTACCGTTTTCCTGTATATAAGGCAGGAGGGTAATATCAGCATAATTTTCCGTGATAGCATGTAAGCGCCGGGCAGCTTCTTTTATTTCCACATCAAAGTGTATACACATTACTTTTACCTGTCCGAAAAGTCCGTCAATGGCATTGTCGCGACGGTTATCAAATTCGGTAAGCAGTACGGTTTCGGCACTGCCGACTTGCGGGTTTACAGCCCTGCCGAAAACTGCCACATCAGCCTCAAACTGTTGGAAAAAAGGTTTGAACTGTGCAGCCTCACAGGTTTTCAACGGTTCGGATACTCGCTGGAAAAATCCCAAGGCTTCAGTTTGACGCAAGCGACTTAACTCCAAATCTTGGATAATTTCTTTTACATTCATAATTCATTAATCTTTAAGGTTTATATGTATAATATTTATATGTTCGGGGCGCCCCGAATTGTTAATTTTTTTTTATTTCATGCACTCGGGGCACCCCGAGCGCACAAATGTAGATTATTTTCTGTATTCGGGCTACCCCGGAGGCATGTTCCTTAAATAATTTTAACTCGAAGCTCAGCACGAATGTATAAATATTAAACTATTTTAACTCTCGGGGCACCCCGAACGCATGAACAGTAAATACTTTTAGCTCTCGGGACACCCCGAATGCATGAACAGTAAATGCTTTTAGCTCTCGGGACACCCCGAATACATGAACAGTAAATGCTTTTAGCTCTCGGGGCGCCCCGAATGCATGAACAGTAAATACTTTTAGTTCTCGGGGCGCCCCGAACGGGAAAAATGAAAGGATTTTATAAATACCACCCCCTATATATTAACCCTTCCCCCCGTTGGGGTACTTTTATTATGAACCCCTCGCCCGTTGGGCACTCCCTAATAGTATTAAACCCCTCCCCCCGTTGGGGTACTCCCCTTTATAAAAGGGGAGAGTTATGCACAAACAGTCTTTATTGTACAAGTACGATGCTTGTGCAACACTGTCCCCTTTTTTAAAGGGGACGAGCGAAGCGGAGGGGTTTTTAATACTATTAGGGAGTGCCCGAAGGGCGAGGGGTTAAATCTACCAAATAGATTACACAGTATCTTAGTAAAAAAAGAAGCTGTCCCAAAAGTTTTTTAGAACGCAGATGACGCGGATAACGCAGATTTGAAATAAGTGAATAGTATGCCTGTGTGCAAGATTACCCCAAAAGCAATATTTAGCTTCGCTGAACGCTGTTTCGGTGCTATGCACCTGAATATGTACTCTTTTTTATTATTAACCCCTCCGCTTCGCTCGTCCCCTTTAAAAAAGGGGACAGTGTTGCACAGGCATCGTGCTTGTACAATAAAGACTGTTTGTGCATAACTCTCCCCTTGTTTCAAGGGGAGTGCCCGAAGGGCGAGGGGTTAAAATTAGCTGCAGCGCAGCATAAATCTTTGTAGCCCATTATTAGCCCAATAAACAAGCTGCAGAGCAGCATAATAGTATGTTGGGAAGTATAATGAATATCTAAGGATTACAATCCGTATCAAAATTTTATCTGCCTAAATCCGCGTCATCTGCGTTATCCGCGTTCTTTTTAGGACAGCTTCTTTTACCAGTCAAACTCATGAGTTAGCTTCACCAGGTCGAGATAGAAGTCCATCGACATTGTCAGCGTATTGAAATTTCCCCTGATGCATTCGTCTATCCCCTCATGATAGCCGATGTAG